>CAYVVD010000069.1:0-1516 GCA_964454975.1 uncultured Hyphomicrobiales bacterium | reverse complement strand
TGCCGCAAAAGTTTGTAAAAGAACATTTTTATCTCAAACCCGAAGCGTGTACATGCGGCAGTAAAAACATCGAAAAGACCGATGATGAACCTCTGCAGCATCAGATTGTTGATATACCGCCCATAGAGCCTGAAGTTATAGAATATGTTCAGTCCATGTATCAATGCAAAGATTGCGGAGAGATTATTTACAAACCGTTGCCTGATAATATCAAGCGTCAACACTTTGGTCCCGGCGTATTGGCGATGGTGGCGACTCTGACCGGCCGGCTTAACACCAGTAAGCGTAAGGCGCTGGCCATGATCAACGAGGTCTTCTCGATTCCAATGAGTCTTGGCGGCCTGAGCAATTGTGAAGGACAACTGACGGATATACTGGAACATCCGCATGAAGAAGCTACTGAACATACCAGAAAACAGGATGTCGCTAATGCTGATGAAACCGGCTGGCCAAGAGGTAATCTGGAAAAGGGCTGGTTGTGGGCTTTTTGTTGCAGCACAGCAGCATTTTTTATTGTTCATGCCAACCGTAGCCAAAAAGCCGCTCGTGCACTGATCGGTGATTTTACGGGTAAACTGATAACGGACCGTTACAATTCCTATAATTTTTACAGCTTGATTCGCCAGATATGCTGGGCACATTTGAAACGAGATTTTAAGGCTATCAGCGAATCCAAAGGAGAGCTTGGCAAAATAGGCTATGAACTTTATGGTTTGGCAAAGAAGATATTGAAAATGCGAAAACGCGTTCGTGATGGTACATTGCAATGGAAAACATTTCAACACAGAATGCCCAAACTCCAAAAGCGTATTGAATCGTTGTTGAAAAAAGGCGCGTGTTTTGACGGCAAATTGGGCGGTAAATGCCGAGACATCATTAAACACAGGAAGCATCTTTGGACCTTTGTGCGAGACCCAGGGGTGGAACCGACCAATAACTTTGCAGAACGAATTGTTCGCCAGGCTGTACTGTGGCGTAAGAGCAGCTTCGGTACGCAGAGCCAGCGAGGTGCTCGGTATGTGGAGCGTGTACTGACGGTGTGTGCAACCTGCCAGTTGCAGGGACGCAGTATTATCGAGTATTTGCGTGAAGTATGTCATTGCTACTTGAACGGTCTTCCTGTACCATCATTAATAAAACCAGCGGATGATTCAATCGATTCCGCCTGAACGCTTACGAATTAACAGGCCGATGGTTTAATTCGGAGCCGGGGTTAATACGTGATTTGAAATCCGTGATACTTCGGATTTACGGGTTGAGTGATAATTTTTGTGTTGCGGATATATCCTCCAAAAAATTCATCCAGGTCATTCAGTGCGGCCTGGATGTCAGCTTCGTTTCCCTGCAAAAGGGCTTCGACTCGTCCATCGGGGAGGTTTTTTACCCAACCGAAAAGACCATGCCGGTCGGCGATTCGCTTGGTGGTGTAGCGGAAGCCGACTCCCTGGACTCTGCCGGAGAAATAGATGTGTTTGGCTGTGATTTCCATATTCCTAATTGTAGAGGGTGGGGAGAA
>CAYVVD010000068.1:0-1523 GCA_964454975.1 uncultured Hyphomicrobiales bacterium | reverse complement strand
ACTTCAATAACCGAAGCGATACCGCCCCTAACATTAAACTCGGCTGTAATTCTCATATATCTCGGTTTGCATACTTCAACTAAATCATCTAAAATTTTGTTTGTCGCACTTTCGTAAAATATCCCATCATTTCTATATGAGTTTAAGTAATTCTTGTAAGATTTTAATTCGATGCAAAGTTCATCGGGAATATATTCGAGAATAATATTTGCGAAATCCGGCTGACCGGTTTTTGGACAAACAGATGTAAATTCCGGCGCTTCATGTTCTATAAAATAATCCCTGTCTTGGTATTCATTTTCAAAAGTTTCAAGTAGATTAAGTTTATCGTTCAATGCATTCTCCTTTTTTTTTCTAATCTTTTTTTATCGAATAATCTGGTTTAGTTTCATAATTAAGCGGGTCTTCAATACCAATGGTTTGAAATCCGCGTAAACGTAAAGCACAGCTATCACAAACACCGCAAGCTTTTTCACCTTCTTTGTAACACGACCATGTTAAATGAATAGGGGCTTTAAGGTCCATACCAAGTTTAATGATCTCAGCCTTGCTCATATTAATTATGGGTGTTTCGATTTTAATATGCGTTTCCGGTTTAGTGCCTTCTTCAATTACACCTTGGAAAGCATTAAAAAATTCGGGTCTGCAATCAGGGTACCCGGATGAGTCTTCAAATACGGCTCCCATAAAAATTGCTTTTGCAGCTATCACTTCAGCCCAGCTAACGCACGATGTTAAAATACTCGCATTTCGGAAAGGGACATATGAAGAAGGCACTTTATCACTAACTAAATCAGCATCAGTAACTTCAATATTTTTATCCGTTAATGAAGAACCGCCGATCTTGGTTAGATGAGAATAGTCAATCACTAATCTCTTTTCAGCTTTATAATAATCTGCAATTTCGTGAAAAGCATTCAACTCCTTACTTTCCGTACGCTGCCCATAGTTTATATGGGCTAAGGCTAAATTGTAATCCTTATTGGCAATTGCAGCTGTAACACAGCTATCTAAACCACCGCTTACCGCAACTACCGCTAATTGTTTTTCCTGCATTTTCAAATCCAAAAATAAATGTATTTTAAGATAATAAAATCCCTTGAGAAGCAAAATATTGTAAAGCAAGTTTAGTAGTTAACTCATTTATACTAATGTCGTGTCAACTTTGTATTGTCATTCCGGTAATTTTCTAAGCCGGAATCTACAATCAAAAATCATGAGATTCCCGCTGAAAGCGTGCGGGAATGACACGGCACTACATTGTTGACACGACACTAATTGTTTATGTGATTTTTTTTAAATGATTTAGAAATCAATAATAACAAAGCTGTTATTAAACTAACAATCCCTGAAATCAAAAAAGGTATCTGTGAACCGAAAATATCCCACAAATAACCTGCAATAACTGATCCTGCCATAATCCCTAAACTAGTTAGTGTGTTTAATAATCCTATTGCCGAGCCTCTATATTCTTCAATGGATAAATCAGACACCCAAGCTTTTGCAATGCCCTCTGTGGAAGC
>CAYVVD010000067.1:0-1564 GCA_964454975.1 uncultured Hyphomicrobiales bacterium | reverse complement strand
ACCGCGAGAGTCAGAAGCGCAAATGCAATTATATGATTCATTCTAAACGTTTCCGTTTTAAATACGATTAAGGTAAAAATGGCAAAAACGACCAAAGTAATTACTTCTTGTATTACCTTCAATTGAATCAGGGTAAAAGGCCCGCCGTTTTCTTTAAATCCGATTTTATTAGCAGGAACCTGAAACATATATTCAAAGAGCGCAATTCCCCAGCTTATAAGAATTATTGAAAACAAACCTAATTTATTGAACCATTTAAGTTCCGCAAATTTCAAATGTCCATACCAGGCAATAATCATAAATGTATTGCTTAGAATTAGAAGTCCAATTGTTAAAACTGCTTTCATTTCTATCTCAACTTTTTAATTTAGGCCGACTTTCTCGTTTGCATACAACGTGAGATCGTACCCTTCTACATCCGTGGAACTACTACATTTGCCTGGACAGTAAGATAAGCTACAAAACAGTGATTAACTTTGTACCATGTCAAAAAGTAGAAAATTTTATGATCCCGAATTAAAGCGCAAGGCGGTAGAGCTAAGCCTGGCCCGGGACAACGTCAGGGAAGTAGCAGAAGAGCTGGGAATCAAAGCAGATCTGCTATACCGCTGGCGGCGAGAACAAAAAGCTTTTGCTCACAACAGTTTTCCTGGAAAAGGGAATCCTAAGTTGACGGATGAACAGAAAAAAATTGCCCGACTCAAAAAAGAATTAGCTGATGCAAAAATGGAAAGAGACATTTTAAAAAAGGCGATTGGCATCTTCTCCGTGAGCGACAAGAAATCTTTCGGTTCATAAGACAGCATCGGCAGAGATTTCCTGTTGAGAGGATGTGTAAGGCTTTTAAAGTTAGCACAAGTGCATACTATAACTGGTTAAAGGCCAAGCCGTCAAAACGGTGGCAGCAGAATGAGGCCCTACTGGTTGATATTCGCAGGGTATTCCGCAAGAGCGTCCAGACCTACGGATCTCCGAGGATGAAAGTGGAAATGGATCGTTTGGGGCATACTGCATCAAGGCCCCGGATAGCCAGGATCATGAGGGCTTCAGGGTTAAGTGCGAGGAGGCCAAAGCGGTTTAGGGTGACGACAGATTCCAGACATAATTATCCGATTGCACCCAATATTTTAGACAGAGCATTCACCGTTGGTCGTTACAACCAGGTCTGGGTGTCTGATATCACTTACATAAAAACCCGTCAGGGATGGGTTTATTTATGCGTGATCATTGACCTTTTTGACCGCAAAGTGATCGGATGGGCAATGAGTAGTAGTTTGGCGGCTCAGGATACGGTCATTGCCGCTTGGAGAATGGCCGTCAAACACCGGCCTATTACTCAAAAACTGATCTTTCACTCTGATCGGGGCGTGCAATATGCCTGTACAGCTTTCAGGAATATCCTCGGCGCTTACAATGAATTAGTCAAACAAAGTATGAGCAGAAAAGGGAATTGTTGGGATAATGCTGTTGCCGAAAGCTTCTTTAAAACGTTGAAATGCGAATGGATCTACAAGCACCAATACAACAATAATGCACAAGCCGAACTGTCTATATTCCAGTGGAT
>CAYVVD010000066.1:0-1599 GCA_964454975.1 uncultured Hyphomicrobiales bacterium | reverse complement strand
GGGCGGGCCTTCCTGGTCCGTTATGCCGATGACGGTGCGCCACGACGGCGCAGAAGCAGAGAGGAGAGGTATGGAGAAGTCTAAACGGGCACGAAGGCGAAAGCCGGACACAGCCAAGATGGACCTGGAGCCGCCTCGATGAAGCTGTGCCTTGCTGCGCGAGAGATGAGGGTGGACCCCTCGGGACCGGCCGACAGGGGTAGGTTCCAAACCACCGGCTGCTGCTGCGGTCCAATGGCCGTGGTGGTGAGCGAGTCGGAAAAGGTGGAGCTAGGACTCCATCAGGTGTGGTCTGGGAAGGCGAACGCGAGTGAACCGCTGATGACGTGTCGAAAGCGTAGGGATGCCGTCGAAACCAGGGTCCAGTCGTTGCCCTGGGATAGAGCCTGGGGGACGCCTGTCTCCTGCCCAGGCGGCGGCCGGCATGAAGGCGGCGCGAGCCCGGACCAGGCTCTCGTGCGGAACGTGGGAACCTGCCGCTCCGATGCCAAGGGAGAACCCGCAAGTGGAAGAACCACGAGGGGGAGAGTACCGATGCGGAGCGGAGGGGCGGACCGACGCGTAGTAGCGATGAAGCCTGGTAATGCGGGTGGAGCGAAGGCGTCGGCCTGTCCTGCCGAGGACGCAGGCCAACTCGAAAGAGGAGGAGCCCGTGGCTGAGGCAAAGCCGTTTGAAGTACCCAAGCGATTGGTTTGGGAGGCGTACAAGCGGGTCAAGGCGAACCGCGGTGCCGCGGGTGTGGATGGGCAGTCCCTCGCCGACTTCGAGAAGGACCTGGAGGGCAACCTCTACAAGGTCTGGAACCGGATGTCGTCGGGGTCCTACTTCCCGCCCCCGGTGCGGCTCGTCGAGATCCCGAAGGGTGGAGGCGGCATGCGCGCGCTGGGCATACCGACAGTGGGAGATCGCATCGCGCAGACGGTCGTCAAGATGGTGCTGGAGCCCATCGTGGAACCGCATTTCCACGAGGACTCGTACGGGTACCGTCCGGGCAAGTCTGCACACGATGCGATCGGCACCGCGCGTAAGCGGTGCTGGCGTGCCGATTGGGTCATCGATCTGGACATCAAAGGGTTCTTTGACAACCTGGAGCATGACCTCGTCCTCGAGGCCGTCGCCCACCACACGGACAACCCGTGGGTCCGGCTCTACATCGACCGGTGGCTGCGCGCCCCCGTGGAGTTGCAGGATGGAACCCGGGTGGAGCGGACGAAGGGCACCCCGCAAGGGGGCGTCATTAGCCCGCTCCTGGCCAACCTCTTCATGCACTATGCGTTCGATGCCTGGATGCAGCGGAGCTTTCCGCGGGTCCGGTTCGAGCGATATGCGGACGATGCGGTCGTCCACTGCGTGAGCGAGGCGCAGGCCGGGCACGTGTTGGAGGCGATCCGCGTGCGGCTCGCCGAATGCAGGCTCGAGCTTCATCCCATCAAGACGAAGATCGTGTACTGCAAGGACGACGACCGCCGGGAGAACTACGAGCATATCTCGTTCGACTTCCTCGGGTACACCTTTCAACCGAGGCGGGCCCGCAACCGCTACGGGAAGTTCTTCGTGAGCTTCCTGCCGGCGGTGAGCACCAAGGCCGCCAAGGCCGT
>CAYVVD010000065.1:0-1602 GCA_964454975.1 uncultured Hyphomicrobiales bacterium | reverse complement strand
TTATGAAATTTGTAACTTTTTGTAATTGCACTCTGCGGAGCCGAGGGTCGGTTGCTGACCTATTACAATTTATTTAAATAATGATACAATGAGTCCGCCTATAATAATACCTGCGACAGCAAAAATCCAATTTTTGAAGGTGAACCAAAATTCCTTTTTTTTATGCTCGTCCAATACAGGAAGCTTAACTTCTATATCATTGTAAATATTCAATAACTCTAATAGTAATTCTCTGTATTGATTGACTTCATCTATAATTTTTTCCTTACCAACATCTTTCGCTCCACGTAAAGCAGAAATTTCAGTTACTGCTTGATTCAATTTTGGTTTATATTCAGAATAATATTCAGGTATAGCAGCTTTGATACAATTTACTGAATATGGTTTCAACGTGGTTGTAATTTTGTCACGTATTGTTATGCTTAACCAATCTGCTGCATCAAAATATGCTCTATATAAATGCCCTATCAAGTGATCATACTGTTCCTCGATATATCTATTATCACCTGTATGTTCCGATTGATTTGTTTCTGCGGCAATTGCTCGAATCAAATGATCAAGAGCATGTTTTTGTTCAAGCGATGGCTGAAGAAAATCATTATATTTAGGATCAAATTCTTCAGATACTAATATCAATGATTTCAAATTTTTATGAAGAAGTACAATTTTATCCCAGGGAGCATTTGGAAACATAAACAATAATATATCAAAGTATTCATTAAGGCAAAGGTCGTTTTAACACTTTTAGCCGATATTTTTCATATTCTTCATCTGTATAAAAACGTCCTCCAGAAATTCGGACACCTCCCCTGAAGCGTTTCGCTTCATCCTTTGTAGTCTTTCTAGTCTCGGCTGTTACATGATCACGAGGAAGGTCTTCATCAATAGAATGATCCCATTCTAGCGTACCAGGAATTAGGTATTTATTATTGACCATAAAAATCCTCCGATTTAGGAATGTATTCTATAGCTACTCCAAATAATACAATGTACAAGGAGTGAGCGAAAATTAAAGAGAAATAATCCCTCTTCCATATTTTACTCAAAGTATATCTTCATTGAAATCTCCCAAAAATCTTCCAAAGGCTCTCTGAAAAACATTAATGTTTTTCAGAGAGCCTTTGGTTACATCAGATGTAATCTATAAATTTATTTAAATCATTTGTCAATCCCTATTGAGTAAAAATTTTGCACATCCGTGGTAATAAAATCCACTTCCACCAAAACCTGGATCATTCCCCCTCATTCGAACTACAATAAGTGTACTTAGTGCTATAACCTACGGAGGAACAGAGTCGTGGCTCAAATCGTCGATATGCCCAAACTTAGCGATACCATGGTGACCGGCAAACTGCTCACCTGGATGGTCGAAGAAGGACAAAATGTGGAGACGGGTGAAGCCCTTGCTGAAGTTGAAACCGACAAGGCCACAATGGAACTCGAATCATCTGAATCCGGCGTTTTGCTCAAGTGCTTGGCCGAGCTTGATGATCCTATCCCCGTGGGCGCTCCTATCGCGATCTTGGGCGAGAAGAATGAAGATATCTCAGGTATGGTTCAATACGCTGAACAATTGCGGCAAGAAGCCGAAGCCAAATATGC
>CAYVVD010000064.1:0-1606 GCA_964454975.1 uncultured Hyphomicrobiales bacterium | reverse complement strand
CTCCTGACTTGTCCGCTAAATTTTCCTTAATTTTTAATGTACTGAGAATGTGTTTGTTATTTTCATAAAAACCGTATTTTGCTGACCTAATGGGTTAAAATGTACAAGATTCGACAAATTCAGTACACATCAAAGTCAGTTTCCATACAGGTATATCGGATTGAAAATCGCAAGCGTGTTATCATAAAGCATATCGGAACAGCTCACAATGAAAAAGAAAAATCTGATTTGCTTCAAATTGCTAAACAATATATCCAACACTTATCAAAACAAATCAGTCTGTTCGAGGAGAATACCCCTACACATCTTCTAAATTTAGATCAAATTGAGTTCATAGGCGTTTATTACAACTTTTTATACGAAGTGTTAAGTAAGCTGATCAAGACAATCGGTTTCGATTCCTTGAACAATCAATTGCTGGTTGATCTGGCCATTATTCGTATTGTGGAGCCGGCTTCAAAGCTACGCTCCATGGAACTGCTGAAAGATTATTTTGGCATATCACATAGGAGGCAAAGCTATTATGAGTATACAGGGTCTTGGATGAAGTTTAAAGAAGCAGTTGAGAACAATGCAGTATCCTACGCTAAAAATCATTACGACTTTAAATTTGATTTACTTTTTTACGACGTAACCACCCTCTATTTTGAAACATTTACCGCAGATGAGTTGCGTGAAATGGGGTTCTCAAAAGACAACAAATCTCAACAACCACAAATTCTGGTTGCCTTGATGGTTACCAAAGAAGGCTTTCCGATTGCTTATGAAATATTTACAGGTAACACCTTTGAAGGGCATACACTCATTCCCTGTGTTAAAAGCTTCATCGATAAACACAGCATAAAAACATTTACTATCGTTGCCGATGCGGCTATGATAAGTGCCGACAACATCACAGCGTTGGTAAAAAATAAACTCCACTATATTGTTGGGGCAAGATTGGGAAATTTATCACACACACTCATTGATAAAATTGACAAGCAAATTACCCGGGAAGATGGTTATAGCATTCGATTTAAAACAAAGCTCGGTAATTTGATTTGCAGTTTTTCTTCTCTTAGGTATCGAAAAGATAAATATGAGATGGACAAACAAATTAAAAAAGCAAGGGATATTGTAGAAAATCCGGGTAAAAGAAAAAAATTAAAATTTACCACAACCAAAGGTGAGAAAACCGAACTCAACCAACAACTCATTGATAAAACCACAAAACTCCTGGGCATTAAAGGTTACTACACAAACCTTGATGAAAATAGGGTAGATAATCAAACTATCATTCAGCGATATAGCGAACTTTATAAAATTGAACAAGCCTTTAGAGTATCCAAGCACGATCTGCAAACAAGGCCAATATATCACTTTATGCCAGATGCTATCCATCTCCATTTAGTTACATGCTTTATGGCATTGGTTGTTTCAAAGCATATAGAGTTGCAAACCAAGAGTTCCATAAAAAAGTTCTTAACTGAAACTAAAAAGGTGACTGACGGACGACTAATCAATAAAATCAATAATGAAGAAATAAGAATACGTGCAAAGATGAGCATAACTATGACTGAATATTTACAAAAATTAAACCTGCTGACCTAAAATGGACAAGTCAGGA
>CAYVVD010000063.1:0-1635 GCA_964454975.1 uncultured Hyphomicrobiales bacterium | reverse complement strand
CCCTGCCGTATATTTCACGGCATAAAAAACGTAGATTCGACGGCATACAACCCCATCCTGTTTTGCTATACTTCGTTCTCAATTGGATACCGTTGCGGGTTCGATCCCCCTAGCCCAATGTCATTGACTTAAGAGATATATCAAGATGTAAGGGCAGCCCCCGTGGCTGCCCCTGCGAAAGAATATCAATGACAATAGCAGCCGTAGGATGGGCAAAGCCGTATCTTGCCCATCGAGTACACATAAATAGGATGGGCACAAAAAGACCGTGCCCATCCTGCAACCTACAACCTGAAACCTATAAAAGATTTTTCAAATCCAAACTCCATGTCGATTCCGGCTTCAAACTCACGTTCCGCGCTATCACGTATCATCTCAAGTAGTTACGCTTGCTTTGTGGGGCGTATCCCCACAACCCTGTGGGGATATGTCCCACAAAAAATCAGTAAAATTACTAATAGACATGATATTCCAAGCCTGTATTATTTCTACATAAATACAACAAAAACTTTTTTTGGAGGAGCATTATGTTTAGATGGACTGTTTGTTTAATTATGGGTTTACTTTTTTGGAATAGTAATTCGTTTGCTAAAGGAGATAAATTGATGAAGATTACTTTCTTTTATTTCTCAATACTATTTTTTGTAGTTAATACATTTGTATTTGCTCAAACCAATAATCCAAATAATCAGAAACAAGTTGCTTTTATTTCAGGGTCAAATAGTAATTCTATACAAATTGTCGATTTAAACAATTATGAAACATTGAATACGATCGAACTTTTTTCTCAATCAGCAATTGATATTGAGTTAAATGCAGATAATTCCAATTTGTATGTTGCTACTTCAAATAATTCAGTGCTTATTTATGATATAAATACATTGAATATTGTAAATGTATTGAATTTAGAAAGACAACCTAAAATGATAAGATTAGATAAGATAAAAAATAGGTTGTACGTTTTAAGACGGGGTGGTAATGAAGAGATGTTAGATGTATTTGATTTAACAAATTTCAAAATATTATCATCATTTAATATTGGATTTTCACCTAAAGATATAACTTTAAATACGGATGCTTCTAAGTTATATATTTCAAAAACAGATCAAATAATAGAAATTGATACTACCTCATTTCTAACTTTAAACGACATAATAATCAGTGCTATAAAAGGAATCGAAATTGATGATAATAATCAATATATATATAGTGTTAGGTCTTCCGGTATCAACATTGTAGATTTGAACAATTATAGTATGATTAGCACTGATTTAAATCGTGATACTATACAATTAGGTACTAAATTAGATATTATGATTAAAAATCATTCAAATAATAGAATTTATTTATCTAATACGGAATCAAATTTTATAACTGAATTTATTATAAATAATGGTAGTATGAGTCCACTAAAAACAATACCAGTTGGACAAAACCCTTTAGGTATGGATATAAGTAAAGATGATAAACTATTATTTGTATGTAATACTGGTTCAAATACAGTATCTGTAATTGATACAAATTCTAATTCTATTATAAATAATATTGAATTAGAATTCTCGCCAGAACGAATTGAATTAGGTAATGTTATTCTAAGTACACCCACACCATTGCCGCCGATCATTTTTGATGATA
>CAYVVD010000062.1:0-1657 GCA_964454975.1 uncultured Hyphomicrobiales bacterium | reverse complement strand
GAAGAGCGATATAATTTGGATAAGCCTGTAGGATCTCAAAAACGGACTTAAAGATTCGTCCTATTTATCATCGCTTACGACATAGGATCGAGGGGCACATATGCATATCATTTACAGCATACTCAATTTACAAAGAGTTAGAAAGGGTCTTAAAAGCCGAAAACTCCTATCTGTCAGTTAAAAGAGCCGCTAATTTAACCCACAACTTGTGCCAGCTAAATGTCACTCTTCCAGAATCTAAACATAAAGAATCAATACTACTACAGATGGATCAGGAGCAAGGTGACCTATATTAGATTATCCTGAAATATTATTGAAGTGCTGCATTGACGAAAACAAGCGAAAATTCCGGGGGAATGCAATTGGCAATTTTCTGAACTTAAGAGACATTATTGTTCTCCTGCTGAAGGATCTTAACAAAATACTTTTCCATATTATCGGCTGATATTTCGTATTTAGGTTCAAGAAACTGGAAATTGCTGTCCGTTCCATATCGATCCTTATTACATAGAAAAGCTTCAAGGCTTTTTTGTTTAATTCTTCCACCTGAATAGCTCTGTGCCCCTGAAACTAAACGGGTAAGACTTAGCCCTTCCCTGGTTAAGGCGTAAATATCATAGAAATCCCGAAACTTTGCTCTTCTGGCGGTAAGCTCGACCTTCATCATTCCGAGAGAATATTTGTCAGCAACAGAGATGTTATTTATAAACTGACTCACTTTTAAATCCTTCGGTTTTTCATGCATTCGATTAGCATAAAATGAAATTCTAACTCCTTCAACAATAAAATTCACATGATTAAGCTCCAAAACATCTGTTTTTACTTCACCGATAGTTTTCAGAGCTGTCTCAATAGTGGGCCAATTCACTTCCGGACGCATATCTGACTGAGACTTCCATTTCATAAAATCCAGATCCTCACTTAGCCTGTGTCCAATTTGCAGTGCCAATGCTGTACCTCCAACCAGCACATATTCTTTAATGCAATCAAGATTTGAGATCGCATCAAAGATTATTTCAGTATGCTTTGATAATCCTTTCAATTAACTAACAGAATATCTTTTAAGGTATCTATCTGGATTTTTTATTTCAAAAAATATGTAAGCCATATATTTATTCAGCGAGTGATAATATGGTTCCTGACGTACCAGTCGTTCTCTCCATACTTTTTGAATGTAATGTTTCGGGAACAGCTTAAAAAGTAACTCTATTTCACCTTTGTCAAGATGTACAATAACATTTTCAATAAGATCAGAATTTGATAAATCAGCTGGTTCAGGATTTGAATAGGACCAAAATGCATTTTGATCCTGCAACTTCCTGACAAGGTCCGATTTAATATGATTAAAAGAATCTGCCATTGTAATATACCTCCTAAACTTTCTTATTGTAAAGATAATTAAATTAATTGATTAAAGGTCAAGGGTAATACGGGCAATATGGTCATTTATCGGCGGGTTTTTATTGCTCTTTGGTACCCGTATGGCTGGTGGATGTATCAGTGGACATGTTATTTCCGGGGGAATGCAACTGGCCGTCAGCAGCCTGATATTCGCAATCTTTGTATTTGGGGGATTGCTGGTTACCGGGAAATTGTTTTATAAATGATATTAGGGAAACATTACTTTCGCTTTGGATTTAATAACTTTAGGAACTAG
>CAYVVD010000061.1:0-1666 GCA_964454975.1 uncultured Hyphomicrobiales bacterium | reverse complement strand
ACCGCTAACACCTAAATAAACCTAGTTTACAAAAAAAGAATAAATATAGAAAAAAAATATAGGAATACTCAGTTTATCCAGTTACATTAGCACTATAAAAGCAGTAGTTTTATTTACTGGGTTTATCCGCAAATTATGAAGTTATTAAATGATTTTGTAAAATCAACTCAGATTTACACTCACATATCATCAGCTAATATCAAATCCGTTAAGAGCCCTTTAGATGACATACTCTAAGAAAATATTTCCCTAATTACACATCATCACCCCGCCTCATCGTTCGGATGAGCCGGCATCCTTAGCAAGGAGGAGATTATACCGGATTCCTGCTTTCGCAGGAATGACAGGTGCAATGCGCGGGTAAGACAACTCGTGCTCAGTAAGGCAGGTGAATTAAAGCACCGCCACAGCTTCAATCTCAATCAATACCCCGAGTGGTAGCTCAGCAACCTGATAAGCGGCGCGTGCGGGCTTGCTTTCACCAAAGTATTGATTGTATATCTCATTAACGGTTTTGAAATCGCCAATGTTTTTGAGCAGGACTGTTGTTTTTACTACGCTGTCCGCATTACCGCCTGCTGCTCCCACAATTGCCAGGACGTTTTTTATTGACTGGTGTGCCTGGGATAGAATGTCATCCCCGGCGAGCTCGCCACCGGACGTGAGCGGTATTTGCCCCGATACAAAAAGGAATTCGCCCGATGCTTTTACAGCCTGTGAATATGGGCCTATGGGTTGTGGTGCGTTTGGTGTGTTTACTTTCTCTTTCATATTGCTTCCTCATTTGAATTTATTCATAGCAAGCAGCGCAGCTCCTGTTATGCCTGCATCTGCAAGAAAGCGCGCCTTTCTGATTTCTACAAATTGCGAATTTACAGGGAATACCCGCTCCCTTAGTATGTCAACTGCCGATTCAAAAAGCAGGGGGTGGGCACGCGATATCCCACCGCCTATCACGGCCACGTTTATATCCAGCAGGTTAAATACAGATGCTAAGGCCGTCCCAAGATAGTAGCCCACTTTGTGGAATATCTCGATTGCTGCTTTGTCGCTGCCTGACACTGCATCTGTAATGTCCGAAACGGATAAAATTTCGATTTTGTTCAATACAGAATCCGAATAATTTTTTAGTATTTCCCGGGCAATATTGATAATGCCGGCTGCACCTGCAAAGGATTCAAATGTGCCAATCCTGAAGAATGGCTTTGTATCAAGCTTACGGGAAGAATCAATTATTGTATGCCCGGCTTCCCCGGCGAAACCGTTCAGACCACGGTAAATCTTCCTATTCAATATCAGCGCCCCGCCGACACCTGTTCCAAGTGTGATGTAAATAAAACTCTCCAATTCTGCTCCGTTTCCGGTTTCCATCTCTGCGATTGCCGCTACGTTAGCATCATTGTCAACTTCAACCGGTACTGGGGATTGCCCGGTTAACTTGTTTTTGAGAGGGAAGCCGCTAAGCTGTTTGATATTAGGCGAAATCAGTACTGTGCCAATGTCGTTCACAAGCCCAGGTACGCCTACGCCCACAGCTTTTAACTCCTTATTACCGGATTTCTTTTCATTGATTAGCGTAAGAATTGAAGCGGGGATATCTGTATCATCATGTAACTCAATCGAGCTGTTATCGAGCAACTCACATTCGTTGGTAAACAGCCCCCAC
>CAYVVD010000060.1:0-2029 GCA_964454975.1 uncultured Hyphomicrobiales bacterium | reverse complement strand
AAAATCTCTATGCCAAATTAAGCATTGACGAATCGAGCATGTCGAAAATAAAACTAAATCAGAAAGTGTTTATTGAGTTAAATACACATAAAGGAATTGTATTAAATACCACGATAACTGAGATTTATCCATCTTTCGACAAGCAAACCCAATCTTTTTACTGCAAAGCAGTTTTTACCGATTCACTGCCTTTCCTGATTTCGGGAACTCAATTACAGGCAAATATCCTGACGGAAGAAAAAAAGAATGTTCTAATAATTCCGAGAAATTACCTTGATTATGGAAATTTGGTAAATGTGAAGGGCGAAGGCAAAGTGAAAATCGAAACGGGAATTATATCAACTGATTGGGTAGAAGTTAAGGGGGGTATTAATGAAAATACCATATTGATTTTAGACAAAAGATAGCTATGAAAATAATTCCAAAAATAAAACTAAGTGTTGATTTAGAGATAGCATTCACGCATATTTTAACTAAGAAGAAACAAACCATTGTTGCTTCGTTTGCAGCAGCCATTGGTATTGCGGCTTTTATTTTCCTAAATTCGCTGGTGATTGGTTTTAACCGCGATTCGGACGAAGCTCTTTTTAAATCAACACCGCATATTCGTATTTATGTTGATGACAAAATAAGTGAACCATTGCTAAACGATACGGCAAATAACCACATCGCTGTTATATCGAATCCTAAAATTGTGAATGAGAACAAAAAATTGCTGAACCCCAATAAGATATTAAGCGAAATAAATCAAATCAATGATGTTACCACGGCTACCACGTGGCTCAATATCAATGTTTTTTACAACAACGGCAGTGCACAGGTAAATGGAAGCAGTTCGGGGGTAAATATCAACGAAGCCAATGAAATGTTTGATATTCAGTCAACAATGGTCGAAGGTAGTTTGCAAAATTTAATCAGCACACCCAATGGAATTATTCTAGGTGTTGGTATTGCCGAGAATCTCAGTATTCAAGTAAATGATATTATCAGCGTGGTTTCACCCACCGGAATAGTAAAAGTTATGAAAGTTGTGGGTTTGTTCAAAACAAGCAATTCGGTAGTTGACAAATCAAAATCATATATGAACCTCTCGATGGCGCAGCAATTAATGGCTGAAGGGCCTGATTATATCACCGACATTTATGTAAATGTAAAAAAACCCGACAAGGCAGCATCATACCTGCCAATGATTATGGAGCGTACAGGATATAATGCCGAGGATTGGAAAGCCGCCAATGAATCAGCAGAAGCAAGCAAAAAAACACGTGGAATTATGATGGGTTCCATTTCAATAATTGTTTTGATTGTGGCTGCTTTCACCATATATAACATCGTAAACATGACGGTAAAACAAAAACTTCACGATATAGCTATTCTTAAGGCTCAAGGATTTGCAGGTAAAAGTGTCATAAAAATATTTATTAGTGAAGCTCTTATTATCGGTACACTTGGTACTATAATTGGTTTGATTTTGGGATCTGCACTGGTAAAAGCACTAAGCAGGGTTTACATCGGAGGCGACCGGGGATATTTCCCTGTCGAATTTGAACCCAAGATTATGGTAATGGGCATTATTATTGGTTTATTGGTAACATTTATAGCAGGGTACATACCTGCAAGAGGAGCAGCCAAAGTTGACCCGATTTCAATCTTTAGAAACTAAGAGAAATGAGAACAATACTTAAAACAGAAAACATTACAAAATTCTTTTACAGTCCGGTTGAGTTCAAAGCGCTTAATAATATTTCATTTGAAATTCAACAAGGTGAGTTTCTTTCTGTTATCGGTAAATCGGGTTGCGGAAAATCAACACTGATGTACTTGCTTTCCACAATAGACACAGAGTATAAAGGAAAAATCTACTTTGACGAACAACTCATTACGGGTCTTAAACAAGATAAATTGGCGAAATTAAGAAACAGCAGTATCGGATTTGTTTTTCAGTTTCATTACTTGCTGCCTGAGTTTAGCTGCTTGAAAAATATAATGATACCTGCCCTAAAATTGGATAAATATTCAAGAGAAGAAA
>CAYVVD010000059.1:0-2049 GCA_964454975.1 uncultured Hyphomicrobiales bacterium | reverse complement strand
TCGGCACCGATGAAGCGGAAAACCGGTTCTTGCAGTTGTACGCGAAATAAATGTTAGGATATTGAATACTTTTCTAAAAGATATAATATTTCACTAAACTTAATTTGAAACGCTTCATGGCTATGGGAAAAAAAATTGAAATACGCTGTCCCATTTATGGATTCATTGAACTAGATGAATGGGAATACGAGATTATTTCGCAACCTGCCTTTCAAAGGTTAAGACGAATTCGGCAACTGGCTCTTACAGACTATATTTATCCCGGAGCGATGCATACCCGATTTGAACACTCGCTCGGCGTTATGCACATGGTTACAGAACTATTTGATGGCATTCTTAAGAATTCTCATACAATTTTATTGGACAAATTGGAATATAAGAGTGATGGTTTAAACCGAATTAGAAAAATCTTGAGGCTAGTTGCATTGCTACACGATGTTGGTCATCCACCGTTTTCCCATGCAGCGGAAGATCTATTTCCTTTAAGCAAAAATGATGAAAAGTATGAACATGAAGACTATTCGATTGCAATCATTTGTAACACCTTGAGATCAGTAATTGAAGATCATCCACATAATAAGAATTTTTATATTCGAGCAGAAGAAATTGCAGGCTTGATAAAAGGAAATTTAGATACAATTGACCGATTAGACAAGTTTATCCTTATGTGGAAAGAACTGATATCCGGACAGGTTGATGCAGATCGTATGGATTATTTATTAAGGGATTCACACCATTGTGGGGTTGAGTATGGAAAATATGATTGGAAGAGGCTTGTGAATACGATTAAAATCGTATTGAGACCTGAAATGGATGAGTATGCTATTGGTTTTAGTGAAGGAGGTTGGCACGCAGCAGAGAGTTTAATTGTTGCAAGATATTTGATGTTCACACAAGTATATGGTCATAAAACAAGACTGGCATACAATCATCATTTGTATCAGGCAATGTTAGAATTGTTGCCAAATTCGGTCTTTCCTGCTCCAGAAAACATAGAAGAATTTTTGAAATGGGATGATTGGAGAGTATTGGGATTGCTTGCAGCCGGTAAAGGTGGTGACCATGGAAAAAGAATTTGTAATAGAAATCATTTTCGAAAAGTATTCGAAACAGGGCAATTAACTCAGTATGAAAGAGTAGAAAATTTGCTGAAAGATTTAGCAGTAGATATTCCGGAGAATAGAAAATGGTACAAAAATGAAGCATTGTCTGAGATTTTGATTGAAGAATCAAGAACAAGGAAAACATGGTTGTTGTCTCAATATTCAAATGTAGTAAGAAACTTAATTCCTTCTAAAACATTTTACTTTTATGTTGACAAAAATAATGTGGAAACCGCTCGAGATAGATTGAAAGTATTGGAGGAAAAAAATGACTGATATCAAGAAACTCAAGCAACGGATTGGGGTTATCGTTGAACTGATCAAACAGTCAGACACGCTAGGCCGTACGGCGTTAATGAAACTGATTTACTTTTTGCAAGAATTAAAAGGGATAAATCTTGGCTACCAATTTCGTATCTACACGTATGGTCCATTCGACTCCAGTGTTCTGGATGATTTGAGTTATGCGGAATCATTAAAAATAGTTGAAAGTGAAATAGAAAGTTTTCCGAATGGTTACTCTTACAAATATAAGGTTAAGAATTCTAATGAAAATATTATTCCAGGAATTCAAGATTATCTCGAAGAAAACCGGGAAAGTATTGAGTGGGTTAGCAATGAATTCGGCAATAATTATGCATCGGAATTAGAGTTGTTAAGCACGATTGTGTATGTTGACAAGTTGTATAATCAAAAAGAAGAGCAAGTATCAATTGAAGAAATTCGTGAAACGGTTAAAAAAATTAAAAGTCATTTTACGGATGACCATATATTGAATTCCATTAAAGATCTTAAAACCAAAGGTCTTTTGAACTCAGTCAATTAATTTGTATTAATCTTGCGGATCGGTTTATCCGGTTCTCGTACGTCGATCAGAAGTGAAAACGCGCTCCATTTGGCTTCGTAATAACCGCTGTTCCATTCGGATTGTATGAAGGGGTTGGAA
>CAYVVD010000058.1:0-2129 GCA_964454975.1 uncultured Hyphomicrobiales bacterium | reverse complement strand
TTCCATCGCCCTTTTTTAATGCCCTTTAATAAATTATCAACATCATCTTCTGTTGCATTCGATTTTGATGTCAATTCTTCATATCTGAGATAGTCAAGAATTGTCTGAATCTTAGATGCCTTTGTGCCTGCCCCAAACCGGACTAAAATCTCATTATTTTGTCTTTCTACTATCATTTTTTATTTCAAATTTACGAAATTTTCAATTTAATCCGAATCCTAACCCTCCTCTTTATCCGAAATCTAAAACCGTTTTATTTTTACCATATTACAAATTCCAATTACACTTCTACCCCTTAATGTGCCAACTTCCCAAAATCTCGTATCTAACCCAAAAACATTTCTCTTTCCGGCGCATCGCCATGCGATGCGGAGCACCCTCATTTCACTCCGGGTGCATGAAAATGTCGCACCAAAAATATCTGCAAACAATTCTTACCGGGGGATCGCCCTCCTCACCGAACCAGCATCCTTCTAAACCGCTGCCTCCCTGGTTATCATAAAAGACCTCAACCATTAGCTCACTGATTTCCCAGCTTATTTTCCAATGGCTTATCGATTACCATCGAAAAAAATCAACAGATCAACAAAATTAAAGCTCCCAGGAACCACCTTTAGCGGATCCAACACGTCTTATTATGTTATTCATTCTGAGTTTTTGTATGTTTCTTTCAATTGATCTTTCAGAAACACCTATTGCCTCTGCCATTTCAGGAATTGATATTTCGTTATTATTATGAATCAATTCAACTATTTTATCCGACGTTTTCCCCGACGCTTTCCCCGACGCTTTCCCCGACGTTTTCCCCGACGTTTCTTGTGTCGAACTTTTAAGGTTAAAATCAAGTATTACTGCATCAAATTCAGTTTGAAAAACCGGCACTGTTGAACTATATATTTTCCAGTTATGTTCAATTTTATCGAGGCCAAAACCGACATTCTCTGCAAGCTTTACCATCCTGAATAGTTTAGCAAGAATCGGATTTCGTGGCAAGGAGATATCTTTAGCTTTTAATTCTTCATAAGGCTTTGGCAAGCCACCGGGATTATAAAATTCTATATGATCAATGAATATCCTAACACGCGGCCTGGCTGTCGAAAAATAATCAGTATGCATGAGCATATTCACTAAAGCTTCACGGATACTCTCAAGCCCGGGAGACAATTCCTGTCCAAAACCTTCAGCAGTCAAAGAAAATTGTACATCCACTCTTTGTTTTAAACGGGAAAAGCACTCAAAATAATATTCCCATATATTTTCCTGCTCATCAATTCGATAGGTATAGCGTCGACTCGCTTCAGCATATGATGTACCCGGCACCTCTATCAGCTCAATACGAAAATCAGGAAAATGTTTTTCAATAACTCCTCGTCTTCCAAACATTAACAGTCCAGAATAAGTACACTGACCAGCCTCGACTATTCGCAGCTTCTCTAAAAATTCTTGTTCATTATATTGATTATAACCCGCATTTGGATTGAAGCGAGACATATAATCACGATAACGACCTAATGAACTTCTGTTTAAACTTAGCCTGTTCGTTCCGGGGGCCAATTCAGCAGTTTTAGTGCCGAAAGCTCTATCGCGAAGCATAATGTCGATTTCCTCTTGTGAGGCTCTCTGATCTGAACTACCGCGACGAATAAATGTATTTAACTGGTTATTGAAATAGACTGGTTTATTATTGTGAACAGGGATATAAAACGCCAAAACTTCTAGTCCTTCAAAATTATAGATCTCCTGTTTTGTACTAACGAAAACATTGAACTTTGTTCCGCGCAGTGTATTGAGGAAATCTTGTTCGATTTTTTCAGAATTGCGAACCCCACATATTTCAAAAGCATCACCCTCTTGAACAACTCCAAGAATAATCCAACCACCACGGGTATTTGAAAAAGATGAAACTGTCTCCCAAATAGATTTAGGCAATGTGGTTTTTGCTGATTTTACCTCAAAATCCTCCCACTCAAGACCACTCAATCTATTAATAAGTTCATCTTTGGTTAGTTTTATGTTCATCCTGATTTATTTCAGCAACTATTCAACTATTCACCACTAACTACTACTCCTTATGTTCCCCTAGCTCCTGCGGAATTTCCCTTACTCTCTTAATATTATCTGAGATGCGG
>CAYVVD010000057.1:0-2186 GCA_964454975.1 uncultured Hyphomicrobiales bacterium | reverse complement strand
GTAAAAAAACGCTAATATACCTATGTGCATTGAATGATGCAAATCTAAATGAAAGACCAGCTATAGAGAGTCAAGAATAAAATAGAATAATTTTTTGTATGGTTCTTTGACAATTGAAGATTCCTCAGGATTTTGGATTATAGCCTTTACGGATGTAGTCTCTGCGGTCGGTCATTATTCTCCAGACGACATGGCATAACTTGTTGGCCACCGCAGTGGTAGCAACAAGGTGATGCTTATTTTGGCGATGTTTTCTTCGCCAAAAATCGCGTAAATCGCCCTCGGTACAAAGCGCTCGATATGCCATCTGCCACAGAGACCGTCTCAAGTAGGGTGAACCGCGTTTGCTGATGCGTCTTCGTGGAGCATTGTATTGACCCGACTGAAATACTTTCGGGTCAAGCCCTGCAAAGGCGACCAGTTGTGATGGTTTCTCGAACGCTTCAATCGGGCTGATTTCACCGTAGAGACTGACAATGGTCAACTCCGTAGCTCCAGGCAGCGTGAACAGATATTCGGGAACTGTTGCGGCCAACTTTGCAATTTCAGCATCCATCTTTTTGCGGACCGGTTCCAGCGCCTCAATTTGCTCCAGCAGGAACTTGATGCCGGTACTGATCCCGTAATGACCTCGCTGCATTCCTACGGAGTGTTTTGCAGAGTCCAGTACTTTTTGGGTCTGTGCCGGGCCAAATCGGCCTCTTGATGCTTTGTGGATCAAGTCGCTTAAATCATCCGGGTCGAGTTCCATCAGCTCTTTTGGGGTGGATGCTGTTTGCAGAAGTTTCATTGACGTTGTGCCGAATGTGTTGCTAAACAGCCCTTCGTACTCCGGCCATGCCGGATGAAGCCTTGAGTTGACAAGCTGTTTGATCATAGCGCCTTGCTTGACGATCCTGTAGCGCAACCGTGAGATCTGCCTGCACGTCATGGCCAGCTCATCCGGTATAACCGCCGGCTTGTACTGGCCTGTTCGCAGCAGATTGGCAATATGAAAAGCATCGTATTTGTCCGTTTTACATTTTCGGATCGCCTGTTTGGCCTGTTGGGCAGTCTGAATCGGATTCAAGACGGCGACATCGTACCCATGACGGGTCAAAAACTCATGCAGATTGTACCAATAGTGCCCGGTCGCCTCCATTCCAGCTAATACGGACGTTGTCCTGCCTGTCTGTTTCAGGCAATTGAGGAGGTGCTGGAAACCGTCGGCATCGTTTCGGATAGACTTTGGCTTTAATACATACCGGCCGTTCTGATCGATGATACAGGCTACATGCTTTTGCTTGGCCATATCAATACCGCAAAATCGTAAATACTGTTTTGATGCTTTACTCATCGATTCTGTTCCTTTCTGTCTTGTTCAGCGATCCCTGCACCGTTCTGACCCGCAACCTCATCTGTGATACGGAGCGTTCCACAAAAAGTGGTCTCCAACCAGCTCATACGCGGCCGTTCAGTAAAGGCCAGGGGACGGCAGTCTTTCGTGCGAGGCGAAGCCCTCAAGGATTAAAACGCCGCTTATTCCCTGAACAATTTCTCGGTTAGTTTTTCCGTTATTTGTTTGGTGTAATCCGGAGCCATGCTTTCAATGGGCAAAATCTGATAGTATCCATTGGGTGACAGTGCCGAATACCCCTCAAACGCAATCAGCTTCATATCAATGAGACGATCTTTGGCAATTTCAAATGGGCTATATTCCAGCGACAATGTTTCACAGATTTTTTCTTTTCGGTAGAAACTGACGCCATTTTTATCGGCAACCAACACGAGAAAAAGATACAACAGAACATCCTCGTGTGTCATTCTGTCGAGAAAGCCGTTTCGTATCAGTCGGTGATCAATCCAGGCGAACGAGCCTTTGATGTTCCTGATATTTTTGGGTTGCGGTATATGGTATTTTTTCATAGTGTATATCTCCGTGATATTTTCATATAGCCGCCCCCATCGTCCCGCCCACACGATGAACTTTAGAGAAAAAAGAAAAAATATCACAGGTTGGGACATTTTTTCAAGGGCGGTTTTTTTCATTCCTGAGAATCTTCCAAAAAAGTAAATCCAGACCGGCTTATCAGCCGGAAGTAAAAGTAAATCAAAATACAACGATTTCGCTCTTTTAGAGCGAAGTAAAAGCAGACTGATCCAACGGGGAACAGTAGCTAACACTGTTAACTTAACTATATGAGGAT
>CAYVVD010000056.1:0-2300 GCA_964454975.1 uncultured Hyphomicrobiales bacterium | reverse complement strand
ACACCTTCAATAGAGTATATTCTTAAAGTATATTCACCAGAAATGGATTCAGGTATTTTAATATTGATGTAATTCTCTGCAGGATTAGGGAAAAAAGAGAAAATTTGTTTAGAATAATCAACCGTGCTTGGATTCAGGAAAGCCTCGTAGTCATGGATTATTACATATTCATGACCACCAACAGCAACTGTTTTGCCATCATCTGTGAAATCAAAACCCCTTACGTAATTGAATTTGTGCTTTGAAAGTTGACTTTCAATATCAGCTGGGATTTCGAAGTCGCCCTCGTAAATCCAATTATTCCCTGAATTTGTGGAAATAATTGAAACCCCTTCTAAAGCAATACCGGTATTGTCAGCAAAATCTAATAATGTAACGCCCATTCCCGTGGAAACCTTGTCTTTATAAACTGTGTCCAGTGTTTTCCCAAAATCATTACTCTTCAAAATAATACTGAAATAATAACTGCTACCTTTATCTAAATCACTCAATGCAGAAATAACAATTAATTCGCCATCATTATTAAAAGCAAATCCTTCAAAACTAAATCTAAGTTTTCTATTAATTTCCCAGGTAGTGCCCATATCAGTGGTAATCAATATGTACTTTCCCGGTTCATGTTCTTCATCCACGATAGCGCTTGTAAAACCAATATATTTATCTTTAAACATAATCAGGTTCTCTTTTCGGAACCCTTTAGTACCAACTGGAGTTTTCAGGTAGTCCCAACTATCCCAGCCATCCAGGGTATAAATTATATCGCTTTGCAGATTGTATTCATCCAAATCGTAGGAAACAATTGCTGCGCCCAACTTATCGTCGAACATTTCGATTTCGTATATATCCCAGTATTTTATACTATCATCTTCAATTTTTAGAGAATCCCAAGTGTCGAAAAAATCCCGGGACCTTCTTATAATACCGTTTTGACAGGCTACAACGCAAAAATCATATTGAGGGAAGGATACTGATAATGGTTTCCAAGCCAAATATTTAATATCACTTCCCCCAATTATAGATTCGTCCCTAAAAAATTCTTCCCAGGTTTTCCCCCTGTCAGAAGACCGTAGGTAAAAACCAAAATGCCCACTTGAACCGGTCGCCACAAAATTAACTCCGTCACACGATTCAATACTTCTTAATTTAATTGGCTCTTCCATTTCTATAAAAGTGTAATCTCCAATATTGATTTCTTTTGAAAATGAAACTTGAAGAAACACAGCAGAGAAAATCAACAGGGATTTTAATAGGGAACTCATTTCAGACTCACTTTGATTATTTAATACACTATTTAGTAACTACAAATTTTTTCGTATAAATCGTGTTTGTGTTGTTTCTTACAACCAGGAAATAACTCCCTGAACTATAAGCTGACAAGTCTATTTCCAGATTAGTTAGATTTCCATATTGATGGAAGATCTCAGCTTGAGCACCAGTTTCATCAACTATAAAAATATCAAAATCCTCTTCAATATCATCGTTTATTGAATAAAACTCAATTTTGATTGTGTTCTTTGCAGGATTTGGATATAAGGAAATGCCTGAGAAATAATCATTATACCTCTTAATCCCTATTTTAGGAATTAAAACATCATCCCAGGTTACACATTTTTTAACACATTCGCCCTCGGGATCTGATCCACAAGGCTCACCATGTTCACTAGTTACATCCCAATTCTGACTAATTATATTACCTTCAATATCAGTTGTAATTGTGAGTTCTTGAATACAACAACCGTCAATGTCACAATCGACTATTTCATGGTCTCCATTGGGCAAGATTTCTTGTTTATTGCACCCTGCTTGCTTTGCTGAAGTAAATGTTATTACACCAGGATGTGTGTCAGGTAATAATTCAGGTATTACTTTTGCCTTTATTGTCTCCAAAAGTGAAACAGCCCAGGGGTTATTATATTGATTTTGTGGCGGGTATTGCGCATTAAAAATTGGTTGTTGCAATGGGCCACAAGGTACATAGCATGCCCCGCTAACCAATATATTGTCAAACCGAAATTCAACTTTTGTTTCCGGGCATTTAACATGATTAAATCTGTATCGAAAAAAAACCTGTATCCAGCATTCAGGACATTCTGCTGGATTTGGAAACCAAGTAAAGTCATCACTTATCCATGATACATTGTTTAAATCCAAACACGGATCATCATCGCAAGGATCCTGAGCAAACAGATTGTTAAATGATAATGCTATAATAAAAGCAACTACATACATAATAACGTGTTCAATCTTGCTTTTCATAGCAATTCTCCTTAAATTAATCAATGTTTAGTTTTAAATCCCTC
>CAYVVD010000055.1:0-2425 GCA_964454975.1 uncultured Hyphomicrobiales bacterium | reverse complement strand
AGTGCCAGCAGAATCAGGTTGATACCTGCAAGCCATTCAAAATTCCCCCAGACCATGCCTTCATTAAACCCGGAGGCAGCTAATCCCACCAAGTGTATGGTTGAAATATTCGCAGCAAAAAGCGCAACCCCGATAAATGCCCAATTAAGATTTCTGCCCGCAAGGAAAAAAGAATCACTGGTCTCTCGCTTTTTCCGCATCTGAAGAGCGCCGATGAGTGTAATCCCAACCAGGAATACAATAATGATTAGCAGATCAAGTGTCGGGATAGTAATGTTTTCCATTGAAATTTAGTTAGTCATTTAGTTTCATGGCTTATATAAGTGCTAAGGATCTCTTTCAGTATACCAGCGTTTTCCGGCACCTGAAACCAGGATTACATTTGCGTATGCAGTAAAATCGCCGGTTCTTATTATAGCTTTCACTTGTTTTGCAAGTTCTTTCAATTCTTTATGATCAATGGTTTCTACTTCAGAAGTATCGCTGAATACAGAAATTATCTCCTTAAAATAACCGGGATTCCTTTTTCTGGTTTCGCTGGCTAATATTAATTTCTCAACAGAAAAAAACTTTCTTAATTCATTTAATAATTCTATTACTTTGGGTTGATTTTCCCTAAATGAAATATCTATAACCTCCACATCTTTTGGAATTGAAAATCCTGCATCACAGATCATTAGAAGATCATGATGCCCTTGTTCGGAAATAACTTTAGATAATCCTCTGTTTATGGGGCCTACTTCTTGCAAATTTCGGAGATTTATGTGTCTTTTTAATGTTATTTTCAAAAGTATAATAAACTTACTTAAGAAACAAGTATTACAAAGTATTTTTTATTTCTTACATGACTAAATTTGCTTATTCTATTGTATTACTGTTATTTAGTAAAACAAACTTCATAACAAGTAATTTGAGCTGCACTATTTTCAATAACTTTATAATTTAAATTTAATATCTTTAGACAATAGCCAATAAATCAATTGCTAATTCATAGTAATTCAAAATGTCCAGGATTAATACAAAGATGAGTGCAGGGTTGATTCACCAGAGTAATAAGAAGCTTATCTTAAACATAATTAAAAGAAGGGGCGAAATAAGTCGATCTCAAATCGCAAGCAAGACCGGACTGACTCCACCAACAATAAGCAGGATCATAGAAGAATTAATAGATAACTATAATCTTGTTGAGGTAAAGGGACTTGGGAACTCCAACGGTGGCAGGCCACCTATGATTGTGAAGTTTAAAAGTGATCATAACTATATCATTGGGATTGACCTTGGGGCTACTTATATTAGAGGCTGTCTTGTGGACCTTGATGCACAATTTCTTTCAGAGATTCAGATAGCGACCGAAATTGAAAAGGGATTTAATCACATCATTGAGAAGGTAGTTCATATTGTTAAGAAATTTCAGGACAGACCCGAAAATGGCGGCAAAATCTGGGGTGTAGGTATAGGGGTTGCAGGTCTTGTTAACCGTGATACAGGTATTATCGAATTCTCACCAGATTTTGGCTGGGAAGATATTAACCTGCAGGAAGAAATATCTACTTTGATTGATCTTCCTGTATTTTATGACAATTCGACCCGTTTAATGGCATTGGGTGAGTTTAATTTTAGTAAAAGTTCCCGATTAAAGAATTTCGCAATTATTAACGTTGGATACGGAATTGCTGCCGGTTTGGTAATTGAAGGAAGTCTTATTAAGGGACACTCTGGTTTTGCAGGTGAATTTGGCCATATATCGGTGGATGCATGCAGTAAAGTGAAATGCAAATGCGGGAAATATGGTTGTTTGGAAGCCCTTGCATCGGGTCACAGAATTGCCAGCCTGGGCAAAAATGCCCTCAAAAATAAAGATGCCAAAATATTGCAAAAACTTAGCGAGGGAAATGCGAATCTTATTTCAGCGGAACTGGTCGGGAAAGCAGCAAAACAAGGTGATAAGCCTTCACTTGAAATCTACGATAACGTTACAGAATATCTTGCACTTGGTATAGGAAACCTGGCAAACCTGCTAAATCCTGAAATCGTGTATATTGGTGGTGGAATTTCACTGAACGGGCAATTCTTTTTCGATCTCATTAACAGTAAAATTTCTAATTATCTTCTATCCCCTAACCAGGGACTAAAAATCCAACCTTCTACTTTTGGTGAGCAGGCAACTTCAATTGGTGCTGTATCTTTGGTGATGGAAAAAATAATGAATCTTGAGCTGGATTATTAAGTTTTTATTCTGATAACCTAATAGCTATAAATAGTTTATTCGGAGAGTGATTACTATTGTTTAAGATGTACTTGTGATCTTACCATACTTGGCTCACTTTAGGTGTACTCAATTTGTAAATTATCTAAATATGGATAATTATTATTACTAAAGTTTCCTAGTTGATAAATTGTTGATAATGAGGTAAATAAATAAACA
>CAYVVD010000054.1:0-2538 GCA_964454975.1 uncultured Hyphomicrobiales bacterium | reverse complement strand
CTGCAGGAGGAAGAAGTACAAATTACGAACTGATAGGAATGCCAGCTGGTAACACGCAATATACGTAAGCCGGGGGATGTGGGTAATTTAAACTTTTGTACATTTACTCAAATTCGTAACGGTTTGATAAGTTGCAGCTCCGAAATCCCGGTCTCCGCATATTGCCATCCGTTACCACGCAAGTTACCACGCAAGTTGAAGAATTGATTAAAATATTTATTGGTGAACATACAAAAAATAAGCTCATATCGTATCATGATTATCGGAAATATATCGAATAAAAACGAATCATATCGTATCGATTTTAAAGCAATGCGGTAGAAGCGAAACTGGCTGATGGAACAAGGCAGATAATTTTTCAGACAACTGAAGCTGGATTTCCAACGCAGGATGCAATGAGAATGTTAATTGATTGGTATTTAAATGACAATGAAACGCATCCATTGGTGAAATGTGCCTTATTTGCATACGATTTTGTGAGTATTCATGCATTTCAGGACGGAAACGGAAGATTAAGCAGATTGCTTTCAACTCAGTATTAGGACCAATTGACCCTCAAATTCAAAATAAAGAGGGAAAATTTGCACCATTCAAGAAAACGACATTGCAAATGAATTTAACTCCTAAGAAATAATTATATTTGGATTACTTTATCTAATTTATTGAACCATTTTTAATACAATAGACATAGACCGAAATAGACTAACAATAATGGGAGTCAAATTTTCCGATCTGAAAACTCTGGAAATTACTGCAAATGCAATAGGAAGTAATATGTTTGAAGGTTATCAACCAACTCCTAAAGGCATAGAAATCATCAGAGATTATGTGATTGGTAAAATTACATTAATTGAATTAGTAAAGCTTGCAAAGGAAAAGGCATATGTCTAATACTTATAAATATGTTGACCCTGACTTTACCTATACTGATCCTAAAACGGGAATACTAAGGAATTTAGCGGACATAACAGACCAAGATGTTTTACTTTTTGTTGAAAGTGGAGCTGTTGCAAAACGAATACAAGAACTTTATGAAAATCCTATCAAAATAAAAGGAATAGAAAGTATTTTTGCAATTCATAGACATTTATTTCAAGACATATATTCTTGGGCAGGTAAAAAACGAATTGTAGAAATCAGTAAAGACGGTAAACAATTTTTCCCTACATCACATTTTGAAAATGCTTATCGATTCATTGATACTTTAATATCGGATTACAAAAAAACTCCCAAAAAGAGCAAACAACAATTAGCCGAAAAGTTGGCTGAAATTTTAGATACTATCAATTATTTACATCCTTTTCGAGATGGTAACGGACGATCACAAAGAGAATTTCTAAGATTGTTAGCATTGGAGAAGTGCTTAACATTAAATCTGAATCCACCTGACAATAAAAATACTTATGACCAATATATGCAAGGGACAATAAATAGTGATGTAAAAACTTTAACTAAACTTATTTTAGAACTTATTGAACCTCAGACCAAAAATAAGAACGGCGCATAACAATTAAGCATCGTTTTTTGCGATAGCCAAATATGTGCTTTGTGTTAACTGCAAGCTGGCTGAGGGGGAAGTTCCTTCGGCCTACTCGACCAGCCAAACCGTTGGGCGCAAGGCATATCTTTCCCGGCTGCATCAGGTACGGTGCAATACCTGTACTTGCAAATTTTCATTCATTAAATTAATAGAAAATGGCAAAAATGGACAATCTGAAAGAAAATGAATCTTCTGACCAGAGGGAAAAGGATAAAATGACAGAAACCACAAATCATGAATTGAAAGAGTATTTTAATGATTCTAATACCGTATTGGGTAATCATCAAAATCCCAGGAAATATTCTGAAATATTTCATGAATTCATGTATCCAATAATTAATGAATTAATCCATGATAAAAAATCATTGATAGAAATGTTGAACTGGGGCCAAATAGTATGGAATAAGGCTGTGGCAGAAGACTTTCCTGACAATCCTAAAAGCAAGGATATTGAAGCATTGTTTCCACTGTTTATTGGAACCTTTTCAGACAAAAGCCTTATTTCAAAGTTTATTATGCGAAAGAAAGAGCTTTTTGGTAAAAATAACTTTTTTATTGTGAAGCAAACTTCTCTTTTAGAAGCAGATGGAAGATTAGCAATTAGTGTGGCAGTTTACGATTTAGATGAATAGTAATGAAATGAAGGAGGACCACCGTACGTACCGGCCAGGCCTGCCTTCGCCGAAGTGGCCGGGCGCAGGAAGGTATACAGCGGTTTCTCGATTCGCTGCTCGATTTTTACCGCAACCACCATTCCGCCATGCGTGAAATCAAGTCACTCGAAATTCTCAGAACGGTGTTTGAATAAAAAACCCCGGAAAATCGATCCGTTTTTATTACTTTAGAATCAACTATTGGCCCACTTTTACCGTATAAACATTGATGATAATTTGTTAACTGCATGACCTTCAAAAAGCACAAGCCCTTTTCAGTAAACTTGCTTCAGAAAGCAGTCTAAGAAGAAGAAGAGCTGCACGCCCTTTCCGCATAAGGCATTC
>CAYVVD010000053.1:812-2763 GCA_964454975.1 uncultured Hyphomicrobiales bacterium | reverse complement strand
ATGAAAAATGCTTGGGTCATTGATCTTCTCGTAATTGGAATGTCCTGCCATGTAATTAAATATTGTCACGCCTTGCAGTACATGGTGCAGTCCTTCAGTTTTTTTTCCTATTCACCATATGAGGCTGGAACATGACCGTAACCGGCAGAACCACATTCAGAAGAGATGGATCTGACAAAATCAAGAGAAATAGTTTAAAAGATTTAAAACGGGTTGCTAGAACAACCCGTCTTAAAAACGAATTCAGAAATCGGCTGAATTCGGTGAGATAATATGAACAAACCTCCTTCAAAAACTTTTAGGATACGCAGAATTTCGCGTAAACCAACGCCAAAATCCCCATTGGGACAACCGAATAATTCTAAGGCAGAAATTACTCGCTATTCTGCCGGTTTTGATGTCCATCGAGATACTATTGCCGTGTGTGTCTGCGCACAAACAGCTCAGAATGAGATAGTCACAATTCGACAGCATACATTTCGCAATTTACCTCCTGATTTGGTAGAAATGACTCAATTTTTAAGCAAATATCATCCTGTAGCTCATTATTTAATGGAGTGTACAAGTATATATCATCGACCCGTCTATGCTGCGTTAAAGAAGGCATTTCCTGATCGTGAATCAAAAATTATTGCAATGAACCCCTTATTAGTCCATCGCAAAATTACCGATTTAGGGAATAAGCATGATAAAGCAGATGCTCAAAAGATGGCTGAACTCGCCTTTTATGACCGTCTTTTACGTCCAAGTTATGTTGGGGATGCCCATTTTTTTCATTTGCGGGATACTTTACGCAATTATGAATGGGGGCAACGGCTTTTAACACGATTAAAAAACCGCATCCATCGTATCCTTTGTAGTGTCAATTTTATGCATAAATTGAACTTGAATAATGAATGGGCGCTATTACTGCTTGATCATTGGATTTATGTAGGTGGAACATTCAAAAGTGCTTTTTCAGACTTAATTTTGAAGCTTGTTAATGAAGAAAAGTCAATTAAAGTTTTAAAAAAGCAAAGTTCTCATTTTAAACCATATGAACTTGTTGAGCTTCCTGAAGAATCCCGATTTAATCTAAAAGTATTGTTACAACAATTTTTGGAAGTGGATCGGCACGTATCACAATATATTACTCAAACAGAATCCCTTATTCTACAAGACGAAGAATTTAAGCACCATTATCAGACTCTTTTACGCATTCCTTGTATTGGACAGACCACTGCGCTGGTGATCTTGACTGAGATCGGTGATTTCCGCCGTTTTCGAGATTGGCGAGCTTTTGCGAAATTCTGCGGAGTGGTACCTGAAATGAAGGAAACAGGAAATAATGGCAATAAAGGGCATGTTAACCGATATACTAACCCACATTTACGCACTGCATTAGTTCAAGTAGGAGGATTAATCGTGAATGGCAAGGCGGAAGGTACGGATTTAGGTGATTATGCCTATCGGCAACGGTCTTTACGGCAATTGCCTTTTAAGAAGGCTAGCCTAAAAGTAGCTTTCAAACTTAGCCACATTATCTATAATAGTTTGGTAAAAGGAATTACGTATGATCCTCATTACGAACAAACGCAACGCAAGATGAAACGACTCTCTAATCGCCATTCCAAGACCGGAACGATGTTAGAATCAAATCATACCCGAGGACTTCGTCGAGATGTCAGCAAATTCTTGGTGAATTACAATGATGATTTAAATTCAAGGAGTCGATTCCTTTTAACGCGCGGATTCAAGGAATTGATTAGGAAGAAGGAATCCAAAACTAAAAAGCCTCCAAATCATCTCGAATCGGATGAAAGGCAAAAAAATATAGATTCGAGTCCCTAACGGGGGTTTACCCCCGGGCTAAGTTTTTTTCTATATTCTATATCTAAAATCATTACTAATTCAATTTTTTACCGCCTATTATAAGAATAGAAGCCATAGATCTTTCCGTTCCACTTAAAAC
>CAYVVD010000053.1:0-802 GCA_964454975.1 uncultured Hyphomicrobiales bacterium | reverse complement strand
ACAATTTATACCCTCAAAATCAGGTAATTCGTTCTAATGCATGCTTTTGTCTGTTTTACAATTCTTTAGTTCCAAAAATTTTAATGAAACGGAGTGCTTAAACACTCATCTTGGAGGAAGGAACGATTTGACAATGACTAAAAAGTCACAAAATACATATGTTCAATGGTTGATTTCGCATGTTTGGAACCAGCAATTTTTATTCACGCTAAATTTCATTGGAATTGTTTTAGTTACCTATACTCGAACAATAATTCCTTTAAAAATTGGAGAGATAACCGATAATATTGCTAACCAAATTGTCATAGATAGATTATTAATAGCTATGATAACCTTGTTTGCATTATATTTGCTTCGAAATGGAATTGAATATACAACATGGATGGTAGGCCATAAACTTGGATCTAAAACGGAACAATCTATGCGTCGAGAATTTTTTGAGAATGTCCAAAACAAACCGTTAGCATTCCATGATCGCATCAAAACAGGAGACTTGCAAGCGCTAGCAACTAATGATTTACGAGTTGTCAATACGATGATTGCTCATGGTTCATTTTATATTTACCCTTTCATTCAGACTGCCATAAGTTTATTACAAATTCAAGTGTTTAGTTGGCGAATGGCGTTATTTATCCTCCCAATATTATTAATTTTTATCTATTTTGTATTATTGTATCGCAAACAATTAACCCCTTATTCTAAACAAGCCTTAACTAAGCATGCAGATGTAACAGTATCTTTACAGGAAAGTTTAAACGGTATTCAGGTGACACGGGCCTTTTGTGCTGAAGAAATAGAATTT
>CAYVVD010000052.1:0-2901 GCA_964454975.1 uncultured Hyphomicrobiales bacterium | reverse complement strand
AAAATCACCCGGCACAAAGTCAGCCGGCCGGCCGGACTGAAACAGATCCGTTTGTAAACTGCTTTGGGCCAATAACAGTAAAGGATTCATGATTTTTTTCCTTCCTTCAACTCTTCAGAAGTTTCTTCGAGCTTGTCTTTTTTCTTTTTCTTCTTTTCCGGACACAATGCCAACTGAATCCCCGTTCCCAGCGGGCTCGTCGCACAGGCAATCAAAATATAAAATCCGGGCCGAGCCGAAAAATCTGCAAACGGTTTCAGTCCCTTGAATGTAACCAGCAAAGCAAGCCCTAAACCAATAGAAACCGTACCCAAAACCGAACAGGTAAAGGCCGCAATCCAGCGAGACTTCAAAACCACCAAAATGAGCCCGGAAACAAAAACAATAACCGCAAGAACCCGGACATTCGACGGTATTTCCTGAACAATTATTTGAATTTTCTCAATCAAATATCCTGCCCATTCCTGAAGATATTCCATATACTCATACATTATATTATCCGTATTTTCATTCTCCGCCATCACCGGTCTGTCGCTCCAGTACTGAGCATTTGCTATTTTGGGGCCAACAAAAACAGCAACCGTCAAAACTGCCGTTAACGTGATTCCAAGCAGAGCCACCGTGGTCCGTTTTAAAAACATGCCAAATGTCGCACAGACCACCGGCGCAAGCACCATAACATATAAATTATCCCGGTAGAGAAACCACGCAGGAACAAATCCTGCAATCGAAGCCGTAAATACCGCGGGAAAACCAAGCCATTTCAGTCCGCCCAGCCAATACATCAAACCGGCAACAGTCAAAACCAAACCTGGAACAATCAATAAAATCGAGAATAAATTTGAAAGTATCTCCTGATGACTGAATTCCACAGCTGTAATACTCCTATATAAATGCCTATATAATAGACCGACTTCATAAATTATCGGCCATTTCGTATCATGTACATAAAATTTAACCTACAATCCAACTGAAATTACCCTCTATGTAAAAGTATAGACGGAAAATCTACTTAATCATTTCAACAATTAAAGATGAAGGATTTAATGTCTATTTTAGAGCCTGTCCGATGCTCTCAAGTCTTTAAAATTTCATGAATTACGTAAATTATTTCACGATTATAGGGTGCATTTTCATGAAAAATAAGTAAAATAGGTGTGTTATAATTGGCTTTGCGGAGACAATTTTACCCTAAAAATAAGGAACACACCTATGCCGACAATTGTACCGATTCAGCAGGTATTTGACAAAGATATTCCTGAAGATTTTGGCAATTTAGAGTATCGCCAGGAACGTCAGCTTCTGATTGCCATGGATGAGATCATCGACAACAGTGGTCTGGAGACGCTGTTTATTCAACATTTTCTCGATGTTGCCTATGTGAACAAAAGCATAACGCTTTTTGGAACCGACCAGCCGGTACGATTGACCCATGACGAGCGTTTTACGATTCATGTGGAGGCGGTCATGGCGTTACGGATTTGCATTCTTCGAAAACGTTTAGGATTATCCCTGCGTAAGTTTTCATTGGCCCTGTCCCACAGTGATCTGTACAAATGGTTTTGCGGGATCAATCGTTTTTCGGTGCCCAGGATTCCCGGCAAGAGCAAAATCGGCGATCTGGAAAATACCCTCACTCCGGCCTTGCTGGAAGCGGTCGAAAGACGTCTTTTTCATGCGGTCCAGGATCCCGCATCAGAGGTTCTCTGCCAACCGCTTGATTTCAGTCAAGCGTACTTCGACTGCACGTGTATTCGTGCAAACATTCATTACCCCACTGACTGGGTTTTATTAAAAGATGCCGCCGGGACCCTGATGAAAGGCGTCGCTTGCATTCGGAAAGCCGGCCTGCGTCATCGCATGCCTTTTGAACCGTCTGTATTGATTTCAAAAATGAACAAGCTGAGCATGGAGATGACCTTTGCAAAGCGTAAAAAAGGCGCCAAAAAGCTTCGCAAAGGCATATTGCGTAAAATGAAGAAGCTCCTGAAGAAGGTCAGTCAGCACGCGGAGAACCATTTAAAGCTGCTGGAAGATCGCTGGCAGCAAACGGGGCTTGCCCTGGGGCAAGTGCGGCAGATTGCCGGACGAATCACCGGGGTTCTGGATCAATTAGCCGCCGTGGTGAAACAGGCCCATGAACGAATCATCGGAGAACGCAAGGTGGCCAACAAGGATAAAATCCTGAGCCTCTATGAAGACCAAATCCACGTGGTTGTTCGTCGCAAAGCCGGTGCAGAGACGGAATTCGGCAATACCTTATATCTGGCTGAACAGGCAGACGGGTTGATTATTGACTGGGCGTTTTTCCGCCACCAGGCCCCGGCTGACAGTTGCCTGCTCAAGGCCAGTCACACGCGTATTGAGCAGCGACTGGGGGTCAATGTTACATTGATGGCCGGAGATCGCGGTTTTGACAGTGAGGCGAATCGTCAGTACCTGGAAAGCCACGACATCTTTAACGCGGTCTGCCCGCGCAATCCCACACTGTTGGTGGAACGATTAAAAGAAGACCCCTTCAGGCAGGCCCAGAATCGACGCAGCCAGACCGAAGCCCGGATCAGTATCTTAAATCATTGTTTTTGCGGAACGCCGATGAGGCAAAAAGGATTTTATAATCGCCATGTTCATATGGGAATAAGCATCTTGTCTCACAACCTGTGGGTGCTGGCTCGATTGAAGCTTGCCCAGGAAGAAGAACTGGCAAAGGCCGCTTAGCAAACCTGAATTGTACCGCGTAACAGTCATTTCTGCGGAAGTGCTGTGCGCCAAAATAGCAAAAAACGACTCTGTCAAATGATGTGTGTCAAATCCTATTCAATTTCGGAACCAAAGCGTCTTTGCCCCGCCGCCATACCGGAAATTTTGCCAAAAAATCGAAATCGCGGACAGGCTCTATTT
>CAYVVD010000051.1:0-3025 GCA_964454975.1 uncultured Hyphomicrobiales bacterium | reverse complement strand
TAAATGCTTATATTTGGTGAGGCTACCGACCGGAAGGGAGGTTTAGTTCAACAATCGGTCATAAAACATTGGGGGCGAAGTGGTTATTCAAGCCTCGGTTCTCGCATCAAAGGTCGTGTCTTGATAGTGAAGTAGCTCCGAAATCCCTTACGGCGCATACACTCGAACGTCAGACTGTCTAAAAACCCATGCTTATTAACAGAATTGATTTGTTGTACTTCATGCTCGGAAACCTCAGTAATCAAGGAATTTGACAATTAAAATGAGTATATTTGGACTTAAATAGTCGGATAATATGAGAATAACTGAAAGAAAATATTTAGATACCTATAAAAAGTCAATCGGAATCGAAATTCCAAAATTGATTAAAAATTTTGACTTTTCGGAGAATCGTGGAGGATTTGAATATTTGACTAAGTCTTCTGCTGTTTATTCTTCAAATATTGAAGGAAACAGTATTGATTTGAATTCTTACATGAATTATGAAATGAATAAGGAAAAATTCAAAATAGGAAAAGAAATTGAAGAAATTGAGGACTTAATTGAAGCTTATGAATTTGCACAAAACAATAAGCTGAATGAGAAAAACTTGTTGAATTGTCATAAAATATTTTCAGACACACTACTGATTAGAAGTAAAAGGGGTAAATACCGAATTGAACAGGTTGGAGTTTATGGAAAATCAGGCTTAGCATATATGGCAGTTGAGCCTGAATTTGTTGAGAAAGAAATGAAAGTATTTTTTCAGGATTTAAATGAGTTAATTAAAACTGAACTTAATGAAATTGAGGTTTTTTATTTCACATCCTTAATACATTTGCGTTTTGCACATATTCATCCATTTAGAGATGGAAATGGTAGAGCTGCCAGACTTATAGAAAAATGGTTTATTACAGAAAAATTAAGCCATGATTTTTGGAAAATACCGTCAGAAGAATATTACAAAAACAACAAAGCGAGATATTATGAGACAATTAATCTTGGTGTTAATTTTTATGAATTAAATTATGACGGGTGTATTGGATTTTTGGAAATGTTACCGAATTGTCTGAAATAAAGTCGACAGTCTCCCGTCATACGGCTCCTCGCACTCAAGCACCAATCGGCCTCGCTGGCCTGCATTTCAGCCCTTCAGCTTGCGACTTTCCCTTGACAATAACACCCTTACTGTGACCAAAACCAAAAGTATGTGTCTATTATAATAGTGAGCACAGAAAAATGGAACTCGGCTAATGCAAATCACAGCAAAAAACATATTAAATAACGAAGAGTTGGCGATAAGTTTTGCTAAATCGAGAGATTTAACGCTGTTTGAAGAGATATACCTCCGATTTGCAAAAACCATATTTAACACTTGTTTCTATTTCTTGAAAAACGAGCAGGACGCAGAGGATGCTGCACAGGAAGTTTTTTTGAAGTTGTTCATCAATATCAGCAAGTTTTCAGGCAGGTCAAAATTCGCAACCTGGTTAAATGCCCTCACATACAACCATTGCATTAATACCTTAACGCGCGATAAGGAAAAAAAAATGCTTGGCCAAGCCCAAGAGATAGACGATAATCTGCTTGGAGATGTTGAAGTTGACGACACCCATATTTACGAGCTAAAGTTTGAAATTCTGGCAAGGGCTCTCGATGCAATTGACCCTCAGCAAAGAATGATATTGCTGCTCAGGTATAAGGATGATATGTCGATAAAAGACTTGATGGATTATTTAGAGATTGGCGAAAGCGCAGCCAAAATGCGCCTTGCCAGAGCTAAGCAGGATTTGTTAACCATTTACAAAAACTTTAAGTATGAATACCAATAACCCGTTCGAAAAGATAATTAAAGAAGAGAAGGAAGTACCCGAAACCCTAAAGAAGAGGGTTATGTACGATGCTGCCAACGCAAAACTAATTCTCGATTTTGCCGAACTCTTCACTAGTAGCATTCCGCAAAGCATTTATCAAAGTGTAGTTGATAAGCGAACCAATTCTATTAATCTTAAAAAATAACATTATGAAAACAATTTATGAATGGCATGAGATAGCCATTGCGGCTTTTTCTCAAATTGGCGAAAAGCTTAGCTCCGGGTTAATTAACCTGATTGGAGCATTAGTGGTACTTTTTATCGGTTGGCTTATAACTAAGTTTATCGTATTCTTACTCCGAAAGCTTCTCAACGCTTCGCGAATTAACAGGCTAACCGAAAAAATTGGCAGCACCGAATGGTTTAAGAACTCCTTTAAGGTAGATGTGGTTTACATCATCACCTTTTTTGCCAAGTGGATTTTGTATCTCGCTTTTATTGTAATAGCAGCCGAGATTATGCAATGGACGGTTATTTCAAACGAGATTACCAGTCTCTTCAACTATCTGCCCAACCTTTTTATAGCCATTGCCCTATTTTTAGTGGGTGTGTATGTAGCAGATTTCATCAAAAAGGCATTGCAGGGCATACTGGCTTCGTTTAAGCTTGTGGGTGCCGAAACAATTAGCGCAATAGCATTCTACCTAATTGTAATTATATTTATCATCACTGCTCTTAATCAGGCAAAGATAGATACATCCATCATTACCAGTAATCTAGTAATTATTGTTGGCGGTGTTATTCTAACCCTGGCAATAGCCATTGGCGTGGGCTCCATTGAAACCGTTCAGAAGCTACTACTAACTCATTACACCCGTAAAAAATTTAAGGTAGACGATAGCATTAAAGTGGGCGATATAAAGGGAATCATAAAAACAATAGATGCAACAACTATTAGTATAGAAACTAGCGATAAAGCCGAGGTTTGCATGCCAATTAAAGAATTTACTTCAAGCAAGGTGGAATTCACCAAGTAATTCTCCTGGTATAATCTAACAATAAAAGAGGCTGTCCAAAAAGGGCAGCCTTATTTTTATACTGCAAGTTGGAAATTAAGTTTTTCTTTCTGGTATAAAGTTAACAAAATTGACATTTTGGTTTTAAAAAAAGGGCAAGGATGCATATTCCTGCGATTTCGGACACTCAGTCCTGACTAAAACGGACACTCAGTC
>CAYVVD010000050.1:0-3185 GCA_964454975.1 uncultured Hyphomicrobiales bacterium | reverse complement strand
ACATCGCGGGGTGGAGCAATTGGTAGCTCGTCGGGCTCATAACCCGAAGGTTGTAGGTTCAAGTCCTGCCCCCGCTACAAACAAAGCCCTGTAGAAACAGGGCTTTTTATTTGAAAGTCAATCTTTGATTGTATATCAATTATTGCAGGTTGCTTCGTCGTTACCACAAGCGCAGGCTGGGGCAGGTGTGCTCTTTTCTGCCGGCTTGGCTGATTTGCCGTAATCTGTGTAGTCAGTCTGGTAGAATCCGCTGCCGTTAAACACGAGTCCTACGTTTTTGCTGATTTTACGGAATACTTCGCCACCGCAGGAGTGGCCATCACCATTTTCTAATACACATTTTTCCAGAGGACTGTCGTTTATCCCCTGCCTGAACTCAAACTCACCTTCGCATTTCCTGCATTTGTACTGGTAAACCGGCATATTACACCTCAGCAATATAATTTTATTCCAAAGCTAATTACGAAAAATCGGGAAAAATATTATTGCCTGTTAAAAAAAATCAAAAACTGACAAACCCTACTTTTTTATAGACTTTTCGCAACGTTTTGTAGGCAGTGCGGTCAGCTGCTTCCTTTCCGTTCGAGAGAATTTCCTCGAGCTTCTTGTTGTCAGACCTGATTTCTTTGAAACGCTCCCGTATTGGCCGGATATAGTCCGCTACTGCATCTGCAACTGCAGCTTTGAAATCACCATAGCCCTTACCGGCAAATTCGGCCTCAATTTCTTTAAAGTTACTGCCGGTTGATACCCGATAGAGCATCATCAGGTTTGCAATCCCATGCCTTTTTGGGTCATACAATATATCAGTTCCCGAATCCGTAACGGCGCGCTTTATTTTGTTGCGGATTTCATCATCCGTGTCTGTAAGGAAAATGGTTGACTTCTGGTTCGTGTCGGACTTGGACATCTTTTTTTCAGGCTCTTGCAGGCTCATTATCCTTGCGCCTACCTCCGGGATATACGGCTCCGGGACTTTGAATGTGTCCGAGTAATTGTGGTTGAAGCGTTGAGCAAGGTTGCGCGTAAGCTCAAGGTGCTGTTTCTGGTCATCTCCTACCGGGACAAGGTCTGCCTGGTAGAGTAGAATGTCAGATGCCATCAGCACGGGATAGCTGAAGAGGCCTACATTCACATTTTCTGTGTGCTGCTTAGATTTATCCTTGAACTGCGTCATGCGGCTGCACTCTCCCATTCCCGTAAATGTATTCAACACCCATGTTAACTGGGAATGTTGCGGTACCTGCGACTGTATAAACAGTACACAACGCTCCGGGTCAATGCCGGCAGCTATGAACATAGCAGCGGTATCGAGTGTACGCTTTCGGAGTTCCGCTGGTTCCTGCCTTACGGTAATCGAATGCAGGTCAGCTATCATAAAATAGCAGAAATATTTCTCCTGGAGCTCCGCCCAGTTTTTAATCGCACCAGTGAGATGACCGATTGTAAGTATGCCCGAAGGCTGAATTCCACTAAGTATTACAGGTTTTTGCCCTTCTGTTTCGCTCATGTCAGTTTTCTACTTCAATTGATCCGAAAATTATCCCGAAGTTGAGCCTGAGAACCGTCTCCGGCTCAGCATTCATGACCGTTTTATTTGAAAGTTCCCCGAATATGGGAGAACCCTTCGTATGCACATTCCAATTATCAGGTATGCGGATTTTAACATTGCCAAAAATAGCGTTAGCCTCTAATTCTACAAAATCTGCTTTGGCGTTCAGCTTGGAATAATCCAGTTTAATGCTGCCGAACATTGTATTTACTTCACCCGGGGCGAGTTCGTCGTCGCGTACAATGTGCTTTATTTCGCTGAACATAGTGTCAATCTTTATCTTTCCATCCTTACTGCTGTGATGTACACGTCCTTTGTGCCTGCTGCCAATCAGCAACTTCAATCCAATGGCAATTATAAGCGTTGGCCAGAATAGCTGCCAGAAGCCAATGTCTATAATATCCAGGGTGGACATTAAAAATATCAATCCGAGCAGGATAAAAAACACTCCTGGGAAGTTCATACCTTTAGTACCCGACATTACGCTTATGCCGAGTATTATAAAGACAACCGGCCACCAGTCCGAAAAGAGCGAGCCGAATGCCATTACCCCGAAAGCATCTAAAAGCAGCCCAGTACCAAGAATGATTAGAATAAATGCAATGATGTTTTTACTGTTCATTTTAACCCCTTTGTTGAACACAGGTTACAATTATAGTGAATTAATTTTAATTATTGGGCTTTGAATCATATTCATTAACTTTGTCCAGAATTAACATTTCGGGTAATCAATGACTAAAGCACAAAAAGAACTGATAGGCAAAGAGATAAAGTGCCTCGACAAAGGCTTTGTACGCCTCATTGAAGTAATGGGAGACGATTCTTCCATTGTCCAGGCAGCGCGCGTATCCTACGGCAAAGGCACAAAATCCGTGCGCGAGGATCGCGGCCTTATTCGTTATCTCATGCGGCATCGTCATACATCACCATTCGAAATGGTTGAGTTTAAGTTTCACGTTAAATTGCCAATTTTTGTCGCGAGGCAATGGATTAGGCACCGTACGGCTAATGTGAACGAATACAGCGGCCGCTATTCAGAGATGAAGGATGAGTTTTATGTTCCGGATAAATCGCAGGTGCGCCACCAGAGCGAAGTCAATAAACAGGGGCGGGGCGAGGAGCTGCATGAAAGTGTAGTTAATGATGTTATTTCAACAATCAAGAGCACACAGGATGATTTGTTCGCAAAATACGAAGGGTTCCTGGAAACCGGCATGGCGAGAGAGCTTGCACGAATAAATCTGCCACTGTCCAATTACACTGAGTGGTACTGGAAGATAGACCTGCACAACCTTTTCCACTTCCTGCGCCTTCGCAAGGACGCCCACGCCCAGTATGAAATTCGTGTTTATGCTGATTGCATTGGCGAAATAGCAAAAGAGTTTGCACCGGTTGCTTACGAGGCGTTTTCGGATTACATTCTCGACAGCAGAGAATTCTCACGCAGCGAACTGAAATCAATGCAAATCCTCGTTAAAAAAGGCGAGATATTCGATACCGACCTGAAGGAGGCGGGCCTTTCCAGCCGCGAGGCGAAGGAATTTTTCGAAAAGCTGGAATATATGAAAGGGCTGTGAGGGAGGAATAATTATGAATTTTAAAAAAGCTTTAATCAGTTTTGTTATCGGGTTTG
>CAYVVD010000049.1:0-3246 GCA_964454975.1 uncultured Hyphomicrobiales bacterium | reverse complement strand
CCATTGCTTCTGCCGGGTCAATGTCTTCCCCGTAAAAATTGGTAACGACACTTACGCCCATTATACTTTTTGAAAGTTGTTTTTCAATTCCGGGCGATTGTCCTGTCCACCGTTCCATGCGGCTGGTAATGTCTTTTTCTACAACTTCGGCAGGCATACCCGGATAAAGGGTAATGATCTGCATAGCGGATTTTTTGAATTGAGGAAGGATGTCCACCGCCATCCTTGGGATAAGAACTCCCGCTAATACTGCCACAATAATGGCAAATACAAGCACCAAATACGGATTCTTAAAAGATATTTTTATCATAATTTGTCCTTTGATTTAATGAATAGGCAATAAGCAAATTTTTGCCTACGGCAAAAACTCAATAGGCAATGGGCAAAGCCTACAACTTAACAATGGGCAATAAACTGCTATTGCAGATTGCCAATTGCGTCCGAAGGACATTTGTCAAATGCCTATTTTAAACCAAAGGGGGTGCACGAAGCGGGCTGTCAGAAAGTAGAGTTGCCGAGCGGCATTTCGGATTCGGGGGTAATAAAAACGGGTTTTCCGTTATTTCAAAACCAACTAAGTCATAAACGACAGCTACAACAGCAACCAATTGAATGGTTGGAACTATTCTTTCTACTTGGGCTTGGTTGTAGTCGTCCGTTACATCTGAAATATGCTCACATTCCATAGGAGGCAAAAGGTGTTCTCCCGGCTGTTGCGCAGCCATTTCATGAAGTTCACAAGTGCTAGGCCCGTCGTGCTCGTGATGTTCGTGACCGAATGGGTGAGCAATACACATCAACTGCCAGGGAAGTATTGTCATTCCCATTATAAAAAGCAGCAATATGGATTTGAGTTGTCTCATGATTTACAAAATACGTATTTATAGTGGGGTGCGAAAATTACTCACGGTTTTTTTAATTTTTTAATTGTGTTCGTGAATCGCTCCGCTTATTTGGCTCTTTTGGTTTTTCAGCGTTGGCTTTTTATAATGACGCCCAACGTCTCGCGCATAACATAAGTTGCGACTTAAAATGCGCAAATTTTTCTCGATTTACGGTTTTCTTGCATTGGGCACAACGGACTCGGCTATGCGTAGTGCGGGGTTTCAAGGCACTTTACTTTCAATTTACACCGAAGTTTATTAATAGCTATTTCGTTCATTTTAAGCACTTCACCCCGCATTACGTTTATACATTGTTGGCAACTGGCCGTTTTTCTATTTAATTTCTTTCATTTTTGCTGCATGTTCTTTGCCTTTGCGCTGGCTTTGCAAGCTCTTTGACAAAGCTTTGGAACGAGCGTTGGCTTGTGGGGCTTTGGCAATGTGCTTGCAAAAGGGCTGGCTATTCTATCATTGTTATCACATTTTTAGATTGTTTTAGTAGTTTGTCAAGATTACCTGCTTTATTTATGAAACCAACTGTGATATTATCAGCAAGTTCAATCATAAGCTGGTTTCTTTTCATTGCTGTCTCTGTTGTTATTCTTTTAGTTTCTTTTTCAAAGGGAGTTACAATCAGTAGTCTGCCCTTTTCCAGTTCACTTTTTAATTCTGGTTCGATGCGCTGCTTTAATCCTCTTGCCATGGCAACAATAATTGGCTGGCTTCCTTTTAGTAAGTAATGAAGTACATCTTTTTCAATCTTACTGTGGAAGCCTCCGATTATGCATTTCCCTTGTTCTCTTTGCGCTATAGCCCAGTCATAGCATTTTAATACGATGCTTGCAGGTATTTCCCTACTACATAGGAAAGCTGTCTTTTGAAGTTTTAAGAGTTCTATGTTGCCAATATGATCTACTACTTCCATATTTCTATTATGTCTATTTTGATCAGCATTACTTTTAATATCATCTAACTGATTATTATCTCCATTAAAACCAATAATCCGGTAATATCCGGTAATTCTATTATGAATAATATCTCTATTTATCAGATCATTAGCAACACTATAATTATCTTATCCGGTAATATCCGGTAAATTTTCTTCAATATCTCTTCAACCAACTATCCGGTAAAGTCCGGTAAGATCAATAGCACTATCTTTACTATAAACTTCTAAACTACTTGCAGTTACATTAAGATCATCAGTTCTATCCGGCATTATCCGGTAATTCTTTATTAGTCCTTGTATACTTAGTAGATGGTCCTTTACCAGATTTCTTCACCCAACCCCCTGATTCAAGACTAGAAATATCATTACGTGCAGTTTTCTCAGATATCTGATCTTTAAAATACTGTTCATAATCTTCTCTGGAAAATTGTTCTCCAGTCTTAAGTCTTCTCCCAAAGTCTATCATTCTATCATTGATAGAAACAGGTTTAGGAATACCATATAGAGTTAAAGATGTATATCCATTTTGAGTTACCCATTCAGGTGCTTTTAATCCGTATTCAGTGCACCGGTTTTTAATTAGCAATAAACCCCTGCCTTTCTTTTCCATTTTACCTCTTAGGAAAAACATATGTGCAATCATCGGGTTACGAAAAACGGCATGATAGATTTCAAAACTGCTTTTGTTCTTTAATATTCCTTCTGGGATTTCTCCTGAATTAATTATCTCAATCCTGTCGCGGTAAATATTTATACTGACTTCTCCTGAAATATCACCATAATCACGGTGCACCATTGCATTTACAATAGCTTCATCCAATGCTTCCAATGGATAGCGTTCATGATCTGACCGGCTCCAGTCATCTTCTTTAAATTCACTCACCATTGGTAATTGCTGTTTGAAATAATTATGAACTTGTTCAAAAGCCTTGAACAGGTGATCTTCGATTATTAACGAATCTTCATAACGACTTCCTGTTTTTCCATGGGGCATCACGGTCAGTCTGATCCTACATTGAGGAAGGAATTTTATTGGATCCTTTCCAAATACTACAACTGCCCCATTTTTTACAGCACTATTGTCAAATAACTGAAAATAATTGAGAAAGTTTTCCGGGTCATCAGGAAGGCTTTTCCCTCTCCCTAATTTGGCAGCATCCGAAATAGTTCTCTTAATTTCTACTTGAACTAAATCCTCTATTGTAGCATCAATTGCCGTGAGTTTTTCCCATGTTGAAACTAATTCATTGGGCCTTCGAAGCAGCAAGCTTATTTCATCAGGATTTGCGATTATTGATTTATTTCCTTTGCGGATATAATTCTTTCCTTCGAATGAATAGGGTTGCCTGGTTCCTTTCAACACATTAATTAGCAACAGATCCTTTTTCTGAAAAGCTTCATCTTGTACCTAAA
>CAYVVD010000048.1:0-3572 GCA_964454975.1 uncultured Hyphomicrobiales bacterium | reverse complement strand
AGAGTACCGTGATGCAGGATTCAGGTAAAGTTTATGAATTGCTGTTCCTCCTCGGAATGCCAGATGTTCTTTTAAATAATCATCGGAAAAAATTTCAACCAGGACTCTGCTAATAATCAGGTCTTGTTCTACCTGGGCAAACTCTCTCCATGGAGCATGCTCTTTCCATCTTGCTATGAAAGGCTTTTCAATCATAGGTCGCTCTCCAGCTTCTTGTTAACTACAATTTTCCATCTATTATCTGAACTGCCTGGCTTCTGATCTTTCATTGGGCTTAGCAATACCGGATAATATGCCTGTTGACCAAGTTTGTCATATATAATGTCTGTTAAAACCCTTTCAACTGATAACTTGTCCATTAAAAACCCTGCTCTTTGCAAAGTACTTTTGTTATTATACCACGAAGTTAGTTCGAGTAATTCATCTTCATGTATTTCTTCAGATAGTTCTTCCAAGGAAGCCAAAATGCGATTCAGCCCGCCAATTTTCCTATGGTGATGGATCAAGTCAACAAAAGTGAGTGCAGGTGAAGAAACCTTATATATTCCGGCATCTGATTTTTTACTTAAGATGTTATTAGAAGGCCAGTCTTTTTTAGTGAAGAACTTAATATCATAACTCTTTTTCTTAATCGCATTTAGTTTGGGAGCTTCAGTTAAGAGATAATCCTTCTGTGATTGTTGATGACTTGCACCATAAAGCTTCGCGGCTGTATGCAAACCTATGTAATATTTTCGATTGAGGTATTTGAAGAGTTTTTCAGCATATAGCTGGATAGGCAATTTCTCAACAGATGAGTATCTTGGAGGTATTATTAAGTAGAATCCCTTTCTCAGATTGAATATCTGTCCTTTCTCAGCCAATCTGTGTAATTCAAATTTCAGAGAGGTCCCGACTCCTGTTGTATTTTGGGCAATTTCTTCAAGTGAAAAGGAGTATTCTTCTACTGAGGAAAGATAATTTATATATTCCTTTGCTTTCATTGATAGAAATATTTTGAAAAAGGTAGTGAAAAATGCTACTAATCTCGAATTATTTCTATGCTATTTTTGCGATTTTAATAGTTATAATACCAACCGTTATATCAAACTTTTTGGCAAAAAGAAAGTGTTACATGTTTCAACGCATTTTATGATTAAAAAAGAGGGATTGAAAACCGTTTAATAAGTCAAAATAACCGCACGATAAATAATCCTTGCCTTAATTCAGTATTGTTTGAATATTTGTGGTTATATTTAAATTACTACCCCAATGATGAAAACAGCGAAAATATCTTTAGCGTTCCTTTTTCTGCTTTGCGGAATTATCACTTTATATGGACAGGAAAAAGGATCCTCCATCCAGCAGTTCAACCTCAAGCCAGGCGATGAATTTATCTATGTTAAAAAAGAAAAACTAAGGTACATTACGCGTTTTCCAAAAGGGTCGATCATTTCAAATTCACCCAAAATCGAAGATTCAAAATCTCATACCGAAATAAACTCAATTTTAAAATTATATTTTAAAGTGATTGAGGTTGGGAATGACGATAGTTATGTTTTAAACTTTCGGGTAGTTTATAGTGATACAAAGACGGATGCAGATCACTATCATTCTAATTATGACCCTCGTTATCCATCATTTGGAACACATTACCGGGATGTGATAAATTGCTTTCTCAATGATGTTAGCTATCAGATAGAGTATTACCCTTCAACCGGGAAGATAAGTGTATTAAATTTGAACCAGATAAAGAATGAACTCATCACCTACCTGGCATTAAGAAACATCTCAGTTGACGAAAGAATTGAAGATCATATTGCTCAAATTCTGAAGGAAGAACGATTACTTTGGAGTTTAATTTTTTTAAGTGAGATGAACACAATTGTTGGGAAAAAACTGACTTCTACTAAACGGAATAATGGCGAAATCTTAACAACTAAACTGATTGAAAAAAACAATGAATCAACTTCATACGAATATATTGTCGAAAATCATATCAGAAGGCCCGATAATTCCTTTCCGAAAAAAAATTACACCCTGATTGGTAAGTACACCATCGACAACAAAACTGGGTTACTCAGAAATCTCCATTATATATCTTACATTGGAGATGAAGATAAAATTCAAACCGGGAAGCTTTATCAAAGCAGGTCAGATATTGTGGATATTTCAGGAAGTATTGAACTGAAATACTACTCAGGTTCTGCCAAACCTACCTGGATCTGTGGAGAATATACCAGGGGAAGTAACAAAGTTACGCTGACAACTCCTAAAAGTATACTCAATGGAGACGTTGAATACATAGAAATGGACAAGGACTCATCCGGTCGATTTTCCATTAAGCTTAATATTGGAGACAATACACTATATGATTTATTCTTCTTCACATCATTGCCTGCAATCACACCGGATCTTAAGCTCTACGTAAAACCAGGTGATAGCATATATATATGCAGGGATAGTGATCTCAATAAATTTGCTTTCTCAGGTAGGGGACATGAGGATAGTGAATTGTACAATGAGCTAAGACTACCGGCCAAAATGGATTTGCGATTCCGTATTTTTCATCCTGATTCGGAGATTCACAATGGCATGAAACGTAACAACTTTTCGCTGAAAAACTCAATCGAGAGAAGGTATGCAAAGCTCAAACGAGAAAAGGATAATATTTCGAAGGATTTCTACACGTTACTGGATTCAGAATATAATAGCGCATTAGGTATTGCGAAATATTATGAGTTTTGGAATGGTTTTGCTGACCAATACCGTGAAAATCGAGAACCCACACTTGACGAAAAAGTTCTTCTTTTGCCGGAAATGCCGCGATATCCTGATCATAAGTTCCTGCAAGTTTATGATCCACTTATAACGACCTATATAAATTTGAGATTCAATATTTTCAAATTCCAAAATACAGGGGGATTCCCGGTCAATCCTCCCGGACGGTTAGCTGACACCGAATTTACAAAGCTTCTTTTAGAAGGCTATCCTTTCTATTTAGCTTATGGAAACATGATTGCCGAACAAATTGCAGGAAGATGGTTCTACACCGAAAATATCACAGATGATTATATTGTTAAAGACTATTTCGAGAATTGCAATCACCAGGGTTCCCGAGATTACATAAAAGAATTACTGAAAAGAAGAGAGGAGATCACTCCTGGTAGTAATGGACCTGTAATGAACCTGATCGGCATGAATGGGAAACCATATGACTGGAATAAAACGAAAGGCAAAGTGTTAGTCCTCATGTTGTACAGTAACTATAGTCGTGAACCATATTTTGCCGAAGAATTATACAAGAAATACGGTGAAAACTACAAAGATGTTGTCATACTCAGAATTAGTCCCGGAACGAGTTTTGAAGAATGGAAAGTAGATAATTCAAGATATTCCGCTCTGGGTCATCAGATGTATTATGCAGACGGTCAATTTAGGTTCAATGAACGATTCTTGTTAGACGGGATGCGACAATCGTCCAGATACCTGGTAATTGACAAACAGGGTAAAATATTCAGGTCAGGAGAAACGGCCCAGAAAATAAAAGGAGCCATCAATGCTGCGCTCGAACAACCTCCCCCTCCGAAAAC
>CAYVVD010000047.1:0-4825 GCA_964454975.1 uncultured Hyphomicrobiales bacterium | reverse complement strand
GGGAAGGATTCGAACCTCCGTAGGGCGTCGCCCAGCAGATTTACAGTCTGCCCCGTTTAACCGCTTCGGTACCTACCCCAATTGAGCTTGCAAATATATGAACAAAAAAATTCAAAAACAAGACGAAGAATTTTTATTTTCAGTTTTTTTTCTTATATAAGGAGTCTTCTTTTCTTCGCTTTTTGATTTTTAGCTGATCTACATCATTTTGTGTAACTTACATTACTCCCCCACGGGCAACCCGTCTCTATAAGGGGCAAAATATATTCACATATATTTTATCAAATTCTCAAATTCCAAAAAATTATTCACTACAGTTTTTTTACTGTAATATTACCTCTCTTGAAGAGGGGTTGGGGTGTGAAAAAAAATAAAACTGCCGCATCTATAACTTTTGTTTACTCCTACTGCTCGTTCATTCCCAAATATTTATTAGTTTTGGGGTTTGATAATTACATAATCAGTCACTTTGACCCTATATTTTCACTATGAAAAAATCGCCTTATAATTCAACAGTTACCGGTAAAATCGTTATCACACCGGACCTGATGGTACTCAGGATCCGTACTGACGAGCCACGCGAAAAATTCCGTGCCGGACAATACACAAAAATTGGTTTGCTGGCATCCGAGAAGCGATCGCCAAATTCTAATATGCCTTTAGACCAACTTCCGCCCGATAAGCTTATTAAAAGGGCTTATTCGATTGCTTCGGCCAATCATGACACACAGGATTTTGAATTTTATATATCGCAGGTGAAATCCGGACAGCTTACGCCCCGGCTGTTCAATCTTACGCAAGGCCGCAGGATGTGGATTGACGAAGACATCCTCGGAGTGTTCACTCTCGCCGATACTCCTGATACATGCAATATTGTTATGATTGCTACGGGAACAGGACTTGCACCTTACATCAGCTTTATCCGCTCTCATATTAATACTCACAGAGATATTAAAATGGCTGTAATTCATGGTGCAGCTTACCCGTGGGATCTTGGTTACTACAGCGAGCTTTCATTTATTAAAAATGCTTTTTCAAATTTTTCGTACTTCCCAACATTATTAAAAGCGGACGAAACCTGGAACGGACTGCGCGGGTATATCGAAATGCACCTCGATGAGGGTTTGCTTGAGAATGCCGGGATTGATGTTCATCCCGATAAAACTCATTTTTACCTGTGCGGCAATCCGAAAATGGTAGAATCGATGACCAAATACCTGGCAGAAAGAAACTATACAAGGCATACCGATGAAAAACCGGGAGCCTTGCATGTTGAGGAGTATTGATGAAAAACATTATCCTTATTATTATACCGCTGATTTTAGCCTGCGCTGCTGAAAATCATGAACATGATAATGCAGGCAATAATGCTGATCTCATAAAAAGAGATTATTCATCCCTCGAGCTGACAAATTCTGAACGGGAACTTTTCATTGCCGATATATTCACCTCAAGAAAGGAAAAAAACGAAAGTTTTTTAAGTATCGATAACTCACCACTGACAGATAATGTCAGGAAGAACTTCTCGGGATTGAAGTATTATGATATTGATATAAAATACCTAATTCGTGCATCATTCAGGCCGTTTCCGAACCCAGACACAGTAACAATACTGACTTCAACAAATAAAAAGCGACTTATGCTGAAGTCTGGAAGAATCAATTTCCGCATCGACGGCAAGGACTGCAGCCTGCTCCTCTTCAAGAGTTTAAGCAAAGGCATTTCTAGCTATTTTTTACCATTTATGGATGCAACAAATGGTGAAGATACTTATGAAGCAGGTCGCTACATTGACCTGGAACAATTCCGAGGCACCGAAATAATAATTGACTTCAACCAAGCTTACAATCCTTATTGTGCTTACAATGATAGTTACTCATGCCCGCTTGTACCAAAAGAAAACGTACTCGAGGTGAAGATAGAAGCCGGTGAGAAGTATTCGAAAGAGCTTTATGAACATTCTGAATAAAAAAATAACATTATTACTGCTTCTTACTTTTTCGGGCTGCCTGTTTGTAAAGCATCCCGACAAAGGCGAAGTTGTTCACAATATAAATCTCAGCCCGAAACCCGAAATTGAGATGTCCGCCCTTATAGTACGTTCGGAAGTTGGCGACATGGTATCATTCATTCCCAAGAATTGGTTTTTTGTGGATATCGAAAACGAGGCATCACCAAATGTAATTGCTGTAGCGGTAAACCCTGATTACACCTTATCAGCGATTTTCACAAAAATCCGCAAGACCGACAGGTTGCAAAATATAGTTGAAAAGGAAGGAATGCAGGGGCTGGCGAGGACTAGCCTGGCGCTCAGGCAGCAAAAAACCGCCGGAACTGTCAGACAGGTAGGTGCATACGAGATATTACAGTACGGGATGAATGAATTTGTCCGGTACGATTTTGCACCAACCGGCGAATCAATGGTAGCACGAGCAGTTGTCTTTATTTCAGCAGTGAATGAATACTATGAATTTTCATTACTGCCTATGAATATCATCGGAAAACCATTGCCTCCGAACGAAGAAGTTGAGAAAATTTTCCGCTCAATACTCGCAACAATCAAATACCGTTGATGGATATTTCACGTGATACACGAAACATAATTGATTTCCTTGATCAATACACCCAGGGAAGTTTGCGCAAGAAAAACGACCTCGCGGCTATAATTGAGCTTGGCGCCGCTTACTCAGAGCCTGAGTTTATTAACAAGCTGATATTCGCCGGGAAATCGCTTTGGAACCTGTCCAAATCCCTGAAACGTGCCCGGGGCGAAGAAGAGGGACTGCGCTTAATCCAGAAGGAATTTGAGCATCACCTTGAAGATGTCCGAAGTATTATAAAGGAGCTTGCGGAATACAGTGACAAAGACGACCGTCGCCGCTTCGATGAAATCTACCTTGTAATGACCAAGGGCGCCGTCCTTAACATAATAGACCTATGCCACGACCTCGCCCGTCTCAAAGACCTCCAGGGCGACGTCAGAAGACAATGATTTTATGCCCCGATTTGCTGATTATCCGGTCTCATACATGCGAAAGCTGCCATACTGAGTACGATTTGTCTTACCCGCATATTACACCTGTCATCCCTGCGAAAGCAGGAATCCGGTATAATCCCCTCCTTGCTAAGAATGCCGGCTCATCCGAACGACTCGATGTTTTTTATTTTTGCCTACCGCACATTTTTAAAGCAATTGCCAGCACACAATGGCACATTAGGTTTTGTTGTCACACAAAGCCAACGCTGGAAAACCAAAAGAGCTGTTTCTCCGGCCCTCAAAGATGAATTAATATTTTTTTTGAATAAAATTTGGAAATTCAATTAAAATGAGTTACCTTTGTGAGCGAACATTCACTCTATTATATTAAAAACGGTAAAATGAATACAGAATTCACAGAAAGACAGAAAGAAATAATAAACGCTTCGCTTGAATTAATAGCAGAAAGCGGAATACAAAGTTTGACAATAAAGAATCTTTCTAAAAAAATCGGACTTGTAGAATCTGCAATTTACAGACATTATGAAAGCAAAACGCAAATACTAATTGCATTACTCGATTCTATCAGCGAACAGTCCAAATCGAATGAAATTAAGGAAACTGATAATGTAATTGGTATACTTGAAAAAAGACTTGAAAATCATTTTAATGCTTTTAACGAAAATCCATCTTTAGTTTCAGTAGTATTTGCCGAGGATTTGTTTCAGAATGAGCCCATGTTGGTTGAGAAAACCCGCTTAAAGGTTGAGAAAAGTATTTCTGATTTGACAGCACTTATTCAAAAGGGACAGCAAAACGGTGAAATAAGAAGTGATATAAATCCTGAAACTGTTTCTGTAATGATTAACGGCAGTGTTAGAATGTTGGTAAAGCAATGGAAAATGTCGGGATACGATTTTGATTTAATTATCAAAGGTTCAGAATTAATTCATTCGTTGAAATCATTACTAAAACTATAAAATCATGTATATCAAACTAATATCAATACTATTAATGCTTTTTGCCGGAAATTCTGTTTATGCACAATCGGAGATTATCGGCCATTGGAAAAATGCTGACTCAGGCAGTATTATTGAGATTTACAAACAAAATAATTTGTTTTACGGAAAGATAATTAAAGCTTCGGGTAACGAACCCAAAGAAAAAGTTGGGCATTTGCTTTTAGATAAACTGACTTTCAACACCGTAACAAAAAAACACAAAGGCAAAGTGAACTCAACCACAGGTATGACAGCTGATTGCGAAATTAATTTGATAAATGAAAACAAATTTCAATTGACGGTTACATAATTCTTTATTCACAAAACACAAATTTTTATAAGAACGGATTAATATGAACCATTTAATTATCATATTATTAACATGGTTTTTGCTTTTTCAAACAGCAGGAGCACAAACCGAATTAAAATTTAGCAGCCTTGATTTGCTGTTAAATTATGCTGAACAAAACAGTATAACCATAAAAACAACAGAACAACAGGCATTGTTGGCAAAATGGCAAAAGGTTTCAGCTCAGGCAGGATTAGTAAATTTCAGGATGTCAACCAATTTTAACCTAACCAACAACATTGAACTTCCTGTTTCTTTTTTGCCGGGCGAAGCTTTCGGCGGTGCACCCGGCACATTTAAAGAAGTAACCATGGGTCAGCAATACATCGGAAACCTGAACATCGCACCACAAATCGACATTATTAATCCGGCAGCTTGGGCAAAACTACAAAGTGCCAACAAAAATTCTGAAATAACAGCGGTCAACAATTTGCTTGCAAAAAAAACACTCTTTGAATCCATTTCAGCCGCTTATCACAACATTGTTTCCTTACAGGA
>CAYVVD010000046.1:0-5743 GCA_964454975.1 uncultured Hyphomicrobiales bacterium | reverse complement strand
TTCTTTGTTCCAACCAATAATCGGTAGTGTCAATATATTCGAATTTGTGAATGTTTTGCGACTTAAGGGTTGGTAAAAGTTTTCTTATATCTGCCAATTCATCGAATGAATCGATATAAACTACCGCGATATTTTTTGATTGAAGGTAGTCCTCATAAAACTTCATGCTGGTTCTGTGAAATGCAATTTTCTGTTTGTGAAAGATGTATTGACTGAAGAACAGCTCTTCTTCGACAAGATAAATGTTCTTGCATGTTGAAATAAGCGTGTTATGCTCAAACAGCTGATGGGGAAAAAGAATACCTGTATTACTCATAATTTATGTTTTTTCATTCGGCATTTGTCGCTGCAATATTTCACCTTATCCCAATTTTTTTCCCATTTCTTTCGCCAGGTAAAGGGCCGTTCACATACCGGGCAAATCTTAACCCGCAAATGTTGTTTAGACACTTTTTTCATTGAGATCGTCTATCGTCCACCATTCAACATCATCAATTCCACGAACAACCTGATAAGTATCAACTTTGATCTGAACAAGAATACATTCCTCTGACTGTAAGAAAGTCAAAAGTTCGGGATGTCTCTCCAGATGTGCATTGAAAACCATGTTTTTTTGCGGGAGTTCAATTTCTTCCGCATGACCAAACGCAGTTAGCACAAAGCTTTTTTGCAGTCCCGACTTGATCATATCAGTACTTTCAACCAGGAGAGCTACCTTGCCGTTGTGAACAAGGTTGTTGTATTTCCGTGTATTTCGATAGGTAGCAAAGATCAGTTTTCGGAAGCCTTCCATCGGGGTGACCGCAATCAGGCTTGCATGTGGCTGGCCTTCGGATTCAGTTGCAAGAACAGCAAACCGGCTGGTTTTAAATATATCTTCAATGTATGTGTTAATCGTCTTCAGGTTGCTCATATCAATATTAACTGATGCTTTGCTGGAAAAATAAATGAAATAAAGTGTTCCCTAATCATTTTTCAAAGGTAGTTTAGAAGACATTATTTCCAACAAAAAAGACCCGGTGAAATTATAAGGCCTATAATAATAAACGCCCGCCTTCGCTAAAGCTTCGGAGGGCGGGGAGTGGAGCATACCGGAGTCGAACCGGTGGCCTCTTGACTGCCACGGCTGTCAAATCTTCTCCAATATCTTTGTTTTAACCAATTGAAATGCTTTTGAGATATCATAATCTGTACCTGGTCTTAAAATTGCATGAATATCTCCTAAAAATTCTTTGTCATTCATTTTTTCGTTCATGTTTATAAGGAATTGTTTTTGTGTCGGCGGTTTATTTACAACAAATTTGATGTATTCATAATAACTTGTTAGTAATTTATTGACTTTGACGTCACGATTGGCCAATGCCCAATATATATCAAATAAATCACGACCTTTTCGACGCTGGTATAATGCTCTTAATTTTGTGCCAAGCAATTCTTCTAACTCATATGAAACAATTGAGCATACCCCTTTATACCAAGTATTATTGGTTTCATATCTTACTTCTTTCAATCCAAGAACAGAAAAATGTTCACGGCAGTTAATTTCAATTTTTAGCCTAAGGTTTACAATTGGTGGAATTTCAGATTGAAAGCGGTAAATTATAGTATTATTATTAGCATTTTGTTTTATGGAGCGTTTCATTCCCAAAAATTTCATTCGATTGCGAATTCCGGTCAGCAATGGCTTAATAGACCCTTCCTTTATTTGAACCAGATCAATATCCTCAGAATATCTTATCTGAGGTTTTAGGAATATTTTGTGAAGTGCTGTTCCGCCGCGAAATGCCAGGTTGTCTCGTAATAAATCATCCGAAAAAATTTCAACAATTGCCCGTTCTATAACCAGATCCTGTTCAACCTGCGCATTGTCGGGCCATGGAGCATTCTGGCGCCATTCTTCAATGTACCTTCGGGGAATCATAAATCACTTTCAATTTGAGTGTTCTTGATTATTTTCCATTGATGATCCAATTCACCTACGCTATTAACGCTCTTTAGCAAAGGAACAGGATATAATTTTCTTGTGCTTATTATTTTTTTTAATACTTCTGCCATTTTTTCATTTTCTATTTCCTTATCAAGGATGTAACCCAGTCTTTGCAATGTTGATGTAAAGGGGAAACTTTTGGCTGTTTTTATTAATACCGATGGTTTCATTTCTTCAACAAGCTCCTCTAGAATTGTAACAGTCCGGTTTAGCCCCAAATTACCATAGGTAAATAAATCTAATGCTGTTAACTCTGGAGTAGATACCGCTAAATAGCCAGCATCAGTTTTCTTTTGAATGATATTTTCATCAAGCCACTCTTTCTTAACATTGAAATTTATTTTTATTTTGGAACTCCTAATATTTCTCAGGGCTGGTTTTTCTGTAATTACGTAATACTCCATTGGTTGCTGATGTGCAGCACCGTGCAGTGCGGCAGCAGAATATAAACCTACGTAATACCTTTTGCCCAACCATTTCATTAAATCATCTATAAATAAATATGGAGGCAGCATTCCTTGTTTTGAATACTCCGGGGGAATAATTGCATAAAAGCTCTTACGTATTTGTGCAATTCTATTTTTCTTCTTCAGTCGAAACAAAGTTTGATTTACTGCTTTATCAGTAAGTCCCAACAATTCTTTTGCCTCATCTAATGAAAAAGTATAACGACCATTTGCCCTCACACTATTTGCAAATTCTTCTATAGATTTATAATGGGAGTTATCACTCATAATTAATTTGCGATTTGCTACTAAATTCGTAGTTAAACGCAAATTAATTCAATTAATTATTAATTCAAAATGTTTTAATTCAAATTCTATATGATCTTTTTCTCACGTTGTTTATTCTGTGAAGCAAGGATTTGAGAAGCACTTCTAAATTCATAGCATGGTTTGTACTTTGATATGTTGCCCCGCCTTCGCTAAAGCTTCGGCGGGCGGGGGTGGAGCATACCGGAGTCGAACCGGTGACCTCTTGCCTGCCAGGGACAATACTGTATTTTCCACTGAACTTCATTATACTCTAATACACTACATTACAAAAATAATGTACAGTTGTTTTTCCTATATACTACACCTGTTTTCCGTTTGCTGGCAATTTTTCTGGCAAGTTATTGGAATATGTTGAAATTGGTTGGTGGGAACGAACACCTTTCTTCAGGTTCATATCCTGTTGACCTGTAAAATGAATCAACTGCTTACAATTTGTTTTGTAGGTGGTTTTTTGTTTGGCGCCAGGAAATGTGGGGAAGGGTTGTGTTTTTACAACCAAAACAAACACGAATTTTTAATCATTCAGAAACAATTAACCTGCCCGTCTTTATACCACTAATTGATTGAACAGTCAAAAGATATATTCCAGGTTTAATTCCATCAAATGAATAATGTAATTCATTGCGTCCTGAAAGGATATTGATTTTGGATGCCAAGGTCTTTACGATGCTTCCCTTGATATCCAATAAATAAATCTGTCCGATACATTCTTCTGATGCATTGAAAGAAACTGTAATGTTCTCCTTTGCCGGATTCGGATAGATCATGAATTCTTCAAGTTCAAGTGTCGACCTGCATTCCTCAAAATAGGTGCATGAAGACCCTTCAATATTTCCTGACACCATATAATAGTCCTGTCTTAGATCCTTTGTTATTCTATCAGGAAGTCTGTCGAAAAAGGTTTCTGTGGGAGTAAACCAGAAGACCTTAGTCTCTGAATGTTCGCTGAATAACTTGTCCAATGGTACTCTGACTGGAATTAGATATTGAGATTCGCTACCAGACAGATATACCTCCCGAGCTTTGGAATTGAAACGCTGGAGTTCTTGTCCCTTTTCGTCGGTTATCAATGCAACCTGGTAACCACGAAATGGTATATTCAATAATTCTTCATAATCAAATTTATTATACTCCAACTGCCAATCCTTATTATTTTCATTCACTACATGCGTTAACCCCTTATAGTAAATCTCTAATTCTTTATCATCAAAATGACCTTCTGGGAATAAGGAATAAAAAGGTGGTTTATTTACTTTGAATTGTACCCATTCAGCATTAAATACAGAAGAATGAGAAGCCACTGAATCCTTATAAAAAGCAAATCCAATGTTTTCAAGTTCGTCCTTGTTGAGATCCAATATCTCAACATTCATATCCACATGTTCACGATCTTTCCCGAAATATCTCACAAGATCAATATTGGGGTACATACTTTTAGTAAATAGAATTCTTCTATATGTTTCCTGTAAGTGTTGGTAATGTTGCGGTAGAAGAGCCCATAGGGAATCACTCTGTGTAAACCAATAAATTCGGTCTGAAACCTTAATTGGAATTAAAACATCATTTTCAATAAGTGATGATTGAAGAATTTTCCCTGTTGTACTTGACGAAATATCATTTCCAATTGTGTCTGTTATATAGTCTGGTAAAAAGTCTGCTTTAAATACATTATCAAAATTGGTAAAATAGATTGAGTCCCTGTCTTGTATATTTGGAGTTTTTATCCAGGTCATTTTTGACTCCGCCCAACTAATTTGGGCCCAAGGAGTAATGTAACAATAATCAAATTTTGTTTCATTTTTCTTATCTCTGAAAAGTCCTATTTTTTCCTGTTCAGCGAGAGTTAATTCCATGATGAAACTTGATCCGTCAATTACCTCATCAGTTGAATAGGCTTTACTGGCAATCCATTTATCAAAATCATAGTTTTTACTCTGAACATCATGATTTGGTTCTTTAATTAGTTTATTTGTTACGAAAATTGATTTTAATTTTTTGTGCCTATCAGGAATATCTTCAAAGAAGTTATCAGTAGCTTTAAACCAGAAAATCATATCTTTCTTTTGAATACAATTTAACCTGGAAAAAGGGATACTTATCGGAATCAATGTGTCCTTTAATTGATCAAATTCCTGAACAGAAAGAATTCCAAATACTGAATCTTCAAGTGTCGAAAAAAAGACAGGGTAATAATCTTTATTAGTGGTACTAAACCAATGTTTAGTGGATTCTGGTTTCTGACCAGGAATATGCCATTTAGTTTTAATAAAAACACTAAACATAGTTTCTTTAGGTAACGTGTCTCTATTAAGAATGAAACTGTCTTTATTGACTCTTTCAGGCTCAGCCCAATGTAAGCTGGGTGCAATACGACTTAAATTAGAAAAATGCTTGTTTACTGAAATGAAGTAATAATCTGTTTCAGGAAAGGTGTTTCTATAAAAGACTGCATAATGTTGTATATCAAATCCCAACTTCCTCAATTCCTCCATCGTCAGATCATCAATGATATAAGGATTTCCATCGAATGGTTCATCAGGTACAATCTGCTTCTGACTCTTCTTTATTGGGATAATATTATTTTGATCAGATTCAGTTGGTTCCCTGATTTCAGATTCGTTTTCATCCTGATTAGTTTGAACGATGGGAGTATGTTGATTGATTTCCTGAGATACCGATTCCGGTGAATCAGTCATTGCAACTGGATTAGTGACAGCAGGAGGAATACTTTTTTCATAAAAAATGGATTGTTCCTGAATCTGGTTGCTGGATCCTGATAAACTGAAATATAGAATTGTTGAAATTGTTATTACAGACGCTGCAGTAATCAGAATGGACCATAACTTGAAAGTGCTTCCTTTCAATTGAAAGGAAGATGATGGTTTGGGATGTTGAATGAACTGGGTTACATGTTCCAGGGTAATGTATTCGGGCATGCTCTTAAACCGTTCGAAGAACAGGTCAAGATCTTGATATGTAT
>CAYVVD010000045.1:5856-6218 GCA_964454975.1 uncultured Hyphomicrobiales bacterium | reverse complement strand
TGTAAAACTTGAATAACCTACTGTCCCGGCAAATTTTTATACAATGTTGTGGTTCTGTCTTTCGAGTTAGTGTCCACCGTGCTTTCAGCGTTTTATTCTCCACTTAACTGTCCCTGAAAAACGATTTTTTTCTGTCGGCAAATGAGCGGTCGGGAAAGATTTAATTTTTGCGAAGCGAGGGGATTTTTGTCTCTCGTGCGATGGATTTTGGCATAGCTTTTAGTTGAGGGTCAGCTTTAGCTCTTTGCCGCCCGCAGGAACGAGGACGGCAATGTGCTAAAAGTGTGTCGGTACAAAAAGTATGACAAAAAGAAGCGTGGCTTTAGATATATGTTATTCTTCTCCTTTTGCCAGTCTATACA
>CAYVVD010000045.1:0-5846 GCA_964454975.1 uncultured Hyphomicrobiales bacterium | reverse complement strand
ATATAGCTGTGTCTGGATATAGCAATTTCTTATGTAATTAATGGTTAATAATTATTTTTTTAGAGGAGCTGCCTTTATTACCGATAAGTCTAATTAGATAAGTTCCATTAGCAATGTTTTGTAACTCAATAACATGTTCACCGATTTCGTTATCAGCATTTATTATTTCTGTAAATACTGTTTTCCCTTGCAAGTTATAAATACGTACTTCTTTGACTTCTATATTGTCTTGACTACCCCATTGGATTGTAAGAAATTTGTTTGCTGGATTAGGAAAAATATTAAATGAGAAAGGATTAATTTCATTACTTGTAACAGAAAGAATGAACCCACAGGTATTTAAAGAATCACTGATGTGATGTAAGTATTCTTCTAAGTTAATGTAGCCGTTACTATTGTTATCGGCATGAGCATCTAACGAATCATTTGGATTTAGACCATTCGTTGTTTCCCAGTAATCAGGCATACCATCATTATCACTATCAGTTGGAGTTATTCCAGCTAATGGTTGCGGAATAGGGTCGTTATGTGTTCGGTTGGGGGCTCCTAAATCTCCTAAGCCGTTATCATATTCGTTGAGTAATCTTATATCGGTAGAATCATGGGGAAGTGCACCGGCACAATGAACGTAAGCGGGTAAATCCTGAATACTTGTTGCGGTGATGTTTGGTGTTGCAAAGGGGCTTGTTTGCAGGCCTTCTCCAATTGACCCGGGCCAGTTCATAAGGTCGCTTTGGGTGGCGGTAGGGTCATCCACACTAAAATTTCCGGTTAAATACATTTGAGTTCCTGCACCGGTGGTAAAATTTTCTATTTCAATGTTATTAACAAGTGTTCCGGGTCCTGCATCATATAAGTTTCCAACAATGTTGAGATGGGCTCCTCTGTCAATTTTTGTGGCGTGTTCTCCATAATTGTAAATTACATTATAAGAGAAATCAAAAATAGGGTTTATTGGGCCCACAGCCCCACTGTCACTATTTCCCACCATACTTGCATTTCTTTTATTGTTTGACATGAAAAAATTATGATGAAACCCAATATGATCCACTCCTCTTGAAAAATGTGCTCCTCTGCTGTGTGGTCCCGCTTCATGCCCTCCGTTTAATAAGCCTTCGGCAAAAATGCAGTTTTGAATGGTTACACTATCCGTTGGAACGTCATTTCGTAATTCTGAACTTATTTGCTCGTCAGTTGCCCAAGAAAAAGAACAATGATCTATGACAACTCGCTTGCCTCCTGAAACTTCAATTCCGTCTCCAAGTGAAGCTAAAAGGGTGTCACGAATCGAGTTTCTGAATCTCAGATGCTGTAAAACTACATCATGCGCATTGGCAATGTTGAAGTTATAATCCGCAATTATAATTCCACCTCCCGGAGCACTTTGTCCGAAAATAGATACGTTAGACCGTTGTTCGGCAATGGTCATATTGATTTTATGTCCTAATTCAATAGGGGATTGTAGATGAATAATACCACTTACCTTAAACAAAATAATTCTTGGCCCATTGGTTTCCACAGCAGCTCTCAAAGATCCTACACCACTGTCGTTCAGATTAGTAACAAAAACTATCTGCCCATTTCTACCACCTTGTGTTTCACATGCCCAGCCTTCACATCCGGGAAAAGCAGGAGTTTGAGCAGTTGAATGAAAAGTAGCACCAATTATGAGAATACTACAAATGATAATTTTTTTCATGATAATTGAATTAATGATTAATAATAATTTTTTTGACTGACTCACTTGTATTTCCTCCTAACTCGATAAAGTAAACACCATTAGGGAAACCATTTGTATTGAGCACAAAACTTCCGTTTTGTTGATGGATGTCAGCATTAGAATAAACAGATTGCCCAATGGCATTAAGAACCCTGATGTATAATACCTCTTGATTGTTATTTTCAGCATCCCATTGAATGGTAATATTTTCGTCTGCCGGATTTGGATAAATATTAAATTTAAAAGCATCATTAATTATACTTTCATCAACACTCAAAACTATGCCATCCATTTCAAGGATTACAGCGGTTCTTGTTACGGCAATGTTATTTGTAACTAGTGGATTATAAGTAATGGTGTCCCAACTAACATCACCCGAATCAACAGGATATACAAGTTGATTTTTAATTGCATTTAAGGGAATGTTTACACTATCGTTTAAGTTCCACAAAAACCAGTAAGTTTTTCCATTATTTAGAGCTTCGTATCCTACAATGTCCGAGTTATTCCAGTAAATATTATCAGGAATTGCAACTATGGAGTCATAGCCGGTTATAAGATCAGAAAGCCCTCCATAAGTCCAGTAGGCGGGTTTTTTAAAAGTGTTATTTATGGTGTATAACGCCATATCTCCAAACTTTTGTCCCCAATTGGTGTAGGAGGCATTGGCATTCCAGGCAAGCTTCGAAAATCCGCTTCCAATTCCTCCAATATAATAGCGCACCACATAGGAAGCATTTTCTTTTAGTAATTCAGAGGATAAGTATCCTGTTCCATTGGTAGGATTAAAAATTTCATAAGCAAAATGGTCTCTCCATGGACCACCGCCTTCCAATGCCCATAATGGTTTATTTCCAAAAATATTTTTCATTGCTTTAGTATGAAAAGGGAGCCACTCAGCCATTCCATATAGATGTATATCATAAACATCAGTAGCTGCGTTTTGCAGAATATACATCATTCTTGAATGTTTAGATAAAAAACCATTATTTGTACTTGCTGCTGCATAAAATGTTTGCTTGTCAACAGAGGCGTTCTGTGTAACTTTAATACTGTCTACTGCATATGAAGCAGTATCTTGAAAGAGCAAATGCAATTCAGGCTCAGCATAACCGCCATATTTAACAATCGAAGTAGGGTCTTGCTGTTTAATAGTATTGTAACCCAAATTTACATAATCTACAAATTCTTGATACCACAGAGAATCTTCTTTGCACCATACTCGTTCTAATTCAGCCTCAAACTGATAAATTTTAAAGGGGTAAACTAAGTTGTTATAATCATTTTGGCCGTCTCCATCATATCTGTCCACAAATGCTGTAAGGAATTCTTTCCACAGAATTGTGTCTTGTGGATAATAGGAATTACCATTATTCAATAACACTGAGCCGTTTGCATGCCAATTCTCCCAGTTTTGCTTTTCACAATAGGTCCAACCTGTAGTATCAGCCACTATTGAGGTATCAGGAATTTCCTGTACACATTGAAAAATAATAATTGGTTCTACATTAGTATTGGCATAAAAATCTGCCCACCGGTCAATTGGAGTCCAATTAATAGAATTTGGGTCATCTGATTGCCAAAAAACCCCAACTCGAACATTCCCAATTCCTAACTCTGTATAGGTTGTTTGCGGAAATACTGTGTCATTTTGAAAAACCATTTCTGCAAAACCATTCACAACAAAGGGACTGTTATTTTGTGCAAATGATATTACTGGTAACAAAAATAGAAATGTAATTATTTTTTTCATGAGCAATTTTTTATAAATTTTGACAGCACAAATATACGGTTGTTTAAATGTTGATTAAACTATCAGCTGCAGTAATGGTCAAATTATGCATGAAATCACTAAATTTGTGCATCAAATTTTAATACCATGCACGAAATAAGATTTAAAAGTACCGATTTAAAAGGATTTATTACAACCCCTTTTATCCTAACCGTTCTATCGGTAGGAATTTATGCCTTAGTTTTTAAGGTTTATGCTATAATGAGTTCTGTTTCATACCCCAATTTAAAACAGTTTGTATATGGCGGTGCCTGGGGGTTGGTATTTTATACTTTTATATTTTTAGTTTTATTCAGTATCGTAAAATTGTTGAAATATAGAAATGTAGAATTATTTTTTAAAAGCCCTGTTCAAAAACATGCAGTATTATTTTTAATATATGTACTGGCTTCCACAATTTCATTATTTATTTTATCGCTATTGTTTTCCGGTAAGTTAATTTTTGTAATGCCTTTGACAGATATTCTGCTAAAAACATCTCTGCCAGTGGCTACTTTACTAATATTTACCCCTTTGATTTTTGAAAATGGAAAGATTCAGAAAAAAGAAAATGGTTTTCCTGTTCTGAATACGTATCAGGGAAAAGTGAAAATAAACCCCGATAGCATCTTTTACATTGAATATTCAGACCGCAAAACAAATATTGTTACTGCTGATGATACTTTTGTCTTAAATATGAGTTTGTCAAAGCTTTTAAGCGTATTAAACCTTCCTTCTCTCATAAAAATTAGTCGTGATGTCGCTATTCATAAAGACAGGGTGAAAGAAATCCGTGAACTTTCAGGCAGCAAATATCTTGTCCGCATAAACAAAAAGGAATTTGAGATTACTGCGAAAATGTATGAGGGGATAAGGGCGTTAATTGTGTAATTTGAAATTATTTATCGGGGCGGTGAATTTTTTGGCTCGTGTTTTTGATGTGGGAGGGGTTTAGCTCTTTTGCAGGTGGTGCGAAGCAAGTTTTCAAAATGCGTAATTTTTTCTACGCATTTTGAAAACTAACCTGCAAATGTGCTAAACGAAGCGGGGGCAAAAACCGTGACAAAAAATTGAGGGTCGGCTTGTCCCTTTTTTCCTTTTAAAGTGCGGTGGGGCAAAAATTAAATCTTTCTGGGGTCGGTCTGCGTGTCGCCCGTTTTTCTTTCTGTCGAGAAGTTGTTAAGTGGTCAGTCCTTTCAATTTTCTTCGTCATTGTCAACGTAGCACGGTCGTTTTTTACCATTGGCGGTAACGACCCAGTGTATGAGCAGTAGCGGATTTCGGAGTACTTACCTGTCCGCTACCACAAAAGTTTATTAGATACACTATGCTCAATTTCAGCACTTCACTCGCTATTGCTTATACACCATGTTAGCTACTGTAGCCCCCATTCCCCGATCTTTTCTCAAAGAGATTTTCCCTTTTTTCCAGTCGAGAGAGGAGAGGTTTTTATTTGATTTTCTTTCTTCATTTTCTTGTTAGCACTCATCCGTGCGTTGGCTTTTGCTCTTTGCCACCGCAGGAACGAGGATGGCAATGTGCAAAATTGGGTGGGACTTTCATACCCATGAGCCCATTGTGAGCCGTTAATGAGCCCTTTGAGCCCTTTATGAGCCCTTTGAGCCCTTTATGAGCCCTTTCGCTTCAATTTATAAACTGTACCCACTCCTGTCAGTCCAACTTTTTCAAGTAAATCCCATTTGTCCACTATCTCTGCCAAGTCCCGGGTTGCTGTTGCCTTTGAAACTCCAAACAAGTCCTGAAACTCGGAATTTGATATTTTCCCTTGCTTCTTAACGAATTGAACAGTTTCAATCTGTCTCTCATTCAACCCCAATCGCTTCAAATAGTCTTCAGCAAAAATGTCTTTCAGAAAAGTGATCTGTATACCACCTGCCACTTCTTCAATGGTAGGTTCGGGAAGTCCGGCTTTACGGCAGGTATCTATCATCATAGAAATACCCCTTCCCCAGGCTTCAATGTATCCGGCTTTAAAGAACACCTCAGCAATGTTCTTGTTGCGTGGATGAGATGGGTGTTTTCCCTTAAGCATTTCAATATTCAGTTCGTCCGGCAAGGTACCGGGATTCCAAAGCGATAACCTGTCGTCATAAACGCTGAGTTGAATGGTTGAGCCTTTATAGTCTTTATGAACAATAGCGTTAAAAATCGCCTCCCGCAATGCCGGTTCGGGATATTCCAGTTCTTCCACACGCTGCATGCCTTCGTAATGGATGGGGAAAACCAAATACTTGTTTTTGAGAATTTCCAAAACCTTGTCTGCCATCTCGATCAGGTTACCTTCCACCACATCCTGAAACTTCAGGTCGGCATCCGATTCACCGAACCGCCCGA
>CAYVVD010000044.1:0-6384 GCA_964454975.1 uncultured Hyphomicrobiales bacterium | reverse complement strand
AATCAAAATTTATCGCATTAAACGCCGCCACAAAACATATACCCGGAACGTTAGCGGTCAGGCTAAAAGAACAACAAACAATGACAGAACTTGAAAAATACATAAAGACCTATTTCGGAGTTGATAATGAGAACCTTTCAAAAATAAGTTCTTATTTTAAAATGACAACTTTAAAAAAAGGCGACTATTTTTTAAAAACCGGGAGACATTCCAACAGATTGGGATTTGTTCAATCTGGAATTGTAAGAGAGTTCGTGATTATTAACGACAAGGAAGTTACCAAATGGATTTCAACAAGTGGTTTTTTTGTGGTGGACCTGTCCGGTTTTATTTTTCATCAACCTGCTCGTTGGACAATTCAGGCATTGACTGATTGTGAGATTTACGTTATTGGCCAAAAGGATTATCAGCAAATTGGCAAAGAAATCGCAAGTTGGACAAAATTGGAAAAATTATTCATTGCAAAATGCTTTACCGTTTTAGAAGACCGTATCATAACTCATTTGTCAATGTCGGCAGAAGAAAGATATCATCAACTACTGAATTATAATAAAGAATTGTTTAATCAAGTACCTTTGCAATATTTAGCTTCGATGCTGGGTATGACGCCCGAAACGCTAAGCCGGTTAAGAAAAAAGGCGGTTAGATGAATTTCTTGATTTTTATCAAGAGCATGACTTGGTTTTATGCAGACCTTTGTACTGTTAATTAAAACAGACAAAAATGTTGAAAACATCAATTTTACTAATCGCAATTGGCTTGACAATTTCAGCAGGTTCATTTGCACAAAACAATTCAAAAATGAGAAGTATCAACAACAAGGCACCTGTAAGGTGCAGCAAAACAATCATTATCAATGCAAGTAGTGAAAAAGTTTGGAAAGTAATAACGGGCATTGACAAGTGGGCAACCTGGCAAACTGACATCAGTAAGTCAAAACTAAATGGGGAGTTAAGACCAGAAACAACGTTTGACTGGATATCTGGTGGTGCAAAAATTCATTCAACGTTGCACACAGTTGATCCATTTAATAACCTCGGTTGGACAGGAAAAGCAATTGGTATCTATGCTATTCATAACTGGAAACTTTCTGAGAAGGATGGTAAAACAACAGTTACCGTTGACGAAAGTATGGAAGGATTTTTTGCAAAACTGTTTAAAAAAACTTTTAACAGGAGTCTTGAAAAAGGCATGCAAACCTGGCTTGGTTTATTAAAACAAGAGTGTGAAAAGTAAGGTGATAAAAGGATAAAGGCATATGACAAGGTTTTGGAAAAATGAAGGTATGTTGCTCCGCGTCAACATTTGTAGTTAAATTGCCACTTTGCCTTTAAAATGCTGTGAATCGGATGATCTTTTCTTTCATAATGACCAGAGCTATTCATCTACTCAGTCCAATCCGAAAATAAACAATCCCTTTAACATATTTGTTCAATAAAGTACATAAAAGTATTCTATTCGATTAACAGATTGGGAATGTGCTTGTTTTAAAATAAATAATGAATTGAATTGTTATGATTAATCTTTATGAATATAATTTAAAAACCAATTTTAAAAAATTGGTATGCGATGAGTTACTTTGTGTAGAATTCCAGTGCATTCCGGGTGATATCCGGGGTGGCGTATGGTCGCAGCACAGCTATCTTGCTTTTATTCAAAGCGGCAAAAAGACTTGGATAACTCCTGACGGTGAATTTCCGGTTACAATTGGCGATGCCATTTATTGTAAAAAGGGAGGAAGCCTTGTCCAAAATTATTATGAAGAGCAATTCTGCGCAGTCATATTCTTTTTCCCCGATGAATTTATCCGGGAGGTTGTAACAGAATCCGGAGTGATTAACCAACGCAGTGATGAAGTTGATTCAAATGTGATCCGCTTAGATGTTAATCTGAGGTTGAAGTTGTATTTTGAATCCATGATAACTTATTTCCTGGCTCAGAAAAATCCTTCCAAACAACTGCTTTTGCTTAAATTCAAGGAACTGATCCTTCAGGTGCTCACCAGCCCCGGCAACGATGACCTGGCAGCCTATTTTTTATCTTTGGCAAAAGAGGAAAAAACAAATCTCAGGCAAATCATGAACGATAATTACCTGTATCATCTTTCTCAAAAAGATTTTGCCCGGTTAACCCACCGGAGTGTATCCAGTTTCAAACGTGATTTTCGGGAAACATTTGGGACATCACTCAACAAGTGGCTGACTATGATGCGACTGAAATATGCCAAGATGCGGTTATTTACAACCGATGAGAATATCAATGATATTGCCTTCAATTCAGGCTTCGAAACCACCTCTCATTTTATCCGCTGCTTTAAAAAACACTACGGTCTGCCGCCCCAGCAATTTCGGCAGCAAAACCTATTGGTTACCCAAGCCGTCTGATTGGGCTTTATGGTCAGTTTATTGAGCCAATTTGCAGATTCCGTCCCCTTTCTTCCATCTACTTTTGTTTCGACAAACAAATTATAAATTTTAAAAGAGAAAATTATGTCACAACTATTGGAAGAAGAAAAGGTACTTGACATGGAAAAGGCAGAACAATTCGCCGGACAGTTTATTGCTGATTTGTCAGCCAATTATTCAGGAGTAATGATTTTACTGGGTTTTGAATTGGGCTTATATAAAGCCATGCATAAACAGGGCCCGCTTTCAGCCAAAAAGCTGGCTGAAAAAACGGGAACATTCGAACGTTATATCCAGGAATGGCTGAATAATCAGGCAGCGGGCGGTTATCTGGATTATCATGCGGATGATCATATGTATGAATTGACAGATGAAAACGCGCTGGTGCTTACACAGAAGGATAGCCCTTTCCTGATGTCGCCTGCCTATTTTGTTGTTAACAGCTTATGGCAGGATAAGGAAAAGCTGGCGCAGGCCTTCAAGACCGGGAAAGGAATCGGATGGCATGAACACCATCAGAATTTATTCATTGGCGTTGAATCGGTATACAAAGCGGGATATCTGGCCAATTTAAATGATGTGTGGATACCCTCCTTGCCGGGCATGGAAGAAAAACTTAACAGAGGTGGAAGAGTAGCAGATGTTGGTTGCGGTCATGGTGCATCCACCATTTTAATGGCCGAAAGATTTCCTCATTCTGAATTTTTTGGGTTCGATTACCATAAAGAATCCATTGAAGTTGCTCAGCAAAGAGCCGCAGAAAAAGGATTATCCAATGTATTTTTTCAACAGGCAAATGCTGAAGAATATCATCAGGGTAACCTGGATTTGATCTGCTTTTTTGATTGTTTTCACGATTTCGGTAATCCGCTCCGGGCCATTGAATATGCACGGACAAAACTGGCGCCGAAAGGCTCCCTAATGATAGTTGAGCCATGTGCTTCCGACCAGGTGGCTGATAACTTTAATCCAATCGGGAGAATGTTTTATGCAGCTTCCACAGCTTTATGCGTTCCCCATTCCCATTCCGAAGATGGAGATTATTGCCTGGGGGCTCAGGCTGGTCCGGCAAAAGTGGAGGAGATAACCAAAAAGGCTGGTTACAAAAGCTTTAAGCTGGCAGATCAAAACCCGTTTAATAACATCTACGAAGTTAAAGTAGCCTGAAATCAAGATTAAAAAAAAGACATTGGCTTATAAAGCTGATGTCTTTTCTAATAATTAAACAATTAAAATGGAAAATATATTTGAAAGTCATCAGGACGTTATTAACGCAAAAATATTAAGTGACAGGAAAGTTTTTTTGTGGGGGCAAGTTGACGACAATTCTGCAAAACATGTCATTGAAAGACTTATATATTTGGAAATGACTTATCCGCAAAAAGAAATACAATTGATAATAAACAGTCCCGGAGGATATGTAACGTCTGGTTTTGCTATTTACGACACAATGAATAGTATTTCAAGTCCTGTAACAACAATATGTATCGGAATAGCAGCATCAATGGGGTCAATATTATTATCTGCCGGTGAAAAAAGCCGCAGATTTATCCTGCCTCATGCAAGAGTAATGATACATCAGCCAAGTGGCGGTGCTGGTGGCCCGGCTTCTGATATTGAAATCCAAATGGACGAAATACTAAAAACCAAAAAACTTGGTGCAGAAATATTAGCAAAAAACTGTGGTCAGTCAGTAGAGCAAATTATAAAAGACTTTAATCGAGACTATTGGATGTCTGCTGATGAATCTCAAGCATATGGAATTGTTGACAAAAAACTTGACAATTTTTAACAAACTATCAATAATAATATTTCAATGAGAAAACTTAAAGTAACTCTTCAAGAGAAATATCCTTTTGTTTCCAATTTCATAAGGATGAAATTTACAATGGCTCTTTTAATCATTGCCATTACAATAATGGTATTTAATGTTCAGGGGCAAGACTTGAAAAACGGCCTTAGTGCGAATATAGGTATAGGTACAATTGCACGGCAAGACCTTGTCTTTTCACCATTTATTCACAAGGATTTCACACCTGTTAATGTTGGATTGGAATACACACGAAAAGCAAATTACTTTCAAAAACTAAATATCAGATATGCTTCATTTAATCCAATGTTGGCTACCCCCTATGAATTTCACCATAATGGCGAATCGAAGGTAGCTTCCCAACATTATTTTACCATAATAAATTTGGACTATTCTTTTGGCATGGAAATCATAAAATCAGAAAAGTCCAGTACTACAGCAGGTGTATTGTTTGCCGCAGATGTACAATTGCTCAATTATGTTTATGGAAGAATTGGGAATTTTGGATATTATTCCATATTGGGCCTGGGAGGGTTTATCTCTAAAGAATATCAAATCAATGAGAAAAGTCGTTTTTCAGGGCGTATCTCCCTACCTTTAATTAATTGGTTTGCCCGTTCCCCCTATTTAGTAAATGATGATGAGTTTATAGAAAATATCAATTCTCACTCTGATTTGAAAAGTTTTTTTGCCTTTATAGGAGATGGGAATATTGCAACATTAAATAAACTTCAAACCTTTGACATAGAAGCCGGATATACATATCGGCTGAGCAACAGATGGGAGATTGGATTAAGCTATCTTTTTGAGTTTATACATGCAAGGGACCCTCGCAGTTTACTTTCCTATAGGAATTCCTTTTTTGTTTCCACAAACCTTAAATTCTAAGATGATGAAAATAATATACAAATATACCCTGTTCATAATAATTACACTTTTTTTATCGGCCTGTGAGAAAATGTTTAATGAACCACCTGCTAATAATCCTGAAGCGGTATTTGAGAATTTGTGGAATACATTCAATGAGGAGTATGCTCCATTTGAAGAACGAAACGTTGACTGGCTGGCAGCCTACAATACCTTAAGGCCATTAATTAGCCAAAATACGACAAATGACGGATTATATAACACCATCTCCCAGATGTTAGCCATATTAGATGACGGTCATGTCAGCTTAACTGCACCGGGGAAAAATGTGTTTTTCTCAAACAAGTTTAGACGTGAATTAATTGATGATGAATTATTTAATAAGCAAATAATCAAAACATACTTAGAAACTGATTACAAAGAGGGTGTGGAAGAAAGTTACATTTATGGCAAAATAAAAAATGAGAATGTAGGGTACATATTTTTTGATTATATCGGCGAAAATTTTTTTACCTTGAATGACTTTATAGAAGAGTATGACCAAATGAATGGATTTATTATAGACCTGAGACATAACAAAGGAGGAGATTTCACTTATTGTTTTTCCGAAATTGGAAGACTTACCAATCAAAGTCGATACGTATTTAAGAGCAAAACAAAAAATGGAAAAGGACAAAATGATTACACCGACTGGAAAGAATGGCACATTCAGCCCAAAGGAGAGTATATCAACAAGCCTATTATTGTTCTTACTGACAGATATACAATAAGTGCAGGCGAAAGGTCTGTAATGGCATTTAAGACCTTGCCTAATGTCACTATTGTTGGTGACACAACAAATGGAGCACACGGAACAATGATTGGCAGAGAATTGGCAAATGGTTGGTTTTATTCACTTGTTCCCCAAAAAGTGAAATTGTATGACGGGCAATCTTATGAAGGAAAAGGTTTAGCTCCTGACATCTTTGCAAAAAACACACTTTCTGAAATCAATTCAGGAATAGATAAAACCTTGCAATTTGCAATAGATGAACTTAAATAAAAAGTGAGATTCGATTAACCTTTGAAATACATTAGAATATAACTAAAAAAAGTAACAGTTTTATTTTGAAAAAAGCCCGAACCGCTAACGCGCAATATACGTAAGCCGGGCGATGTGGGTAAGTTTAAGTTTGTGCATTTACTCAAAACTGTAACGGTTTGATAAGTTGGAGCTTCGAAATCCCGGCCTACGCATATTGTCAACCGTTATGCCGCATGCTAAAAACATCAGATTCTAGAATAATTTAAAAATTTGTATCT
>CAYVVD010000043.1:0-7196 GCA_964454975.1 uncultured Hyphomicrobiales bacterium | reverse complement strand
TGCTTGAAGTTTGACGCCATCGTGTACCTGAAATTACTACTTCATCAAGGTTCAATTTAGAAGGTTGCAGTGTGATATTAAACCCGGATAATTGAATTTGGCTATAACTTAATACCAGGGTTTTATAGCCAAGATGACGAATTTGAATGGTTTTCGCATCTATGAAAGCCGAAATATCGACTTGCCCTTTGGCATTTGTTACCGCAGATGCCTGCGGATTTTCGCTGATCAGCACAACATTTTGTAAATGTTTTTCAGTTTGCTGATCTGTAATAGTTACTGTTTGGGCATAGGACATTCCTATAAACACCATCAGTAACCATATAAAAAGTAACTTTTTCATTATGATTATTTAAAATGTTAAACAAAATAATATGCTGCCAATTCTTAAACAGGCAGAGCGGGTGAAGAACAACTATTTGCTTAACTTATTTCCGGAGGAGGAACGGGTGGAGGATATGAAATAGCCTTATAACTAAACTCATAAGGAGTAGCAGTCAGGTCTGATTGTATTATAAACAAATCCCGGTTAGGGAGTGGGTTAAAATATAGCGATTTGTAAAAATTTTCAATTTTATTTCGGCTTTCCTTTCTCTGTGCATCATGTCCTAATGCATAGGCAACAAGATTATCAAGCTTTTTATTAAGTTTGGTTTCTTCATGATCCCACCAGCACCAATAATAGATGGTGTCGCTTCTGATTTCCTTTTCCACAATATCATACATCTGACCATTATACTCAAATTCTTTTGAATGTTCCCAGCGAAGTTGAGTTTGGGATTCTTCTTCAGTGAATTTCAATAAAACCAATTCTGATTTATTTATTCCGGCAATAAGATGATGCTTAACATCTTTTTTAATCTGCATTTTTTGGTAATGTAAAAAAGTAAGTGTGGCAACAATTGGTGCCAACAAGCAGAATAACAATAATATGCCAGAAAGTTTACTGTTCAAAAATTCTTACTTAAGTGCATAAAAGTAGACAATAAATAGAGCACAGGCAACATTTTGGCCGGTTCATCATTTTTTTCAAAAACTTTTCACTGCTTCCACAATGGCATCGGCATCCATCCGATACTTCGCCATTAATTTTTTTGGGGGCTCCCGACTCTCCAAAGCGATCCGGTATCTGATACCTTCCTGCAATTCTCCGTCGCCATGGATACAGTAAACACAACAGTCTTTCTGATCCATATTAGCACTCAATGCCATACCAACTGCCACACTAAGTCCTTAATGAATAATGTTAGAATCGTCTTTGTAACTTCTTCTGTCTTTCAACAACTGTGAGGCCAATGCCGGCAACGATTTTGCATACATGCTTCAGTGAATTTTATCTTTCGTGTCGGAAGGAATTAATTGGAGAACAATTTCCAAACCATGAATATCAAGTGAGTCAATCTCATTGATGTCAAATGATACAGGGCTAATTAATCAATTAGCTTTCTACTTTCTTATTTATTAAAATTAGTCCGTGAAATTTCAATTCCGCTAGGATAAGTCAGGTTTCCCTGGTCTTCGGCTGTAATAAATATCTCTTTTACAATAAAAGATGTTGTAATTGATAAAGATGCTTTTCCTGAATTTTCGCTTACAAGTTGCCCTACATTATTAACCTTACCATTGTCAGTTAAAATCCATACAACGTAGGTGCTTTTGGGTGGTGTTAATCTCTCAGCTGCTGCCAAGTTTTTTGCAATAACCTCAACAACATTATTATTGTTTTTATCTTGTTTCATTTGTGCCGTAATTTTTGCTGCAGGAGTAACGGATGAAACAGGAAATTTTGCTATTGATGCACATGAAGATAGAAATGCAACAGCTCCAATTAGTAATAAAGATTTAATTGTTTTCATATTTTTTATATTAATTTATTTCCTACTCATAAGGCTTTTCGGATTCCGCCCTAAAATTTATTGTCCTATTGTGTGTATATTCTTATTTCAATTCTGCGTTCATCATTTATCAGGAAATCCGAAGCAAAAGCATCTCCAAAATTTTGAAAATAAACTTTATGTTTTGGTACCCATGGAGTAATTTTATCTGATAAAAAGTTTAATCGCCTGTATGTGATTTCTTTGTTAAGTTTCTGACTACCTGTAATATCTGTATGCCCCGAAAGCGTTATTTTCATCACGTTTTTATTTCTACACAGTTCTTTTATTTGCTGCAAAACATTTTCTTCTTCGAGAGGTTTGATTTCTCCCAGTTCGTAATATACCACAAGGCTGGTGGTATCTGTTATCTCAGTATTAGGAGCTTCTTTTTCATCCTGCCCGGCAGGAGTTAAAGTATCCATTATTGCTGGTAAAGTTGGTCGTTCAAGGCTCAGTATACGCGTTTTAAGCAAACGTATAGTGTCCTGTAACGACTGAAAATCTGTTGCAATCTGTTTATCAACAAACTCTTTTTCGGGTTGTTGCTCTTTGTTCTCTTTTTCTATGTATACAGTGTCTCTTTTATGAGGTTGCCGTTGTAGGTTCAGCAGTTGGCTTCTCAATAGTTTTATTGTATCGTTTTGGGCATGGAACAGCTGGATGGTCATAGAATCTTTTTGCTGAGTATTCATGGTCTGAATTTGCGCCGGCTCTCTGGTCATTTGAGTTTGTTGGGATGTTTTGGTCGCTACAGCTTGCATTTTGTTCAGCTGATTCTGCAACATTTGAATTTGGTCATCTTTAGCCATAATAAGCTGCTGGGTCAGATGGTCGGTTTGCTGGTTTTCCGCAACTGGTGCTGCTGCTTCTCTTGTAACATAAACAGTATCTGCTTTATGAACAGCGTGTTTTTTAAACTCATTAACCTGATTGCGCAATGACAGAATCGTGTCATTTTTAGCCTGCAGCAAGCAGTTTGTATCATAATCTGTTTGGATACTGTCTCCACTGAATTGGGTTACGATATCCTTTGTAACTTGAACTGTATCTGCTTTATGAACAGCGTGTTTTTTAAACTCATTAACCTGATTACGCAATGACTGAATGGTGTCGGTAATAGCAGTAAGCATTTCTTTAACCTGTGACTGGTAGGCACTGTCAGAAGATAATTTAGCTATTTCTTCAATCGGGCGTAAATCATCTTGCGGCTCTGTCTTAATGACAGCGATTTTATCTGCCATATTCAATGAATTTTCACCGGGATAAGTAGCAGTATCATTGGCTAGAATTAAATTGTCAAGATATAAGCCTACGTATTTTGGTGTTTGAACTTTGCAAGCAGTTATAGCAAGTGCAATTACACCTGTAAAAATAATCCCTAATATTTTTTTATTCCCATCCATAAATTAAGTTCTAAAGCCAATCCGGCAGTTGGTATTACAGATAAATTATCAAAACCCTGATTTCCTTTTTCTCCAATAATAAGCCCCCCTGCGTTGAACCGTAACACTTTAAATACACGGAATCCAAGTCCGGTATATATTGGAAGATTTACACCTGGAGTTACGAATTGAGTATTATTAGCATCAACAACAGGTTTTAATAATACTCCGGTAGACCATCCAAAAGAATCAAACATATTTTTTCTTGAAGTAAACTTGCTTTTGTTGCTAAATGGAATGGTTATACCTACTGCGGGAGTGAAATCAATATTATGTGTGGAGGTGTTATTTATGTTCAGCGTTTTGTCCCAAACATACATGCCAATATTTACTGGCAAAGTAAAAGGTTCTTTATCTGTTTCTACAGATGTGATGTTTGCCTGTCTGTAATGTTGCACCAGTTGGGTGTTTATAAACGGCGCAATTTCGGAACTAATCATGTTGACAAGATGTTCCACCTTTTCAAAAATTAATATATTCGCTATGCTATCTTTTTCTATACGGTCTGTTCTTTTGAAAAACCTGCTGAACCTGAAGTCGCTTTGTTTCTTTAATTCTTCCAGTACCATAGCTGAAGGAGCCTGTAATGGGATTAAATTCTTTGATTCATAATACTTGAATGACTCGCTGATAAGTTGATCAATTTTTTTAAAAACATCTTTGGGCTTTTTTACTACAACATTTTTTCCGTCATAATAGATGTTGTTCAATAATAGAAAACGAATGCGATTCTCCGTTTTTTTAAGCAGATCTTTTTTTTGAGTTTTTGACAACATCTTATAGGTAATTATTTCAAAGTCATACTTTGTGTTATATCTTAAAATAGCTGGAACAACAATGTTAAAAGCTTGGGAACTGTTGTTTTCGCAACGATTCCATACAAAAGAATGTATAACATAATTTTTCCCTTCATATGAAATATTTACTTTCACAAACTCGATGTCCCTTTCGGTTTCTCCCATTATCACAAATGCTTGATCGTATGGGATTCTGGGATTGTTAAAAAAAGATCCTGATTCAAAATCAATTTTTACAATTCTTTCCTGTGCGTGCAAGCAGAAGCAGAACAGAAAATGAATTACTGCTAAAGTGAAAATTCTTATCATTTATTTAAACTTTATTGACTATTTTTACTCGTTAGGCTTTTGGTTTTAGCGAGCCCTTTGGATTTTATATCCCAGCTTTTAGAAATTGATAATCATTCAACACTAAATAATTTAGTCTATAAAAGTAAGTCAAATATGGTTTGATTTATTCTTTATCAATAAATTACACCTAATCGAGATGCAAAAAAGCCCTCTTAAGAATTCAAATATTTACCAGGCGTATCTCCAAATCGTTCTTTAAATCTTACACTGAACATTGAAGTGCTTTTGTATCCGCAGGTATTACCTATTTCTTTGATACTCATTTGGCCTTCTTTAAGCAAAGTTTTTGCTTTGTATAGTCTCTCAGATCTAAGAATTTCGGAAAATGTTTTGCCGTATAATATTTTAAACCCGGTTTTTAGCTTTGTTTCATTTGTTCCTATTGCTCTTGCAACAGATGAGAGTGTTAGTTTTATATCAAGGTTGGTGTGTATATAGTCTTTAGCTTTTTTTATTAGCGAAATATCAGGCTTTCTCAACAGTTTTTGATTGTAACCAAGTTTTAGTTCCTGTCTGTACAGCTCTGTTTGCTGCCATAAAAGTTCCAGTGCCTTCGATTCTAAGAAAAAACGTTTAACAATGCCTTCCTTTGGGGTTTCTGTAATTTCGTTTATGGTATCGGAAATGCTTAAAGAATAATTGCTCTGGTAAATAAAAGGGCTCTCCATTTGTTCGTTCATTAAAACATCACCTATTTCTTTCGACAGGCTAAAAAAATCTGATTTCAGATCAATTGAAAATCTTTTGGTTTCTATTTGTAAAAAAAGTATTTCGATATTATTCTGAACAGGGAAAGTAAATAGCTGATTTGTTTCACTTTTGGCTGCTACCATACACGAAAAATTATCTGTTAAACGATATCGTATGCTCGATGATACGGTGTGTATTAATTCCCCTCTTTTAATAAAGAAGAACCTGAGGTAGTTGTTACTGTCTTCTGCAAATTCAAGTTGAGTAAGAGTAGCTATATCCCCACATAAAATGTTAAAATTGAATCCCTTATTAAAATCATAGCTTTTCAGGGTAAGATTGCCTATTTTCTTCGGAAAAACACTCAGGTGTTCGTACCCTATTATACTATATTTTGTTTTTAATATTAGATTTAATGCCTTGTGAATTCCCTCAGCATTATTGTTATCTATTTTTACTGTCATTTTTTTAAGTTCATTATTGTGAATAGTGAAAGTTGTTTAAAACGCAGTCTTACCATACTATTACAATGGCAGTTCTTCTATAAATCCTCCAAGATCAATGTAAATTTAATAATTAATTGATAATTAAAAGCTAACAGCTATAACAACAAGCGCTAAAAGGCATTGGCAAAAAAGTAAAAGGCTACCACACCTCCGTATACCAACTTCATTACCACGCCGGAAATAAAACCAATAAAAGAGCCTATGGATGCGCGCATCGCTTCTTTGCTGTCTTTTCCGGCCATGCTTTCACCTATGTAGGCTCCCAGGAAGGGTCCTAGTATCAGACCGAACAATCCGAAAGGCCCCATGGTAATGCCCATAATTGGCAATACGATCACAGCCAGAATCAACCCGATGGTGCTTCCCCGTATACCTGTTTTACTGCCCCCGAATTTTTTGGTGCCAATAATAGGCACAATATAATCCAGTGCCGTTACCACAGCCATGACCACTCCCAGTATGATGATCATCTTTGCTGAAAATGGCGGATCTTTCTTAAGTTGCAATATCAACAGCGATACCCAGGCAACGGTTGGTCCCGGAATAACGGGCAACACACATCCTATGATGCCTACTGCCAATACTACTAAACCCACTATGATCCATAAGATATCCATGTTTTATTCGCTTTTAATTTTATACAATTCAAGTTCTGTAAAATCAAAATCCGGATTGGGAACATCGATAAACAGTCTTTTAGCTTCGGCATTCTCATCAACTGTAAAACGCACTGTTCCCGGGGGAAGGGAGGGGAAGTTATCGAATACAACTTCAAATGTATCGTAATGCCAATGGGTTAATGTTGCAGTGAAAAGCGGTGCCGGTAATAATGTCAGATGGAGCTGATCTTTTTTTAACACGATTTCAACCTGACCATACATCTGTCCTTCATAGATGCCTGTATATTTCACCAGGGCCAGGGTAGGGGAGGTATTTTCTATGCGGGCCTCTTCAAGTTCTTTTCTTTCCCTGGCAGAATACTCTTTATTGGACTTATCGATGGAAAGGAATAGTTCACTCCACTCGGTTTGCTCTCCTCCCAGGAATTTATCCATGATTTTAAAAGCCATAGGATAAAACAACATGGTGTTGGAATTGGTGAGAATCACAAAACCCAGCTCTTCTTCCGGTAAAAATGCAGTGTAAGAGATCATACCGTCGTAACCGCCGCTGTGGCTGATCACTTTTGTGCCTTTATAGTTATAGAGGCTCCATCCCAACGCGTATGCCTTAAAAAAGGTACTTGGCCAGAGGCTTTGTGCACCCTTGCTGATGTCAAGTATGGTTTGGGGTTTACGCATCTCAGCAGTAGCTTCTTCTGAGAAATAAACTTTTCCATCGAGTTTACCATTGTTAAGTTGCAGGAAAAGCCATTGCGTCATATCATGTGCGCTGGAATTAATGGATCCGGCAGGCCCAATATTGTCCCAGTTCAGGAAAGGAATGGAAACTGCTTTTTCATCGATATATGTATGACAGGAGGCCACATTTTTATAGTTGTCCAGGTTACGCATGGTCGTGGTAGTCCGCTCC
>CAYVVD010000042.1:0-9301 GCA_964454975.1 uncultured Hyphomicrobiales bacterium | reverse complement strand
CAAGGACAAAACAGGAACCAAACACAAATTTCCCCATCTCCCTTGAACAATCTATGTACCCGGACAATGAGTTTAGGATCATTGAGCTTTTTCTTGACAGTTTGCCATTTAATCCTATAAATGTTCATCCCTTTACAAACGACGGCAAACCATTGTAGAACAATAAGCTTTTTTTAAAATCAAACTATTTATTAAATATTAATTATTACATTTACATTGGCCTTGGGAGGTTTTTAGACGAACTGCCTTTAAATGAAAGTGAAAAAGTATTAACTTTGATAAACAAATATTAATTCAAAAGTGCGGTGTCAGCACTATAATCACTGACGACAACATGATGAAAATAAAAATACTTTTTTCAGCAACTCTACTGATGCTGTTTTTGTGTTCAGTAAATGCACAGGTAATTCCAAATTACAATTTTGAAACATGGACAAATGGTGTCAATTCAGCACCCGACGGATGGAGTGAAAAAGGTAGTAACCATCCGGGTTTTTATCCTGCTACACAGACAATTGACAAATATCTTGGTAATTATGCCGTAAGTATTGAAAATAAAATTACTTCTACTGACACAACAAAAGGAGAAATATTTACCACGCGTCCAGGTGGTGAAGAGGGGTTTGGACCTGCATTTCCTATTGCAACTCGGTACAATAATTTAAAAGGTTACTATAAGTATAATTCTATGAATGGAGATTCAGCACAAATAATAGTTTTCCTTACAAAATCAGGTTTCGTTGGTCCTTGGGGTAATTTGCTTGCCTGGGGCCAAAAGAATTTGGGTGCTGCTGCAACCTATACGCCTTTTTCGGTTGGATATTTGGACTCACTGTCTGTTTTCGTTTACAATGACAATGTTCTTGTACCTGACAGTGGATATATAAATATTGCAGCCTTCAAAGGAATTGGCGGAACCAGTTATAACATGAACCCCCTTGGTAATTCGATACTGATTGTAGATGCGTTAAATTTTGATACATATTTGACAGGAATAAAGGAAAATATAGATATTACAAAAAACTTTGTTTTGTTCCCCAATGTCAATAGCGGAATTTTTGATGTTACTTTTAGTACGTCCAGCGAAGATTTCACGACGATAAAAATTTATGATATTGAAGGAAAAGAAATAATGAATCTGTTCAGCGGAGTTATGTCATCAGGTAAACATGAATTCCATTACTGCTTTCCTGAGCTAAATAGTGGAAATTATTTGTATATGGTATCCACAGAAAAAGGTTACAGGACGGAAAAAGTTTGTATTCAAAGATAATATTGGCAGCAAAAACATACCGCCAATCCGTGTGTGCCTTGAACCAATTAACCTGAACTAACCGCTATCAATAGCACAAATGCAATTGTTGTGAGAATATTCCCTTTAAACGGAACATGCAAATTGTGCAGGAAACTACCCAGTATTATTTCAGAGGCCGCCCATGTTGCCCCTAAAACAGATGCTTTAAACCAGGTATTGTTAAGTGCTGCACTATTACTCATATTTTTAATTTATGCATTTTAAAAACCCCCTTTCCAAATTCATCCCACCTAATAAGCGAGAATCGGGAGGACAACAAGTTTCCCGTTTGTCCCTTCGGTTAAATTCTCATGGCACTATTGGCTTTAGGGAATAAAACTCGGAGATTTACAATATGTTATTTATACTTCATTTATTATACTTTTTCCAGTTTTACCTTAGTATCGTAGAACGAAACACTGCCACCAACCGGATCAATCATGCATGTATTGTGGCGCAGGGATGAATCCGTCCACATGGCCGCATTGGCGTGTACGCCTTTGGCTCTTCTCGGATCGCCTTTAATAACCTCTCCGTTAACCTCCACATCAGATGCACCTGTAGCCCAATGGCCAAATCCGAGCACAAAGGATATAACACCAGGTCGCATTGTTTCTGATGGAACGATTTTTCCGATCATTGCTTTGGTTTTTCCGTTCTTAAAGTCCCATTCGCCGCGTTTATTGGTGGCACTTATCACTTTCACCCGATCATCTTTACCAAGTTGCAGTCTTTTGGCATCATCAGGGTTAATGATAATGCCGTTTTCAGGCAAAAGAGAAAGCAACCAGTATGATGAAACAGTTCTTGATTTCGTTTGGTTAATGGTACGGTGAGTAATCATTGAGAACTCATACCCGTCAGACAAGTTTGAAATATCCTCCTGTGCATAATTGGTTACGGGAACATATTTGGCAATACCGGGATAGTTTTCGCCTGTTGCCGAATATTTTGAGATCGCTGTTTTTTCCTGATAGAGTTGCAGCATGCCCCTAAATGGGTGTGCAAGCAGTTTGCCTATAAACGATTTGGCATGCTCTTCATAGCGTCCGCCACGGTTAAGCAGGTAAACAGTTTTAGGCCAGTTTTCTCGACCTGCGAGGTTTTCCCAACGTTCTTCATCAAAAACAGATTTATCCAGATGTTTTCTGGCTTTGGAAAATATTTCCAGCTCTCTTTTATCGGCATCAGCGACGCCCCCTTCGGATGTGGCCAGGTTGGTCACTGCCCTAATATAAAAGTCATCTGGTTTATTAATGTGCTTACCTTCTCCTAACGCATTTGGACCAAAGGCTTTAAGTCCCAGTTTTTCATTAAGTCCCATGATAAATGATTCCAGGCTTATGGGCATTTCTTCTCCATACAATTTGATATTTTCAGGGATTGATGAAATTACCGGTTGCCTGATATTCTCAACTTTGGCAGGCATATTGGGGTGTGAGCCCTGGAATTCCCACCTTTCAAGGAAGGATTGATCCGGGAAAATGTAATCGGCATACATAGAAGTAGAACCAATCAGAATATCGCTGGAGATAAACAGGGGTAACTTTTCCACATCGGCCAATATTTCAATATTTGTATGCCCTGCCGGCAAAGCGTAGGTGGGTGCTCCCATATACATAAACAGCGCTTTAACCGGATAAGGATAACGATCCGCAATACTCGGGATAATTTCTTCATAAACATCAGAAGATAAAGGAAACCAATTTCTTTTGGCAGGATAACCTTTAAACAAGGTTGTATCTTCATAATTAATTCCGTGACGAATGGAGCTGATACCAAAAGCCGGTATCTTTTCATTTACTTTGCTCAGGTCGAAAACGCCACCTTTAGAGCCATCATATTTACATTTTGTTGCTTTTGACATTCCACCGGCCCAGCCAAAGTTTCCAATCAGCATATTGATCGACATCCAGCTAAACACGTTGTAAAAACCGTTGGTATGCTGGGCGGGGCCCCGGTGAATATCTACCGCTGCCTGTTTTCCATAACTGGTGAGTTCTTTAGCCACATGCCGCACGTCTTCCTCTTTTACTCCAGCCAATTCACACCACTCTGAAAAGGATCTTTCTTCTGATGATTCTTTAAGTACCTGCAAACCAGACTTCAAGCGCACTTTTTTACCTTTACTGTTGGTCAGTTCCGTATCAACCAACAAATCTCCGTAAACGGGTCGGTTTTCGTCATTGGGATCAACCCATTGCGGTTTCCCGTTAACCATGGCTACAAGGAATTTTTCTTCATACGTACCGGAATCGGATTTTCGTGTTTCAGCCTGTTTAATTCCCAGGTCGGTAGCTCTTACCAATTTCCCGGGTTTTCCATCTTTAATTTCAACCAGCAGGGAAGCGTCGGGCCATGAGGGTTCATCATTTTCTTTGGCCGCAGCATAATTGGCTAATGACAAAAATTTGGAGTCGTATCGTTTGTTCTGTATAATCCATTGAATGATAGCCAGAGCGAGCGCTGCATCTTTACCCGGTTTAATGGGTAGCCAGGTTTCTGCTTTACTGGCTAATTTAGAAAATCGTGGATCGACCACCCCGATTTTGGTATATCCGCTTTCCAGATTTTTTGTAAGCCTGACAGTACGGTTCGTTGGCCCGTAATTGGCTTCAAAAAGATTGGCCCCGGAAAACAGTACATACTTAGCATGCTCCAAATCTGCCTGCCAATAGAATTTATTTCCCCCCTGAAATTTTCCGTCTTCATACTGAACATTGATGGCTTTACATGTGAAGTACAACGAACCCTGACAAACTGTAGTATGTCCATGCAGGTTTGTTGATCCATAAGCTTTTAAAAAACGTTTAAAAAAGTCTTTTCTCCCACCTTTCAATCTGCCGTACGCCATTACAAACTGGTTGTTTTTTGGTCCTAAATCAGGATGGTCAGGGTCTATCAGCTTATCTAAATGATTATGATACTTTTTCTTAAACGCTTCAACTTTTTCTTTTTTCTTTTTACGGTCTTTTTCTTTCCATATTAAATCAATGTCTTTGCCCATTTTTTTGGCAAGCTTGCCGTCTCTAAGAGCCATAATGGAATCCAGTCCTTCTACGTTCCGGTTTTCTTCTCCCGACACATGAGAAAACAATTTGCCTCCCTGTACAATTTCCGTAACAGCCTGATCGAAAGGGACAGACTCCCATTTGTTTTCGCCACGTTTACCGGTTCGTTTCAATACTTTTCTGATACGATATGGATCATACGCAATTTGAACTCCGGATTGTCCTTTAGGACAGAGTCCACCGTCAACTTTAGCGGCTTCATCCGGTTTGGTGGTCATGGGCAAATGAGGTACCATTGTCCACGGATTGTAGGGATTTCCATCAATTTTAGCCAATACACCGTCCTGAATTTTGGCCTTAATACCGCATCCTGTATTGCAATTCAGGCAAACAGAATGGATAATATTATCGGCATTATTCAATAAATAGTCAGCATCGGGTTTACTATTATTAAGAATTCGATTCTTTTGTTCCTGAGACATTGCAGCCCAGGGCGTCAGGCCAAGACCTGCACCTAAAAGCGCACCTTTCCCTAAAAACTTACGACGGGATATCTTTTTACCTTTAAGATCCATATATTTATTTTTTTAATTTGGCAGTTTCAAACTTTTTCAAAAATGTAATTCCTAAATAAGAGAGCCCCACCGGTAAGGTTGCAATAAAAAATGATACCAGGTACTCCAAGAGCGTCGGGAAATAATAAAAACTCAACCTCCCGTGGTGAAAAGCCTCTTTTAAACCTTCGAGTTGTTCGATGCTTTGACCGGGAATCAAAACATTTAACCTTGCAGAAACAAAGGTAACGGCAATGATGAAAGCCGCAATTCCATAAGATGCCCTGGTTTTAAAAGCAAATAGCAGATAAAGTGCCAATAGGGAACCTCCTACGTGCACAATCCAAAAGACCCACCAAAAGGGGCCTTCTATGACTAATTTTGCCGCCTCAAAAGTGTGGGAATTTGGTGACCAATATGCGATACTGTATTCGGCAAATTCGGCAGCGAGATAAATTATAACTCCCGCTACTAATACTTTCAGCAGATAGTTGAATGTGGCATCATCCGGGTTTTTTCGTTTCGTAGTCACGGTAAAATAAAACATCAGAACCGCCACGCCGGATGTAATAGCTGAAGTCAAAAACAACACAGGGAGCAGACCGGAGTTCCAGAAGGGCTTAGCGTCCACCACTCCAAAAAACGAGCCGCTTTGGCTGGGAAAAGCAACGGAAATAAAGATGCCGAGGATCATAACCGGCAACAACCATCCTGTTTTGTCATTCAAATCTGTTACGTCTCTTTTTTTATATGATAAAAAGAAAATAACCGCCATCATAATCAGAAAAGCAGTATAAGACCAAGCATTGAAAGTCATCATAGATCCGAAATTGGGGGAAAAGAAAATTTCCTGAAACCGTAGCGGTTTTCCCAAATCAAGCCAAACCGATAACAATCCGGCAGCTACAGAGCTTGCACAAATAATCATAATACTTCTGATGTTTTCGCGAAAACCCGGAAGATTCATGATATATCCCCCGGCTGCTACTACAAACATACCTCCGGCTATACCTACAAAATGAAAATATAGCGCTACCCATAACCCCCAGGGAACGTAGCTTCCGTAACCTACAAAGCGTTCACCTGTATAGAGTTTAAAGACAAGGGCAACAAGACCAATTATAAAAAGCATGCCCCATAATATTTTTAAATATTGTTGTAGTTTTTTATTCATAACGCATCAGATTAAATAAATAACTTTTGGTTTTGTTCCTTTATCTTCGAGTAGCTTTATTTGGTTTGGCCGTTTTGAAAGCTCAGATACCAAACTTTCCGGATCATTGGCATCACCAAAATAGGTTGCCCTGCCGATACAAGTAGTCACACATTGCGGCAACAAACCCTCATCAACTCTATGCAGACAAAAGTGACATTTCCTTGCATTTCCTACCGGAGATTGATGGTCTTTACGATTCCAGGATTTACCATATTCGTTATTGGATAATTCTTCATAAGGTTGTTTTTCCGGAGTTTCATTTGTATAGAATTCTCCAAAATCACTGGTACGTGCGCCATACGGGCAGGCAGTGAGGCAATAACGGCAGCCAATACACTTTTCGTAATCAATAGCTGTAATGCCGTCTTCGCGTTTCCATGTGGCATTTACAGGGCAAACTGCTGTACATGAAGGGCTTTCGCACTGCATACATGGCCTGGGAAAATAGCGCAATTGCACATTGGGGTATTTCCCAAATTCCTCCTCTACCACAGGCCGGTAAACCACGCCGGGAGGGAGTTTGTTTTCTGCTACACAAGAAATTGTACATGCATTACACCCTACGCATTTCCGAGTATCGATTACCATAATCCACTTGCGTTCTTCCACCGGTTTTTTCAATGCTTTTCGCAGTTCTTTTTGCATGCGTAGCAAAACATCCGATTGTTTACCTGTTTTTATGGTGTCTGGTTCGTCCAACAGGCGGATGGTATCTTTTCCAATGGGCGTATCTCCTTGTTTGCCTGAACGGGAAACAACCACACCACCCAATGCAAGACCCACGGTTGCGCCTGTTAAGAGTGCACTTCGAACAAATGTACCCCTCGTTACCTGCTTTTTATCTTCTGAATTTTCCATAATTATATTGGCTTTCTACATCGTGAATTTATTTCAGTAAAGTTTATAATCATTAAATATACAACTTGCCAAAATACTGTTTAAATGCTATTTAAATGTTACATTAAACGTAAGCCTGGCTAAAATTTCTGTTTTAGGGATTGTTTGACCATCAATTTTGTTGCTGTATGAATTTACCCAAATATTTGGCATTACATGAATATTTTTTCTGGGGATATAATCGAACCCAAAAGTGTAGAACATTTCATCAAAAGGCTTTACAGCATCATCAGCATAGTGGTCAGAAGCGAAGTTAACATCGGGGTTAAACGAATCGAAACGCCCAAAAGCCCTTAAGTTATCTCCCAAAATGTTGGCGTGTGCAAACACACTAATACCCTGAATGGTGATAGTGCACTGGCATTTTTTGGCTTAAACAATTTATATCGAAAACGACTAAATTTTAAAATATATATAAAATATCTACCATTGCTAATGAAAAATATCTTACATTTGCAATGGTAAAATATACAATATGATAACACAACAAATATTTGCAAGGGTAATAGATAGTCAGCAATCTGGTTATACAAAAAAAAACACAGGTGTTGAACGGGAGTTGTTATCTCAAATTCCACAAGCCAATGGTTTTGTAAGTATTATCACAGGGCTACGAAGATGCGGGAAAAGTACGCTTCAGTTACAGGTGAAAAATCGTTATTTCCCTAACGAAGGATTGTTTCTAAATTTTGAAGACCCTCGGTTAGCGGGTTTTGTAACCAACGACTTTGAGCGTTTATACAACGAAATTATTGCCCGAAAGATCAAGGTTTTGTTTTTTGACGAAATTCAAATTGTTGAGGGCTGGGAAATTTTTGTAAATATGCTCTTGCGAGAGAACTTTTTGATTTATATTACAGGTTCAAATGCATCCTTGCTAAGCAAAGAACTAGGCACACACCTTACGGGAAGACATTTTTCTACCGAGTTATTTCCGTTTTCATATACGGAGTTTTTACAATTTAAAAAACTGAATCCAAGTGAAGAAACATTTAAAGAATATACCCGAAAAGGAGGAATGCCCGATTATTTGCGTACCAATTACAATAAGTATTTGAACGATTTATTAGACGATATTTTAATACGAGATATTGCCATCAGACACAATATTCGTGATGTAAATTCTCTGCGACAATTAACGATTTATTTATTGTCGAACATTGGTAATTTAGCTTCAGCCAATAAGTTAAAAGGAATGTTTGGCATAAAATCTAGCACCACTATTTTAGATTATTTTTCTTATCTAAAAGATTCGTATTTAATTGAGTTTGTACCTTTATACGATTATTCGTTAAAAAAGCAGTTGCGAAATCCTCAAAAAATTTATGTGGTAGATGTAGCGATTTATCATCAGAATAAAATTGTTTTTTCGCCTAATGACGGACATATTTTAGAAAATTTAGTATATCTGCATTTAAGAAGATTGGGTAAAGAAATTTTCTATTTTCAAGGTAAAGGCGAGTGCGATTTTATTGCAACCAACAGAGGAATACCAAATGAGCTATACCAAGTATGTACAGAGATTAACAGTTTAAATATTGACCGAGAAGTAAATGCTTTGTTTGAAGCCATGGCATATTTTAACATAAATGAAGCATACGTCATTACACAAAACCAAACGGACAGTTTTAGAAAAGATAATTTAATCATAAAAGCCATTCCTGCCTGGCAATGGATAATTAATTAAAAGATTTATGACTTACGAAGAATTTCAAAAACGATACATCTTCAACACCGAAACTGACCAACCGGGCGAAGGTAGATTTGGGGGGGTGTTTAAGGTTTATGATACGTATCTCGTCAGGTGGGTACAGACATAATGACTGAAGTTGCCAAGAACTATTATAGAAGTGAGAAATGCAACTTATACCTGCTTCATAAAACTGCCGGAGAAATCAATATTTATGATAAGCTAAGGCAAATAATGCAAATAATCGTAAATATATGACAGGATACCCAATTCTTCGGCAATCTCTTTTGCGTTGCCGCGTGCAAATGAAAGTTCAACTGCTTTTTGTTTGAACTCACGATCATACGATTTTCGTTCTTTTGTCATCATGGCAATTTACTACATTTTTATTGTTGCTTAACTTGCCGTCCTAATTTCTGGGGTAGATCCATTTGTTCTTTTGATAAAGAACGAAATTCTTAGTGATACGTTTTTGCTCATTTTACCACCAGCTTTTGGGTGTTTTTTGCGCTATTTTGCCATATAAAAAACCCTGCAAGGTGTTGGATTGCAGGGTTTTGCGCTTTTTTGCTATTTCTACCAGTGATCCCGCTGAGGCTCGAACTCAGGACCCACGGCTTAAAAGGCCGTTGCTCTACC
>CAYVVD010000041.1:0-9541 GCA_964454975.1 uncultured Hyphomicrobiales bacterium | reverse complement strand
AAAATATTACCCTTATGTCGGGCGGTTCAAACTTTAGATGCTGTGCGTTTAAAGTTACTGAAAATAGAATTAAAAATATCGATGATTTAAAATTTTTCATGTTTATAATTTTTCAAAATTTTATTTCATAGATACCCTTTGGAAACAAATCGTCATAAGAGTAATATTTCATACAATAGTCCATCACTAATATTGCCGGTGTTTTAATAATATTGAAGTTAGCAAATACACCGTCAGAATATTCAGGCGGAAACTGATCTATTTCTTTATAAATATCAAATAATATTGAGTCTGTATTCTTTATATTCTTTTTTGACTTCACCATTTTTCTTTTTGAAAGGTAATCGTTAGGGCATCTTGCGATATATGCTTAAGATCAAATTCTATTTTATTATTCTAAGCCAAACAATATCAAGACTATTATTTTTATAATCACTAGCAATAACGATATCTCCATTAATATAAAAGGGGACTAAATCGACAGGGAACCCAATATCTTTGTCTCTTATTCTATTTCCCTCTAAATCAACAGTAGTTAAGTAATATTTCAATCTGATGTCTGAAATACTTATATCTCTATTTTTGATTTCTTCAATAACTCTACTAAAATAAAGTATATTAATATTTTTCATGTCATCAAATTGAATAGCTGAAACAGATGAAACATTTAAATTCATATCAATCATTTCTGGAAGTGATCTCTTTTTTTCCTCATAAACTATATATTTGAAAGTTGTATCGTAATCAATCTTTATTTCTTTCAATAAATCACCTTTAAAATCCGTTAAATAAACATAATCATATGGTGAAACCGAAATTAAATATCCATGCTTGGGTATTCTATCAAAATAACATGAATATTGAAATGAAATATTATTTGATTCAAATACCTTATTCGGAATATGAAATTGATTTATTTTAGATCCGTTTTCATCTATTAGAATTAATAGTGAATCATTTTGATTTAATTTTCGAGATTTTAAAGGAAAGATATAGCCAAGTATGTTATCATTTTCTGGATTATAATAAAATATCAGCCCTTTATTCCAACCTAATTCATCATTGTCAAAATAACTGTTTTCTATAGTTTTGTATTCACTGTTATAAATATTAAGTTTATATAGTATTCTATTAGCTTTTTCATCCATATTAATGCCAAGAATAACACTATCTTGATCAACCCAAACAGGTTTAAATATGAAATACGAATTCATTTTAAGTTTTTCTAAATCGATTTCATTGATTTGATTTCCTAAAGAATCAAATATCTGATATTTCCCCATCTGAGAATTTGCAAGAAGATAGTTATTATTATGGCGTGAATAAAGTAAAAAACGTTTTCTAGTTGATGTGACAATTCCAGAGGTATTTGTTAATGGAAATCGTTTTATTTCAATAAATTTATGATCTGATAATTCAACATCATTATCATCAATATATTTTAATGCATTGATAATCTCATCATCGCTGACATCAGTACCACCACATTTCCCAACTAACTTTTTATTCCCACGTTTATCAAAAATAATAAAAACTGGTAATAAGCTGACATTATAATAATTTGAATATGCACCGACCGGATCACTAATAATTTCAAAATCCCATTTATAAAGATTCTGAAATTCATTTTTATTTATATTATTAACACCATTAAAAAATAAAATGAACTTTACATTATGATTCTTTACCAAATTATAATAATAATTAATTGATTCTAAACATGTAAAACAGGATGTGGGATCGGCAAATATATAAAATGCTGCTTTTTCAGTTTTTGAATTAACTAGATGATAATTATTTTCATTTGCGAATAATAAACTTCCATAAAAAAATACTGTCATGTATATAATTAAAGATTTCATTGTTTCTCCATTATTAAATAGTTAAGGAAGGGGTTCCCCCTTCCTTAATCGAAAGTTCTTATTCTGAAATATATACTTCATAGTTACCATTGGCATCCGTTGTTATCCCACCTAAATCAACTTCTCGACCGATTAACATAGGATATTCTTCACAACTAATTATTTTTGTTGTTGTTCCTTCTAGAAATGTATAATTTGAAATGGATAATTCTTTTGTAAAGTCTCCGCCAACGGGAAGTGTTATTTCTGCTTCCAATTTCGATATTCCACTATGAAGAATCCATCCTCCACCTTCAATAGCGATAATACTTTCTGTAGTTGTAGTTTTTGTGACTTTGATTTTGCAATTATCACCTTTAAATGGACAATCACAATTTTCATCAGAAAAATTATTCCACATTAGCATAGAATTCGTCTCACCGATAATATATTCAGTGACCGTAGCCGTTTCAGAATAACAGTAATTTCTAGCCATTGTTATTAGACAAATAATAGAAATTACCATTGTAAAGCTTATATATTTATTCATGTTTTTACCTTAATTTTATTAATATGACACAAGAATATAAACATCGAAATTACCATTGACATCTGTTGATATACCAGATAAATCAACTTCCCGACCATTTAATTCTGGAAATTCATCACAGTTAATAATTCTAGTTGTTGTTCCTTCTAGAAATGTATAATTCGATACAGATAATTCTTCGGAAAAATCTCCACTGATCTCTGATGTTATCTCAGCTTTAAGTTTTGAAATTCCACTGTGAAGTATCCACCCACCCTCTAGTACAGGTGATATACTTTCCGATGTAGTGGTTTTTGTCACTTTGATCTTGCAATCATCTCCATTAGAATAACAGTCGCAATCGTCCCCTTGAAATCCATTCCATCTAAGTAATGATCCTACCTCACCAATAAGATATTCAGTAACGGTAACGGTTTCTGCATTAGCTTTCGAACCGGCAATGCTCATTATAATTGCACAAATCGGCAACATTACCATTATCCCTAGTAATTTTTTCATTTTAATACCTTTAAATTTTATTTTCAAAATTATTTTGATGTCAAGACATAATGTCTTATATTTCGATTTCATTATGTCTTTGGGAAACTGTGTATAAGATACCAAAGAACATAAAGTGGCTGGACCGGTGGAGGGCATACTTCATCGGTCATTTTATTTGATAATTTGGTTCAATTTTCATCTCAACCTCCGGAAATAGAATTAATAAAATACTTTAAGAAATAGAAATTCCACATAGCAATGTGGGAATTGAGCGAAGCAATGCGATTGCTTAGTTTAATTATTTATGAAGTTAAAGAACAATTAATTCTTTATTGTAATTAACAGAATATTTTCCTTAATAAAAAACAATATTTTACGGAAATTCTGGGGGGGGGTAACTACCTGATATATATAGAGTTAGCAAATAATTAATTTATTTTAATCAACGGAAATAATCCCACCTTTATTCTTTTGGTTCGATTGGATCGTATCCGAGCGATACCGACAACCAATGCAATCGCCTGTTTAAACGGGGTCAATCAAATATCTGCTACTATTCCGAACCGGAGAGCCTGGTTGTATTGCGTGCCGAAATACTGCTTTTCATTTTACTGTGAATTTAAGGCTAAAAAAGGGTGTAAAAAAATTCGAAACGAACTTAAAACGAACATTTTGGGAATATTAAAAACACGAAACCGCATCAACACAGGGTCTTTGCGGTTCCTAAGTGGTCAGGGACGGAATTGAACCGCCGACACGAGGATTTTCAGTCCTCTGCTCTACCAACTGAGCTACCTGACCCTGTTAGAGTTACAAAATTAAACCTTTCCGGCTTTCCGGCAAAATTATTTTCTTTCAATTTCCCCTGAAATTATTTCGCGTATTTCGTTCATCACCTGTTTTTCCCAACCCGGTTTTTCCCCTGCCGGAGGAAGAATCAAATCGTGAACCACAATTTCTACATTTCCGCTTTTGAATTGAAGCTTATCGCCGGGCATAATATTATTTGTGCCTTTAATTGTAACAGGTATTATAGGTTTGCCTGAGCGCGATGCCAGCAGAAATGCCCCCCGTTTAAATTGTCCCAGTTCTCCTGTTTGTGATCGCGTGCCTTCCGGAAATACAATAACAGAAGTACCAGAGCCTATTGCATTCACTGCTACGTCTATTGAAGCAACAGCCATCCTGGGATTCTCCCTCTTAACGCCTACAAATGGCGACATTGCAAGCCCCCAGCCAAAGACCGGAACTTTCTCAAGTTCCTTTTTGTATATTATCGCAGTATTCAGCGGGATGCTTGCAAGCAAGACAGGAATGTCGAACATGCTGGAATGATTACAGACAAAAACATATTCACCTGAAGCAGGGAATGAACCATTGATTTTTACTCTGACCCTCGAAATTTTCAGGAGTATTTCTGACCAGCTACTTGAAAATGGAAAGAATACTTTTTTCCCGGCGAGCAGCATCGCAAGCATTACCAGCAGTGAGTAAAACATGGTTACTACTGCAATTATAATGGCCTTAATAATAAAGCCGGATTTATTTAATATTGAACTCAAATCAGGATATATTAACTATATGTGCTATTTTTAACAAGACACAAAACTAATCATTTCGGCTGTTAATAGTATATGCTATTAACAGCATATTACTCACAAAGTACGAGAATATCAGGTTTATTCAATATGAAAACAACTTGTTCCCGAGAATAATGTACTGGCCGGTTTATATTGGATTGATTTTTGTAATAACTTTCTAAGTGTTTTATTAATGATGCCCGCAAAGAAGGTTGCAGATTTGCAGAACAGTGTGATCCACTACTTTGTAGTATCTTTGAAGTCCTTCCCTTCTAACGCCAAGGATTCCATTTTCAGTTAGAATCTTTAGCTGCTTGGAAACATTTGCCTGCATTAAACCTGTGTCTTTAATGATATCTCCGACACACAATTCTCCACTGAACAGACAGCGTAATATTTTAAGTCTGCTTGGTTCAGATAGTATTTTAAATCGCCTGGCTAAAATCTCAACCTGGGATTCGCCAAAGACATCGTCTCTTCCGCCAACTGTATCTATTTGAATAGCTTTGCTCATCTTTACAAATTTTATTCAGTTGAATAAACTATAAAATTAATCAAATATTTTATTTTTTTGAATTCTTGCTGTTTTTAAGCCCATTTTGTAAACTTCATAGTGTATAAAATATTATGAGACGAATTGGAGGTTCATGTGTCAATACAACAACAAGATAAAAAAATATGGAAACTTCTGGCTTTTTTTTGTTCTTTTTATTAACTTGATACTAACCAAATATTAACCGATTCTACACAATACATTTGGATGAATTGATATAAGGGGAGTAATTAGTACAAACGGGACGATTTAAAATATCTTTTTTTCAACAGACTTGGGGTTAAGTTATGTTAAAGTATATTGTTATAATGATTGCATTCTCAGCAATCGTTTTTTCTTCTATTGAAGATTTTCAATTTGTTTCACCTGTTCCCGGCTCGGAATTAAATACCAGGGAAACATCAATTATAATCAGGGAAGGTTCTGATATTGATTATTCTACAATTCTCGAAGAAAACATTGAGGTAACCGGTTCGAAGAGTGGTATCCGAAGTGGCGAACTTATTTTTTCAACTGACAGAAAAACATTAATATTTAAACCGGATTCTAAGTTCCTTCCGGGTGAGACAGTAAGTGTATCAATCAAAAATTCGAAACTACCTGAAGCCACTTTCGAATTTAAAATCACCCCATTGGAAGAAAAGCTTAATTATTATGAATTTTTCCCCGGTGAAGGCCTTCTGCCGAATAAAAGTACAGGTAGTATTGCCTTTGAAGAATTACCTGAAGATTTCCCGGCAATGGACACAAAGGTATTAGGCGAAACAGCTGAAGGTTATATTTTCCTTGCGGTTTATGTAAAGAACGAAAATACCGGCCACTATATGATGATGTTGAATAATGACGGAACACCTTATTATTATAAAAAGATTCCTAATGACAAACCTGTTTTTGATTTTAAGATGCAAGCAAATGGTTATTTTTCATACGCCCAGACAATTGAGCAATTAACATTTACGGGTGGAGGAAATGTTACTCATTACATAATGGATAATTCTTTTACAGTAGTTGACAGCTTCCAAATGGGAAACGGGTATATTGCCGAAGGGCATGATTTTGAACTTTTACCTAATGGTCATGCTCTTATGCTTTCATATGACCTGCAACCTATGGACTTGTCGGAGTATGGAGGTGCACCACGTGCTTTTGTTTCAAGTTCAGTTATCCAGGAAGTGGATGCTGACAAAAATGTGATATTCCAATGGCGCAGCCTGGATTACTACGATATTGAAGATTCATACACAGCCAACTTTAACAACCTTGCATTCGATCCGATTCATGTTAATTCAATTCATTATGATTATGATGGAAATATTCTTATAACTCCTCTTGGTCTAAGAGAAATAACTAAAATTAACAGGAATTCAGGTGAAATAATGTGGCGCCTGGGTGGCAAGAATAATCAATTCGAATGGATTGGTGAAAATGCCGAGTTTTCTCAGGGACACCATGATGTAACCAGGCTTGATAATGGCAACATATTGTTGTTTGATAACACAAGTAAAAATTCCGGAATGACATCGAGGGCTGTTGAGTATAATCTGGACCTCGATAATATGACAGCCACTCTTGCCTGGGAATTCGCACCTGACCCTCCCGTTTTTGGGCCGTTTATGGCAAGTTCGCAGCGTCTTCCTAATGGAAATACACTTATCGGCTGGGGCGGTGGAAGCCTTTCAGACAGCCTTGCAGTAACTGAAGTAACACACGAAGGCGAGGTGGTGTTTGAACTAAGATTCAGTGAAGGTAGTGTGGCAAGCTACAGAGCCTACAGGTTCCCATTTACAGAGGGAAAACCGCAGGTAAAAATATCTCAATTTGAAGTACAGAAAAACGGTGTATATGACTTTTCTTCTCCGGAATTGGGCGAAACCTGTATGGATATCAAAATTAATGATATTAATGGTGAAGGCTATAACGAGTTAATAGTTGAAAAGTACGACTACGCAGCTCTTAATCCAAAATTTGAAGGCGATGCACCATGGATTGAACCGAAAAAATTCATCATTAACGGGTTTGGCGTTTCTTTAATCAAAATGAACCTGTTGATTGATTATAAATGCATGGGATTGAATAACCCTGAAGAATTTACTATTTATGGAAGGGATAAGTCTAATGAAGGTGTATTCATGCCGCTGCCGACTACTGTTGACAATGTTAATATTATTGCAGAAGCGGAATTTCTTGGAGAGTTTATTTTATGCAAAGATCTTGAAGTGCAATTGCCATTTACACCATTTACAGTCTTTCCGGAAAATGGCGGGACAGCAAACGAAAACCTTCCGGTTACATTTGAATGGGGAACTTATGGCATTGTGCAAAGTTACTCATTCCAGCTTGCTACAGACCCTGACTTTTTAAACATAGTCTCAGAAGAATCTGACCTGAAAGAAGCTCTTTATAAATACGATGGACTGGAACAGGGTATTGAGTATCATTGGAGAGTTAAAACGCATAACTCTGCCGGTGAGAGTGACTGGTCAACAGCAGCTTCCTTTACTACTACACCTCAGTTCCTTAGACTTGTACAACCGCTTGGTGGAGAAGTATGGGAAGTTGATTCGAGCTATTTCATCGCATGGGATGATAATATTGAGGAAGATGTTATTCTTCTAATCTCAAACGATGATTTTGTTTCTGAGATAATCATTGATACTGTAGAAAGTTCAGGTGGATTCAGTTGGCAAATAAGCGATGAAATTACACCCGGGCTATATGTATTCGCTGTTAAGAGCGTTGAAGATGATGAATTAATCAGCATGAGCGACGACTATTTCACGATTGACCCTGCAAGTTCGGTAGAATACAATCGCGAGGCGTTTGATATATTCCTGCACCAGAACTATCCAAATCCGTTTGATAATTACACCCGGGCCAAATACGAGATTGATATACCGGGAAATGTACGACTCGATGTGTTCAACAGCCTCGGCAGGAAAGTATATACAGTATTTGACAGATATATGTCTCCGGGAATCTACGATGCGGAGTTCAGCTTCGAAAACCTGGAAAGCGGCACGTATTACATCCGCCTGCAAATGGCTGAACAGCAAGTTACAAGGCAATGCATACTGATTAAGTAAAAATCAGACTTATTCAAATTAATCAAGGGGCTTCTATAGCCCCTTTTTTATTGTTCTTATTATTGTTAATATTTGATTAAGGATATATTTTGAATAAATAATTGTTTTTTTATTTTATTATTAGTAAATTTCTTTTATTACAAATCTGAACGACAATTTCGCTTTTTGCTTATATAGATTTATAGCATTACTGGTTTTAATTATCTATCAATGAAACCAAAAAGTAAGTATCTAATATTAATCATTGATGATAACTCGGACAACCTCCAGTTACTCTGCGATGTATTGGACGGATACCGGAAAGCTGTTACTACTGACGGGCTTGACGGTATTGACCGTGCCGAAAAACTTTCGCCTGACCTGATACTTCTTGATATAATGATGCCGGAATTAGACGGCTACGAAGTATGCAGACGTATAAAAAGCAACCCAAAGACAATAGATATACCTATTATATTCCTTTCCGGAAGGCGCGAACTTGAGGATATTATCAAAGGCTTCAAAATCGGTGCTGTGGACTACATTACAAAGCCTTTCGAGCAGGAAGAACTCCTCGCTCGGGTAAAAACTCACCTCGAATTGAAACATTCGAAAGAACTTATACACGCACAAAACCAACAGCTAAAACACCTGAACACCGAAAAAAATAACTTTCTTTCAATCGCTACACACGACCTGAAAAATCCGCTTAAAGTAATCCAGGGTTTTTCAAGGCTGATGCAGGATTACAATGGCAAATTTACCAAGGAAGAAAGCTACGAAATGATTGGCGATATTGCCACCAGCGCGGATATGATGCTGCATATCATCAACAATCTTGAGCTGATTACAAAGCTGGAAGAAAAAAACATCAAACCGCTTGTGGAGAATTTCAATGTGAATTACCTTCTTGACCACACAATTAGTTTTTATAAAGATAAAGCCGGCAAAAAGAAGCTGAATATCCGCATTATCAATAAATTGAAGACCGAACTGGTAAAGCAGGACTCATCTCTAATCAAGGAGTGTCTCAGCAACTTGGTTTCTAACTCCATCAAATTTTCGCCTCCGGAAAAAGAAATCATCATCCGGGCTTACAATGAAAGCCTTAATCCTAAGATGGAGCAGCTTATGATCTTCGAAGTCGAAGACGAGGGTCCGGGAATCAAGAAAGAGGAGATGCCGCGCCTGTTCAGCAAATTCGGGCGTTTGTCTGCAGAAACAGGCAAAAACGAAATCAAGACCGGGCTCGGGCTGGCAATCACGAAGATGATTAGCTCCTTGCTAAATGGCAGCGTTTCCTGCGAATCGTACAACGGCAACGGCACTAAGTTCACTCTTCGCTTCCCCGTGTATTTCAACGGGTAATCCCTGGTTGTTATCGTTTTAGATTATCCTCCCTCCCGTCATTCCCGCGAAGGCGGGACCACGAAGTAGCAGCGAAGCTAATCTTGTATATACATATCATACCTATT
>CAYVVD010000040.1:0-12339 GCA_964454975.1 uncultured Hyphomicrobiales bacterium | reverse complement strand
GAAAAAGAATCAAACAACTCCGTGAAATGAACGGAATGTTGCAAAGAGAACTGGCAACCAAACTTGAAATTGGAGAAGGGTTTCTCAGCAAAGTAGAAAATGACCAAAAACCATTAAAACGGGACGACTTGAAAAAGCTGGGCAAAATCTTCAAGGTTCCTGTTTCTGAACTTGAAATTCTATGGTTAGCCAATAAGGTCTATGATATAGTTAGAAACGAACAAAGAGGCACTGATGCTTTAAAAGTGGCAGAAGAACAACTTCAATATGGAAAACAAAAATAAATGAGTTCGGAATCACGCAAAGTACTATTGGCTGAACTTATTTCAGAGTATAAGCAATATAAAGATGCGGGTAAGCTTGACTTGACTTCTGAAGAAACGATACGTACATGGCTAAATCCGCTTTTAAAGATATTTGGTTGGGATGTTCGAGATACTTCTCAAATATTACAGGAAAAGGTACTGTCCAAAAATGAGAAAGATGCATTAAAGGGAATCGGGTCTACTTCTACTAGACCGGACTATACTTTCAAGTTGGCTAAGGAAAAATTGACCTTTCTTGATGCCAAAGACATTACTGTTTCCATTAAGACCAACCAAGATGCTGCGTTTCAGATAAAGTCATACGGTTGGTCTATTCTTGCGCCCTGTGCTTTTATCTCAAACTTTGAAGAACTTGCTATTTATGATTGCACATACATACCATCCGCTGACCAAGACCCAACTTTCGGGCGTATATACCTTACTATAGATGAATACCTTGACAATTTTGAAATTATTGAAAAACATCTCAGCAAGGAGCAAGTTTATGGTGGTCACCTGTATGAGCTTTATTCTGATTCATTAAGTGGTGTTAGAGAAATAACTAAAGAAACACCTGATTTACGCTTTGCTGAACAACTTTCGAAATTCAGGCTTTCTCTTGCTCAAAGTATTCTTGATAATAGTGCAACCATTGTTGGGGGAAATACTGAAAATCTGAGCTACATAGTTCAGATCATCATAAACAGAATATTGTTTATCAGGGTCTGTGAAGCACGCAGGATAGAAGAAAACGGTTTATTGCATTCATATCAAAAGGATGGGTTCTGGAACAAATTCAAAGAATCTTCATATCTCAATTTCTATGAGCACTATGACGGCCATCTTTTTGATAGGATTAGTTCGATACATGATCTCACGATACCGAATGAAATTTTTGATGAATTGCTGCAGCACCTGTATTACCCTTCCCCTTACCGCTTTGAGGTTATTCCTACCAAGCTGCTCAGCGATATTTATGAGATATTTTTGTCCAAGAAGCTTTTAATTGAAGACGGTAAGGTACAAGATGAATTAAAGAGTGAGTACTCCAAAACAAAAGGTGCGGTAAGCACACCTCAGTATATGGTTCAGGAGGTCATTCAAAAAACCATGCCGGAAGCACAACTCAATACACTTACCCTTGACGAAATATTCAACCTGAAAATACTCGATCTGGCCTGTGGAAGCGGGGTGTTTCTCATTGAAATTTTTGATTATTTGGAGACATTAGTAAAGGCCAAGTATGCAGAAACTAAATCAGAGGAATACAGCCCTTATTTTATTGAAACCGGAGCCGAGACATTATCGAATATTTTAGGTAAGAAAGCAATTTTGGACAACTGTGTTTTTGGTGTCGATATTGATTTGGAAGCTGTTGAAGTTGCTAAGATGTCTCTTTCATTAAAAGTCATTGATGTACCCGATTATCCGGAATACTACGGTGAGATAGGTATTTTCGGAACCCGTATTTTACACGGTGTTGGAAATAATATCAGGTGCGGTAATTCATTGGTTTCTAATGATATTATCGAACAATTTCCTGCATTAGCCGAGAATGAAGAAGAACTCCTAAAAACCAATCCCTTTGACTGGAGTTCGGAGAATGGATTTCCGCTTGTATTTGGATCGAAATCAGGTTTCGACTATATAATTGGAAATCCTCCTTACGTTGAGGTTAAAAACTACAACGTTGACCTACCCTTCATGCATCAATACATCAAGGATAAATTCCCTTCTTCCAAGAATGGTAAAATTGATTTAGCCGTTCCGTTTATTGAAAGGGGTATTAGTTTGCTCAACCCTCATGGTCGATTAGGGTTTATCGTTCAAAAGAGGTTTTTCAAAACGGATTACGGCAAGAAGATTCGTGAAATAATAACACAGGATAACCTTGTCTATTCAATAACCGATTTTGAATCAACAGAAATATTCAAAGACCGGATTACTTATGTGGCAATTCTTATTTTGGATAAGTCAAGTCCTGATTCGATTTACTATAAAAACTTTATCAGTAACGTTGAAACACTTGCTGCTGAATTACGAGAAACTCCGGCACCGGAAATAAACCCGGAATCATATACCATTCTACCATCCAATTCCATTACTGCCACTCCTTGGGTATTTGACGATCCCGAAATACTGTCTATCAGGACAAGACTATTGGAAGCTGGCTGTCTTGGCAATTTCTTAAAAATTCGTGTTGGAATACAGGTATTGTGGGACAGAGCCTATCATATCAAACCAATTTCTATAAGGGACGGTATATTAACAGGAAAATCTCACCTTGAAGAATCTTTTGAAATAGAACTGGAAGCATGTAGGCCCCTAATTTGCAATATCAAGTTTTATCCATACAGGAATAACAATGCAGACTTCTATGTGATCTTTCCGTATGATGTAGATGGTGATGGAGTGGATGAAATTCCATTTCCCGAGTTTGAAGACCGTTTCCCATTAGCAGCCGCTTATCTCAATAGACATAGGACAAGAATCGAATCGGAAGTAGAAACACTGCCTCGCAAATTTCCCGAACAATATACTGATGAGTACTGGCATTTATTTACCCGGGTGCAAAATCATGGAGCTACTTACCCAAAAGTTTTAACCCCCATGACAGCTCTGGACACTTTTGCAACGGTTACTTTTTCGGAAAAGACCTACTGTGATAATGCAAATGTGTATTTCATGCAACTGCCTGAAATAACTAACGAGAACCTCTACGCCTTATCGGCCATTATCAACTCAACCCTATTTTCGGTGTTTGCGAGATCCATTGCCAACCCACAATCCAATGGTTACTTTAAGTTCAATAAACAATTCTTAGACCCCGTACCATTTCCTGTCGAGAACTTCCGAACCAACTTGGATGGACTTGTTCATCAGTTGGCGGAAGTAGCACAAGAAATTGAGGGGCAGCAACAACGATATATTACGGCTTCACCGGCACAAAAACGAACATTATCAGGTGTCCTTCAACGTAATTGGTCAGTATTAGATGAACTCGTATACTCTTTATATGAGTTAACCGATTCCGAGATAGCAGAGTTTGAAAAAAGGGGAAGGAATGTAAACAGAATTGAAATGTTTGATTAACCCTATGCAGAAAGAAGTTAGATACATATTGACCCAATTTAAGGAAAACGAGAAAAAACTCAATCAAATTATCGTAACCTTATTCCTTAACTCAAATTCTATTAAAGTTAAGAACAATGACCTAATTAAGTCCTTAATACTTCCAGATAAGGAATTGACCTCAGCTATGGTAGAAAGTATCAATACACCGTTTAGAATGGTGGACGTTATAAAAGCGTTTGAATTGGCTATCCCTACTAAAGAGCAGACAATAAACGGTGCGGTTTACACACCAAAGAATATTAAGGAATTTATCATACAGAGGACTCTTTCCAAAATTAAGAAGCCGTATGAAACAATATTGGCCGGTGATATTTCATGCGGTTGTGGGGCCTTTCTATATACGCTTGCAAAGCGATTACATTTGGATACAGGTAAATCGTATAAGGAAATTTTTCAGGATAACCTTTACGGTCTTGATATAAGTTCCAGTAGCATTGAGCGAACAAAAATATTACTTTCACTCTTGGCAATTTCAGCAGGAGAGGACGAAAAAGTATTTTCATTTAATCTCTTTATTGCAAATGCACTGAGTTTTGATTGGTTTAAAGAGATTTCCGCAATTAAGAAAAACAAAGGTTTTGATTTAATAGTTGGGAATCCACCATATGTTCGTGCAAAGAACCTGGAAGATAGGACAAAGAAATTGCTTGGTAATTGGTCTGTCACAAAGTCCGGAAACCCTGATCTTTACATACCGTTTTTTGAAATCGGCCAGAAATACATGCAGCCTAAAGGCATGTTAGGATATATCACGGTCAATTCATTTTACAAAAGCGTGAATGCTCGTGCATTAAGAACGCACTTCAAAGAAAAATCCGCTAACCTTGAAATTATTGACTTTGGTCACGAAAAAATATTTGGCAGCAAATCTGCCTATACGTGTATTTGCTTCATGTCGAATAAACCGAGTAGCAATATTGCATTTATAAGGTCTGCAAGTGACCAACTAGGAACGATTAAAGAGGTTGATTTTCATAAAATATCTTACCAGTCTGTCAATTCGCATAAAGGGTGGGTGTTGAGTAATCCTAAAGTAGTAGAAAACATTAACAAGATCGAAAACTGTGGTGCATCATTAAACGATCTTTACCTGATTAAAAATGGTATAGCCACATTGAGTAATGACATTTACATTTTCCAACCCACTCGAGAAACTAAGCATTATTTTATCTTCCAAAAGAACAATAAAGAATATAAAATCGAAAAAGGCATTTGCAGAGACATCATTAAACCCAATATTCTAAAATATGAACACGAAATCGAAAGGGTTAAGGAAAAGTTGATTTATCCTTATACGAATGGTATTACGCCATTGCGTCTCATGGATGAGGGTTACTTTGAAGACAAGTATCCTAATGCATTCTCATATTTGTCAGAATACAAGCAGCATTTACTTCAACGTGATAAAGGGAATGGCAATTACGGTGCATGGTATGCTTTTGGAAGAACCCAGGCATTGAATGATGCAGGCTATAAACTCCTTTTCCCATATATGGCAAAACACCCATTTTTTGTTTACACAGGCCAAAGGGATCTGCTCATTTACTGTGGATATGCTATATTCTCAGATTCTCAGGATGAGTTGTTGACATTGAAGAAGATACTTCAATCAAAAGTTTTTGACTACTATATTCGGCACACTAGCAAGCCTTATTCTGCAGGGTATTTTTCTTACGCAAAGAATTACGTTAAGCACTTTGGTATAGTTGACTTGAATAATAAGGAAAAAGATTTTTTACTAAGTACAAATAACCAGAGCAAGGTTGATGATTTTCTGATTAGAAAATATCAACTCTCCTTGTAGCTAAGTGAATTCAAGCTTATAATGAACTTAAATGAAAGTATTCAACATAGAAATAGAGAACTACCGGTTGTTAAAAGAGTTTTCCATGGACTTGGAAAAAGAACTCTCCTTGGTAATCGGAAAAAACAACACAGGTAAAACCTCTATACTTTCTATTCTCAACAAGTTCCTAAACCCTTCGGAAAGAAATAAATTCTTCTTTGATGATTTCAATATTGACTTTAAAAAGGAGCTAAAAGTAACAGGAAGAAATAATTACTACTGCCAACATGGGCTAAAATCAAGTGGGCAGATAGTGCTAAATGGAACTTCCTTACTTTTTATTTACTTTTGTAGTGGCGGAAAGTGATGTGCTTTTTAATGCCCACCAGCTTTTAGCCCAAGCCCGTTCGCAGCCACACCGCCATGGGCAGTGGTAAACCGTTGCTACATCGTGGAACTGCCTTCGCGGGTAAGACAGCTCGCACTACGCATGACACATTTCTTCGAACCATGAACTCGGTATTAAGTACTTCTTTTCTTCTTGCCAAAAATTACCGGTATAGCATCTTTAATGTTCTCGACAAGATGGATGTCCAACCCTTTGCGTATTTCCTCGCTTATATCTTCAATATCAAGTTTGTTCTCAGCCGGGACCAACACTGTTTTAATGCCAATTCGTTTTGCCGCAAGCAGCTTTTCTTTTAATCCGCCTATGGGGAGGATGTTTCCGCGGAGTGTTACTTCGCCTGTCATCGCAACATCACCTTTGGCAGGCCTGCCTGTTGCGGCAGAAATCAAAGCTATTGTCATTGTAATGCCCGCCGAAGGCCCGTCTTTTGGGATAGCGCCCTCAGGAACGTGTATATGAATTTCCTTGTTCTTATCAAAGAATTTTTCACTGATTCCGAATTCTTTTGTATTCGCCCGGACATATGAAAGCGCCGCACGTGCTGATTCTTTCATAACATCGCCCAGCTTTCCTGTAAGGATAAGCTTGTCGGCTCCTGGCATCATAGTTACTTCGACGGGAAGGATCTCTCCGCCGGTGCTTGTCCAGGCAAGGCCTGTAGCCACTCCAACTTTGTCGCTTAGGTCTTCCCTCTTGAATTTGTATAAAGGGATTTTCAGGTATTTTTCTATTTCCGTCGGTGTTATTTCAAAAGCCTTACCCTTAATGCTTTTCTTGAAATAAGGATTATGTCTGAGCGCCTTGCTTCGTGGTTTTGATGAACTGCGTTTCCTGCCGTCGTAATCCTTAACGATTTCCATTGCCAGCTTACGAAAAACTGAAGCGATATTACGCTCAATGTTACGCACACCTGCTTCACGCGTGTATTCGCGGATTATCTTTAATATTGCATCATCTGTAATTCCAACATCAATCTCGCTCATGCCGTATTCATCACGCAGTTTTGGTATAATATGCTTTTTGGCAATCATTAGCTTTTCGGGTTCCTGGTAGCTGTTCAGCTCGATAATTTCCATCCTGTCCTGCAATGGCAGAGGAATATCGTAGCGGACATTGGCAGTTGTAATGAACAGTACATTTGACAAGTCATAATCCACTTCCATGTAGTGGTCGTTGAAAGCGATATTCTGTTCAGGATCCAGCACTTCAAGCAGTGCTGATGATGGATCGCCGCGAAAATCCATAGACATCTTGTCAACCTCATCGAGTAGTATAACCGGGTTGACTGTGCCTGCCTTTTTCATTGACTGGATTATCTTGCCCGGCATAGCGCCGATGTAAGTGCGCCTGTGGCCTCTTATTTCAGCTTCATCGCGGATGCCGCCAAGCGAAAAACGGACAAATTTCCTGCCAAGGGCACGGGCAATCGAACGCGCAAGCGAGGTTTTGCCAACGCCGGGAGGTCCAACAAAACAGATTATCTGACGCTTCAGGTTTTCGACAAAATTAAGCACAGAAATAAATTCGAGTATCCGCTCTTTAGGCTTCTCAAGGTCGTAGTGGTCTTCATCAAGGATTTTTTCTACATGGCGAATATCTAAGTCATCTTGTGTTTTATTTACCCAGGGAAGGGCTATTAAGCTCTCAATATAAGTCCTGTTAACTGAAAATTCAGGCGACATCGAAGGTGTCTTTTTCAGTCTCTCCAGCTCTTCATTTGCCTTAGCATGAACACTTTTGGGCATTCTTGCCTTTTCAATTCCTTCGCGAAGCTGTGCGATTTCGGGGCTTAGGTCATCATCGTCGCCGAGTTCCTTCTGCAGGGCGCGTATCTGCTCCTGGATGTAATATTTCTTTTGTGTCTTTTGAATAGTATCATGAATTTTTGTGTCAATCTCATCTTCGAGTTCCAGCAATTCAAGCTCTGAACTAATAATAGTTGACAACTCAAAGTATTGCCGGGCAAGCTGCTTTTTCTCAAGGATTTTCTGCTTTGCGCTAAGCTTGGAATTTACGTTTGCAGCGGCATAGTAGAGCTTTTTAACGGGATCGTCAATATTCTCATACGCGCCGATTATATCCGGGGGCAGCTTGGAGTTGTTCTTTACGTAAGTGGTAAACAACTCGGATGTATGCCTGATAAGTGCCCTCAACTCTTTATCATTTTCATCGTAATCATTTGAAATTCTCTGCACCTCTGCTTCAAGGAATTCCTTGCTTTTATACTTTCTTTTTATTTGTCCGGGGAAAAGGCCTTCAATCAATACCTTCAGTAGGTTATTCGGCAAGCGCAGTACCTGCATAATCCTTGCTATTGTGCCATGTTTGTATAGGTCAGTGTAAACCGGTTCTTCAACTGCCGGATTTTTCTGTGCAGTTACAAAAATAAACTTATCCCTTTCGACAGCATTGGCAACTGCTTTCAGGGATGAACTCCTGCCGATAAGGATTGGAAAAATCATGTATGGATAAATAATAATATCCCTTAGGGGGAGCACAGTTAACTTTTTAGGGATATCAACTGTTTTTTTATCTGCGTTTTCAATAGAATTAATAATATCGTTTTCGTCTATCATTTCTTCCTCTTTAATTAGAATAATCCCTTACGCCAAATATTGCCGTACCGACGCGAATCATCGTGGAGCCTTCCATTACAGCTTTCTCAAAGTCCCCGGACATGCCCATTGACAGCTCATTCAACCCTGCTTCGAATTTAATATTCAGCTCGTCCTTCAACTCACTGAGCAACCTGAATTCTGACTGCACCCTGGAAGTATCACCCCATAGCCCTGCAATTGTCATCAATCCATGGACATTCAGCCTGTCAAGTGACGAAATCTTTTCATAGAGATTGAATACTTCTCCGGGTTCGCACCCTGACTTGCTTTCCTCACCGGATGTATTAACCTGAAGCAGTATGTCTATTGACTTATCAAACCTTTCGCATTGTTTTTGTATCTCAGTGGCAATTTTGAATGAATCAACGGAATGAATCATTGATGCAACTGGTACAACATATTTTACCTTGTTGCGCTGAAGATTGCCGATAAAGTGCCATTCTGGTATTGAATAACCCTTACTTTCGAATTCTGCAAATTTATCCCGGAGTTCCTGTGCATAATTTTCGGCAAAAAGGCCGATTCCGGCTTCCATTGCATTTAGAATCAGCTCTACAGGATGAGTTTTGGAAACGGGAATTATCCTCACATCTTCAGCATTCCTGCCCGCGGAGATACATGCATTACCAAGCCTCTCCGAAACCTGACTGTAATTCTCTCTTATCTCATCCGCACTCAACATTTCTATCTTACCACTACACTCTTTGATATTGTACTGTTGTCTGTATGCAAATTAACAATATAGACACCGGGTGCAAATCCGCTGAAATTCAAAGTGTAGAAATCAGGAACATTATAATCAGTGGATTCAAGCTGCCTGCCGAGGACATCCGCTATCTGAAGTTTTGCAGGGTGGCTGGTTTCGAATGTAATCGTAATATCTCCGTCGGAAGGATTCGGAAATACATTGAGAATGTTTCTCAACTCATCTTCTCCAACACCGACTGTTACAATAGCCCGCCTATATTCCGCAAGGGAGGGCAGCGTGTTGAATCCATCGCTTATCAATGCATCGAAATTGAAATCAATGTTGTTGGGTACATTGACAGAACCTTCACCATTGTCATCAATCGGTATAACAATGTATTCGAAGCCTCCACCAATCAATGGTATCCTAATCTCAACATCAAAGTTGGTATATTTTTCATCATTTTCCTGGCTAAGATCTATTTGAGTAAAATGCGGAGTAACATGAACATCCACGTCAAAAACAGGCCAACCGGCACGGTAAACCCACTGCTCGAAAAAATCCCCAAGAAGCACAGAAGATGATTCTTCAAGAGTTTCTCTCAGAATTTCAGTTGTTACATTTTGATAAGAATTTTCTTCGAGATATTTCCTGATACCTGCAAAAAAATTCTCGTCTCCCAGCTTGTGCCTTAGCATAGCAACAACAATTGCCCCCTTGTTGTAGATAGTCCCGGGGTAATTTGACGAAAGTCCATTCCTCGAATAGTTATACAGAGGCAAAACGCCTTCATAATTTGCAATACTCATATACTGGTTACGATCGGCTCTCAGGTTAGCGAAGTATGACTCTTTGCCGCCACGGAATTCTTCAATCAGCGATTCGCAGTATTTGGCGAAGCCCTCGTTGAGCCAGGCATCCCGGAAATCGTAAGGGGTAACAAGCCCGCCAAACCATTGGTGTGAAAGCTCATGCGCTATCGTATGATTATAGCTGTCTTTATTGTTGAAAGCCTGCCGTACACCTGCCAGTGGCATGGATATCATTGTCTGGTGCTCCATTGCACCTTTTGTTGTATTTACATAACCAATTTTTGCGAACGGGTAATCGCCGAATCTCTCTCTGAACCACGAAGCCATCTCTTCTACTTTGGAATATGCAAAATCACTCGCCTCTTTATCCCTCTGCCTTGTGAAGTACATCAATTGAGGAACATCGGAAACCTCGTTTTTTACTACCTGTTCAAAATCGCTTACAGCAAAGGTTAGCATGTATGTTGCGCATGGGTAAAAATGCTGCCACGTATATTTCCAATCCTCTTCCTTTATTACCCCGCTTAATATACCTGTTGAAGCGAGCACCATTCCCGGGTCAACTGTAAATTCAGCCTTAAAAACAGCTTTGTCAGAAGGGTGATCGAAGCAGGGCATCCAATGGCGTGTTGTTGATACATACGGCGATTTAAACCCGACGCCGAGTGCATAAAGAGTAGAATCCTCATAATGAATACCTCCCCAGTCCAGGTTTCCGCCTTCAGAACTTAGTTTACCGTGGTAATAGATTGCAATGGCTGAAGAAAAATTTGTTCCGGTGTTGCTTACATCAAAATAATGACCATCCTCTCCGGGTTGGCCAAATTCTTTATAAATTACTTTTTTACTGTCCTTAACTACAGAATCTATCTCAAGCCCCTCAAGGTGAAAATAAAATGACTTGTCTTTATCATTGAAGTTCCAGCGGACATCTGCAATTACTACACCGCTTATTTCCAATGTTGATATATCTTTCAAGGTGATGTTAGCCTCATATGACTGAACATCGAAAGGTAATTCGCCAAATTCAAGCGGGCCGGGAGGCGTTTCAAAAAATTGTTCTGAATGCAAATTTATTGCACAAATCAGCAGGGCAAGTAAATATTGTAGTTTTTTCATTCAATCTTTCCGCTTTTTTCCCGTTTTAATTCTTTTTTTTTATTACTTTGAAGTGTGGAATATACCGTGTTTAATTAGGCAAGAAATTAAACAATTAAGTAAATTAAAACAAAGATAAACTAACATGCTCGAAGCAGGAGGAAAAGATGAAAAACGACTCAAACAAGCAGGTCTCGGACATATTGACTTTCCATTCAATCAAAGAGGGTATGAAAAGCCCTACTATTGTCTATAAACTGGACCTGCACTTTAAGGACCTTGAAGAATTCCCTCGCGAAATACTGAATTTTGTAAACCTCGAAGAATTAATCCTTTGGAACAACCAACTAACATCAATCCCTGAAGAAATCGGGCTTCTCACAAATCTACAGAAACTTGAATTGAGCGGGAATAAAATCGAATGTCTCCCTGATTCAATAGGCGAAATGAAGAAGCTGCATACTCTTGTAGTAAGCTGGAATGAATTAACAAAATTGCCGGATTCTATTGGTAATCTAAGCAACCTGGAAAGGCTCGGACTTAATTACAACAGCATTGAGAGGCTGCCGGACAGTATCGGGAACCTGGAAAACTTGCTGGAACTCGTCATCAGTGAGAACGATTTAGATGAATTGCCCGACACAATTGGTAACCTAAAGAACCTGCAGAAACTCCGCGCATCCGGGAACAACCTGAAAATATTGCCCGATACAATCTGTAATTGTGAGAACCTCGAAAAACTTGAAGTTCATGAAAACAATATCGAACATCTACCAGATTGCATAGGTAACCTGACTAAGCTTTCAAAGCTAAGGCTTTACAAGAACCTGCTGACAAGACTGCCTGACGGTTTCACGAAATTGGCATCTCTCGAAAAACTCCTGCTTTATGAAAACGACCTGGAAGTTTTGCCTGAGGACTTCGGCAACCTGACCAGCCTGAATGAGCTTGTACTAAGCTTTAATGACCTTGCAAGCCTGCCCGAATCGGTTAAAAAACTTGAGAAACTTGCTGTTTTGGACCTTTGCAAGAACTCATTCAGCACTCAGGCTAAGGAAAGAATACACGAATTTCTGCCTGATACAAAGATTATCTGGGAATAAACGAGGACAAAATGGCCAATAAAGAAGAAATGCTTAGCGCGGGAAAGATTGCTAAAATTCATGAAATTACCCCGAAGAGTGTTAATGAAGCCATCAAGAATCTTGGCGTTGAGCCTGACTTGGTTAAAAGCGGGTGCAGCTACTATGCTCCTGCTACTGTTGACAAAATATTAAAAGCAGTGAAGTAGAGGGATAACTTTCTGTTTTATTTAGTAAGAATAGTAGTGTCACACTGAGCTAAGTCGAAGTGTGACACTTAAATAGTATTCAATCTTTTTTTCGAAAAAAGTGATTCAATCCTCACTCACCTCTCATCTTTTTCATTTTCTCGTAATCAGCCAGGAACGCAGCAAGGCCTTTATCAGTCAGAGGGTGCTTAAGCGAC
>CAYVVD010000039.1:0-13688 GCA_964454975.1 uncultured Hyphomicrobiales bacterium | reverse complement strand
GAGGGATTTAAAACTAAACATTGATTAATTTAAGGAGAATTGCTATGAAAAGCAAACTCGCGTTAAGTCTAATTGCAATCGCGCTACTATTTTGTGCGAATTTCGCCAAAGTTGGTACAGCTGAAAAGCCCCACACTTGTTTTGGATGTTTTGGAGATGAAGGAAAATGTACAAGAGTAGCTGATGACGGTGATATGAGTCTTTGGATAACTGGGGAAAAAAGACAAATACCTTGTCCTGAATCATCTCCGGAATTAGGGTATTTACCAGTAGGGTACTTAGAAGCAGATAACTATTTCATTCCGGATACCCCGGAACCTATAACAGTTGGAACAGGAGTAGTTAATGGAAAAATATACTATAGCAATGTTCCCGGTGAATTAATTTACTGCTATGAAACAGAAGAAAGCATTGTTGTCCAGACTTACCAAGAGTGGTTAAACTTAATTGATTGATTTATTAAAGGTCTGTCGAGGGATTCTTGACAGACCCATTATTTAATGTGGGGTTTTTATGAAATTGGTTATTATAATATCCTTTCTTTTGATTTCGGAAGAATTATTTAGTATCAAACGAAACAGCGCTTTAGAAATGTTCAATAGTTGCTCCATGAAAAGTATCTGTGTTTCCGAACCTCTTATGGTTTTTTATATAAATATTAACTCGTGTACCAATTGTTGTATTAATGCTATAAATGTAGCTGTAAATGATTTTAATTCAAATGGTATTTTTGAAAATATCATAGTTGGGATCGAATCAAATATAGCAAAAGATGCTTATGCATTAAAAGGTAGGTTCCTAAGGAATATTATATTATGTGAAGATGTATATGGTAAATTCAAGAGTAAATATGAATTACCTGATTTACCCATGTTTTTAATATTTGATTCAACGGGCAATGTTATCTTTAAACAGGAGGATATACAACACAATCCAATAAAATATTCAGATGTTTCTTTCATCATCAAACATAGATTAATTCTTGAAGAATCAGTCGATTTGATAGAAAGTGATACTAATATTATAAGTTCAATAAGAGATGCCTTGATAAGAGATAGTTCACTGTCATTTATTGAGCCAGTCCAAAATAGAGAGTTTGAGTTTTCATTGAGTAAAGGTGTATTTTTGAATTCATCAAAATATCCAAGTTATCTTGAATATTATTTTAACAATAATTCTACAAATATAAAAGCATGGGAACTATTGAAAAAATCCAACACAAGGAATATTAGCCTACTAAATAGATTTTTATTAAATGATTCAATTAGATATATTTTCAAAATTATTGATAAAATAAATCAAATGCCAGATGATAGTGCAGGGAAAAAGCAATTTATTGCAAGTTACGGTTATTATTTGCTACAGAAGAATAATGAGAGATTTGAAATTTGTGGTAAATTACCAAAGTCAAAATCTATATTAAATGAAAGATTCTACTATTTAGGAGGGTGTAATATTGTATCGGAGGTTTATAATTTTGATTGCGATTTATCAAATGTTGATGATACTATTGCAATAATCCAGAATCTCAATTATTGTGATACAGTTGTCACTCCACTTCTCAAAAGTACAGACATTAGTATTGAATCACCTGAATTATTTATTGACTTTATGACCTCAGACACCACCGGTTCATTTGCATTCATTGATATCGAATCTCAATTATTTATTCTGCAAAACCAAGATATAAATATTCAGATTGAACCTAAATTAAGTTTAGGTGATTTATTTAATAATGAAAAGTCTGGGAGCAAAGTATATGATATTAAGCTTTTAAATGATGAAATATTAGTAGTGTTATATAATTCAGGCGTTTATAAATATGCAATTCAAAAATATTCTAAAGATGGTTCATTTAAGGGGGAATTTAGCATTTATATACCAGATGATTTTTTAATAGAATCTCATTTAATAGATATTATTGACAACAAAATAATAGTCTTGAATAAAAAGTTGAATTCAAGATGGTCAATAGACTCATTTTTGATTGGGCAATATCCACATGATTAATTGTTTTGAAAATTAAATTCAAGGCCCTGTGAAAGCAGGGCCGCATTTTTTAGGAGTTCATCATGAAAACACTAATACTAAAAAAAATTGGAATCATTTTGGGAATAATCCTTGTTTTGATTTTTGCTATGGGGTTTATCATATATCAATCAATTGAGCCTGAATATGAAATTGAAGGATACGATCCTGAGATAGGATTACCTGAAGGGGCAGTTGAAACAATAAAAATTGGAAATGAGGGAATAACTACTTTACTTACTAATAAAGACTATGAAGGCACAATAATACATACAATGAGTTATAACCTTAATTGTGCCGGAGGATTAAATAACGATTTATTTGAATATTTGAATTATAACTTTCCAAAGATTCAGTTAATACCTTTAAGCATTGACTTAAATCTTAAAAATATGGATAAGTTAATGAGTCTTGGATTTTATGATAACGAAATACCAGGGACTCCATATTTGCTTGATTATCCTTTTGATTTTACTGATTTAAAAAATGAAAATAACACTCTAAAACTTTATCAATTTTTAACAAATAGGAATGACAAAGACTTGCAGAGCTATAGCTTTGCATACTTGTTTAATAATAAGGGAAAATTGCTCGAAGAATTTGATGATTTGGACACTACATTTGTCCGGAATTTGATTGAAAAGCATTTTCATAAATAATTAAAAATGTATTATGCAGTACTTTATATATTATTGCTTTCAATTCCTGCATTATCCCAGACCCGGTTTTCGCTGACACTATCGCAATCAGCAGCTGAAGATTGGAAGCAGGGTATAACAAAATCCCTGGAGATGAACTCAGGATTCGAAACCAGGCAGCGCTTTCAACTCGATACCTTTGAAATTACATTCAATTTTAAAATTGCAGCAGGAACCCTTTACGAGAAAAACAGCAAAAGCGATGCATTCTTCCTTATAGACATTCCCGAAATGATAAGAGCAATTAATGCTGATTGCTCTTATCCATTACCGTAAAGTTTTATAAATTAATATTATTTTTTATCCTTATTAAATCATGAAAATTGTTAGCTGGAATATAAACGGATTCAGGGCAATCACAGGGCAGAACAAACAGCGCAGGTTGGACAAAATCACTGATAACAACAAGTTGCTGGAATATATACAAAATGAAAATCCTGATATTATCTGCCTCCAGGAAACCAAGGCACACCCCGAACAAATAAATGAAGACAGGCGTGTAATCCCCGGTTATACAGATTACTGGTACTCCTGCAAGATTAAAAAAGGCTATAGCGGGGTTGTTACTTATTCGAAAATCAAGCCTGAAAAAGTAAACACAGAGTTCAGCGAGCCAAAATTCGACGATGAGGGCCGCTTCATTGAACTAGACTTCGGCGATTTTTCCATCATGAATATATACTTCCCAAATGGTACATCGGGCATGGAAAGGGTTGATTACAAACTGGATTTTTATGATGCACTATTTGCTTATACCGGAAAGCTGAAAGCAAAGGGTAAAAAGCTTATTATCTGTGGTGATTATAATACTGCCCACAATGAAGTTGACCTTGCCCGGCCAAAAGAAAATGTGAAGAACTCAGGTTTTATGCCAATTGAACGCGAAAAGATTGACTGGATAGTAAAAAATGGTTACGTAGATTCCTTCAGGGAGTTTTCAAAAGAAAGAGGGCAATACACATGGTGGAGTAACCGTATGGGCGCGCGCGACAGGAATATCGGCTGGCGTATTGATTACCACATGGTAAGCGAAAACCTGATGCCTTCTGTGAAAAACTCCATCCACAGGCCGGAAGTGATGGGCTCGGATCATTGCCCGATTGTGATAGATGTAAATATTGCTTAATTAGATTTCCGTGATTCTGATTAATCGGGGTTGGAATACTATGAATTTCCATTCTAATTCACTAATATGTTCTTTAATTGTTTCTAAAGATAGTTATTCAAAAATTATTCCGACAGATACTCCAGTCCCTTTAATTACTGATTCCCCTAAAAGGATTTCAGGATTTACATCTATATATTGATTTAATTAAATTTTAAATAATGTAAGCTTGCATGAAAATACCGTTTCAGCATTACGCAAATTTGAAAGTTTGTATGATGTATGAGAAAAATATATTTATTTCAATTAATAATCACCTTACTATCTTTACGCCTTCGAAATCAGTATCGAATCTTTCCTGCCTGTGAACAGGAGATACGTCCTTGCCGAAGTTGAAAAGAGCAGGTTTATAATTCTTTTTAAGTTTGTCCTGTATGGTCATTATAGCTTTAATGACAGCTTCGGGACGAGGTGGACAACCTGATACATAAGCATCCACAGGAAGGAACTGGTCAATTCCCTGGACTACGGAATAGCTGCGAAACATTCCACCTGTTGAGGCGCATACACCCATTGAAATTACCCACTTTGGCTCAGGCATCTGGTCGTAAATTTTACGGACCACCCAGGCCATTTTGTATGTAACCGTGCCTGCAACTATTAACAGGTCGGATTGGCGTGGAGTCATGCGCATAACTTCAGAGCCAAAACGTGAAACATCGTGCCTTGATGCTCCCAATGCCATCATTTCGATGGCACAGCATGAAATGCCCAAAGGCATTGGCCACAGAGAGTTCTTCTGAGCCCATTTGATTACCTCGCCAATCGAAGTAGTTAAAAAGCCATCTTTTTCTATACTTCTATCTAATCCCATTCCAGGCCACCTTTTTTAATTTCGTAATATAAACCCGCAAGCAGGATAATTATAAAAATCATCATGGCGATAAAAGCTGTTAATCCAAGTTTGCTCATTTGTACTGCCCAGGGGTACATGAACACTACTTCTATATCAAAAACTATAAAACTGACTGCAACCATGTAGAACTTTACAGTGAACCTTCGGCGGGCAGTGCCGACAGGCTCCATTCCACTTTCATAAGTTGTTTCCTTTGCTTCGGTTTTGCGCCTTGCCCCAAGCCATTCTGACAAAAGGAGAAAAACCATTGCCACGGTAAAACCGAAGACAACCATAAAAAACAACGGTAGATAACTTTCAAGTATGTTCATATCTTAAATAAGCATAAGTACAAAAGCAAAACCCAATTTAACCGCTTTTGAGAAATTATGCAATCCAAATCGCCATATATCAAAGAACCTGCTCTATTATTTCAACGAACAGACTTAATAATAAATTTTATTTTTTGATTAAATACATTTAAAATGTTCGAACGGCTGGCGGCATTCATTACAAAAGTGGAGTGATTTGCATGCTGTAGAGCCAAATTCCGCCTGCTTTACAGTATCATTGGAATTGCAATATGGACATTGTGGCTCGCGGATCGGTTCAAGAATAGAGAATATAGAGTCTTCGGGCGTTTTATCGGGCGGGGCAATGCCATGTTCCTTCATTTTTTGCTTTGCCTCAGGAGTTATCCAGTCTGTTGTCCACGCAGGAGAAAGAACAGTTTTTATTTCAACATTATTAATGCCTTCTTCAGCAAAAACCTTTTTAATTTCATCGCCCATAACTACCATTGCCGGGCAACCGGAATATGTAGGGGTAATTATAACGCTGACAACATCGCCTTTAAGTTCCACACTGCGGACAATGCCTAATTCTACGATATTTACAATCGGAATATCGGGGTCCATTACCTTACTTAGAATATCGAGTAAATTTTCTTTTTGGGCTATCATATTATCACCACTTGGCGTCTGGCATAGAACGGGGTAAAATCTGCATTTCGCTTAATAAATGCCCGAGATATTCAGAATGCTTGCCATCGCGGCTGCCTTTTAGCGTAAAAGATTCAAAATCAGGGGCTGCAAGTGTTGCTTTATCAAATATAGCGGTAACCATTTTCTGCCATTCCGGTTTTATTTTTTCGAGGTCAACTGCAATCCCTTCCTTTAAAAGAACTTCGTCGGCCGCATTCATTGTAAACATGTCGCCAGTATAAATCCAAAGGAACTCAACAGCATTATCCAAGCGTTCGTGGCTTTCTTCAGTTCCGTCACCAAGGCGGAGCATCCACTGAGAAGTGTGGCGCAGGTGGTAACGGTTCTCCTTAATAGATTTCTCTGCAAATCCGGCAAATAGTTCGTTCTTGCTGTTCTTAAGTTCTGTAAGGAAATGATAAGCAAATGAGTCAAATAGAAAATTGCGTGCTATAGTTTGGGCAAAATCTCCATTTGGCTGCTCAACAAGCATCAGATTCTTGAACTGTAAATCATTGCGCCAAAAGACATAATCATCTTCAGTCTTGCCTTTACCTTCCAGTTCAGCAGTATATTTATAAACATTACTTGCCTGGCCAACAAGATCAAGCGCAATATTTGAAATCGCAATATCTTCTTCAAGGATAGGAGCATGACCACACCACTCTGAGAGCCTGTGTCCCAGTATCAGCCTGTCATCTGCAATTCTCAGGCTGTAATCAATGAGAGCTTCTTCTTTACTCAACATCTAAATTTGCCCCCTTTGGAATTTTGTAAAACTGCGGGTGGCGGTAAACTTTATCGTTTGCAGGGTCGAAGAACATTCCGTTTTCGTCCGTTTGCGTAGAAGTTATGTGCACTGCAGGCACAACCCATATCCCGTAAGCTTCACCTCTTCTTGTGTAGAGGTCGCGGGCGTTTTGGACAGCAAGTTCTTTATCTGAGGCATGAACGTTGCCAACGTGTGTATGGGGTTGGCCGGGTTTTGCCTGAACAAACACCTCCCAAACCATCCATTGAGTATCTTTTTGAGCCATTTTATTTCTATATATGATAAATGAAAACTATTCTAATTTAAGCTGCTACTTCGGCATGTTTCCTTGTGTATGCCTCTGCAGCTTTGCGAACCCAAAGGCCATCTCTTTCGGCTTTTCGGCGTTCTCTCATACGCACTTTATTCATCGGGCCGTTGCCCTGGATTACATTGAAAAATTCTTCCCAGTTAATCTCGCCGTAGTCATAATTTTTTGTATCGGGGTTCAATTTTAATTCCGGGTCGGGAATTTTTAATCCACGAGCCTCTGCCTGTGGTACAGTCATATTAATGAACTTCTGCCTCAGTTTTTCATTATCTTCAACTTTGATTTTCCACTTAAGTGATTGCTGACTGTGAGTAGATGCTTTGCCCTCTGGCCCGAACATCATAAGCGCAGGCCACCACCAGCGGTCGAGAGAGTCCTGTGCCATCTGCTTCTGCTCAGGTGTGCCGATGCAGAGTTGAGCGATAAGTTCGTATCCCTGCCTGTTATGAAAAGCCTCTTCCTTGCATATCCTGAACATCGCTCTTGAGTATGGCCCGTATGATGTACCCATAAGGCTTACCTGGTTAACCATCGCTGCGCCATCTACAAGCCAGCCGATAGCGCCAATATCAGCCCAGGTAAGTGTAGGATAATTGAAAATACTTGAATACTTAGCCACACCTTTCAGAAGAAGGTCAATCATTGTTTCACGGTCTGTGCCGAGAGTTTCAGCGCCACTGTATAGATAAAGGCCATGGCCTGCCTCGTCCTGAATTTTAGCGAGGAGAATCATCTTCCGACGAAGGCTGGGTGCACGGGTAAGCCAGTTCCCCTCCGGCAGCATACCGATGATTTCTGAATGAGCATGTTGCGACATCATTCTTAATACAGACTTACGGTAATCTTCCGGCATCCAGTCATTAGGTTCTATTTTTTCACCGCGGTCTATTTTTATCTGAAATTCTTCGAGTTTTTTTGTTTCTTCCATTTTTATCCCTTGTATGTAGGAATCACTGAAAAGTTACGTTATTGTAATCGAATTAGTGCTTTTAGAATTAATTATCAATTAATGCAATATAAATTAATTAATCAAAATTATTAAATTTGCAATTATAAAGGCAATCCTAAGAACTAAAGAAGATTAAATAATCTGATTAGCTTGTTTTTTATAATTTCGTTGGTTAAATTCGAGTTAATTATAAATGATAGAAAAGGGAATAAAATGAGATTAATAATTCTGATTATGTTGCTTCCGCTTGTTCTTGTAGCTGAAAATGTGAATGATTCTTTAAAAAATTACCTGTCAAACCCTGTTAATGTCATTTCCTACTATACCTGGGGAAAAGAGGAAATTTCTCCTGAGAGAGGAAATTTTACTAATTCCTTGTCTAAGTATGGCTTTGGCCTTATTCGGAAAGGTCCGTTTATAGCCCAGGATGTATATGCTGATGGATTAAAAAAAAGCGATATTGCTGTTGTTATTGACGGTGAACGGTGTCACAGTGCCTGCCCGAACAGGATGGATTCACCTGTTACCCGTGTTAACCCTCTTGAGGTCAACAGGGTATCACTGGTCAAATCTTCGGACGATATTAGTTCCGGAATCGGTGGGTCGCTAGAATTCCAAAGGGATGAATTACAGGAACCTCTTATTATCAGAACCGCAATCATAGGTTCTGCACTTTCAGAACGGGCGGGCGATGCAGCATTTTCTATAGATTACCGTAAAAACAGATTCACAGGTCGTTATAGCACTGGAAGGCCATTTGATGATGCCAAAGGTAAAAGCTTTACTGACCTGTATAATTATAAGGATAATTACAATTACTCTTTTGCTGAAGCAGCCTTCACCGGAAGCACCGGCGAATGGGAATACCGTACAGGATTTAGCTTTACCAGAGACGTACCCTTCCCATACCTGACGATGGACGAAAGGGATAACATTTACTACAGCGCATACATTAAATACCTGGATAACAAGCTCTACTTGAACTATTCGGGTCATATAATGAACAATGGCCTTCGCAAATCAACGATGGAAATGGAAACTGATGCAAAAAGCCTGACCATCGGACTGACAGGTGGATTCTACGAAATATATTTCAGGAATTGGAATGCTGATAACTTTATGAATATGATGATGAATGGCAACATGATGAGAATTGATAATGATATGATTCCCGATGTCAGTTCAGTTACTGCGTTAGCAAGCCATTCCATTAATATTGCTGATGGATTTGTACTAAAAGGGAAAGCAGGTTTGGCTTATACAACGGCCGGAGAATTCAACAAAGACAATTACAAAATGGTTTCAAGCGATGCCGCTGATTACAGGGTGTTCCCTGTTATAAGCTTGGGTGCAGGTTATACAACAGAACTTGGAAAAAATTTAGATTTTGGCCTGTTGTTGGAAAGCGCAGCCGAACAGGTGGAACCGGAACTGCTTTTTATAGCTCTCCGACGTCCGATGGGCAATCCCGGCTGGTATGGCAATCCCGGACTTGAGCAGCCAATTAAAGCTGCGCTTAGGGCAGATATTCGTTTTGATTTTCTCCGATTCGAATTGTTCGCGATGCATATTTCAAATTATGCGAATCTTAGCATGATCTCCAATGAAACGACTAAATTTACCACCTTTAAGAATATAAATGCTGCTTTCACAGGGGCTAACCTTTTCGCATCAACCGAATATTTAGATTTTGGCGTATCCTATACATTGGGAGAAAATCTTACGGATGATAATCCAATGCCTGAAATAATGCCCCTCCAGGTAAGCACTACTATTAAGGCGCCTGAAATAGCCGGCATCCAAACTTTCCTCAGGCATACTTACAATGATGCCCAGACAAGAGTGGATAATTCAATCAACGAGTTTAGCACGCCGGCTTGGAATAAACTTGACCTGGGATTCAGTTATAAATCCGGTGATTTCAGGTTTGGGCTTGTCGCTGACAACATAACAAATGAGCAATTCACAAGGCACTTGTCATACTTGCGCAATCCATTTTCAAATGGAATGACAGTGTTTGACCCCGGAACCTCAATCAGACTTAACATAGAATATTTCAGGGTTTACGATTAAAAATTAATTAAGGCAAAAACTTATTAACCGGATTTTTAAGCTAAAAGCTACCATATTATATGGACGAGTTCACAATTCTGTAATTCGTTATCTATTGTGATTATTGGTTTATTGAAGTACGTTTAAGTTACAGCTCTTATATCAGCTTTTGAAAAGTCAACATCAGACCTATTTCTATACAATTTTAGCTTTGGTTTGTATTTCTTTTCTTTCTTGAGATGTTGATTAATTATTTCTTAAAACAAAAGTGTTTTTTTCTGATTCTTCTCTGTGCTTATGTGGTCAATACATTACTTCCTAAGGGGCCGTATTATAAACGATATTCTATTTGTAAATCTCTTAAAATCCCCCATTATCACATAATCCCTGTATTCTTAATTGTTAATTCTCAATTATTAATTAAATTAGCTGCTGCTTTTTTAAATAATACTGATTTGAAATACATGGAAAACAACCAGACCATTAAAGACAAAATAGAGAAAATGTACGAATTGAAGCGCGAAGCGCTTAAAGGCGGAGGCGAGGCGCGCATTGAATCCCAACATAAGAAAGGCAAGCTGACAGCCCGCGAGAGGCTTGATCTGCTGCTGGACAAGGGAACTTTTAATGAGTTAGATATGCTAGCTCACCACCACTCCGACCAGTTTGGCCTGGATAAAAACCGTCCCTTCAGCGATGGTGTAGTTACAGGCTACGGCGAGATTTTTGGCAAAAAGGCTTTTGTTTTCTCACAGGACTTTACGGTGATGGGCGGCAGCCTTGCTGCCGAGCACGGCAGGAAAATATGCAAGATTATGGATATGGCCTTAAAGAACGGAATGCCTGTTATTGGTCTGAATGACTCCGGTGGGGCGCGAGTGCAGGAGGGCGTTATCTCTCTCGGTGCTTATGCAGACATTTTCCTCCGCAATACCTTGTCTTCGGGTGTTGTGCCTCAGATTTCCGTTATCATGGGCCCCTGCGCCGGCGGTGCTGTTTATTCGCCTGCAATAACTGATTTTATCATTATGGTTAAAAAGACTTCCTATATGTTCGTTACAGGACCGAAGGTTGTAAAGACAGTGACACACGAAGAGCTTACCTCCGAGGAACTCGGCGGCGCAGAAGTACATGCCTCAAAGAGCGGCGTGGCGCACTTTACTGCCGAAAACGACCTCGATGCAATGGAACTTGTCAAAAAGCTTATGACATACATCCCGCAAAACAATGCAGAAGAACCGCCGTTTATCCCCAATGAGGATCCGCACGACAGGACTGAGGAAGAGCTTAATTTTATCGTGCCGGCAAACCCAAACCAGCCCTACGATATCCGTGATGTAATAACAAAAGTGGCGGACCATGGAGAATTCCTCGAAGTGCACAAAGACTATGCAATGAATATAGTGGTTGGCTTTATACATCTTGGCGGGCGTTCTATAGGCGTAATAGCCAATCAGCCCGCAGTGCTTGCAGGAGTGCTGGATATCGACTCTTCCAAGAAAGGGGCGCGTTTCATCCGCTTTTGCGATTCCTTCAATATTCCGTTGCTTACTTTTGAGGATGTTCCGGGCTTCCTGCCGGGTGCTAACCAGGAGTGGAACGGTATTATAACCAACGGTGCTAAGCTGCTCTATGCATACTGCGAAGCAACTGTGCCGAAAGTGACAGTGATTACACGCAAAGCTTACGGCGGAGCCTACGATGTGATGAACAGCAAGCATATACGCGGCGACCTGAACTATGCTTGGCCTACAGCCGAACTCGCTGTAATGGGCGCAAAGGGAGCGGTAGAAATAATATTCCGCAAGGAAATTGAGAATGCAGAGGATCCTGCAGCACGTGAGAAAGAGCTGACCGACGAATACAATAAGCGCTTTGCAAATCCCTACATCGCCGCCTCATACGGCTACATTGACGATGTGATTGAACCGCGCTACACCAGACCAATGCTTATAAACGCATTCAGCCTGCTCGAAAATAAGGTGGACAAAAACCCACCAAAGAAGCACGGAAATATTCCGCTGTAGGGGAAAAAAGTATAAATTCCTCGATTTTATTGTTAACTTTGAATTGTTAACTACTTGCAAACAGGTAAAGTTATGTTGTATTTAGCCCATAATGAGCTCCCAGAAGGAATTCGGTTGTCTACTACTCTCTTATCAAATTGGCTTTTTACCAGAAAAACGTCTCGAAATTATGGGGGGTTTACCATACCTGGTTTGTTCTCAACAAGATTACCGGTATTTGATGTATTTTGTTTTGTAGTCATTTTGGGATTAGAAATTTATGGTCTAATCAATTTGAATGCTGTAGGTGTTTCTTTCGAATATTTAATTGGTTTTTTTATTGCAGATTTCCTTTTTGCAATCTTACTGCACTTACCAAGAAAAAAAATCTATTTATTTCAGAATAAACTCCGATTTGAAAATTACAATACACCAAGATTCATAAAATTTAATAATTCAATTAGGATTAGAGTATTTTTTCAGATTATTAGTGCTTTAATTATAATATCAATTGCGATTATTAAAATCATCGGATTTTATACTTTACACGGCGGTGTGTTTGATGGGATTGTGTTGGCTATAATATTATCATATGCAATTGTGGCGCTTCTTCACATTATTTCTACAGGGTACTTTCTATCTTACATTTTTTTCTCTCTATTTTTGCAAATAGAAGTAAACAAATTTTCAAAAGGTACTTATATTACCGAACCTAGTGGTGAAGAGTTGGAAAATCGCCAGTCTATTCAATCAATTATGCTTACAGATGAGCCATTAGAAGAAATTAAAGTTAATGGTCACAATCTAATCAAAGAAGAAGTCGAAAAAATAATCGATGAAAATACAGTTAAATTAAAAAGTCAATCGGAAGGTATCTCACCAAACGATAATGAGGAAAAACAAGCAATAAGTAAAGCTTTTAATAAGCTTGGTAATTTATATGCATACAATTTAAAAATTAGTGGAGTTTTTCTTGATGACCATTTATTTAGAATGATTGAAGGACAAAAAGGTAGAAAGAAGAAACAGTTCCTTTTGGCAAGCAGAGGGCTCCAATTACAACTTAGTCTTGGTGGTTTTGATGAGAACTAATATTGGTGTTTAAATGGGATGTTATCGAATAATCAAATTATCGATATTAGCTTTTTTATTAGTTACATTTACTAATTGTGTTGAAAGAAGTGAAGTAATTAATGAAGAAAGGGAATATAATGTTTATTTGTTGTTCTATGATAGATTAGATGGTGATGTAGGTGATACACTACCGAATTTTGTTAAAGACTTATACAAAGAGTTGATTATAGAAAAAAAAGTAAATGATGGAACATGGATATTGTTCCCAATATTAAAATTAGAGAGAATGGATTTAGATTTGTCAATGGAAATCAGGTTTATAGATACTACAGATGGTAATTGGGTTGAAACATTATTTACGAACAAAAGAAGTAAAGATAATATTCTGAAAAAAGTAGACATGTTTTTAGGAAGCATGAAGAGTGTGGATTTCTTCACATTTAACAAAGGGGATAAAAGAAAGTCAATTAATGAGATTGTTATAAAGGGTAGTAGCAACTATTTCATTAACATTGTTAATGAAGATTCAAATAAAAAATCGAGCCACTTAGAAATTAAAAGGGACTCATTTGTGAATTTAGAGATGAAACAAGCTGTATCGGAAATTAAAAATACTTTAATAAATAACAAAAAAAATCATTTAGACAACTTTAGTTTTTTCTTAAGCTACAGAAAACAAGGAGGTATATTATTCGATTCAAATAATCTAAAATAGATAGAAGTGGCTGTTTTTTCAGAAGTGGATAGGTTGCAATTAGAAACACTTCATCAGAGAATTCAAAGCAGCTTTAGAGATTATGATAATGTAGAATTATC
>CAYVVD010000038.1:0-14136 GCA_964454975.1 uncultured Hyphomicrobiales bacterium | reverse complement strand
CGAAAACCGGCTTTAATTTCATCCGGCAGGTCGTCGAACAGTCCGCCTTCTTTAGGAACCCCATATTTTACGGCATCGTAAATGTAATCATCGCCACTGTTCTGAACCCATTGCCAGATTTCACCTTCCGGATCAAATGCTTTTGCATAATTCCTTTTGGTTTCATCAAACAACCATGGCAGCACTGTGTTCTTACTGATGTACTCGGTAATGTCCTCCTTGGTGTAATAAGCGCCCATCTGTGCCCGGTCGTTGATGTATTTCTCAAAGATGTAGCCAATCACATCGGGATTGATGTCTTTGCCGGTGGCAGTAATTCGTGTATCAAGGTGCCATTCGTACTGATCGAAGAAGTCAAAAACACGTTCAAAGGCTTTGTCGTCAATATCAAGGTCTTTGTACATTTTTTCCAGCTCGTGCTCGTCAAACAAGCCTCCATTGAGATAAGGTATTTTCCCAATTTCAATTTTAACTTCTTCTTTCTGCCTCAATTCATTCAGCCCTTCATGGAATAGCACGAGCAGGAAATCACGATAAAACGAATAGAACTTGTTTTTTCCCTTCTTGACCTGGCAGGTTTTCAGCTTGTCACGTAAATAATTTTTGTTGTCATCCAGGAATCCTTTTTTCTGTATAAAATAGCAGAACATTAAGCGGTTTAGCATCAGTGAGGCATACCAGTCGCGGTCAACCTTTGTTTCAATGCCTTTTATGAAGTTAAGAAACGAGGTGTGTTCTTTCTTGAACTTGTCGTAAAACTGTTTGGTAACCTTTTCGGCATTCTGGTGGAAGTTTGCAGCTACGCGTTGTGTAACATCAACAATCGTGATCTTTTCTTCCTCATCCAGTTCAAAAAACAAACCGGATGCACGCTGGTAGAGTAATTCCGGATCCTGCGTTACATTGTAACGTGTCTCTGTAACTTTCAGCGGTTTGCCTGTTTGCCGGATGGCCAGTTGCCAGATTTGTTCCTGTTGTTTATGATCCGTAAAAATGATCAAATGCTCCTGGAACAATTTGGTAACCTTGGTTTCAATTTTTTTTCGGGTATTGTAATCAGGAATACTGTCAGAATTAGGATTAATAGGATTGGAGGATTGGAGGATTAGTATTTTAAAACCGCTTTTCTCGGCAACAGCTTGCAGGGTATAGGTTATGTCATCAACAACTATGGGAACTAACGTCTTATCATTGTTCCAACCCATGTCGTTAAACAATTCCCTGAACTGAAACTGTTTGATGTATGTTGAAAATTCCTGTTTACTTAAACTCATTGTCTGAATTATGATTTATTGGATTTTATGATTTTAGGATTCCTTTTTATGTAATCTTTGTTTTCCGGATGATTAACATTGTAGACACGATTGAATTCAAGGCTTTTAGCCCCGAAATTGATTAATAATCCTATTGGCAAATTGTAAGCCTGACAATAATTCATGGCCTGGGCAAGGTGAACTTCTTCCAGTTTAATCAAAGCTTTAAGCTCGACCATGATTTTATCTTCAACGAAAAAATCAACCCTTCTTGTACCTATGTCAATTTCATCATAATAAATTGTCATTTCCATTTCGCGTTGGAAGGACAAATCATTATTCCCCATTTCAATTGCCATGGCTCTCTGGTAAATAACTTCCTGGAATCCATTTCCAAGAGTTGAATGCACTTTCATTGCACACCCAATTATTTTATGCGTCAACTCTTCATATTTCATCTTATCATCCTTTAATCATATTAATCCTAATTCAGACATTTTTCAATCCTAATGAACAAATGATCTGTGGCTCCCTGTCGGGCATCTCGTTCTGATTTACAATGCAGAGTTTATCCTCTTCTCTAAGAGACACAACCAACGCAGCAAGGTCTTCATCAGAAATGCCAGCTTTTAGATTTCTGTTCAATGTTTCCCGTGCGAATTCCTTAAAAGGATATTTATAAATATCATCTATTGCCTTTTTCAAGGCTTCATTCACAAACAGCGTGTTTTCATATTCCTTCACATACCTGTCGAGGCGCATATACACCCTGTATTTGGCTCCGGTTTTCTTTCCCAGTGATCCACCGGTATTTTTTTCGTCTTCCTTTATAAAGTCCACTCCCTTTTTTACCAGTTCGTGGTGCCTGGATATTTTATAACAAGGTTTTACATCCGGTTCACAGGCTGCCGCTTTTAGAATGGCCAGTTGTGATTGCGTTATGATTTTTCCTTCGGTATTTACCCATGCAAGTACATCGTTTTCGTCAAAGGTTCGGGTATAAACCACAACACCTTCTTTTTCAGGTGGAAAATGGTTTTCTTTTGTGGCATAAACCACATTGGGCAAATCAGGAATCGTTTTTTTCAAGCTCGGGATTTCATCGGTTGCATTTTTCCATATCTGGTATGCATAGGATGCGAGATCAACTTCACTGTCTTCCTCATCATCAAGAATACCTGCCTTTTCGTTGTACAGGTCTTCTATATTGATTGGGTCTCCGTCAAAGAATACTTCATCAGAACCCACAACCTCAGCATTTTGCCTAATGCGACTTGTTAAGCGCCTTCTCAGCCGAATAATATTCTCAATTCCTTCTTCAGGTAAAAATGAATAGCACAATATTTCTTCCGATTTTTGTCCGATACGGTCAACACGTCCGGCACGCTGGATTAACCGGATGATGGCCCAGGGCAAATCATAGTTAAGGATTATATGGGCATCCTGCAGGTTCTGTCCTTCACTTAATACATCGGTTGTGATCAAAACACGGATATCGTTTATAGATTTAGGCAAACCATTACTTGCCGGGCTGAATTGTTGAGCAATCCTGGTAGGGTTTTCGCTATCTCCGGTAACGTGTTGCAGGTGCTTGATGTTTCTTTTTTTCAGTTGTTCTGAAATGTAGAAAGCTGTATCGGCATATTGAGTAAATACCAGCACTTTCTCATTTTTATGTTTCTTTATCAATAACTCATCCAATGCATTTAGTTTCCTGTCATCATCTGCATTCCAATCCTTCCCGGTTTTGAGAATGTTTATAATCTCTTTGCTATCACTAGCCAAGTGCTTCATCAATACCGGAGCAAATAGTTCGCTACGTATCCAATCAAAACGGTGTTTATATTTACTTCCAGCATACAAATTGTAAACCTGAGCAGCCTTTTTCAGGTAGGTGTTTTCATCCAGGATGAAGCTTATGGTATTATCATTTCCATCAACGCTGTCGGTATCCGAGTCTTCTAAATAATCATCCAAATTTTGCGAAATGTTTTTCCCAATCGGGAAGATTATTTTGCATGGCATAGAAGAAAACATAGTTTCTGAGGATATGCCTACTCAATGAAATTAAAAACGAAAATCCGCTGCTTTCCAATCGTTTAAACAGATTTGTACGGCTAAAGCCCATCAAACGCTTTCCGGCACGGGATAGGTTTGCAATAATTACTTCTTCCTCTTTTGTGGGTTTTATGGTTGGTTTCTGTAAGATATAGTTACCTAATCCATAGCGGGGTAAATCAAGCATATTAATGGTATCAACAATTTGTTGAGTGTATAATTTTGCATACTGATCCCTTGGATTGTCAGGATTAAAATCAAACTCAACTTTTTTTGGAACTCTGTCTGGGAAATAAGAGCGTGTACCATCAGAAAAAGTGAGATACTTTCTATCTTTTTCCGGATCATATTCAGCGTAATTGTCTTTAATGAAACTCCTGGTTCTTCTGACCAGGTAAAGCCTCATCAACTCACGCCAGTCATCTGCATACTCACTTTTTTCAAAAGCTTTAATACTGCGGATGAATGTTTCTGTATGCTTAGCCGAGAATTGAATTTGGCCTCCAATGCTATTGATGTAGTTTTCAGGACTTATGCCGAGGTCTTTATCATCAGAAATGAAAAGGCGTAATTGATTCGATAGATCAAGATATGTTTTATTGTAAGGAGTTGCAGATAGCAATATTACCTTACTATCATTTTCTTCGAGATATGCCTTTATTGATCTGTATCGGCTACCCTGATCATTACGCAGGTTATGACTTTCGTCAATGATTACCAATTTGTATCTGCGTAAGTCGGGCAATTGTTTTTGAACAGCACCAATAGAAATTACATTTGCTTTTAAATCATATTTGTTGATATAACCTTTCCACATTGGTTTGAGGTTCGGCGGGCAAATTACCAGAGTTGAAAAGAAGAAGTCTTCTTCAAAAATTTTTGCCAGGGCGCATGCTGTAATTGTTTTCCCCAATCCAACAACGTCACCAATAAACACACCTTCCCTGACATTTAATTTTTTTGCAGCAATCAGCACTGAAGCTTGCTGAAATGGTAGCAGTTCCTTTCTAAACGCAACAGGGATTTTAAACTCATTCAGACCGGCTCTGGCTTCCTGGGATAAATGATAAGCCATTTTAAGATAGATGTGATAAGGAGAAAACAGTTTATCTGCAGCCCAGCTATTGTCGATTATCTCAATGAGTTCCTTGGTGATATCAATACACCAGCGGTCATTCCAACGATCATCAAACCATTTTGCCAACTTATTAGAGGCATCTTGCTCTAAAACATCAATATTCAATTCCCCCTGCCTGACAAGTCCTGCCAGGGTTAAATTGCTGCTGCCTAAAAAGCCAATAACCGGGACACGTTTATCATCGCAATAAGCCAGATATAGTTTTGCGTGAAGGGGATATTTTAAGTGCAGTTTTACAACAACTTTCTCCTCTTTCATTTGCTGGCTCAACTTTCTTAGAGCAATTTCATCAGCATCCGACGGAGTTCCGATTGTAAGTTGTTCTTTAAATTCCTGCGCTAGTCTTTTTTTGAGCTTTATTGCCTCACTCTGGTCTAATATGTAATTGTCATCAGTTTTGAAATAGTCCCTCAGAATATCAACCGGTAATTTTTGCATGCCTACAAGCAATCGGCATATACGATGATGTTCATCTTTCCCTTCAATAACCTGTTCTCCTGGAAGCATGTCAATATAATCTGCGACTTCCTTCCATCCTCTGAGATTAAAATAGCCCACACAGCAGTCAGCTCTTTTTGAAACTTCAAGAGTTTCAGTCAGTCCATTTATCAGGTTATTTTCTATGTTGTCATAAATTTTAGGCATAAATTAACTTTTTCTCAAAATTAGTATTTGTGGTGGGATGATTACACTCTTTTGCAAGTTTTGGTTTGTAGGCAGGCCATTCGGGACTTGCAAATGTGTGTAATGTGTGTCGGATTTCAATCTATTCATTTTAATGCAGCAAAAAATTTCTCATTTCTTAATTTCTTTTTTCGGCTTGTTGCCAACACCCATATAAAAGCAATATACCAAAAAAGTAAATAACAACTTGCGTACTTCAGTTTATCCTTCTATATTTGTATTACAATCAACAGGTGTTCAACTACTTGGGCTTATCCTGCTAAAATGGAGTTATTAGATGGTTTTGTAAAATTAATCACAACCCAACGAAAGCACATTTGATTTCGATTTGCTGTCGGGGATTTATAGAAAGACTCAATAGCCGCTATCTTCAGATAGTGTGCAGAAGAACGACTAAGCACCGCCGCACACCCTTCCCACGAGCTAAACCAGCCGCGTTAGAAATGCAAGCCTTCATCAGCAAACGCAAAGCTGAAAACGACGCACAAGGCAAACCCGCTTTCGAAATGCGCGTAGGCATACACACCGGCCCGGTAGTGGCAGGAATTGTAGGCGTGAAAAAGTTTCAATACGATATTTGGGGCGATACCGTAAACATCGCAGCCCGCATGGAAAGCACCGGAGAAGTGGGCAAAGTGAACATCAGCCAATCCACGTATGAGCTGCTAGCTGGCACTGAGCGCCGGCCCCTGAGCGTAGCCGAAGGGGAATTTGAATTTGAAAGCCGTGGTAAAATCCAAGCAAAAGGCAAAGGTGAAATTGAGATGTATTTTGTGAAATTGGTAGTTAAAAATTAAATAATATAAAGGATAATAAAATGAGAACATTACTAATCCTACTGCAAAAATGGCTTTTAAAACAATTGGAGGTATGGCATCACTATAAAGAGAGCCAAGTATTGCCAATGGTATTGAATAAACCAATAAATTTGCAGCCAGTTTATAATCAATTAATTTTGAACGGGAATAGGCGACTACTCCTGATGTAAATCCAAAAAATTCAGTTGCAAGCGCAGACCCTACTGCAATAGCAGGCTCCAAGCGAAGAGTAATTATAAAAAGGGGTGAAAAAAACACTGCACCACCAACACCGCTCGACATAGCAATGCCAGCAACGACAATAGATATTGGAAATCAATACCGGAATTCGAAAGTAAGTTCCATAACTATTTAATTTCTTTTAAATTTCCCAACATTGTAGGAATAAGCTCAGCTACTGTTGGGTGAATTTGTACCGAATCACGAATTAGGGTGTAAGGTTTGCCTGCATACATTACATTTATAATACTAGCTGCAATTTCATCTCCACCTATTCCCAGTATAGAAGTGCCAAGAATTTTATCGGTCTCGCCATCTATTACAATACGCATAAAACCATGAGTTTCACCTCTCTCACGCGCTCTGGCAACATCGGTCATTTTATAGTCGGCTACTTTAATATTTTTCACCTTTTTCTTAGCTTGAGAAAGCGTCATACCTGCACGACCCAAGGGAGGGTCAATAAATAATCCGTAGGTTAATATTCTGTCTGAAATTTTCCTTTCCCCTTTACCGAATAAGTTGGCATAGACAATTTCAAAATCATTGTATGCAGTATGGGTAAAAGCACCTTTTCCGTTACAGTCGCCCAAAGCGTAAACTCCTTCAACACTGGTTTCAAGTTTATCATTTACTTTAATATAACCTCTTTCATCAGTCAAAATTCCAGTTGCTTCAAGATTAAGCAAATCTGTATTAGGAACACGCCCAACAGCAAGTAAAAGACGGCTTCCCATAATTTCATTGGTACCGTTGCTGCAGTCTAACTTAAGCCTTATTTGACCCGAAGTCTCTTGTGTTGCTCCGATACATTCGGCATTCATTCTAAACTGAATGCCTTCTTCTTCCATTATTTCTTTAATATTCTGAGATACATCTTTATCTTCTTTTGCAATTAATTGTTCACTTCTCTCAATAATGGTTACTTTGCTTCCGAATCGTTTGAACATTTGACCAAATTCCAACCCTATATAGCTGCCTCCAACAATTAACAGGTGCTCAGGAATTTCTGTCAGCTTAAGAATATCTTCGTTTGTCAAATAATTTACATTCTCAAATTCTTTAGGTTTTAAAGAGCGACCACCAACATTAATAAATATTTTTTCAGCAGTAATACTTTCTCCATTTATTTCTATTATTTTATCAGCTGAAAAACTCGCTTTCCCTCTGTATAAATCAATATACTTATTATTCTCGAGTGCGGAAGTAAGACCATTAACTGATTTTTGAATTAAAGCATCTTTTCTATCCTTAATTTCTTTTAGATTAGCTCTAATTCCTCTCGGCACATCAATCCCTAATTTATTAGCATTTTGGGCATCATAAATCCTCTTTGCACTGGCTACATACGCTTTTGTTGGCGTACACCCAACATTTAAGCAAGTGCCGCCAAAATATTGTTTTTCAATAAAGGCTGCCTTCTTTTTGGCGGAGGCATATTTAAAAACTAAAGGCGTTCCTGCCTGTCCTGAGCCGATTATTATAGCATCGTAATTTTTCACAGATTCCCTTTTTTTATTAACTCTAATTTAGACTTTGTAATATTCAAATCCTGACAGCATTTTTTTACATAATTTAAGTTAATAACGGGTCTGCAATTATTTCTACTATTGTCGGACCGTCATATTGCAGTGCTTTTTGAACCGCACTTTCCAATTCTTCATTTTTTGAAACTCTAATTCCTAAGCCTCCGCATAGTTTGGCGTATTCGGCAAAATTGGGATTGCTTAATCCGGTTTGCCACACCGGCATTTTAACGTCGCGCTGCTCTTTGGATATTTTGCCTAATTCATTATTGTTGAATAGAATATGAGTGATGTTCATTTTGTGTAAGACAGCCGTATTAAATTCAGCCATATACTGCCCGAATCCACCATCACCGCTGATAGATATGATTGGCTTACCGGGTGTTGCAAAATACGCCCCCATTGCTGCAGGAAAACCAAAACCAATGCTGCCCAAATAACCGGAAAGGATAACCCTTTGATTTTTGGATTCAAAATATCTGCCAAACGAATAGGTGTTGTTGCCTACATCTAAACCAATAATTGCGTTTTCGGGCAAAAGACGGCTCAATTCATTAAATACAAAAACTGAATTCACACCATTTTGGTTATCCTCTTTTGCCATTTCAGCTTTCTTATTTCGCCATTCGGTTTTTCGTTTGGCAATTTGTTTTGTTGTGATTTTCGATTGAGAATAATCGGCAAGTTTTTCTGAAAACAATTTCGCTGTAATACCAACATCGCCCCACACGGGATTATCTACGGCATGAAATTTAGCCAGTGCCATTTGCTCGTTGTCAACTTGAATAATGGGTTTGCTTTTATCTATTCCGGTATGCTGTGAAAAAGATGCACCAAATACAATAAGTAAGTCGGCAGTATTCATATAGTGAGCAGAAACCGGCGTACCGCTTTTACCGAGAACTCCAACAGCCAGCGGATGTTCATCGGAAATTTGCCCTTTGGCTTTAAAGGTTGTTAACACAGGTGCTTTCAATTTTTCTGCAAATTCAATAATCTCCGGCATATTGTCCCTTGCTCCGTAGCCCACAATAATTGCAGGGTTTTGTGTCCGCCAAATCCTGTACATAGCCAAATTAACAGCATCATCGGGAGGTATAATCCGTTTATCAGACAATCGTCCTCCTGGTTCGCCGGGTGCTTGCTCTCCGGCATCAATGGTTTGTACATCGTCGGGAACAATTAAATGCGAAACATTCCGGTTTACCAAAGCGTTTTTCATAGCCAAAGATGCTAATTCGGCGTGTTTGCTGTCGGGCAATACAATTTTACTAAATGGCGCAACAGCGTGAAAAGCTTCGTGCAGGTCGATTTCCTGAAACGAACCCGGTCCGAAAAACTGGGTCTGTACTTGCCCTGTTAATGCCAAAACCGGTGTGCGGTCAACATGTGCATCCCATAAACCGGTGAGCAAATTGGTAGCCCCAGGTCCGGCAATAGTAAAGCAAACAGCAGGCTTGCCCGAAATTTTTGAATAGGCCGATGCTGCAAAAGCTGCTGCTCCTTCGTGCCTGATTCCAATGTATCTTATATTGCCTTTTGCTTCCTGAACCCGAAATGCTTCGGCCATGCCCAGATTGGAATGACCAACCATACCAAAAACATGCTTAACTCCCCAGTTAACAAGGGTTTCTGCAATAACATGGCTCACGGTCCAAGCTGATTTCTTTGGTGGGGCAATTTCCAGATAAACTCCGTCATTGCGGATTTCAGTTTTGTACGATTTGAGGTCGGCATCATCTCCTATCGATTTACCGCTTATGGGGTGAAACGGATGACCATGCCAAGGACAACGGATTACACCGTCTTCAATTTTTGCGTCTATTATGGGGCCGCCTTGATGCGAGCAAATTCCTTCAATAGCGCCGTAATTATCGTTTAATCGCGATAAAAGAATTTGTTGGTTGAATAAACTCAGTTTTTTGCTTTCGCTTTCTTGCAACTCATCAATTTCAGCAACCTTAACCCATTCCCGTTCTTTAGTTTCACTTTTTCGGGCTGCTGCCGAAATGGTTTTTGCTTCGTCGTCTTTAAAAGCGGCATACCAGTGGGCACCATCGCAGCGTGGTTTATTGCCCGAATGTCCGCAACGGCAAAGCGTGTAATGTTCGATTGAGGCATCGTCGCCTAAATCGGTATCTTCAATTTTAATACCGCCACGAATGTAATATGGACCGTTTTTTGAAATGTGGATTTCTTCAGCATCAAAAAATTCGTTGGTTTCCTTGTCATCTTCCGAATAACTAAGTGCACCGGATGGGCACATTTTTATTATACGTTTAATTTCTTCTATATCAGCACCTCCGGGGTCAATCCAAGGTTCTGTTCCCATACGAAAAACTTCGGGTAAATTATCGGTACAGAATCCGGCATGGGAACAAATTCCACGATTGTCGTGTATGGTAATTGACTTTCCTTTGTATGTATCTTTTTTGTCGGGTACACGTTCATCGGATTTTTTATCGGTAAAACCGATTGAAGCATGTGTGCCGTCGCAAAAAGGTTTGTTTTTGGAAGCACCGCAGCGGCAAAGAGCCATTGTTGATTTGGTTTCGATACTTTCGTTTCTTGAATTGGTGAATTTTTCAAGATTTTTAACCTGTAAAGGAGCGTTTCTTAGGGGCTTAATTGTTGCTTTTATTTTTTTCATATTTTAAAATTATTTAATAGTTTTTACAATCTAAGTTAAAATGAGTCTCTTAATAATACTGTCCATAGTAATAGTAATCACAAATTATTAACAATTCTGGTTATTCCATTTTTTATCAATTTTTCGTTGAAATTTACTAATAAACCAAGTTTGAGTCGGGTAATTCGTAAATATGTTAAAAGTTGTTTGGTTCTCTTGTCTGTGTCATTCCTTTGTGTCGTTTGTTAAACTTGCCCATAACGGTTTTCAGCTATATGCAGGCAGGGATTTTTACCACTAAACTTCGTTAAGAGAACTGAACTTTCATCTACCACAAAACTGTCTGCAAAGCACCATACCCCGCCTTTTGGGTAGGTGCTGTTATGCCTTCGTTGTTTATTGTTCAGTAGACATTTAAAGCCTTTAGTGTTTGACAAATCTCGAGTTAAATATTTTTCCGTTAATAGTAATACTGACAAAGTAGACACCGTTATTAAACTGGCTTACATCTATTGAACTAAAATATGGACCATGAATTCTTATTTTTTCGTAAACCATTTCACCAATTGAATTATGGATTACTAGTGATATAATTCCTGCATCAAAATAATTTTCTAAGTTTATATTCAATGCAGTATTAGCAGGATTCGGAAAAATTTTAATGAAAGACTTAACCTGATCTTCTGAGGTCGATAGCGCTAGCCCCGTATAGAACTTAGCAACTCTAATTGCATTGTCATTCTGAAAGGCACCACCAATTATGGCGTCCCCATTTGAGTCCAATGAAATGGACAGACCGTGCATGTCAATTCCTGTCAAGGTAGCGATGGCGGTTCCATCATTACTCAATCCGAAACCAACATCAGGGCTACCATCACTATTTAGCCTCGCAATCAAAAAAGAAGAATTAGTTCCATTGATATCATGAATTCCAGTAGCAAGAATTTTGCCGTCAGTTTGAATCAATACATCTGAGAAGAAATCTGCATTTCCTGCCAATTGGATTTCAACTACTCCACTTGTTCCAAAATTCGTATCTTCAGAACCATCTGCATTAAACTGGGCTACAAGTCCCTTTTGATTGAATAAGCCATTAGTTGTTCGACCAGCAACCACGACTTTACCACTTGGAGTAACTGTAATTGAATAAGCAAAGTCAGACCCATTAATTATGCGAGAAACTTTTCCTCCTGACCCAAACGAATTATCTAAACTGCCGTTTGCGTTCATACGAATAATTCCTAACATAGGACCAAAACCATTATCGGTGTATCCACAGACTAATATTTTCCCGTCTGATTGAAGGGTCAGGCCATAAGCATTATCAATTCCAAAAACAGAATGTGATTGCACACCATTGGTTCCAAAACTCATATCCATAGTACCGTTGTTGTTCATTCTGGAAACAACGAAATCGTTATTGAGTGTAGAAGCAACAACAATTTTACCATCAGCCTGCACCTTAATATCTGCTAGTCTACTGGCGGATGTAAGCTCAACCATTCCATTAATGCCAAAGTTGAGGTCTTCTTGACCATCCACTGTTAGTTTATACACGTAAATATTTGAACCACCAGTGCCAGCAGCATAAACATAGCCTTGATTATCCAAGGTTATCGCCATATATATGTCTATCAAAAAAAGCTGCTCACTTAGGACTTTAACCCCATTGTTGCCAAATGAAAAGTCTATTCCAGATCCATCGGCATTCAATCTTACTACTGTCGGGAAAAATCCATTAGAAGTGCTAATAAAGAATTTTCCAAAACAAAGTATTTTGCCATCAGGCAACACTTCTGAGTCATACATCTTAAAATCGCCACTTTGAAATGTAATGGAGGCAATACCATTGATGCCAAAGTTGGGGTCAAGTGTTCCGTCTTGTGATCTTGCTTTTGAGCAAAACAACAGAAATGTTAAAGTAATAGTGATAAATGTAAGAATTGGTTTCATAATTATTAATTTATAGTGTTTAACAATGAGGCATAACGTTCAAGTATAAGAGCAGTAGCCGCTTCCACTGTTTTTTCATAAAAGTACGAAATTATCTTTTACTTCATCACTATCCTATGAAACACCTGCGGCTATTGGGTTTGGTGCTTTGTTGGGGCGTCGTGCTATTTCAAGTCAAGTACTCCAAATATTTGATGATAGGGATTATTTATGTCTATAATTTCAAATCTCGGTTTAATTCTGTTTTTCAGAAGTTTCAAAGTTCCTTGTGATCTGCTATCAGAGGTTACAAAATGTGTAATTGACTTATCAGTATCAGCTTGAGCAAATAATTTAGAGTCATTTGGAATAATTGCTCTTGGTTTCAAATCTTCTGCTGATAATTTCTTTTCCTCAAAAATAATATTTGCAAATTCTCCAGCTTTCTTGGCATGGTCAAGGTTAAAGGGCACTATTTGTATGTTCATCAAAGGTAACTCTTTAATTGAACCTTTCACACAGTATTCTGCAATTGAAATAGTAGAAACCTTTATGGTTATTTCTTGATCTAGAAAATACTTGAAATAGTCACGAGCATTTTGATGTAAACTGTCCTCGTCATTTAAAAGTCGAATGAAAAAGCTGGTATCTAAAAGAACACTATGCGTCATAATCTCCTCTCATTTCATTCAACCATTCATCAGGATTAATTCCTTTCCAGTTTCCTTTTGCTTTTTTAATCAACGAATTGAGATATGCATCGTCATATTTAGGAGCAAAATCAATTAGTTCTACCAGTGTTAGTGCTTTTTTATCAATTTCTCCTGTCTCAATATTTTGTTTACCTAAAGCTCTGATTACATATTTTTTGTACAACAAGTTTTCTTCTTGTTCCATTAAAAAATCTTTGTCAGTATCAATTGTTAAAGAACCGAATTCATCTGTGTCCAAATGAATGTTGATACTGCTTTTCCCACCGGCATTTGTTAATGTACCATAAAAATATAATTCAGCCTCAACCCAAATATTCTCTGTTCTTAAAAATTTGGAACTTGGATTGATGTTCAAAACTGTTTCATCGTCAACAGAGGATTTAATCTCGAAATCATAATTTCTCTGATACGAGAAATTCTGAATATTCTCAATAGCTTGAGCCGTATTTAATTCTAAGAAATCAATTGAATTCGATTTTTGAATCTGTGTCAAAATAGCACTAAAACCTATAATTGCTTGAATACTTGTCTTGAAAATATGTTTAACTGAGCCTTCCTGCAGATCATAAGTAATTAAGGGTCTGTCTTTTTTATTTGTTGGATATAATAAATCTTCAACATTTTGAAGCATAGAAATTATCTCTTTCACGTCATAATTGTCTGGTGAAAGCTTTAAATTCCCTTTGTTTCCAAGGACTCTAATCTCTATATGTCCAAATTTATCCATATTACAAAGTTATATCTTTTTATTTGAGATTCTGAAATTATCATTCACGTATATATGTTCGACATGACGCATGCGCCCCAACTCGTGTTTATACGCAATATACTTTTTTCCCTGCTTTTTTTATAATAAATTGCGTACAGCATATGAAATAATGGAACATAAAGTGTGGAAAATGAAAAAATCGAATTGTTTCGCAAAGTACTCAGAATAAGAGGATATAGCGATTCTTCCGTTTTGAATTATATTTCTGCCATCAATAGATATATGTTAGTTAATGGCACTGACCTTTCAATTTACCACTGAACCCCAATGTTTTATATCCGATGTTGGCGGAATGAAAAGTTGCCGACTGCGGAGCAGTTACCTGTCGGCCAACACAAAAGGTTGAGCGAGCTACAATGCTTGAATACCCACTGAAACCCTTATGGCACATACACTT
>CAYVVD010000037.1:0-15138 GCA_964454975.1 uncultured Hyphomicrobiales bacterium | reverse complement strand
GCTTACCTTTACATCCAAGGAATCTTTCGGGATACCCGGAAGCTCGATTTCGAGGTAAAGGTTTTCATTATCTTCATAGACATCAATTACAGGGCGGTAGAAGTTTTCGAACCTCCTGGAGTAATGATGTCCGTGTTTGTATGGCGCACATGAGCGTATTGGCTTATATAGTGTAATCATTCTGAATCTCCTTTGTATTTTAATTGTCATTCCTGCGAAAGCAGGGATCTATTTAAAAATAATTAAACCAAGTTTAACAGATACCTGCATTCCCCGCCTATGGCGGGGCTCACAAGCTCGGGCAGGTATGACAGTTTACGAAATATCCACCGAAATCTCTTTCGGCTTCTCAGGTTCTACTTTTTCAACTGTTACTTTCAAAACGCCGTTTTCGAATCTTGCTTTTACGCTGTCGTTTTTTACGTTGTCAGGGAGCACGAACGAACGCATAAATTCACCGAAACTCCTTTCTACACGCATGAATGTAGCTCTGTCATTGTCGTCCTTAACTTCGTTTTCCCTTTTCTTCTCGCCTTTGATAATAAGCATGTTGTCGTTGTTTACCGTTACCTTGACCTCTTCCTTTTTTATGCCGGGTAGCTCAGCTTCCAGATAGAGGTTCTTCTCATCCTCGCTAATGTCAACCCTCGGCGAAAAGCCACCGAATTCAAAGTTTACTCCGTTGTCAAAATCACTGAGAAAATTGCCCATCCTGCGTGAAAGTGTATCAAAACTGCGCATCGGATCAAATTTTACAAGTCCCATAGTTACCTCCTCATGCAATTGTTAAACAAACTGTTAACTAAAATTGTAAATAGAATGTTAAACTTAATCTATATTAATGCTGTATTCTTTCGGCATTTCGGGTTCTTTCTTGGCAATGCTTATAGAGAGCACACCGCTATCGAATTTTGCGCTTACCTTTTCTATATCTGCGCCGTCAGGCAGCACGAATGAGCGTAAAAATCCCCCGAATGACCTTTCTGTGCGTATGAAGTGTAATTTGTCGTCGTCATTGTTGTTGCGGGATTTGTTTCCCTTCAGTGTCAGAATTTTGTCATCATTAATTGAAATCTTTACATCCTCCCGCCTCATGCCAGCGAGTTCAGCATTAATAATAAGCTCTCTCTCGCCGTCAATTATATCCACGCGCGGGTTAAATTCACCAGTCTCAATTGAAAATCCTTTCTCTACGTCTTTCATTACTTCATTCATTCTGCGGGTTACCGAATCAAAACCCCTGAACGGATCGAACCTTAAAACTCCCATTTTGTACCTCCTATATTTGGTTGATTAATTTTCAATTCGATTTTACTTATACGATTTCCGTGCCAAAACTGTAAATATGACATAATTGCTTAATTCAACCTAAATTGTCATATCCCAATGATTTATAACTGACAAATGTGCATGACAAATTGTCAATGCATTTGCATGTATGACATAATGGCATGGCAATAATTATATTTTTTCCGAAACCGGGGGCAACACGATTTCGTATAACAGTTAAGAACAAATACATGGAGGAAAAAATGAAATTAATTAAGGTACTATTTGGAATTATTCTGATGGCAGGCATTTGGGCATGTGAAGATAATTATTACACAGAAGGCCCGATTTATTATGACCTGGAAACCCGCTCCATTTTTTACTGGGTTTACCCGGAAGATTGGCGGCCTTATCCTGACATTTCTAATGGATGGTATGATGAATTGACAATCGATTATATTGATGATGAAGTTCTGGACAATGGGATTGTTCTTTTCTTTGTCCGCTCATTCGACGGAGCAGATTACTGGATGAGCCTCCCGTATACAAGAACAGTATATGATAATGATATACCATTTACTCAGGAATTCGAGGCATGGTCTGGTTATCGTACATCCCTGCTTCAATTCTACGATTCACATCCGACAACACCATTGCCACCCGACTGGGATATGCAGATAAAGGTCGTTATAGTAAGGGGTACGCCGGATATCCTGAGCAATGTGCAATTATTGAAGGATGAAGGCCACGATGCAATTATGGATTATTTGGATTCCGTTCATGGGCTAAATGTTAAAAAGGAACATTCAAGCAAGTAGTTATTTAGTTGCATTACAGATTGGGGATGTCTCATTAAGTAAGGGTTCTTATTTTTTGTTATTCCCGTCCTGCAATTTGCGGGAGGGATCCAGTATTCATCAATATTTTTAGATTCCTGCTTTCCCAGAATGACAGAAATCTCGACTTATGGGACAGCCCCATGAATCTAATGTTTATTTAAATGGATTATTATGAGCAGCAAAATTTTGTTGCTCTTTTGATATTAATAATTTGTTTTAAATGCTGCGAATCCACCAGAAAGGGAATACACATTATTGAAGCCCATTTCTTCAAGCTTTTTGGCAGCATGTCTGCTGCGGATACCATGTGCGCAATAAATTACGATTTCATCATCATGTTTGATTACGTCATTGTTTTCGTTAATAGTACGCTCAAGCATGCCAAGCGGTATATTTTGCGCCCCTTCGATGCATCCAAGTGCATATTCATATGGCTCGCATACGTCAATAAGAAAAACATTCCTGCCGGATTGAAGTTTGATTTTTAATTCTTCCGGGCTGATTGACTTAACTCTATCTTGCCGGCCAAAGTTACCACGTAAAATTTCAAACATATCAACCGATTAAAAGTTATTAATTTTTGTCCATAAACGATAGCTTTGAATTTATATTGCTGCAAGGTAATGTTGTTCCATGGATCTATTAAATTTAAATTAAATTTTGTTCAGATTCTGTAATCGTGATGTTTTTTCTTTGAAACCAATCTGAAAGTGTTATTTTGTAATTGAGTTGTTGTTACAGCTTTTTAAAGGAGAAGAGCGATGAGTACGGTAAAAAATCCACCTTGCATATATTGCAAAAGCACTAAGGTTATTAAGCACGGCAAAACCTCTACGGGGAATCCCCGTTATCGTTGCAGGAGCTGTAACAAGACATGGGTTCTCGAAAAAAACGAACCCATACGTCCTGATATGTCAGATATAGCAGAAGCTTATCTTGGCGGGCGGACCTGCCGGGACCTGGTTTCGATCTACCACAGTTCGCCACTTCGTATAAACCAAAAAATTCGAGAATTCCTGGATGGTTGCCCAAATTGGGAGGATTACCTGGATTCAAGTGTGAAATCTCACGACCCAAAGCTGATTTACTTGTTAGGACGAAAGTTTTCCTGCTCAAGTAACGGTTCCAAAAACAACGAGATGTACCTTGCGATAGCTTTGGATGCGCTTTCAAGTGTAATACTGGGCTTCGAAATCGGCAAAGAAGATTCCCGTGGTGTCTGGCTCTCACTAATTGACAGGCTCAATTGCAGGGGAATAATATGCCCTTCTTTTATGGCAAATGGCTCAAGGAATATTGAGGAAGCTGTATCTACAGTTTTTCCGTATGCAAACCTGAGAATCAATTACCACCGTGCTTTCCGCGACAAAGAGGTTCTCTGTTGCCTTTCGCGCCTGCCGATCAATAATAAACTCATCAATGATGCCGTTAAGATGTATAATTCGCTGGACAACCGTGAGCTAAGCAGATTACTTAAAACATATAACGGTCACAAAATACAGGACATTCTGTTTACCTCGCAGGAAGATTTTATCTCCCGGGTAAACGAAAGATTTGTTAATATTTCAAGGATACGCGCAGAAGGTTTCTCGAACTCATTCCAGACAAGATTCGAAAAGTTCCACATGCTAAAAGAAGACCCTTTCCCGATAATTAACGGCTGGATTGCCCGTTTTATGACAAGCCGCCTCGATATTGGGTTCAGCAGATTATCTCTGTACCAACAAATCCCCTGTTCAACATCATTCAAAGCATTTTCATGCGGCGAAAGGCCAAAAGAGCTGAGTATCAAATGGGACAGCCCACAACTCAAAACATTCGTAATTGAAATTGCGGCAAGGGGCTTGCAATTACCTATAGTATTCTCACGATGTGAGATGAAATTTGATAAATGCAGCCTGGTTTAGTGGTGATTTGTTTTGGTTAAAGATTTTTAATTATTTAAATTACCCTCGCTGAGGTTAACATTTAGATATTATCTGAATGTAACTTTCATCCTTAATTATCCAATTATTGAAAACTGATTCTAATGGATAAAATCAGTGTAATTCCTCTTGCTGTTATAGTTACGGGGCTAACCTTTATTCTGCTTGCCGATAGTACAAACGATATAGCTTTGTCTTCCGGGGTGCAGTTCTGATTTTGTAAATCAAGTTCCAGGGCTTGGAACTGAAATAAAAATTGAAGCCCCTGATTTCTCGATGAAATTTCCCCAAAATGTCGGAGCAGGAAAATGGACATTCATTAGATTGAGTGATGATGAAAGCCTGAAGGACTTTTATAAGAAAGTTTCTGAAGGTAAATACGACAGGAAACAGGAAGATGTCCTGGAAATGGGAATGGATAAGAAAAGTAATGTCTCTTTGGTGTTCAACTCGATTACCAACTTTATATATGGCAATGCATCGGTTTTCGATATAAAGGAAAACATTGGTCTTGAGGAAGAACAACCATTGTTTGTGAAAATTTTGTTTATGAGCCTGAAAAATTTCATCAATTAACATCATATTATGGAGAATATATGCGCAAACTACTAACAATGGCATTGATGTTACTTTTTGCAGCATCAATTGCTTCAGCAGAAAAACCTATGCTTAAACGCTACCTTATCGAATCCGGTAAGGTGGAATATAAAATGGAAGGCAATAACGAGGGTACCAAAACAATGTACTGGGACGACTGGGGTAGAAAAGAAGCGAAAATTACCAATGCGGAGATGAGCTTCATGGGCTTTACAACTACCCAGAAACAGCTCGAAATACTTGAAGGATTCTGGCAATACACTATAAACCTTGAAAACAACACCGGCACCAAAATGAAAAATACAATGCTCCAGAATATGTCAGATAATTACAAGGGCGACAATATGGGCGAAATGGGCGAGGAAATGCTCATCCAGATGGGTGGTGAAAAAACCGGTACCGGAACAATTCTCGGTAAAAACTGCGACATCTGGGAAATTAGCATCATGGGCGGTAACACAAAAATCTGGGTTTGGAACTATGTTCCGCTTAAGCTTGAATCCAGCGCACTTGGAACTGACATCCGGGAAGAGGCAATTTCTATTGAAACAAATATTTCCGTACCCGCCGGTACTTTTGAGGTTCCGGCTGATGCTACTATCTCGGAGGTAGAGATGCCTAATAATAATAAGAAGAAGAAAAAAGAAGAAGAAGACGGAAATATGCTCAAGAAGATGTTCAAAGGATTCGGAAAGTAAAAATTTCAGCAATAGACATTCGATTTTCGACAGGTTGGTTTTAAGTAGGGGTGATTATTTATCGCCCCTTTTTTTCTTCAGTTCATTTCCAACCTGACTACTTATAGTCTTTGAATTCATTAATTCACGGGCAAATAGAAGAAAATCCAAATTAATAACTGAATACATGATAATATTATTGCTGTTTCAAAACAAATAAACTCATGGCATTGAATCTTTCCTGAAGGTTCCCAAAATCAACAACATTAGTTTACACACTATCCTGTAAATTTATCAATACATCAAAACATAAATGTCTCACTAACCTCTTGTATTTATATCACTTATCAAGATGTAACCATTTTAGTACTGTTTTGAATAATGAACGGATGTTCATGTTTTAGACATCCCTAAATCCCTGATAATTCAAGGGATTAGCAATTGCAACACATCGTACACATAATGGGGATTGATATTGATTGCATATAGGTGCGTTTTTATATTGCGGACGAATACTAAAGTTAACATCATTATATAATGAGTATTTGGAGAACACTATGTCAAACTTAATCAGCCCTCACGGAAGCGACAACTTGATTGAACTTCTACTCACAGGGGCAGAGCTTGAAGCTGAAAAGCAAAAAGCTGCCGGCTTAAAAAAGATTAATCTTTCAAGCCGCGAAACAGGCGACCTTATTATGCTGGGTATTGGTGGTTTTACACCTCTGACCGGGTTCATGGGCAGCGAAGACTGGAAATCAGTTTGTACAGAAATGAAAATGCCGAGCAAAAACGGATTATTCTGGCCAATTCCCGTTACTCTTTCAACAGACAAAAACATTGCCGACTCAATAGAACTCGGCGAGGAAGTTGCTCTTTATTCGGAAGAATACGGCGAGTTTATGGCTACCATGAAGGTAGAAGAAAAATACGCAATCGACAAAGAATTTGAATGCCAGCATGTTTATAAAACTGCTGAACTGGACCATCCCGGCGTTAAGATGGTAATGGAACAAAAGGAAATCAACATCGCAGGCCCGGTAAAAGTACTTTCCGAGGGCCCGTTCCCGACAGAATTTAAAGGCATTTACCAGAGACCGAGAGAATCACGCCAGGTGTTCGAAGATAGAGGATGGAAGACAATCGCAGCGCTTCAGCTTCGCAATCCGATGCACCGCAGCCATGAATTTCTCGCAAAAATAGCTTTAGAAGTATCTGACGGCCTGTATATCCACCAACTCGTCGGAAAACTGAAACCGGGTGATATACCTGCAGACGTTCGCGTAAAATGCATCAACACTTTAGTAGAGCACTACTTTGTTAAAAATTCTGTGTTAACAGGTGGCTATCCTCTTGACATGCGTTACGCCGGCCCGAGGGAAGCTTTGCTTCACGCATTGTTCCGCCAGAACTTTGGCTGTACTCACATGATTATCGGCCGAGATCATGCCGGCGTTGGTAACTACTACGGACCATTTGACGCACAGGATATTTTTGATGAACTGTGGGATGGTGCTTTAAAATGCCAGCCACTTAAAATAGACTGGACATTCTACTGCCGAAAATGCGGTGGTATGGCTTCAATGAAGACTTGCCCGCATTCAAAAGAAGACAGGCTTCTTCTCAGCGGTACAATGCTCCGCAAATCACTGTCTGAAGGACTTGAAGTTCCGCCGGAATTTTCACGCCCCGAAGTACTCGCTATTCTTCGCGAATACTATGCCGGGCTTGAAGACAAGGTTGAAGTTAAGCTTCACAAGGCAGCAACAGGTAATTAAGAACTATAGATAGATACGTTCTGTTAATTTAATTTAAAGTTCCAATATTTTCAGGAGAATCGTAATGCCAAGTTTTGTGATCCAAGAGAAATGTGACGGATGCAAAGCATTAGACAAAACAGCTTGCCAGTACATCTGTCCAAACGACTTGATGGAGTTAAACCGGGATATTATGAAAGCATTCAACAACGAGCCTGAAATGTGCTGGGAATGCTACAACTGCGTAAAGATTTGCCCGACACAGGCAATTGAAGTTCGCGGTTATGCAGACTTCATGCCATTAGGCGGCCAGGTAACTCCTATGAGAAGTTCTGATTCAATCATGTGGACAATCAAGTTCCGCAATGGTACTCTAAAACGTTTCAAATTCCCCATCCGTACAACACCTGAAGGAAGTGCAGTACCGGACGGCGGCTTCGAATCATCAACTGATGACCTTTCGAGCCACGTTCTCTTTACTGAACCTGCTTCACTGGACTTGCCGGAAGTTTGGACTTTGAAATAATCATTGCAAGTTGAACCGGATTTTATCAAAAAGAAAGTAATTAATTAAAGGAGTATAATAATGGCAAATTTCGAGACAGTAGAAGTCACAACCGATTTTTTGATTATCGGTGGTGGTATGTCTGCTTGCGGTGTAGCTGTTGAAGCTGCACATTGGGCTAAAAAACACAATGTGAAGGTCACCTTGGTTGACAAAGCCGCTGTTGACCGCTCAGGCGCTGTTGCTATGGGTCTTTCGGCTATTAACCAGTATGTTGACCTAAGAAGTGGTAACAACACAATTAAAGATTATGTAGACTACGTCCGCAACGACCTTATGGGTGTTACACGTGAAGACCTCGTTGCTAACATTGCACGCCACGTGGATTCTTCAGTACATCTCTTCGAGAAATGGGGTCTCCCCATCTGGAAAGACGAAGAAGGCAACTTCGTACACGAAGGTCGCTGGCAGCTTATGATCAACGGTGAATCTTACAAAGTAATCGTTGGCGAAGCAGCAAAGAACGCTCTCGGTATCGACAACATTTACGAACGCATATTTATCGTTGAGCCATTGATGGACGGCGACAAAGTATCCGGTGCAGTCGGATTTAGCGTACGCGAAAACAAATTCTATGTATTCAAAGCCAAAGCAGTTTACATTGGTGCTGGCGGTGCTGTTCACGTATTCAAACCACGTTCATCGGGCGAAGGTCTTGGCCGTGCATGGTATCCACCTTGGAACTCAGGTTCATCTGCATACTTCACAATTAAAGCTGGCGCAGAAATGACATGCCAGGAAGTACGCTTTATTCCTGTACGTTTCAAAGACGCATACGGACCTGTTGGCGCTTGGTTCCTACTCTTTAAAGCACGTGCTGTAAATGCCGAAGGCGGAGAGTACATGGTTGAAAGAAGGGATGAGCTAGAAAAATGGCTCCCATACGGCAAAGTAAAACCAATGCCGGCTAACCTGCGTAACTGGCTCGGCATGATGGATGTTATGGACGGCAAGGGGCCTATCTACATGAAGACAGAAGAAGCTATCCAGCGCATTGCAGACGAATACAAAGACGACCCGAAAGGTTACAAGAAGAAAATCAAAGAACTCGAAGCAGAAGCATGGGAAGACTTCCTTGATATGACTATTTCCCAGGCTCTTCTCTGGGCATCAACTAATATCTTCCCGGAAGAAGAACCATCAGAAATCGCAGCTGCAGAACCTTACTTCATCGGTTCACACTCAGGCGCATCAGGTGCATGGGTTTCAGGTCCTAAAGACCTTGCTCCTGCTGAATACTTCTGGGGTTATGCTAACATGACTACAGTTAAAGGCCTCTTCGCAGCTGGCGACGCTTCAGGTGCATCGAGCCATAAATTCTCATCAGGTTCACACGCTGAAGGACGTATTGCCGGTAAAGCAGCTATCGAGTATATCGTAAAAGAAAACCCGACTCATAGCTACGACGATGCTAAGATCAACGCTCTGAAAGAAAAAATCCTTGCACCAATAAATGTATTTGAACAATACAGCAAGGAAACAACAGACGCTAACATTAACCCGAATTACATTCGCCCGAAAATGTACATGTTCCGTCTCCAGAAGATTATGGACGAGTACGCAGGCGGTGTATCCGCTCAGTTCAAGACAAATAAAAAGTCACTCGAAAGAGCTCTTCAGCTTCTCGACTTCCTGAAAGAAGACGCAGAAAAACTTGGAGCAGAGAACTTGCACGAGTTGATGAGAGCATGGGAAAATGTTCACAGGACATGGCAGGCAGAAGCACACGTTCGCGCTATCCTCTTCCGCGAAGAGACACGCTGGCCGGGCTACTACTACCGCGCAGATACTCCAAAGATCGACAACGAAAACTGGGAAAAATTTGTGAACATGACTTATAACGAAGCAGAAGATAAATGGGATGTATTTACTAAAGACATTCTCCACATCTTTTAATTGATTTGACTCTTCTCTCCCGCCTTCGGGCGGGAGAGATGCTTATTAAAAAGTTCTTTGACGGAATATTAAACAGGGAAACCAAAGTGGTTTCCGCGTTTTGTGTTTCGATTCACAACTGCTAAAGACCACCAAATTGGAAATGTTCATTTAAAGACGAGACTTGAAATGTCAGAAGACTCAGGAAGACACATTTGTAAATACTGTGAATCGGAAATGAAAGCAACTGCTTTTCCTCCAGGGCATGACTTAGGCTTTGAGTATGTCTATATCTGCTTCAATGACGAATGCGGCTATTACAAGCGCGGTTGGGACCATATGAAAGAGAATTTCAAAGTCAATTCTTCCTATCGCTATATGTTTAACCCGCACAATGGAAGCGTGGGGCCGATACCTGTATTTTCACCCTATACCTTCAAACCGCAGATATTCGAATTTAAAGAGGAAAAATAGAATGAATGACCTTAATAATATAAAAGAAAAAATCATCAAGGATTATCCTAGGATGAAAGTGAACGATACATTCACTTTCGGGTGTAATCCCGGTGTGAGTTGCTTCAATAAGTGTTGCAACGACGTTAATATATTTCTTACTCCTTACGACATTATCCGCCTTAAAAACAGGCTGGGTATAACATCAACTGAATTCCTTGATAAGTACACAATACTTCCAATCCAGGAAAATCTTAATCACCCGGTGGTAATGCTTAAAATGAATGATCCTGAATTAAACTGCCACTTTGTTGACAGTGAAAAAGGGTGCACAGTTTACGAAGATCGCCCCTGGTCATGCAGGATGTTCCCGGTTGGTGTCGCATCTCCGACAGACTTGGCTCCCAACGAGGAAGAATTTTACTTTCTCCTGAAAGAAAAGGTATGCAAGGGTTTCGAGGAAGGAGCTAAGGAATGGACAATTGAAGAATGGATGAAAGACCAGGATGTTGCACTCTACAATGAACTTGGTGATTTATTCAAACAGATTTCTACCCATGACCATTTTGTGAGGGGTAAAAAAATTGAGCCTGTTAAGCTTGAAATGTTCTACATGGTTTGCTACGATATAGACAGGTTCAGGTTATTCTGCTTCGAGAGCACGTTTTTCAAAAGATTTGATGTGCCGGCAGAGCAGAGTGAAAAAATGAAAAACGACGACATCGAATTGCTCAAATTTGGCTTTAAGTGGCTGAGGTTGAGCCTGTTCGGCGAGAAGACATTACGTTTGCGGCCTGAATACATCCGGCCTGCAACTAATTAATAGCAAAATCTTTGTACTGATGATACAGAGGAAAGTAAAGTGAGCGAAAGAGTAAATCCCGGAACTGATGTAAAATTCATCAGGTATTTGAAGCAAAATGGCGGCGAAACAATGAAGAAATGCTTTCAGTGCGCCACTTGCACCGTTGTTTGCGACCTGTCGCCAGTCGAAAATCCGTTTCCCAGGAAGGAGATGATTAATGCCGGATGGGGCAGAAAGGACAAACTCGTAGCCGATCCGGACATCTGGTTGTGCCATGCATGTATGGACTGCTCGCAAAAGTGTCCCAGGGGTGCTCGCCCGGGCGATCTTATGGCAGCTGTTCGTAATTATGTTTACAGGTTTTACGCATTCCCCAGGTTCATGGGCGAAGCGCTTAGCTCGCCGAAATACCTGCCTGCGCTGCTTGTTATTCCGGTTATTCTGATAAGCCTGCTTGTATTTGCTACACAGGACTGGAACCTTGGCAATCTGTTCCCGCTCCCTTCAGGCGAATTCAAGTATGCTGATTTTATTGCTCACGGCCCGATTGAAATGCTCTTCATGTTCGGAAACATTCTAATATTCACACTTGCCTTTTTGGGATTTAAAAGGTATTGGGATGACTTACATAATTACAATGATTACGGAACACCTAAGCGAAATTTCCTCAAGGCAGTATATACAGTATTTACAGACTTTATGTTCCACAGGAAATTCGATAAATGCAGTAATAACTCAAACCGCTATTATGCCCACCTGATGGTGTTTTACGGTTTTGTGGGCGCATTGATAGCTACCGCGATTGTTGTTTTCAATATATTTGGCGAAAAGTTGGGATTATTCCCAAAGTTCCTGCCTGAGCACATGAACCTGCCCGTTGCAATGCTGTTTGGTTCACAGGGAGCAACAGAACATTATGCCCTTGAGCTAACCGGATTGTTTGTGAAGTTATTCGGTGTGATAAGCGGTTCACTGCTTGTATTTGGCGGGCTGATGATGTTAATCAGACGAAGCCAGATGCCGGCAAAGGAAAGCCAATCCAACTATAACGATATGCTGTTCCTTTGGATGCTCTGGGGTGTTAGCTCAACTGGCATGCTGCTTGTTTTCCTCAGGATTGGGCAATTGCCTGCGATAGCATACCCGACTTATTTTGTGCACCTTGTAATGGTTTATTTCCTCCTTTGGTATATGCCATTTTCTAAGTTTGCACACATGATATACAGGTTCCTTGGTTTGACATACCTTGCAATGCACGACAGGACAGCAAGGCAGGAAATTCACATGACAAACGGGTTTCATATTAAACAGGAAGAAAAAGAAGCGTTAGAAACAGCTTCATGATATTAATAAAGCATGAGGAGCTATTATGGCTGACATGAAGAAATACGACACACCACTTCTGGACGACCTCGAGAAAGGCCCCTGGCCGAGTTTCGTTTCAGAAATCAAGGCAGCCGCTGAAACAAACGCAATGGCTAACGACCTCCTCGGCCAGCTTGAAAAATCCTACCGGGACAGAATAGGCTACTGGAAACACGGCGGGATAGTTGGCGTTATGGGTTACGGCGGAGGCGTTATCGGGCGTTATTCATCGCTGCCGGAAGAATTTCCGGAAGTATCTCATTTCCACACAATGCGAGTTAACCAGCCCTCGGGATGGTATTACACATCAGACGTTCTCAGGAAACTTTGCGATGTTTGGGAAGAACATGGTTCGGGACTCACAAACATGCACGGCTCAACAGGCGATATGATTCTCCTGGGTACAACAACAGACCAGCTTGAACCAGTATTTGAAAAACTAACAAAACTTGGATTCGACCTTGGCGGTTCGGGCTCCGACGTTCGTACACCAAGCTGCTGCTGCGGAAAATCCCGCTGCGAATGGGCCTGTTACGACACTATGAAAGTTACACACCACATCACTCAACACTACCAGGATGAACTTCACAGGCCGGCATTCCCATACAAGTGGAAATTCAAATTCTCCGGTTGTCCGAATGATTGTGTGGCTTCAGTTGCTCGATCTGACATGGCAGTTATCGGCATCTGGAAGGACGACATCCGTATTGACCAGGATGCTGTTAAGGAATATGCAAATAATGGTACTGACATTTTCCGTGAAATAGTTATGCTTTGCCCGGCAAAGTGTATTGACTATAAAGACGGCGAAATTGAAATAGACAACAGCGCATGCCGCCACTGTATGCATTGCATCAATGTTATGCCAAAAGCATTGCGTCCGGGTACAGAAACCGGTGCTGTAATGCTTATTGGCGCTAAAGCCCCAATCGTAGAGGGGGCTTTACTCGGCTCAGTTCTCATACCGTTTATAGACATCGAAGAATCACTCGAAGACTTTACTGACCTGATAGACGATATGATTGACCTCTGGTGCGAAGAAGGCAAAAATCGCGAAAGAATCGGTGAATTTATTCAACGCGTTGGTTTGGGCAACTTCCTCGATGCAGTCGGCCTCGACCCTGCACCTGAAATGGTAGCATTCCCGAGGGATAACCCGTATGTATTCTACGAGCAATACCTCAATGAAGAAGAGGAAGAAGCTTAACATTTTTTTGAAAACAATTTTTAATAATAAAAAGGAAATTAAAAATGGCTGACGCAAAACCGCAAAGGATTACCGATATCGGGCCGCCGCACTATGAGCAGTTTCTTCCGCCGGTTATCAAAAGGAACTACGGCCAGTGGAAATATCATGAAATACCAAGAGCCGGTGTTTTGGTACATACTTCAGAATCCGGCGAAAAACTATACTCTGTAAGAGCAGGTTCGCCAAGGCTTGTTAGTACAAAAAAAATCAGGATTTTTGCTGACCTGGCTGAAAAATACTGTGGTGGACACCTCCGCTTTACCTCACGCCACAATGTAGAATTCCTTCTTGAAGATGAAAACAACGTTGACCCCCTGATTAACGAACTCGAAGCAATCGGCCACCCGGTTGGTGGTACCGGCAATGCTATTTCGAGCATTGTTCACACCCAGGGCTGGGTACACTGCCACTCATCTGCTACAGACGCTTCCGGCGTTGTTAAAGCGGTTATGGACGGTGTAATTGACCACTACAAAAATATGGACCTGCCGGCAAAATGCCGCATTGCACTTGCATGCTGCCTTAATATGTGTGGTGCTGTGCACTGCTCGGATATTGCTATTTTGGGTATCCATACAAAAGCTCCTGCAGTTCATAAAGATACACTTCCAAAACTTTGTGAAGTACCGAATCTTATTGCCTCCTGCCCGACAGCTGCTATCAGGCCAAGCACTCATGATGGCAAACCAAACGTCGAACTTGATGAAGAGCTTTGTATGTACTGTGCTAACTGTTTCACCGTTTGCCCGGCTATGCCAATTGCAGACCCTGAAGCTGACGGTATTTCAATCTGGGTAGGCGGGAAGGTTTCGAATGCAAGGACAGAGCCTAAGTTCTCGAAACTTGCTATTCCTTATATTCCGAATGAACCACCCAGGTGGACAAAAGTTGTGGATGCTATAATCAATATTATAGACGTATGGCGTGCAGGCGCTCATAAACACGAGCGAATCGGAGAATGGATTGACAGGATTGGATGGCCGAGGTTCTTCCAACTTACCGGCATCGAATTCCAGAAAGAGCATATTGATGATTTCAAGCATGCAGGCCTGTCATTCAAACGTTCCGTTCATTTAACAAACTAAACGGAGTTTATAATGGCTGATACACTTACAGTAGAAGAAGTTGCAGAACAAATGTATAAACTGATAAAAGACTCGATGGGCATGAAAAAATACAAAGCCGGTGACCTTCACAAGGCCTGCTCCGAAATTTTCGGAGACAGGTACGATAAGAAGCTCGGCAAAGAAGCCATTAAGAGTATGGTTAACGAAGGCAAATTGGTTTATACTTACTTTGGCGGCAGCTTTATTGAAATACCTCATAAAGAGGGCGCCTCTAACGATTAATGACATGATTTCATTGAGATATGATTGCCCGGCAGGCACGGGCAATCAACTCAATTAAATTCTTTGAAAAATGGAATCAAAACACATACCCAGGCTGATAGTTGCAGGTACGGGCGGCGATTCAGGCAAGACTTTGCTTGCAATCGGACTGCTCGGAGCTCTTAAGAACAGGAGCATACAAGTATCGTCATTTAAAAAAGGGCCTGATTTTATTGACCCTGCCTGGATGAATTTAATTACAGGTATCCCCGCAAGGAACCTGGATTCTTTCCTGATGGAAAGCGAGACTATTAAACAAACGTTCTTTGATAATAGCTATAATAACTCAATATCGGTAATTGAAGGAAACCGAGGGCTGTATGACGGCTTTGACCCGAAAGGCAGCCACTCGACTGCAGAATTGGCAAAGCTGC
>CAYVVD010000036.1:0-16447 GCA_964454975.1 uncultured Hyphomicrobiales bacterium | reverse complement strand
TTGAAATGGGTTCCCGGCCACTGGTTGCGATTTATTATAATCGCTGCAATTCTAATCCCATATGTTATTTTGACGGGCTCATCACCTGCAACTCTGAGGGCGGCATCAATGGCGCTTATGTTTCTGTTTATTCTTAATATCCAGCGGCAGCCTGTTAGCCTGAACATCGCATCAACCGTTCTTCTTTTTTTTATGCTCATCAATCCAGGTGTGATTTACTCAATCTCCTTCCAGATGTCCGGGCTTGCTGTGCTGGGAATTATCCTGCTCTACAAGCCTCTTTACGGATTCTTCGGCAAACTTAATGCAGGCTCACCGGCATCCTGGCTCATGTCCTCACTCGCAGTGTCTATTGCCGCTTCGATAGCATTGTCAATATTGGTTGCGGTGTATTTCAACAACTTCCCGGTTTTGTCACCGTTCGTTAACCTGTTTGCAGTGCCACTTATCAGCCTTGCATTGTGCTTTGCTTTTTTTGCATTGATGGCATTTCCTGCCTCGGCAACAATTGCAGGTTTGTTTGCCTCATCGGCGGATTTGCTTGCCAATGTGGCAATATCAATAAATAAATTTATCCTGAACCTGCCATTGAATCACATTGAGGGGGAAAGTTCCATTCTGTGGGCGCTGTTATTTACGGTTCTGACAATCTATGTAATCACATCACGGGATATAAAAGCCAAAGTTTTCCGTACCGGAATAGCAATATTTGTGGTAATTGGAGTTTATTTCCTCTTGCCGGATAGCGATAACAACTTCTATCTTGTACTTCGGCGAGATGTAACAGCACTCATTGACGAGAGGGGAGAAAACACTTACATCCTGATTGCCGACAGGCAACCCGGGGCAAAGTATTTCAGGGATATTGGGCTGGAGAAATATGTAAAATTGAGAGGAGGCAAGTTATACGTTGCAGTAACTTCGAACGCTGGAAGCCTGTTTCTCGATTCAGTTAAAGACAAGGCAAACATTATCCCGGTTGAGCTTAGCATAGATGAATTGCGGATATTGGAAAAGGCGCTCCTGATTACAAAGTTGCCACAAATAATTGAGTATGAGTGATTTAGTGGCTAACAGTTTATTGTTTACTTACACGCCCCCTTTTCCTGAGCGGAGTTGAAGTATCCGGCAGTTATATTTATCAGGACTGTCATACTCGCGGAAGCAGGACTATGATTTAGAAGCGAAGCTTAACTGCTATATTTCCCTCCATAGCAAGGAGGTGTGCTTCCCGGCATATTTCGGGACAATCTATCCAAAAAATCAGACGCGGATGTCAATAAAACTCTCATCCTAAGAGAAGCGAATACGCTATAAAGAGAAGAGTTAAAGGGGACAACTTCTACAAATTTTTATAGATAAATATTTCAGTTTTTGTATGTTTAGCATTTAAATGATTTACGGGCAAAATACAAGGTGATAATCTATGTATCAATTTTGGGAATTTGCGAAGTTATTTTTAATTATCAATGGTACATTATTTGCATTATTTATAATTCTATTATCAATACCACAAAGTAAATTAAGAATTATTTTATTTAAGATTTTTGGAATTACAGCGTATTGTACTACAGGTTTAATTCTCGTTTATATCATAAGTCCCTTAGATTTACTTCCAGATATCATTCCGGTAATAGGACAAATGGATGATGCAGCAGGGATAATAACAGCTATCTTTACAGGATTAACCGGATGGCTGTCTTTTAAAAAATCAATTGAGCCATCTAATAATAAAAAAAAAGAAATAGAATAATAACCTTGTTTTCCGATCCGTAAACAGCGAATATGCCGTTCCGGGTGGACAAGCCAGCCTCCACCTAAAATGGGCTATGTAATAGTTATTTAGAAATCAAAAATTGTGACAATCGGTTCTGCCGACCGTCCAACTTCGCATAGCCGCAAACGTTATCCAGAATTCGCTCCACATTTCCCCTCTGACACCCCATTTGCCATTGCTGACTTCTCTTACACATGGTTTGATGTGTAAGTTTCCTCTGCAAATGATATAATTTTGTTTGTTCACGAATTTATTAGTTTACTTTTTTATTATATCACTTTTTTTCAGATATTTTAATAATATAGAAAAGTTAAAACCTTTGAGGGGTATTTAATCATGTACAACCTCGAAATAATACACCCTGCAATATTCCCGGCGGACATTACCTCCGGCGTTACGCTTAAGAATCCTGGCGCGAACAATGGCAGGGGTTTCAGCATTTCCGTTACTGGTGAGTTTGATGAAAGCACAGTAGAGCAGAGCAGGGAATTGCTAGCCCGAAACCTTGATACTGATTTGGAGCGCCTCCACTTCCAGAATCAGGTACATTCGGATACGATTAAGCTTATCCCGGATGAATCCAATATATTCGAATCAGACGGTATGATTACAAACCGCACGGGAGATATTCTCTGTATTTCAATAGCTGATTGCTGTGCAATTCTGTGCTATGACATAGAAAATATAGCAATAGGTGCATTCCACTCAGGGTGGAGAGGCACACAGTTGAATATCGCCTCTAAGGGAATCAAGGCAATGAGCGAGAATTTCGGCACAAAGCCGGAGAACCTGCTTGTTTATCTTTCTCCATGCGCATCAGTAACAAACTATGAAGTTGGTGAGGAATTCGCAACATACTTCCCGGGTTTTACACAAAGGGGCAGAGACGGCAAGTTTTATTTCGATAATACCGGAAAGATTACGAGCCAGTTGAAGGAAGCGGGTGTCCCAGAATCAAACATCGAGATATCTGATGCCTGTACGATATTATTCAAGGAGTATCATTCATACAGGCGAGACAAGGAAAAATCCGGCAGGATGGCAGCTTTTATCGGCCTGAAGGAATTAGCGTGATACTTCTTTCGTAATCTGTGTTATTCTTCGGGTTGATATTCATTTTGATATAGCCGCCGTTCAGCCATAGCTGCACCTGGTCAGTAAAGTGGTTGCTAACCGGATCCCCGGAAGCTCCTCCCGGTATAATTGAATACACAATAGAATCCCTCATGTCAGAAATTATCCTTGCGCTTGTGTACTCAACAATTTCATTATTTTCATGAATGTATGATGCAAAGTTAATTGTATGCCGCGAGCCCTTTACATTGAAAGGGCCAAAATTGAGCGTAGGGCCGAGAAGCATTTCCCTGCTTAGTTCGTGCCGGATATAGAGCCTGTTCATCATTCCCAGGTCCCATGAACTCGGTTCATCAGTACCGCTAATGCCCGAGAGATATTGATTTGCGTCCTTAAAACTTTTCAGCACCAGGTAATTAAATGTTTCGATTTCTTCTGTATTAATGTTGTCGATAAAGGAGTTGTTTTTCTCGATTATAAGGTTTAGCAACAGCTTCCCGGGTACATCGTCAAGTTTGGACAATTCTGCATAAAGGCTGTCTCCTATTTCGTCTTTAATCATTTCTGACAGCATGAATTCTCTGAAAATTTCGAATATAGCAGCCGGAGAAACTTCGGTGCTGTAAATACCATCCCACTTGTTTAATAGCTCAAGTGATTTTTTTTCACGCTTATCTAATTGGTTTTTAAGTGAGTTCAAAACAGGTAGTACAATTTCAAGAAATTCGCCTGAGTAGGTTGACAGTACATCAAATTGCATATATTTAGCATCCCGGGATTTGTATGTATTCGCTTCATCAAGTAGTGTTGAAATTCTTTTGGCCCTTGAATCTTTAAGCCAGTATCCATTGATGCCATCATCATAAAATTTTCTTTCATTGGCAGCTAAAGAGAAAGTTTTTTCAGAAGTATCCACTGATTGTTGAATGTCAACAGCTTTGTTCCAATGAAATTCATTCTGCCATCCGGGATTTGGCAGGTAAGAATAACCCTTTGTCTTTTGGTAAGTTTTACCGGCTGTTGTAGAAATGATCTTGCCGCTAATGTCTGTCGCGATAAAATCAGCAGCCGGAGATACCCAATTATCGAATACGTTGTTGAACTCAGAGATGCTTCTTGAATACAGGCAATTATAAAGGGCTAAAAATTCATCCCCGGCTATGTTGCCAATCCAGTTGTAAGAAAAGTCAAATCCCGCATAGAAATAATTTGAACTGTCTGATTTTTTATAAGCGTCGCTTAAGAGGCTTGAAATTTCTGTCTGGCGGATGTAAAAAACTTTATCTTCTTCTTCCTTTATTGATATAGTGTCCTTCCTGAAAGTCATTCTCACCTTTTTACCATCTTTAATATAGTAATCCTCATCTATAAGTTCCTCAATGAAATAATCAAAATCGTCTGTAAAATTCAATGAGAACCCCCAGGACACATAATCATTTCTACCGCTTAACGGGAGTGGAATCCCCGGGATAGTCAGGCCAATAAAATTAAATTCAGGGCAGAACAGATGAACCTGGTAAAACAGAGAAGGTAGCCTGACAGTAGAGTGAAAATCATTGCATAACACAGAACCCGAGTTTATATCAAGTTTGTTTCTTAAGGCCGCCCATACATTGCAGGCAAATCCTTCATCGAATTTAATAGGCGCCATACCAATACCCGCAGGAAATTCCATTGTATCAGTAACAGGAGAGTTCGTTGATGAATCATCAATAATAAGGCTAACCAAGTAATTAAATCTCTCCCTGCCAATTCTGTCTGCAAGAGCTCCGTAAAACAAATCATATTTAAATCCTTTGCTTCTGTTTAGTGCGATGAAACGCCACAAAAGGATTGAATGCACAGGCTTCCACAATTCAGGATAATAGTCAAGGTATCCGAACTCAAGCGCCGGTGCTTTCTTAGATGAATTTATGAATGAATTGACTCCACGTGAATAATTCTGGAGTATCCGTCTGGATTTAGGGCTTATATTACTATAAATCTCTTCAGCAATCTCCTCTAACTGGAAATGTCTGATTAAGTAGTCTTCGTTAAAACTGCTCTTGCCCAGAATTTCAGATAACCTCCCCTGCGATTTGCGCCGTAATAAGTCCATTTGCCAAAGCCTGTCTTTTGCGTGCATATAACCAAGGGCTACAAAAAGGTCATCTTCATTAGCAGATAAAACTTTCGGAATGTAATGATCGTTAAACATGATTTCAACTGAATCTGTCAAACCGTTGATTTCTAATGAATTTAATTCGCCTGATGATAGGTTATAAACGTAAGAAACGAACAAAGAAAATGCAGCTAATATTATAAGGCCGCTAACAAGAAAAGCTCTTATTTTGCTTAAAATTTTCATTGATTAAAGCCACTTCTGAGATTTGTACCATTCAACGGTGATTGCAACAGCTTCCTCAATTGAAACTTGCTGCCTGTATCCAAAATCCCTTTTTGCTTTCTCGGTTGAGCATGTCCAATAACTCTGTATAAAATCTATCCCTTTTTCATAATTAAATACCGGTGGGTGCTTTGAAAACCTCCCGATAAGTTCTGATAACCATGCTAATGAAAGCACCAGTAAGTGTGGTAGTTTTATTAAAATTGGCTTTTTGCCAAATGCATTGGCAATTAATTTATTAACCTGCTCCCAGGTGTAAAATTCTTCAGATGAGATGAAGTAGGTCTCATTAGCAGTATTCTCAGCAATAGCAGCATCTAAGATACCACGCGCTAAATCATTAATATGAATAAGACTTACGTATTTTGGAGTGAATCCGATTAATGGAGCTAGTCCCGTTTTAATTGTTTTGAATACATCAAAGATAGCCGTATCTCTTGGCCCAAAGACTGCCGGCGGCCTAATTATTGTAACAGGAAAATGTTCCCTGTAGCTTAAAATGGCTTTTTCAGCTTCGAACTTGCTTTTTCCATACGATGTGATTGGTATGCAGGGTGTATCTTCAGTAACAGGCAGCTCAAGCGAAGTGGAAGGACCGCTTACTGTCTGGCTGCTTATATGAACGAAGCGTTTGAGAGTAGTTCCGGATTCAATTACTGCTTCTGCAAGGTTGATTGTTCCGTCCCTGTTGCCACGTAAAAACTCTTCATAGTTCCTTGCAGCAGTTAATCCTGCCACATGCACAATATAATCTACGTCAGAAACTGCTTCCACTAAACTGCTCTTGTCAGAAAGCGAAGCATATAGCAGATTGTAAGGTTTGTCCTTTAGCCATCTGAGATTACTTGTTTTGCGAACAGTACAAACAATGTCAAATCCTTTATTTTCAAATACTTCTGCTACATGACTTCCGATAAATCCTGTAGCTCCTGTAATCAATACTTTCAATTAGTTAATTCCGTTAATTGACAAAATATGTCGTGTAAAATGAGTAAATATATTGTGTATGAATTGATTAGCAATTCATTTAATAAAACACCTGCCAAATCCTTTATAATCTGTCTAAAATAAGAATTTGGGCCAAGTATTTAAAATTTTTTGAAAGCTTATGCTAAAATCAATAAATTGCCTGTTCTATTCTATTCAAAAATATGATAGAGGCTTAAATGAATAGAGCCGTGATTATGGCCGGTGGATTTGGCACAAGGCTAAGACCGCTAACAATGGCAATTCCCAAACCGATGGTTCCAATATCGAACACACCGATGATGGAACACATTGTTAATTTATTGAAGAAGTACGATATTAAAGACATACTTTCTATTCTTTATTTTCAGCCTGAAAAAATTACAAATTATTTTGAGAATGGCGAAAACTTCGGTATAAAAATGAATTATGTCATTGCCCAGGCAGATTATGGTACAGCCGGTGCGGTTAAAAACGCTTACGAGTACCTGACCGAAAGATTTATAATTATAAGCGGCGATGTTCTTACAGATTTTGACATCAGCAAAGCACTTGAATTCCACAAAGAAAAGGGCGCCCAGGCGACAATCCTGCTTACTCGTGTAAGTGCACCTCTGCAGTATGGTATTGTAATTACAGATGATGAAGGGAAAATTACCCGTTTTCTTGAAAAACCTTCGTGGGGGCAGGTTTTTTCCGATACAATTAACACTGGCATTTATATTTTTGAACCCGAGATATTGGATTTAATTCCATACCAGGAAGAATTTGATTTTAGTAAGGATTTATTCCCATTAATGCTTCAGAAAAACTTGCCTCTCTACGGATTTGTATCCGAAGGTTACTGGCGCGATGTTGGCAACTTGAATGAATACCAGGAAGGAGAGAGGGACTCATTGAAAGGCCGTGTAAACATTGAGGTGAAAGGTATAAAAAAGGACAAAATATTTACAGGTGAGAACTGTGATATTCATTCATCTGTAACATTTAGCGGTGATGTAATTCTTGGAAACAATGTCAGAATCGGAGCTCATGCGAGCATCGTTGACAGCATAATTGGAGACAATGTAATAATTGGAGCCGGTGCAAAAATCTCCGGCACAACACTCTGGCATGATACTGAAATTGGAGATTTTGCAGAGATGACAGCTGATGTAATTTGCAATAATTGCAAAATTGATGGCTCTGCCACTATTGCAGAAAATGTATTTGTCTCAGAAGGATGTATTATAGGTGAGGGCGCGAGATTAAATTCGAATATAAAACTTTGGCCAAATAAACAAGTTGAAGCCGGTGCAACCTTATCATTCTCCCTTGTTCAGGAAGAGAAATGGCTTAAGGAGCTATTCACTGACGCAAGGATTTCCGGTATCTCTAACATTGATATCAATCCTGAATTCGGGGCAAAGCTGGGAATGGCATTTGGAATGATGCTCGGTAAAAAGACTCAGATTCTTGCAAGCCGTGATCCTGACAGGATTTCCAGGATTATGAAACGCGCAATCAGTGCAGGATTGACTTCTGTCGGGGTTGACGTAAATGACCTTCAGACGACTTCAATTCCTCAAACCAGGCAGGAACTTCTCACAGGAAGATACACAGCAGGTTTTCATGTCAGACGTTCTCCAAGAGTTGAGGGATATTCTGACATTATTCTTTTCAACAAAGAAGGAAGAGACATTTCAATTTCTAGCACAAAAAAGATTGAGAGATATTTTTTTGGAGAAGATATTAAGCGTGTTCACTACGATGAAGTAGGAACTATACGATATCCTGAGAGAGCAAACGAAGTTTACATTAACAGGTACCTTGAGTCGCTTGACGCAGGTGTAATCGCAGACAGAAAATTCAAACTGTTAATGGATTACTCTTTTGGTTTTGCTGCAACAATTTTCCCGTCAATACTAGGAAAGATTGGAGTAGAAGCATTATCTTTAAATGATTTTGTTGATGCAAGCAGATTTCATCCTGAACCATCACATAAAAACTCGACGAGTGACCAGACAGGTAAAATAATGAAAGCTTTGGGGTACGAACTTGGATTCAGGCTGGAAGCAGGCGCTGAAAAAATCTCTGTAATTGACGAACGAGGTGAGTGGTATTCTGCTAACAGGATGCTGTCAATTATAACCAAGTTATATCTTGAGACTAACAGGGAACGTGAACCTTACAAAATAGCAGTTCCAATTACCGCAACAAACGAAATAGAAGAAATTGCCAAAGAATACAACATTGAAGTGATTAAAATAAAGAACAATCATTCTGCGATGATGGAAGTTACAAGGGATGAAAAGGTTCATTTTGTTGGCGGGATTTATGGAGGTTATATTTTTAGGGATTTCCTGTTTGCTTCTGATGGTATGTACACTGTGGGAAAAATCCTCGAAATGCTTGCAAGGACTAAATGGCAGATTTCACAGCTTGATGCTATGCTTCCAACAAGATATCAGCATGTCCTTGAAATTGATTGCCCCTGGAAGTCGAAGGGTACTGTAATGAGAAAAGCAATGGCTCACTCTGAGGGAATCAACAGGGAATTAGTCGAAGGTGTTAAAATTAATTTTGAAGATGGTGATTCTGTACTGATGATTCCTGCTAAAGAAAAGGGGGCATTCTTCGTATATGGCGAGAGTTCAGTTTATGAAAATGCTGTACTACTCGCTAAAAAATATTCAGGCCAAATCAATCAATGGAAAACAGCATAAATTCGGTATATACATGAAAATCAGCGAAATAATTGGGAAAGAAACTATTATTATCGGGCTAAAAGCAAGGGATAAAAAAGACCTCCTTGTTAATCTTGTTAAATTTGCATCAAAGTCCGGAAAAATAACTGATGAGGATGAGGCAATTCGTCAAATATTTGAACGCGAGAAGATTATGTCAACAGGCGTGGGGAATGGTATTGCGCTTCCCCATGCAAAAACTAATGCTGTTACCGATTCAATTGGTGTTTTTGCTGTACTTTCCGAAGCGCTTGATTACGAGGCATTAGATGACAAACCGGTAGAAATTGTATTTATGTTGTTAGGGAAGGAGAATAATGTAGGTATGCACCTGCGGCTTCTTAGCAAAATCTCAAGAATTTTAAATGATTCATCCGTTTTGCAGGAATTAAAATCAGCAGAAAAAACTGATGATATTTTAGAATTAATCAGGGATTCTGAAGAGAAGTATTAATCCGTTAATTTATTTCTGTAGTTACAATCACTAATTTCCAGATACGTTTTCAACCCATGAAAAAGGCATAGTAATTGCCCCGTTTTTTTATTTTCCCAGAGCCTGATATGCTTAGCCCGAATAAAGCTTTTGAAGATGAGTTGTATTTCCAGTACTTGCGCGATCCTGAATCTGTAAGTAAAGAATGGCGTCTCTATTTTGATAAAGTTCACGGGTCTTCTGTTTTCCCCCTTGAACAAAAAAAAACTAATGGAAGTGCCAATACAGGAAATTATCAAAAAGATAATAGAAATTTGAACCTGGAGTCATACGAAGAACTGATACCCCTCTCGCCGATACTATCGAAGATTGCTGAAAACATGGAAGACAGTATCGAAGTTCCCTCTGCATCCTCAGTAAGAGTTATTCCTGTTAAAGCTCTCGACGAGAACAGGAGAGTGATAAATAAATACCTCTTAAAGCTGAAAAGACCTAAAGTGTCTTTTACAAATATCTTGCTTTGGGCCCTTGTTAAAGCGCTTGCTAAGCATCCTCACATGAATGATGCATACGCAAGAGTTGATGGTAAGCCCCACCGTATTAGGCGAAACTCAATAAATGTCGGTCTTGCAATTGACGTTACAAAAAAAGACGGAACAAGAATGTTGATTGTTCCAAATGTAAAAAATGCTCAGAACCTAAACTTTTCTGAGTTTATACAGAAGTTCGAAGAGCTAATTAGCAAAACAAGAAATAACAAAATAAAGCTTGACGACCTCGAAGGCACGACTGTAACTCTCACTAACCCCGGAATGATAGGAACTACTGCATCAAGTCCTCGCCTAATGAGCGGACAAGGTTTGATTTTGGCCGTTGGCGCAATAGACTATCCACCTGAATTTCAGGCAGTGAGGCCGGAAGCTCTTACAAACCTTGCAGTTTCTAAAGTTGTAACTGTTACTAGTACATACGATCACAGGATACTTCAGGGTGCACAATCAGCAGAATTTCTTGCATACATTCATAAATTGCTAATTGGCGAACAACATTTCTATGACCAGATATTTGCAAGCCTTAAAATCCCGTTTGAGCCGGTAAGATGGCAACACGATGCTCCTGACGCAGGTATAGGTGGTTTTTATGACCATAATAAGGATATATCAGAGAAAGGCGCTCATGTAATGCGTCTTATTAATGCATACAGGGTGAGGGGGCACCTTCTTGCGTCCGTGAATCCTCTCGGGCTACAGTCCTATTATTATCCTGAACTTGACCCTGCTTTTTACAACTTTACAATATGGGATTTGGACAGGGTTTTCCACGCTGATGATTCCTGGGAAAACAACAATATTCCACTCAGGGATATAATCGAACTCATGCGCGAAACCTACTGTGGACCCATCGGTATTGAATTCATGCATATTCAGGATCCGGAAAAGAAAGAGTGGATTAAAACTAAGCTTGAACTGAAAAAGAATCAAATGGTTTACTCAAGTGAAGAGAAAATAAGAATATATAAGAAACTTGTCGAAGCCGAAACATTCGAAGATTTTCTCCATACAAAATATATTGGTCACAAACGTTTTTCCCTCGAAGGCAACGAATCTGCCATTGTTTTACTTGACCATATTTTCGAAAACGGAGCTGATGACAACCTTGACACAATGGTTATTGGAATGGCCCACAGGGGCAGATTAAACGTTCTTGTTAACAATATCGGTAAATCCAAGAAAGTAGTTTTTAATGAATTTGACGGAGACATTGATCCCACCCTTTATCAAGGTTCTGGTGACGTAAAGTACCACCTGGGAGATGAAGGTGTTTACATATCACACAGGGGTGGCAAGCTCAAAGTTATTTTATCACCTAACCCAAGCCATCTTGAACTAGTAAATCCTGTAATAGAAGGAATGGCGCGGGCAATTGAAAATGAAATTAAGGATTACTCATATACTAAAGTGCTTCCAATACTGATTCATGGCGATGCTGCTTTTGCAGGGCAGGGGATAGTTGCAGAAACTCTTAATTTATCTGAGCTGGAAGGTTATAAAACCGGCGGAACAATACATATAATTATAAACAACCAAATTGGATTTACTACTACAATCGAATCATCACGTTCTTCTGTCTATGCTACCGACATAGCCAAGATGATTCAGTGCCCAATAATCCACGTTAATGGAAATAATCCTGAAGCTGTGAATATGGCTGCCGAATTTGCTTTCCAATACAGGCAAAAGTTCCATTCGGATATAATAATTGACCATTATGGATATAGGAAGTATGGCCATAATGAAGCTGATGAACCGAGCTATACACAACCGTTGCTATATAAGAAAATCAAATCAATGATACCTGTGAGGGAAATGTATGAATCAGAACTCACAAAAGAAAATGTATTAGATCCTAATAGTGCTGCCGAAATCAGGAAAGAATATAAACAGTCACTCGATGATGCTTTTGCTGCAAGAAAGGGTCACTCAGAAAACAAAAGGTTTATCCAAAAGGAAAAATGGGGGCAGGCAATAAGCCCAATAAATACTTCTGTACCTATTGAATCAATTGAGAAAATAACTGATGCTATCACAACAGTTCCGGACTGGGTGAACATAAATCCAAAGGTATTGGGTGGACTGAAACAGCGTAGGAGGATGTTCGAAAGCAAGAAGCCTGATATTGACTGGGCAATGGCAGAAGCTCTCGCGTTTGGTTCAATTTTGCTTGACGGAAACGAAATCCGTTTCACAGGCGAGGACAGCCGCCGAGGGACATTCAGCCAACGCCATGCGTCAATCACCGATATGCAGACCGAGGAGGTATATATTCCTCTGAATGATATTTCACCGAACCAGGCAAAACTTCGCATATTTGACAGCCCGCTTTCTGAAATGGCCGTGCTTGGCTTTGAATTTGGATATAGCATAATTGCCAAAAACAGCCTTACAATCTGGGAAGCCCAATTTGGTGATTTTGCAAATATCAGCCAGGGGATTATTGATCAATTTATTGCATGTTCCGAAGTAAAATGGGGTGTTACATCCAATCTTGTGATGCTGCTGCCTCACGGCTATGACGGCCAGGGACCGGAGCATTCATCAGCACGCCTTGAACGCTTTCTCCAGCTTTGCGGCGACGAAAACATGATTGTTGGAAATTTTACAACTCCTGCACAGTATTTCCATGCTCTAAGGCGACAGGTAAAGCTTGCACATAAAATGCCCCTTATTATTATGACTCCAAAAAGTATGTTGAGACATCCTCAAGCTGTATCATCAGTTAGTGATTTGGCAAAAGGTAATTTTATGCATGTGATTGACGATTCAGGTGCGCAAAATCCAAATGAAATAAATAGGCTTATCATTACTTCCGGCAAAATTTATTATGACCTACTTTCTGAGAAGCTAAAACAAGAAAAAAATGATGTTGCTATTACGAGGCTGGAACAATTATATCCGCTGAATAAAAAAGCGATAATGGAATTGGTTGACAGGTACAGTAATGCAAAAGAGATTTTGTGGGTGCAGGAAGAGCCGCAAAATATGGGAGCATGGAGTTATCTGTTTCCTGAACTTCTGGATATAATAGGAGACAAGAGTAAGCTTAAATATGTAGGCAGGAAGGCGAGCGCATCCACGTCAACCGGTTCATATAAACACCATCTGCGCGAGCAGGAAGAAATTGTTAACGATGCCTTGTTCAGGACAAAGTTTTGAATAGTCTTCTGAATGGATATAATTTACTTTAATTTTAGGAATAATTTGTTTATCTGGCACAGGGTTGCCCAATTTAATATAACCTGTTCAATTACATCTGATAATTTCAACGATTCAAGCGATTTTGATATTCTGATTTAATTCGGTAATGTCGAATAAAATAAATACTTCGATAGTTAAATGGATTTGAAGGTAGGCCGTAAAGGGTTTACTAAATTGAAAAAAGGCCTGGTTGAAAACAAGGCTTTATGAGATTCAATATTCAGAATGGCAGTTAACAGCTAAAAGCGCTCAATATGTTTACGAAAATGTGTATGAATGCTTAATTGAAATTCAACTCCCAATCGAGAATATTAAATCATACTAATCATCATCTTTATTTTTTTAAATGACTATTATTTTGCAACAATCACTTTGATTACATTACTGGCAGTACCGTGTTTTATAAAAATCAGGTAAACGCCTGAAGGAACACCTGTACAATTCCATACAAGATAGCCGCTGTATAGAGCCGTTTGCTCGATATGAATATTTTCTTTGCCTGCTATTCTCTTTTCATACAAATTTGTTTCCTGAATATCGCTTTTTTCGATGTCCAGGCTTGAATTCCAATAAAAAAATGACCTGACTGTGTTTTATGCCGGCATTGGATAGGGTGGATATGAATATAAACAGGAAGTTTTTTCTATCTCTACTGAACTTAGGGTGTCGAAAACTTCTACTTGAAATTCTGCTATATTGTTGCCCATTTAACAATTATGTCGAATTAACTAAGTTAAATAGTTTTGTTTTAATTAAAGCTCGAATCAATGACCGGAACTGTTTGTCGTATATATTAATCATCTATGAGATATGAAAAAAAAAGCCCGTTGGAAAGACGGGCTTATTAATAATATTCAGATTAGCTTACATTTGTTGTTGCTGTTCATCAAGTATTGTTACCACCGAGCCGTCGGAGAAGTTTAGCTGTTGCGGCACCCATATCGGCGCTAATGCCTTGCCTTGGTTCCATACAATCTGGTCCCTGTTGTTTTCGGAGTTGTATGGGAACTGTGAGCTTAATGATTGCTGTGATTTACCGGTGATATTCATATCATTTACTTCAATTATATGAGCTTTAACAATCTGGTTTGCATTGTTCCTGTATTCAATTCTTCCCTTGATGCCGGTTAAAATCTTTTCAGATTTATTGATAACCGTGTAGTTGAGCTTGAACATTAACTTGCCATCGGCTGTGGTATCTTTCATTAAGCCGTGGAAGTTGAAACCATGGTTAACGGCAAGCATTTTTCTTTTGGCAATTGCAAGGGCGTTTTGAAGGGTTGCTTTGTTTACAAACTCAATGTTTCTGTCAATTACTTCGCCGACTGTCCTGCCAACGATTGAATCGTTGTTCATTCTTTGAAGCCCTGTCATAAAATTGCTCACTTCCTCTGTTGTCAGGTTCTCATCGTCCTGCATCTTCTGAGCCAGCTCATCAAGATTTTCATGTGTAATTTCTTCTTTAAGCAGTGGAGACTCTTTTTTACCACCACAGCTAATGAGGATAATTCCTGCAAGGAGGAGAAAAGCCAAATTTCTAATTAATCCCATTTTCATAGTAATCCTTTCCTTTTTATTCTATAATACAATCTGCAAAATTAAGCCTGATTGACCTTCTTACCAATTATTTTTTTGCTGCCCGCAAAAGAGCGCCATATCGCAATCCTTTCGTGCTTACGGTGATTTTATCTAAATTAAAATAATCGAATATCCTTTGGAGGATTAACGCACCTGCTGTAATTACATCTGCACGTAGCGGATGAATGCCGAATTTATCTGCAATTTCATTCGCGCTTAACTTGAGGTAATTTTCAAGAACTTTATTTAACTCATCAGCTGACAATATACATTGTTTGAAGTCCTCATCCAGACCATTTATTCTCCTGTGAGTCCTTGTAATAGTTACCGGTGTCCCGGATACAGCATAGAAGTCTTTTTCAAAATCAATTTTATTAAGGCAACAAAGTTCTCTGTCAATTTCTTCCCTGGCAATAATTACTTCTGCAGGAGAGGGAGGGGAGGTGTGAAAAAATTTCTCTGTAAATCTTACAGAACCAATATCCAAGCTTTTCCGGACTTTAATATTTCCATCAATTCCTGATATAAATTCGGTGCTGCCGCCACCGATATCAACCAGCGATGCCGGGCCGTTTTCAGTAATACTCCCTGAATAGGTTAACTCAGCTTCTTCATTGCCGCTTATAACATTGATCCTGTAACCCAGCGCTTTTTCGAAGATTTGCCTGACTTCGGTTGAATTGCTACCGTCCCGCATTGCGCTTGTCGCACAAGCATATACCTTGGCAACCTTATTATTTTCTATTTCAGATTTATACCCTGAAAGTATATCCAGTCCTCGCTTAATCGCATTATCTGAAATTCTGCCACTTTGGCTTAATCCTTCTCCAAGTCTTGCAATGCCGTGATAATCATTTATTTCAGTAAGTACTCTATTTCCATCAAAATTAGCAATAATCATCAGTATTGTATTTGTCCCAATGTCAATTCCTGCGTAATTCATTTCCCTCCTTTTTAAACTTGAATGCAACCCAGGAGTTTTCACTATCATCAGGTTCAATTGTCATACCTTTGAGAGTAAAACCTGCATCTATAGCAAGCCTTTTTATTAAATCAGCTTCATTAGAAATCACACCTGAACAAATTAAAAGGCCGCCTGGTTTAAGTGAATTATACAACACCGGAAAATTCTCAATCAGCAAACCTGAAAACAAGTTTGCTGTGATTCCATCGTAAGTTTTATATGGATAACTTCCGATGTCAGATTGAGATGTGTTGATATTTGACTCGACCATATTCTTCTTTGCGTTAGAAATAGTGTTTTCGACAGCCCAGTCGTGATTATCGAAAGCATCGACATTATTTGCCCCTAACTTAGCAGCAAGAATTGCCAGCACACCTGTGCCGCACCCAATATCAAGCCAGGCCTGTCCTTTTTTTCCTGAATCTAAAAGAAAATCGCAACAAAGGCGGGTTGTAGGGTGAATGCCTGTTCCAAAAGTCATCCTGGAATCAATGACTATAACATATTCATGTTTAAATTCATCTTTATATTTTTCAGGAGAAATTACAAGTTTTTTATTTACTTCTACCGGCAACTGTTTCTTGTCCCATTCCTCATTCCAGTTTTGCTCGTCAAGATGGCGAATTTCCTTTAATCTCGCTCTGTCAAAATTTTCAATAGCATTATTTATTTGAGCAAAGAGTTCTTTTCCCCAGTCATGTTCCTTAAATGTCAGAGTGATCTCATCCGGGTCAGTTACAATTCCGGTCAGAGGGAGATGTTCGAAAAAATAAGCGAAATAGTTCTGT
>CAYVVD010000035.1:10761-16607 GCA_964454975.1 uncultured Hyphomicrobiales bacterium | reverse complement strand
AGGAACTTCAAATATATCATATTAGCGCTTGATTACAATTTAATATTGCTTAATTATTCAAATTAAATTACCGTAGTCATTAGTGTTACAAAGATTTGCAATTGAATTTGAACCTACAAGCTTCGGGTTATGAGCTGACGAGCTACTCCCGCCGAAGGCGGGACTCACCCTGCGGTATTAAAGGAACTTCAAATATATCATATTAGCGCTTGATTACAATTTAATATTGCTTAATTTCCGCCCTTTAGTATATTGATGAATTTGATAAACAGTATTTGATGAAACCCACTCGTGAACAAAAGCTTGCAGTGGACTTCCCCGGTTCATGCGTTGTAACCGCCAATGCTGGCTCTGGTAAAACCCGTGTACTAGTTGACCGCTACCTCCGTATTATTCTGACTCCCTCACGTGGAAGGGATTTTACCGACCCTGCCCGTGTTCTTGCTATTACATTCACTCGCAAAGCAGCAGCGGAAATGCTATCCCGTGTTGTTAGGGAAGTGGGCGATTTGATAGCTGCTGCGACAGAATCGAGCGAGCTCAAGAAATTGCGTTATCTGCGCGAACGCCTCACAAATGCAAAAATCTCGACTATTCACAGTTTCTGCTCCTCGCTCATTAGGGATTATCCCATTGAGGCAGGAATTATTCCAAATTTTGCCGAGCTAAGCGATGCCGGTAAGCTTATACTGAAGCGTGACGCTATTCGCAATACGATTGAAGCCGCCGTTGAAGCTGAGGATGTTTTTTCAAAAGATACACTCGATTTATTGCGGAATATCGGTGTTGATAATACCGAAAAGTATTTAAGCACTTTACTTAGTAAGAGAGAGATATTCCCGGATATTGCCTTATTGTATGATGACACCGGAAGTTATAACAATTTAATCCGGGGCGAAATCGAGTACAATGTGAGCGAGATTCTGAGCGATGCAATTGAATTGTTCAGGGCTGTTAATTCAAGAGCGATTAAGGGAATTTCAATTGATGAAAGCGATTTATCACAGCTTGAAGCTGTCAACACTCTGCTAATTGCAAACTCGGATGTTGTTGTTGATTTGAACAAGGCGCTCGAAATTTGCTTGTATTGCCTGAACTTGATTTTTACTAAAGACTTTGGCTCTATCAGAAAAAAAATCTCAAACAATGCCGACAGTGAATTATTATCCCTGGCACGGATGCGGGATTACAAGCCACTAATCGGTCTTGCTGAAGCGCTTGCAAATTCGGATTTTGAATTAATAGCGGAAAATCTCAGCCATACACTCTTTAAACTTTCGCTTCGAGTTGAAGAATATATGACATCCAGAAAAAAGGATGAAGGTGCTATTGACTACGACGATATGCTCATTCTTGCTGATGAATTGCTTGGTTTTGAGGACATAGCCCGGAAAGTTGCATCAGCCTATACACACATACTGGTTGATGAATTCCAGGATACGAACCGTATCCAGTATTCGATTGTAAAGAAAATTGCAATTAATAGCGAAATGGGCGCCCCTGAATTATTTATTGTTGGCGACGCCAAGCAGGGGATTTATGGCTTCCGTAATGCAGACATACGTGTATTCAACCAGGCTGCCCGGGATATTTTCGATTCAAACCAGGGTGCAAATATAAATTATCCTGTGCCCTTAAGCCAGGCTGAACAACATGGAGATATTCGGCTCCGGCAAAGTTTCCGCCTCCTTCCCGGCGTTGCGGCATTCGTGAATTATGTGTGCAGGCAGCTATTTATTAGCAAAAATGAATATTCGGTCAAATACGATGAATTGATTGCAGCGCGTTCAACTGATGTTTTTGATACAGGAGAAAGTTCAGAGTTAGGCTCTGCTAATATCCTTATTTCAGATGATATTGTTCCGGAATATGTCTCGGTTCCTGCATTGATTAGCCGGATAATTAATGATGGTATTATCAATAATGAAAAGGGGGATGCATATATTTTTTCGGACATAGCGATTCTTGCCCGTACTGCAAAAAATTTTGACCAACTATCGCAACAGCTTACCGATCAATGTATTCCCTATGTACTTGCAAGCAGCAAAGGATTTTACCAATCACAGGAAGTGACTGATGTTTTGAGTTATTTGAAGTTCCTGCGGGACAGGCACGACAGCATGTCCTTTGCAGCAGTTTTAAAATCCCCATTTTTTGGTTTAAGCGACCGGCATTTATTCGAGATTTCTAAATGCAATGGTATTAGCTACTGGGAGAAATTCGGAGATTATTACAAATCGCATAAAAAAGAATCTGAAATTGCTTATACCTTCGAAACGCTTGACAAGATGCTTATAATATCGCCGGGTTATAATCTTTCCGGACTGCTTGGTATTCTGCTCGAAGAGAGCCGATGGTGGGAAAATATTGCTCATAAACCCGGTGCAGAACAAATCATATCAAATATTGACAAGCTCAGTGAATTTGCTGCCAACTTTGAAAGTGTAGGATTTCGCAACATTCATGATTTTGTAAATGAACTTGAGATGCTGGCCGAAAGTTCTGATGACAGCCAGGCAAGGATGACATTTTCGCAGAATGCCGTTTATATTATGACTATACACGGCTCCAAAGGGTTGGAATTTCCCGTAGTTATTCTATATGATACTAACAGCAGGGGTGGTAGAAACGAGCCACTCCTGGTAAATGATAAGTACGGGATTAGCTTTAAAATAAATGCTGCAAACGGGCCGAATGGCGAATTTATTGAAACGGTAACCCCAAATCATTACCTGAATAAATTGTATGAAAATCAAAAAGGAGAAGAAGAAGAAAAAAGGATTCTCTATGTTGCCATGACACGCGCTAAGGACCATTTATTCATAAGCTCTACATTAAGTACTAAAGGCGATGGTAATTTTGGTGAGTTTGGCGGGCTGGCAAAACTTCTGCTGCCCGCTTGTGGTATTTTACCACATGAGTCCGGACCGGAGGATTTGCCTGATGAAATCGGATTTGAGGAAAATCTTAAATATTACAATAATGGTGAAATCAAAGTAGCAAGTTTCCCGCTAATAATTAAGATTATCAAATATTTATTGCCTGAACCTGATTCTGATGTTAGTTTTAGCCAAGAAAAGACTGAAAGAATAATACTTAATAAAAAGATAGACTATTTAATAGAAAATGAAGTTTTCTCGGCTTCGCGTTTTATGCTTTTCAAAAGTGATGAAGACACCTACAAGCATAAATACCTTTACGGCTTCCCTGACAAAGAAGATACCGAACTGATATTGCCTAATCCGCTGCATACGGAAGAAAACGACAGAATCGTTGCTACTCTCCATGGCTCCCTGCTGCACAAAACTATGCAGGAAATGCATGATTGGTACATTGATGGAAAATTAGACAGGGAATTGCTTGCAGCTTCAATAGATATAGTTGCCGCAGGGTTTGAAAGAACAGTCTCTGAAAAAATTAAAAAAACTGTTGCGCTGGAATGTGCTAACATTATGAATTCAAAACTTCTGCAAAGTGTTGAGATTGATGGTATAATTACTGAGCACAGCCTCAATCTTCCTGTAGGCCATGATTTTATAACTGGTTCGATTGATGCACTTGTTAATTTAGATGGCGAATATGAAGTATGGGACTGGAAAACCAACAAGCTGCAAAAATCACAAAAAGATTTCTATGGAGGGAGATACGAAATTCAGATGAAAGTCTACGCTTATTTGATAAGCAAAATGTTCCCGGGGCAGCAAACTTACAGGGCAAGGCTTCTGTTCAGTAAGCTCGCAGACACAGGTATTGAGGATTCTGAATGGACGTTGCAATATGCCTGGGACGAAATTCAACTGAAAAAAATAGGCGAAGAGATAAAATCATATATGAAGGAAATACGTTCATTATATTAATTGCTTTAAGCTCTTTTGTTTCGAGTATTTAGACTGAATTGAAAAATTTGTATTTTTGTATTATTATGTTCAATTAAATGGGCGGAGGTTAATCCCCCGGTTAATGGATTATTTTTTAGTCTCGTTACTTACTTTTGCCGGTGCTATTGCCGCATTCCTTTCCTCATTGCTATATTCACTTTCACATGATAAGCTGCAAAACATTGTTGCCGATGGTGATAAAAGGGCAAAGAAGCTATTAAACCTAAAGATGAATTATGACGATTCAATGGGTTCTTACTCAATTATGGAGATGATTCTTTTTGCGGTTGCTTCATTGTTATTAGGTAAAATAATCTTTTCGAATGCAACTCCGCTTGTTATCGATATAACAGTATTCGCCGTTTTTTTCCTTCTTATATTTACTTTGAGGATTGTGGCGATTGGTGTAGGAATGAAGCTTGCTAACGGTTTCGCGCTCAGCATATCAGGTATCCTTGGTATTTATGCATTTTTTGCTAAACCTTTTATTTACTTCTCTAACAAGTTAATTGAAAGCATTACAGGAAGCAGCCATGAAGAAGCATCACGCGAAGAGATTTCTTTGCTTGTTGAATCTGCACATGTAGAAGGCTCACTGGATTCCGATGAATATCGAATTCTAAAGAATATAATGCATTTCAGCGAAGTGTACGTTTCCGATGTTATGACTCCACGAACAGTTGTTTTCAGTTGCAATGCAGATGAGACAATTAGCGAAATAATCAACAAGCCGGAAATTAAGATGTATTCCCGGTTTCCCGTTTGGGAAGGGGAATCCCTCGACGAAGGTGTGATAGGCTATGTTCTTAGCCGTGATATAATGAGCGCTGCTTTGGATGGCAAAACGGAAATGAGATTGCGCCGTCTCTTGAGAGAAGTTTACATAGTTCCCGAGAATGCAAGGTTGGATGATGCTCTCGAGCAATTCCTCCAGCGAAGGCAACATATTTTTGTTGTCGTGGATGAATATGGCGGAGTGGAAGGGCTCCTGACTATGGAAGATGTACTTGAAACTATTCTCGGCGCTGAAATTGTAGATGAAGCTGATAAAGTAATAGACCTTCGTGATCTTGCCAAGAAACGGCGTGACGTCCGCGTGGCACAGATCAACCAGGTAAGTGGGGAATAGCTAATGAAAAAGAAAATGAAAACTTGAATTAGATTACTCTATTTTAATACCATACTTGCCCAATAGCCCGGATATATTTAGAGTTGAAAACTTTGCCCCTTTTATTCTGTTTAATTCCGGGTCAATATTAAAATTAAATGCTGATCGCAGGTCTGCCTTTTCCAGGTTCGTCATCTCGAATATTGCGTCGTGTAAATCACAACAATCAAATATTGAACCACTAAGATTGGCCTCAGTAAAGTCAATTTCGTGTAATCTGCAGTTCGAAAATCTTGTTTTTAAAGCTTTTACTTTATAAAACGACGAAAAGCTTAAAATACAATCCTCGAAGTTGAATGAAAGCAGAAAATCATTGCAATCATCGAATCGCAATCCCAATAACTTGCAATTCCTGAATATAACATCACGGATTGATGTATTAGCCAACTTAACGTTGCTTAGATCGCAATTTTCAAAACTACAATCAACAAAAATATAATCAGTCAGGTTTTGTGATTTGAATGAGCAATTCAGGAAGTTACAATTATTATATTCACCTTTTATGAGGTTATTCTTTGAAAAGTCTGATTCCTTAAATGTCTCAGATTCTAAATACACCGTATCCTCTCCTTAATATAGACAATAACGTTAACGATTCTTAATAGATTTGAATTTATTAAAATTAAGAGAAGATTTACGCAATTGAAAATCACTTTGTGGATATTTTCAATACTTTCACAACTCGATTAGATTATGATTTCTGTAATAAACTGCTTAGATTTGCTTTTTTGATTTACGGGGTTGAAGCCCCGCCAAGAGCGGGGTGCTTCGAGTGACAGTACTTTAAATAGATTTACGGG
>CAYVVD010000035.1:0-10661 GCA_964454975.1 uncultured Hyphomicrobiales bacterium | reverse complement strand
AGCCCCGCCAAGAGCGGGGTGCTTCGAGTGACAGTACTTTAAATAGATTTTCGGGGTGTAGCCCCGCCAAGAGCGGGGTGCTTCGAGTGACAGTACTTTAAATAGATTTTCGGGGTGTAGCGCAGTCCGGTAGCGTGCTTCGTTCGGGACGAAGAGGCCGTAGGTTCAAATCCTATCACCCCGACTATTTCCCTTTACAAGTCTTTTATATTCAATCATTTATAACACTCTAATAATGAACAATTTTAAATCTGCTACTAATCCGTGACGTTTCTGACATAAAAAAAGAGCAGAAACTCCACTCTTTACACAATAAAATAGAATTAATAAACAACGAAAAAAGGTTAAAAGAGAACTCATTACTTCAATCTTCATATTGTAAGTCAATGTTAAGTACTGAGAGCCTCGATTAACCTTTTTTCTTGCCCATTGGGCTGTTCTGAACGACGACTATTTTTAGCTAACTTGTTTTGAAAAAACTAAAAGTAAATGCACACCCTTTTTTTGATAATTGAACTGTAGAATTATAATACAAGCCCTTCTTGAAAAGTGATTCAGTATCTCTTCAATCTACATTTCTCCGAGTTTTTCGCCGGAATTGAAAATTTTATATTCCGGCTGGCTCTCAAACTTCGGCCTGTATTTTTCTGCCACTTTATAGTAATTAGCCATAGTGCTACTTAATGAATCATCAATTATTCAAATGTATTAATTGTTTTTAGATATAACTCGAATATTCTGTATTCGAATTCGAATATTTTTCATGTCGGGATAATAGAAAAAAAAGTTCCGGAAGGAGCTTCTTATGTAGCAGAAATTTCTACAGTAATTGTTTCCGAAGGTGGTCCTGTTTTACCACCGGTTGAAGTTTTTCCTTTTACATTATAGGTGCCGGGAGGAGGGTCGAATAAACAATGAGCTTGAGGAATGGGAAACGGACTATTCCATTGTTGCCATTCACTACTGATTTCTAATTTGTATTCAATTATTGTAGAGTCTCCATCAAGATTAGGCTCCCAATTTAAATTATCATTGGAACTATTATAATTCAAATTTGTTGGTGGTGATATCGACATTTTTCTCTCCTTTTAATTTTTTGAAAAAAATTGTAAATCCACTGCAAGCTACTATTTCTTTTCCATGATTAAACAATTCCATATCATCTGATTTTATAATTTGATTACATATTTGTATGGTATAACCTAATGATTCAATAATTTCGGGTTGATTTAAAGCAGGGGGATTTTCATTCTCATCCAATGATTTCGTATGAATTTTAAAGATTGTACCCCCCTCCACATCAATTATTGAAATATTCAATAATGAGTTTTGATTGATACAATAAATTAAGTTAGTAAAGAGTAAATCAAAAACGATCTCAAACGAACGAGGGTTCAATTTCCAATAAAACTCCGTTGAAGTTTCTAAGTGTACTAATAAAGATTTAACATTGATTATGCGGCTATATTCTTGTAGTTTCTTTCGAATAGTTTTCAATATTGGAGTTGATTCTCGAACTACTTTATTTGAAGCAGACTGATCATTCAGATGAATCAATGCATTAATATGAAGTTTACAATTATCAATATATTGATTTAATAATTCAATATTATCTTTATGTTTTCCTTCTTCTATTAAATATTCTAATCTATCCATGAAGCTTTGAATTTCGTATGAGTAGTAGTCTAGATTATTTTTAATTACTTTTCTTATTAACCCTGATGAACTTTCCAAGTTGTTCTTTTGTTCAGAAATCTCTAAGCGGGATAATTTTAGTTTTCTATTTATTACCTTCAAATAGAAGAATAAAGCGATACAACCTAATGTAAAAATTATAACGAAAGCAAGAACCTGGTACTTACTTTGCAAGTTTTCAATTTCTAATTCTTTCTTTAAGTTGTCGGTTTTTAATTTATCGGCTATTCTTACAAATTCAAATTCCCTAAGACTGCGTAAATTTGAAATAGAATCCTTAATTTTATTTGCGATTTCAATTTCTTCAAATGCCTGATGATAGTTTTTCAATAATTTGAATGCTTCTGATTTCAGAATATGTAATTCTATTTGACCATTTAAATCAGAATAGTAATTGTCAATTTCAAGAGACTGGTCAAATAACTCGATTGATTTTTCGGGTTGCGTTTTTAATATTAACCTTGCATAATTCTGATAAAACTCACTAATCAATAATTTGTCTTCAATTTTATCAATCCTGCTATTAACCTCATGATATAATACCAGTGCTTTTTCATACTCATTCTTTGCAATTAGTAATTTTAGTTTAAGATCAAGATAATAGAAGTAAAGTGTGTAGTACTTTTTATTCAACGAAATATCGATCAATAAATCTAACTCAAGCTTTGCGTTGGTACTATCCTTTGTTTGTATAGAATTTAGTATTGAGTTGTATTTGATATGAAAATAGTTATATGTATTTGGTTCAGCATAAGAGAGAGCTAAATCGAAATAATGGCTCGCAGAATCTCTTTGATCTATATTTATGAATATACACCCTATATTCATATAGTCAATTCCCGGATTATAATTGATATCGTTCTTTGTTCCTATTCTTACAGACTTCAATAAATAGGAAATTGCTCTATGATAATCACCTATTTGCTCATATAGTATTCCCAGGTTATTAAAAATGTTTGGTGTCAATTCGTCGAATTCAATCTCATTCGAAATTGAAAGTGATTTTTCGAACATTTCAATTGCATCATCCGGTAATCCTTTTTTTGAATAAAGAAGCCCAAACATATTATAGTTTAAAGCCAGACCCCTAAGAAAATTCATATTAAAATTGATTCTATAGCTATCGTAATTTGCTTTTAGCGAATTAATGTATTCTCCAATCTTATAATAAGCTCTTGATTTGTTTAAATATGCAGTTGATAATTCGTAAACTTTGATTGAACTTCCAATAATCTTGATAACACTATCCGATATAGCAAGTGATTTATATGGCTCTTCTTCATGAAGTGAATAAGCCCTATAATTCATTTTCTCTATTCTTTCCTGGTCGTAGTTCCCTGAAAATATGGAAGAAATTGAAATTATAATTAATATTAGAACAGAAAGTTGAAATTGCATTTTATCGTTTTTCTAAATTATAAGTGTTTATTTTCAGGATCACTCTTTCTATGAAATTCAGAAAAAATCCATAAAGTTCTTTATCCATTTTCAAATCATCAATACTCATTTCTTTGATAACATCTGTTTGAATCTTTGTTTCAAATATCATTGACAATTGGTTCCCTATTTCAGAATCAGAAAACCAGGAAGTTGTTTCTCTTGTTTTTGACAAAGCTTCAATATTGATTCCTGCCCTTATTAAATTATACAACATAGTACTGGATAACGATGTGCGTTTATTCAATATTAGTTCAAATTCATCTTTATCTAACTTATTTAGCTTGCAAAAGCTATCAATTGAATTGTAAAAACGAAGTATCCATAATTGAATCTTTTGGTGTATATTTTTATCTTCAAAGAAAAATTCCAGTTCGTCCGTTAATGTTTTAAAGCTTGAATATTGAGGATAAGACATTCTCAATTCCATCCCCGTTTGATTACTTGCAAACAACGGCAGCACGCCAAAAGCTATCCAAACTTTATTTATTCCGGAAGTTTCCATTTTAGTAATTGTTTCAATGTTCGGAAGATTATAAGTTGTTTCAATAGCGGTTGTATATTTATATATACGTGATAATTGAAAATCTGATTTGTCAGCAAATTTCGATTTATTACACCCATAAAATTCATCAATAACCCAATTAAGTCTTTCCGGGATATTTTTTAGTATCCTTAGGTTCTTGTAATTCTTTATCATTGTACTCTCTTCTCCAACTTATGTACTCTTTTCAAGGGGAAAGAATATTAATTGAGTTTATAATTATAATATAGTATAGTTTCATGCTATTTCAAGCTATAATAATACAAAATAACTCAAATAATAATTTATTACTAATAGTGCGGATAAATTATTATTTCTCGAATCTTTTATTTCGAATAATGTTCGAATTCGAAATAAGAATGTTCGAGAAAGGAAATAGATTCTGAGTGACTTTTTTCATATTTTGATTAATTGATGGATTATAGCCTTCATAGCAACTGAATCTATAGTACGGGCATATTCAATACAAAACATTAGATTGAAAAACTTCACTATCAAAAGGTAATTTTATGAAAACAAAAGACTATAACTTGCTTTACGAGGAATGGATTCCCGTCCTCTATCACAATGGTGGATTCAAGCGGCTTGGGATTATTGAGGCGCTGCTGGAAGCTCACAATATCAGGCAGATTGCTGCCAGCAACCCAATGGACCGGGTAGCTGTTATTCGATTTCTTCTTGCAATATTATATTGGTGCAAAGGTAATCCAACGAACGACAATAGCAATCCACCTGATAAGTTCCCTTTGGAATGGTTCGGAAAACTTGAAGAAAACAGTGAATGTTTTAACCTTTTTGGGGATCGAAAAAGGTTTTATCAGTTTTGGGGATATGATAAGAAAAAGGATAAACTCCTGTCGGCGAATTCGATAATTCACGAAATACCCACCGGGACGTATATCTCACATTTCAGGCACTCAAGAGATTTTGAACACGGTCTTTGCCCTGCATGCTGTGCATTAGGCCTGGTAAGGCTTCCTGTATTTACAACTCAGGGTGGAGCAGGTAAAGCTCCCGGTATTAATTTTAAACCTCCTGTATATTTAATTCCTGTCGGAAACTCGCTTTTGGAAACATTGATATTGTCTTTTAAGCAAGTTGAAAATCTTGGCATTCCATCATGGATGTTAGCCAATAAGCAGATACCTGAAAAAGGGGATATTAGTTTTTTGGCTGGGTTTACTTCTTTACCAAGGCGCGTTTGGCTGGATGAACCAACTGAATTAAGTAAGTGCATAAATTGCGGTGTTAATGTCCCAATTGTTAGGAAGTGTGTTTATGTTGGCGTTAAAAAAAGGAAAGAAACTATGAATTGGAAGGACCACCACGTTGTATATTACCTTGACAAAAAGGAATTTAAACCAACAAGGACAGATGATCCATTAAAACCCTGGTTTAAAACAAATAAGCCTTGGACTAACCTTTTATCAAATGTTTTGGGAAGTGATTCATATTTACCTAAGAATTATCTTGTAGTAGGTTTTGCAACAGACCAGGTAAAGTTTATAGATACATGGGAAAGAATGCTCACACTAGAAGAAATTTCAGATAATGATGAATTGATTCATTATCTGGATAAATGGGATGAATCAGTCAGAAAACTACCCTTCAATGTTCGTGATTATTCCAGAAATAAAGCTTCGGGAAATGAACGCTCAATTATGAGGAATATAAGACCTCAGATTGAATCCGGTATTTCTGCAAAATTGAATGATATAATTAAAAATAAGATAAATCCCTGGGAACACGCTGATAGTGAATACGACGAAATCATGTATTCTGTTGCTATGTCCCTATCTCCCGGTTTCATTTCCAAACCGACAAGCAGAAGAAGAAATATCATGAAAGTAAAACCGGGCGCTATTCATAACAAGACATCCTCAAACACAATAAAGGAAGGAGGTAAAAAATGAGTTCTGTAGAATATCCGGTAGTAACCGGAACAAACAGGTTTATTAACAAACTTACTTCGCTAAAAGAAGGCGAGTTGGGGATTTTACGTTCACATGCCGGAACGGGTCTCGATGAATCAGTCAGTGGATTTGATTTATTCACCGGTCTATGGTGGGGCCTGCGAAAAGATAATAAATGGGCGCCGGAAAGGGAAGTTGCCTGGTTAGTTTCAAAACTATATGCTCGAAATCCATTTGAACATAGAGCCGGTTATTTTTTTGCGGACCAGCTTCGCATATCCGTTATACATAAGAATAAGAAAAGAGTTCAAGCATTCTTCGATAGTTTACTGCTATCTTCAATTTCAAACCTTGAAAATTTCCTTAGCCTCGGATTACGAATAATTGCACAAAAAAATGATTCAAATAATTTTCTCGATTGGGTACAATTAACAAATGACTTGTCAAACTGGAACTTAGAAAAAACTCGCCAAAAATGGTCTAATCAATTTTTAAACATTTAAGTAGGAGATTTATTATGTTAATCGAAATCCACGCAATTCAAAATCACAGTCCGTCCAACCTGAACAGGGACGACCTCGGCGCACCCAAAACCTGCTACTTCGGCGGAGTGTTGCGCTCCCGGATTTCTTCACAATGCCTTAAACGTAGTATCAGGATGAGTGATGAATTCAAAGAGCTTCTTGGAGGTATCCGCACAAGGAGACTTGCTGAACTAATCGCAAAAGAGGTTGATGCTGAAGGAAAGGAACAAAAACGCATAGAAAAAATTCTTGAAAAGTGTGGCATTAAAGCAACTGAATCACAAAGTAAGAAAAAAGAATCAGATGATGAATCTGTTGAAAGCGACACGAAAAAAGACAGCAAAATGCTGGTTTATACAACACATGAAGCTATCCGCGAAATGGCTCAATTCTTAAAATCAGACGACGAATACAGTGAAGACGAGCTTGCAAATGAATTCGGGAGACTAATCGCAGAGAAAACTACTGTGCCTGATATGGCATTAAGCGGCAGGATGCTCGAACCTGGCAAAGCCGGTAAAAAAATCTGGCAAAACCTTAATACAACAGTGGAAGCATCCTTGCAGGTTGCACATGCAATCTCAACACATGAAGCAAGGCCCGAAGTAGATTATTTTGTGGCGGCCGATGATATCCCCGGTGATGATGCAGGAGCAGGTTATCTTGATGAAACAATGTTTAATTCTGCCTGTTTTTACAAGTATTTTTCCATTAACTGGGAACAATTACTAAAGAACCTTCATGGAAACATAAACCTTGCCGTACATACAGTAGGAGCTTTTATACGCGGGGCTGCAATTAGTAACCCCACGGGAAAACAAAACAGTTTTGCTTCTCATAACTTGCCTGACGGTATTTTAATTGAATTGAAAAAAACGCCGGTAAGCTATGCAAACGCCTTTGCCGAACCTGTTTCCAGGAATAATGGCAGGGGGATTATTGAACAAAGTATAGCACAACTTAACCAATACGCCATTGACATTGATGCAGGTTTTGGAAAACCAGATGCAAGGTTCTGGTTCTCACCCAATTTACGCCATAAATTAAGCGAAAACACCGACTCATCAAGCGATGATTATGCTTCACTTGAAGAATTGACAAGCTCTGTTGTCAATACTTTAAGCCGGAAACTCGGGATTGATGTATCATGGCAGGAGGCAAAAGCCTCCACAATTGATGAAATTGATAGATTAAACTCCCTGGTGCAGCGATGAATGGATTGAATAATACGATTTTCCTTAGGCTTGAAGGGCCGCTTCAAGCTTGGGGAACACAGGAATCCAAATTTGTAATTCGCGCCTCGGATGAAGCGCCCACAAAATCAGGAATAATAGGATTGTTATGTGCATCTATGGGTATTTCCAGGAGAGAGGCAAAAGAATGGTTCCCAAGGTTTCACAAACTAAAAATTGGAGTACGCATTGACAGGCCCGGTATTCGATGGTGGGATTACAACACTATTGGAGCAAAAATCGGCTCGTTGACCGCAGTAGGTAAACCAAAGTACACGGCAACAACAAAGGAAATTGAAACATTACTTTCTCGCCGCGAGTTCCTTTGCGATGCCAGTTTCTTAGTGGCAATCCGGGGAGAACCACAATTAATACAATTGATACACGAAGCTTTGCTTAATCCCAAATGGACTCTTTATCTCGGCAGGAAATCCTGCCCTCCTTCAGTACCAATCCATTCGGGTGATATTGTGAGCCACGATGATTTGGTTTCGGCGTTAAAATCTATTCCATGGAGGCCAAGGAGCAAAAATGATAAAAAGCCTGAAAAGCTCACCTGTCTGACAGACTGGACTCCAACGGACGACAAACCTTATGCTCCCGATGATGCCGAAATATGGTACGATATGCCTGACTCCTTTGAACGGCCATCCCACCATCCCCGCTTTGTGATTCGAGAGGAGCTTAGCATCGGCGAAGGTAAAGATGTGGAAATTGGCGAACTAACTCAGAATCGCCCACCATCCCCTAAAAGACCAAGGGCCGATTATACCAACAGCGAATGGAAAAAGGTACGCAAAAAGCGGCTGGATATAGACCACCATTTATGTGCTTTCTGCAAATCTCCCGGTACAACCGTGCAACATATCACTTACCGTCATGCAGGCGGTGAAGAAAGGATTGATGAATTAATTACTCTTTGCCGACTTTGCCACGACGCTGTAACAATGATTGAATATGGCGAAAACATGGGGATTGACCGCATTAATCCTTGTGAAGAAAAATGGAAAGACAGGATTACACAAAAGAGAAACGAAATAATTCGATACCGCTCACTTGCAACAAGAAAACGGAAATTATCCGGGGAGGATGAATAATATGTATCATTCATATATTGTAGTAGATACAGGAGGGAATCCCGACCGGCCAAGGCCCGGAAGACGTTGGATCGGAAACATTTATAACGTTCACCAAAGGCTTTCTATGGGATTTCCCAATAATAATCAATTTAAAGACGACCCATTTTTTTTAGATAAGTTCAAACCCGCTGGTTTCACTAATAATGGCTCTGATCCTGATTTATTTAATGTCAAAAGAAAAAGCTCAAACCGTCCTGACTTTTTATTCAGGATAGAAAATAAGATTCTTGGTGATATAAACAGGGCAGTTATTTGTATCCAATCCAAAGAAAAGCCAAACTGGGAATACGCCTTTCAAAATGCGAGGATATTGCTCGCACAAGGGATCCCGGTAGCTGAACCAAAGGAATACAAACCACAAATCAATAATGGAGACTCATTCCGATTTAAGGTAAATATGAACCTTTGTAAAAAAAGCGCAAAATACAAAACCAAAGACGGAACCGGTAAGCAGGGAAAGCGTGTTTCACTTACTTGGGATGAAGCTGAAAATAAAGAAACGGTAATTAAGGAATGGTTCATTAACAAAATTGAACAAGGGCAACTTGGTTTTAAAGTAAATGAACTGAATGTAGATTCTATTGGATGGAAATACGGCTGGAAGCACTTCAGAAATAATGACAAGGAATATGAGCAAAAACCACATACTCTGAAATTCCGTTCGGCTTTGCTGGAGGGTACTCTCGGAGTAACGAACAGCGATGCTTTCCTAAAAGTTCTCCAATCAGGAATCGGCTCCGCAAAAGCATTCGGATTCGGATTGCTTTCGATAGCAAGGTATTGATTGATACCGCTTGTTCTTTGACAACCTGGGTAAATTTTTATTCTGATTGATTTCCATTTGTTCAAATTTAGGAATTGCAAAATGCCTAATATCAACTACAGGTCTTTGCCTAAAATACGCGATTCACTATCCTACATCTACCTTGAGTACGGCAGGATAGAGCAAACGAAAAACGGTGTCGAATTCATCAACAAAGGCGGTTCATACCAGGTGCCTACTGCAAACCTGACCGCAATTATGCTCGGCCCGGGAACAACAGTTACACATGCCGGAATGAAATCAATTGTCCAATCCGGGTGCCTCGTAATCTGGTCCGGTCAGGAAGGAGTGCGATGCTATGCCCACGGATTGGGCGAAACAAGCAAAGCCTACAAATTGCAAAAACAGGCAGAGCTTGTTTCCGACCCGGAAAAAAGGAAACACGTTGCGCTCAAAATGTACCGCACACGCTTTGGAAAAGAATTGTCCGGCAACCTGTCATTCGAGCAAATACAGGGGTTCGAGGGCAAAAGAGTAAAAGCAGAGTACGAAAAAACAGCCGAAAAGTACGGAGTAGAATGGAAAGGCAGGAACTACGACCGCGACAACTGGGATAACTCCGACGAACTGAACAGGGCACTCTCAACAGCATCATCATGCCTGAACGGAATAACACACTCTGCAATACTATCGGCAGGGTACAGCCCGGGCCTGGGATTTATCCACCAGGGCAGGCAAATGTCCTTCGTTTACGACATAGCAGACCTCTACAAAATGAAAGTAGCGGTTCCTATAGCCTTTGCAGCTGCAGCCGAAAACGTAATGAAACTGGAAACAGTAGTAAGGCAACGTTGCAGACAGGCATTCAGGAATACAAAGCTGCTTGCAAGGATTATACCGGATATAGACAAGCTGCTCAACACCGACGATGAATTGCCCGATGGCTTCGACCCGGATGAAGACCCATATCTGCCAACAAACTGGTGGGAACCAATAGAGGAGGAAGAAGGATGACAGTAATCCTGATGGAAAAAGTCCCCCCCTCGCTCCGCGGCGAAATAAGCAAATGGCTTATAGAGCTGAAAGCAGGAGTGTTCGTAGGCAAGATAAACGCATTGGTACGCGAATTCATCTGGGAGAAATGCACAAAGAAAGCAGGCGAAGGAAGCGTCGTAATGGTGTGGAAAACCAATAACGAACAGGGATTCGATATAAAACACCACAAAACAGCGCACTACCATCCCGAGAATTTCGAAGGAGTATGGTTAGTAAGGCGCGCATTGACGTAACCCTTATATTTTATTGAGGGTATTCCCCACACACGTGGGGATGAACCACACAAGGGCGACATGTGAGAATGTAAAAGAATGTATTCCCCACACACGTGGGGATGAACCACGTATATTAGAAGAGC
>CAYVVD010000034.1:7793-20292 GCA_964454975.1 uncultured Hyphomicrobiales bacterium | reverse complement strand
AGCCCTGTAGCATCGAAGCATCTTTTAATTTATCAGGTAATGGCTTAAATCCCAACGCGGCAGCTGCCGCGGGACATGTTATATTATCAGGAGTTAGGATTAGCTCTTCACCCTTTCGAGCTCTCATTATTAACTGACAAAATCTGTAATTCTCGGCAATATTTTGATATGTTTTTGGTATTTGTTTTAAAAATCTAACTCCGACGGGTTTTGACAACAGCCCTAAAGATGTTATCAATATTTTTGAACAACTTCTCATATATTTTATTGAATCTTTCATAATTCAACTATCTCGCTGTCAATCTCATAATTAAGTTGCAATGCCAACCAAAAAGCATTTTCCGCTTTTTTGTCATTTATAGTTCGAACTTCACCCGGAATAAAATATCCACCGACTACCGCAAAACTAAAATTGCTGATATTATTATACCCAATCCATATATCTAATTCATCACCAAGATGATGACAATCTGGCTTCAATATCAGATTTTTACTAAAAGAAAATGTTTCAGTATCCGGAACAGATAAATAATTATACTTCAATTCAATCCACATTTTTTCCATTGGAAAAAGTTCTAAAGCAAGCTCATAATCAGATAAATTGTTCCATCTAACTATATTCATTCTCCCGTAATATTTATCGCGTGAGCCGTAAACAGGGTCAAAAGAGCTGATTTCGTTTTCATTTTCGCCGCCGCCTGCATATACATATCTTAAGCTCAGAAGCGGCGACCAAGCTATATCTTTTACTTTATATCCTATCCTGGAGGCAAAGCCAAAAGCATTGATAACTTTACCGTTATCATTGCCGAATTGCCTGACTGCCGTTAAGTCATAATCAAAATTGAAAAGATTTGAATCCACAAGCCTTGCCCCGAGCCAGTAACGATTTATATTTTGCTCATTGATGTAATCCGCACTGCCCGGCCATTTTATGGCAAGGAATGGTTCTAATCTTGTATTATCAAATACATTTATCGAATTATAACTGCCAATACCATAATATTCCGTATTCGTAAAGGGTATATTTGTTTGATTCGGGTCGTTAACTTTTGTACCACCGGCCCAGAAATTAAAGTTGTTTAGGCCCTGAGTATAAGAGAATCTTAACGCATCCCAATTCCAACGGCCTGAATTTCCCCATTCACCACGGCCAAAAATCCTCGTATCTCCAAAACTTATTTTTTGCCTGCCGGCGGTAATTGATAATCCTTCAATCATATCATTATATTGAATAAACAAGTCATACAGTTCAAAGAATTCTTCATTTGGATTTTTTATATAATATGGTGATGGAGTTCCTTTCGAATGAATCTTAAATAAATCCGGGCGTTTTGACTGCTCTAACGACCATCCGAATGCCCGCGAATCCTGAGAATGAGCTGATATTACAAAGTTTTCTCCGATATTATAAATAAATCCGAATACAAGCCTTTGAAGAAGAAAATTGTCGTAAATATCGCCTATTGCGTCAGCAGAATTATCTCCATAGTTTTTTGCATTCATACCGTTCCAATTTTCAAACCTTTCTCTAATCGAAAATTCCAGAAACAAAATACTGTTATCAGCACAAATCAGAGTTGTTGTTAGAACAAAATACAATATGACAAAGCGTAATTTCATTTTATCGGATTTAATCCATGTGTCATCAATAATGAGTCTATGGTCTCTTCGGGATAAAACCCTACATGCCTGTGAAATTCCTTGCCATTTTTATCTAAAAACACTTGCGTCGGAATTGCACGGATTTTATATTCAGCTGCTTTTGGCTTTCCTTCGGTCGTCCAGACATCATAAAAAATAATTTCAATTTGCTCGCCGTACCTTTTTTCTAATGACTCCATTATTGGCTGCATTTTTTGGCAGGGAATGCATCTTACAGAACCAAGTTCGACAAAAGTAACCAGGGGCTTTTTAGCTTCTTCAGTAGAATAAATATGACTGACAAATAAAATCAACCCAATAATGATAACAGATATAGATAATACATTCTTCATAATAGCTCTCCAAAATTATTCAACCGGTTTCAACCCATGTGCCTGTAGCAATGAATCAATTTGTTCCTCAGGATAAAAACCCTCATGTCTGTGGAACTCTTCGCCTTTATCATCGAGAAATACCTGTGTTGGCATTACTCTGATATTATATGGTTTTGCTGCTTCCCGATCCCTAAGCACATCAATAAACTGAACATCCAATTGCTCTTCTCCGTACCTTTCCTCAAGGGATTTCATAATCGGCTGCATCTTTTGACATGGGATACAACTTACCGAGCCAAGTTCAACGAATGTGATTTTAGAAAATACCTCAATTGGTTCATTTATTGTAGGCTTATGATCAGTACATGAATAGATTATAAGACCCAAGAATACTATAATATATAATAATTTCATAATTCTTTACTCTGAATAACTATGGACAAACATCCGGTGCAGTAACAGTACCCTTTTCGGCTTTCGGAAAATATTTTTTCTGAAACCACAGCGAAACATTAACTAATGCTATTAATACAGGCACTTCTACAAGCGGACCGATAACAGCAGCAAAAGCTTCACCGGAATTAATACCGAAAACAGCAACAGCTACTGCAATTGCAAGTTCAAAATTGTTGCTCGAAGCAGTGAATGATAATGTTGCTGTTTTTGAATAATCAGCTCCAACCTTTTTACCCATGTAAAATGAAACTAAAAACATTATTACAAAATAGAGAAGCAAAGGAATTGCAATCCTGACTACATCAAGAGGGATCTTGACAATATATTCCCCCTTTAGCGAGAACATAACTACTATCGTAAATAATAATGCAATCAGTGTAACAGGACTGATTTTCGGTATAAATTCTTTGTGGTACCATTCTTTACTTTTAAGTTTTATCAGGCTGAACCTTGTGATAATACCGGCAATAAATGGAATCCCAAGGTAAATAAACACGCTTTCTGCAATCTGACCTATAGTTATATTAACCTCAAAACCCTGAAGTCCAAGCCATCCGGGAAGAACACTTATAAAAACATAAGCATAAATTGAGAAGAACAACACCTGGAAAATTGAGTTAAACGCAACAAGACCTGCCGCATATTCTGTATCTCCCTTAGCAAGTTCGTTCCATACTATTACCATTGCAATACACCTTGCAAGACCAATTAAGATAACCCCTGCCATATAATGCGGATAGTCCTGAAGAAAGATGACAGCAAGAAGAAACATAAGAACGGGACCAATAATCCAATTTTGTATTAATGACAAAGTTAGAATTTTGACATTTCTGAAAACATCCCCAAGCTCTTCATACCGGACTTTGGCAAGAGGAGGGTACATCATTAGAATCAAACCTATTGCAATAGGCCAGTTAGTTGTACCGGTACTCATTGAATCCCAGAAATTGGCAACTCCCGGGAAAAAGTGTCCGCTCAAAACCCCGACAGCCATTGCAAGAAATATCCACAATGTTAAATATCTGTCAAGAAAGCTGAGTTGTTTGGATAGTTTTGCCATATCTATTCCTTTATTTAATTAGTTTGCCAAGTTAAATTTATTGCAAATGAGGAACTATTAGAAAGCTGATAACCATTGTAATTCTTATAGAATGGATAATCAAAAAGTGCAGAAATATAAAAATCCCCGAGGACATAATTTATTTGTGGAGAAACAATAAAAATGTTTCCGCCGGAATCTTCATACAATTCACCTTGATATTTATCTTGCATTCGTAATTCGTTTCTGACTTCAAGTAAACCTGTTAAGCCTTTTAGGATGTTTTTTGAAACATATAAAGAAGTATAAAACCCGCTCCCATATTGGTAATCCAGATTATTTTCAGCATTAATGTCAGTTCTGTGGATTAGGAAGAACCTTAAGCCATAATCCTTAAAGCCCTTGTGCAGAAACGCCTGTAGGACGAGACCGTATGCTCCGGTTGATGGCAGTACGTGCTGAGGCAAATTGCTTTCTTCAATCACAAGAGGTATTCTGCCGCCTAAACCGACAGTAATTTCAAATTCGCTTCTTATGCTATGGTATAAATTATATTTACCGTAAACGGTCAAATGCGACAGCCCGCTGCCGGATAGCGTATAGTAGCCAAAATCCTGAAATTTCAAGGGAAATCCCCCTATTTCCAGTTCGGCGGTGAATTTATTGCTTATACCATATCCCGCTAAAAGGCCAATATAATGGATATTGTAATTATCAACCAAACCTTTTTCCGCTGTTTCATCGCCGCGATAATATTGGTCGCCGGAACTATAACTGTACATAGCGGTCGCCCTGAAAAAGCCTTCTCTAAGAACACCAATATTAACAGTTCCGCCAACCGGAGTTAGTCCGCCGACAGCCGCTCCCCCCATACAGGAACATTGAGAAAAAGCATCATAGCTTAAAATTATAAGTAATATTAAAATATGACATTTAATTTTCATTTTAAATCATCCCGGATTAATTCAATCATCATTTCGAGCCAATTATAATAGGGATAAGCAATTAGACCGACCTCTTTATCTTTGTCCAAAATAAATAAGCTGGGGGTAGTGGGAATATCGAATATTTTATAAAAGCCGCTCGGTTCTTCTAATTTATTGTCAAGTACATAAATTGAATATTCTGATTCTTTGATTCCTGCCATATCATATATTTTTAATATTTTTGGGATATTATCATGACAATCCTGGCAATCTAAACCCGCAAAGAGAACAAAGGTATAATGCTTTTCCCTGATTAGATCATTAAATGTCAACAAATCATCTTGATCTGGTTGATAGCTACTATATTGGTTTATTGTATTTGTTTGTCTTAGCCACTCTTGTTTATTTTTTTTCCCAAGTAAACTTGAATCAATATTGGCTTCGCTCGTGTCTTTATTCGAAACGCAAGAAATTAACAATAAAAGAATAACAGTATTTAGTATTATCTTTCTCATTTCAGGAACTCATACATTATTTGTTCCAAACTTGTATTAATTTCATTCTCTTTCCTGATTCGGAATGTATCCAGGATGGAAAAAATATCATTTGTACCGGAATTTAATAAATAAGCCGAAGGCAGCTTTTTTAAAAATATTGTGCTGTCGTATGGGTGACTTGAAGATATTCCCGGAGTATCAAACAAAATATATGTAGTATCAGGCAGCTTTGATGCCTTCAAAATCTTTGAGGTTTGAGGAAGCAATGAATCCATTTGCCCACAACTAAAGCATGAAGGAGACGTATATAAAATAAACTTATAAATCTCAGGATCGAAATGTTTATCAATACTGTCCAAATAATTTTCTGAAGGATTGTATTTATCAAAATATATTCCAAATCCATAGTATCGCCAATCATTGATTATTTCATCTACAGTTTTATGAACGACAGAAGTTTGAATATCTTCATCGCTGCATGAATTAATCAGAAACAATACTGACATCATAAGCATTATTTTGATGTAAAAACAGTTATTCCAACGCATTTTTCAACTCCTCGACTATCCCAGGCATAAAACCGGCTCTATCATAAATTGAATTTCCTGTTGAATCAAATAGAATATAGTGTGGGCGGTTTATTACTCCCATTGCCCTTTTAAAATCTCCATTTTCATCAAGATAAATGTCGTAATCATATCCTTTGCTTTTCAATAAAGGAGCAACCTTTCTGCTGTTCCTTGTATCATCGACCGAAATTAATATAATTTTTAAATCATGCTCCTCAATTAGATATTCAGCAGACTCATGAATATCTTCTAAAGCATTCAGACTTGGACTGCAACATATTGCAAAAAAAACTATCAATACAGGCCTTTGACCATCTACAAAAGTTTTAGTATCAACTGCCCGGCCATTTAATGCCTTAACTTTTGCGCTTGATATTGCCTTGGCAGAGACAGACAGTATTAATGTAATCAGTAGGACGAGAACTGATAATTTTAGGTTAATCATATTTAGCATGGATGTCCTGATATAATTCAAAAAACTTATCCTTAATCTGTTCCCTGATTCTTCTGAATTCATTTAATATTACTTCCTCAGTCCCTGAAGCTTTTGCCGGGTCTTCAAAGCCATAATGAAGCCTTGTCGTTACTTTTCCGAGGAAAGCAGGGCAGGTTTCATTGGCATGATCGCAGACAGTAATTACAAAATGGAATTCCTCTTGTAGAAACCGGTCAACAAGCTTTGGTTTATTATTACTTATATCAACCCCAACTTCTTTCATTACCTGAATGGCATTAGGATGGACTTCCTCAGCCGGTTCGGTACCTGCTGAGTAAACAGTGAAATCAGGGTCAAAACTCTTCAAGAAACCTTCAGCCATTTGGCTTCTGCATGAGTTGCCCGTACATAGTACGAGTATTTTCATTTTATTTCCTTTCATTGATTCCATAATTGGACAACCATCGAATTAATAATCCCGTAAATACTATGATAAACAAATAATCTCTCTATCAGCTGTTTTTATCTTCTCGGTATCATCTTTTATAAGTTCATCATCATTCAACCATCCGGGAATCATAGCTAAAACCTGATGTAAAACAGGATTGTCAGAACTCCTTACGAAGTTATAATCTACCCATCTTCCACTCTTTGTATCTTTAATAAATCCTGCATCCTTTAATAGAGTCAGGTGTGACGATACAGTCGAGGTGGAAATATTCAATATGCTTTTAATCTCGCAGACACACATTAGCTTTTTCTCAAGCATTTTGAGAATTCTGACCCTGTTCTTGTCTGACAGAGCTTTAAATATTTTTATAAAATCGTCCATCCTTTCTCCTTATGTCATTTCGATGAACGTCAAAATAAGAATTCTATTTTGTTTTAACAAAACTTTCATAATAAAGTCTTGAATGATGTCTAAAGTCCCCTCAAGATCCCCCTCAGCAAGAGTAAAAAAGGACGAGCCGGAATCTGAATCACAAGTTCCGGTTTTTTCTTTTTTTGGTTAGAACCATTGCCTTCAAAGTTGTCTGCAACGCTTCATTGAATTATATCAGAAAAACTTTCTCATTAGGGGAATGATTGTAATTAAAGGTTTTACATTGTAGCAGTTGTGGATTGTGGTATAGGAGGCGTTGCCTGTACCTGCTTAATTCTTGCTGCTCCTGTTAAGGCGTTTAAAGACTATTTGATTATCAGGATTTTAAAAATATTTTTGTTACATTGAATTTATTTAGGGAAAAAAAATGAAAAAATGTTATTCCATAATCTTTATATTGTTATTATCTGCATCACTTGCATCTGCAAACCCTGATAGCATAAACACCAAATTTGGCATTTACGGCGGAATTAACTTAAATTCACACACAGCTGATTTCTATAAATTGAAAGGTATTCCTAACTGCTGTCCCAACTTTGAATCGGGAGATGGAATAGGATTTAACGCCGGATTACTGATTGAATATAAGTTAATAAATGACTTATGGCTGGGGGGCAGGCTTGGTATAATGACCTTAGATGGTGTATTAACTAAAGAAGAAGCTACTATGATCATCCTTGAGACAGGTCCGGCTGAAGGAAAATTCGAGCACAAAATAACAGGAAGTTTTTTTAACCTTGGTTTTGAGCCGACAGTTATTTACAACCCTTTCGGAGGATTATTATTCTCAGCCGGCGCCAGGTTTGGGCTGAACATGACAAAAAACTATGAACAGGTAGAAACAATAACAGAACCGGCAGGGTTCGGCACCTTCATTGATTCTTTGGGTAATGACACCCGTAGCCGCACGAGGAACGATCTCTCCGGCGATATACCCGATGCGATTTCTTTCCAGATTGCATTACTTGGAACTATCAGTTATGAGCTGCCTCTTAACAGAGATGGCAGTTTGTTATTAGCCCCCGAACTTTCATATTACTTCCCTGTTTCCGAGCTTGTTGAAAATACTAATTGGAAAGTCACCAGCCTGCGGGCAGGCATTGCTATTAAATATTCTCCTATACCCAAACCTCCTAAAGAGGAAATTTTCCGGCAGGAATATCATATCGATACAATCTCTATTGAATCTGAAATTATTACAGAGAATACATTCAAATCAGGTGTTGAGAATATCTATACTTCTGAAAATAAAACTGATCGGGAAATAATTACGACAGAAACAATCCGCAGGACTGATACACTATTTTATCCCCAAAAATATAAACTTGATGGAACTATAACTGCAGTTGGTGTTGATAGTTCGGAAAACGAAATTGAGAATCCTGTCTTTGTAATTGAAGAATTCATATCGAACAGATTAGACCCGCTCTTGAATTACATCTTCTTTGCCGATAATTCTTCCAAACTGCCTGATAGATACATACCCTTAACAAAAAACGAAACTCAACATTTTCAAATTGACAGTATGTATAGAAATAATACTCTTGAAATTTACTATAATATTCTGAATATTATCTGCGAAAGATTAACGCTTTATCCTGATTCTAAAATCACTTTGATAGGCTGCAACTCAGGAATAGGCGATGAGAAAAACAATAAAGGCTTATCGCAAAACAGAGCCGAAACCGTGCGAAATTATCTTGTAGATATTTGGAGTATATCGTCCGACAGGATTACTTTAAATACGAGAAACCTGCCTGAAAAAGCATCAACTCCGATTCAGGAAACGGATAAAGAACAAGAGAACAGAAGAGTTGAAATATACTCCGACAATTATAAAATCCTTGAACCCGTATTTATCGAAAAGATCGATCGCAGTGCCAACCCGCCGATTGCAAGATTCAAACTCAAAGCAAATGCTGAAGCAGGATTAAGCAACTGGAAGCTTGAGGCATATCAAAGCGATTCACCCGGCGATAAGTTTGTGAAATCCGGGAAGGAAACAGTACCTGAAAGTATTGACTGGAAACTGGAAGATTTCCAGAAAATTATACCTAAGACTGCTCTGCCAATCAAATATAAGCTTGAATTGGAAGACAAAAAAGGCAACCCCAAAACAATACCGAATAAAACTTTGCCGATTGATGTAATTACAGTTCAGGAAAAACGGAAAGAACGAATCGGCGATTATGAAATCGAGAGATTCAGCCTCATCCTTTTCGATTTTGACAAGGCCGCTATCGAAGGTAACAACAAGAATATAATCGATTTTATTTCAAGCCGCATCAAACCTGAATCGGAAATTGAAATTTACGGTTACACCGACCGCACCGGCGACGATGAATACAACCTGAAACTATCGGAAAATCGTGCCCGGGCAACAAAAAGATCTCTCGGGCTAAAAGATGCCGTATCGCAGGGAATAGGCGAGCAAAAGCTACTTTATGACAACGAGCTGCCGGAAGGCAGATTTTACTGCCGAACAGTTCAAATTGAAGTAAAAACAAACGTGAAATAAATGGACTTAATTATGAAAAAACCAACTATATTACTCGCAATATTTGTAAATTATGTGGCAAACAGTAGGGAAAAGGTATTACAAATGAAAAATATATTTTATCGTAGGGAACAGGCAATACAAATGAAAAATACATTTTATCGTAGGGAACAGGCACACGTATTCCCTACAATCCCAAAACGATATTTTATCGCAAGGAACACGCATGTAGGGAACAGGCATGCCTGTTCCCTACAAATGGAAATAAATTTGATAGATTAATAATATATTGGTGTAATTATGAAATATCTAAAAATAATAGTTCTATTAATGATGGCGTCTGTCATAGCAAACAGCCAGAGTTTATCAGTCTTCGATGTCGACGCCTCGAATTTCCCGACAATCAAAGCCAAATTTTTTGCTTTTGATGCTTCGGGCGAGCAGATAACTAATCTCTCCTCCTCTGATTTTGAAGTGACCGAAGACGGACAGACGAGGACGGTAACTTATGTATCCTGCCCGGCGCCACAGCCCCCGCAGGCATTGTCGAGCGTGCTGACTATCGACGTTTCCGGTTCGATGAGCGGTTCAAGGATGGGGTATGCCAAAGCAGCCGGGACGGCATGGGTGGAAGGGCTGCCACTCGGCAAATCGGAATGCGCGTTGACGACATTCAACTCGGGCAACTTTTTCAATCAGGATTTTACGACAGATAAGCAGAAGTTGCTGAATGCCATTAACGGACTTAGCGCCGGGGGCGGCACGGACTTCGATGCGGGCTTTATTAACCCGCTCGCCGGGGCATTGCTTGCAGCAGAAAAAGGACAGCACAAAAAAGTAGTGGTGTTCCTGACAGACGGGCAGGCAGGGGGCAATGAAGCCACAATAATCCAGAAAGCAAACCAGCTAAACGCAACAGTCTATTGCGTTACGCTTGATATGCCCTGCCCTCCTATTTTGAAAAACATAGCAAACCAAACGCGCGGACAATGGTTCGAGAACATAACAACCAAAGAGCAGGCAGAAGATGTTTACAGAAAAATCCTCCAAACCGCTCAGGGCGGCGATACTTGCGAGATAGAATGGGAGAGCGGGATAAGCTGCACTTCGGGCAATACGCAAGTGGAACTTACTCTGCTTCAAAATGGAACAAAAGCCACGACAAGCTACCAATCGCCAAACGATGCAGTAGCAAGACTGGAAATAGAGCCGGTATCAATAAAAATACTTGAACCTGAAGTTGGAGTGCAGAAAGACACAACGATAACCGTAACGGCACGGAATGCGGACTTCAATGTAACGAATATAACAAGCTCTAACGCCGCATTTATGATAAACCCGACGAGTTTTAGCTTAAACGACGGGCAGAGCAGGGATTTGACATTTAGCTACATCCCTGCGGACAGCGGTTGGACTTTTACAAGATTTGAATTTCAGACGGATGTCTGCCCTCGTAAATACTATGCAAGCGGAGGACGGACAATAAAGCTGCTGCACCCGAACGGCGGGGAGGTATTTGTAGCCGGTAGCGATACGGTAATCACCTGGGAAGGGGTACTTCCTGAAGAGCCTGTAAAACTTGAATACCGTACCGACGACGACCGGCCCTGGGTAACAATAGCAGATTCGGCGACAGGCTTAATCTGGCCATTCAGGGTTCCGAAAGTGGCAAGCAAAAAGTATTTGGCACGGGTAACAGCGGCAGCGAAAACGAGCAGTTACTGCGACAACCCTGACGTGCAGCTATGCAATCAAATCTGGATGGGCTGCAACCTGGATGTTGAGTTTTACCGCAACGGCGACCCGATACGCCACGCTCAAACAAATGCAGAATGGGAAGACGCCGCCTATAACAAAGAAGGCACCTGGTGCTATTACGACAATGATCCGGAGAACGGGGCCATTTACGGCAAGCTATACAACTGGTACGCGGTGAACGACCCGCGCGGCTTAGCTCCGGAGGGCTGGCATATTCCTACAGATGAAGAATGGAAAGAAATGGAGATGTGCCTCGGGATGTCACAAGCGGATGCTGACGATGGTGGCTGGAGAGGTACAGACCAGGGCTCTCAGCTCGCAGGCAGGGCAGATTTGTGGTATGACGGAACATTAGAAAACAATGCGAACTTTGGAACAAGTGGTTTTTCGTCTCTTCCGGGCGGCAGCCGTGGCCTCAATGGTACCTTCGACTATGTAGGTTACCGCGGCGTTTGGTGGTCGTCTACTGAGGGCTATGCTACCTACGCATGGTACCGTTACCTGTTCTACGGTACCAGCGGTAGCGGCAGGAGCAACAACTTTAAGGAACTTGGGTTTTCGGTTCGCTGCGTCCGGGATTAGGCTATTTGACTATTTGGGGTTTGGGGCGAAGCCCCAACGAAAAATAATATATCAAATAACGTAGGGAACACGCATGCGTGTTCCAAATCAAAAAACGTCAAACGCACGGAACAGGCATGCCTGTTCCCTACAAACAAAACAATGAAAAACAGAAAAAACATACGATTACCAAATTATGATTATTCTCAGGCGGGATATTATTTTGTTACGATTTGTACAAAAGACAGAGAATATTATTTTTGTAATATTAAAGATGGAAAGATTATATTGAACGATGCCGGAAATATTTTAGAAAAATGTATAAATGAAATATCGGAACATTTTCCAAATTCGCATGTTGATTATTATTGCATAATGCCAAATCATATACATATGATTATTGTAATTGATGATATATCCGTAGGGAACAGGCATGCCTGTTCCCTACAAACGACAACAGATGCCTGTTCCGAACCGAAAACGTTAAATGTTAAAACCGATAATAATGAATTACAAAACGTAGGGAACACGCACGTAGGGAACACGCATGCGTGTTCCCTACACAGGGACAAACAATTATTGCCGGTTATTGTTGGTTCGTTGAAATCTGCCGTTTCAAAATTGATTCATTGTATGGAAGGTTATAACGCCTTTAAATGGCAAAAATCTTACCACGACCACATTATCAGAAATGAAAAAGAATTATATAAAATTAGAAATTATATTGAATTAAACCCAATGAATTGGGAATCAGACGAAAATAATATTACAAACATACAGGCGGAATTATGAAAAATGTATATAGTATTTACGCAATAATAATTGCATTATTATTTTTCCATACAAGCGGTTTCGCCCAAATGCAATCGGACACGTCGGACGCATATTGGGAAGTTGT
>CAYVVD010000034.1:0-7693 GCA_964454975.1 uncultured Hyphomicrobiales bacterium | reverse complement strand
AGTGATGTAGGAAGGACAAGCGGCACGCTGGAATTTTATTATAACGGCGTAGGAAGCCCTGCGGTGGTACAGCTTTTCGGCGAGGGACTTTTTGCAGGAACTGCCACTGCAGAATTAAAAACTATGAGTTTAGAAGCCTATCCCGGCGACGAGATAGAAATCCCAATAATCCTTAACAACCAGACTAATCTTGATTTGTCAGGCGCGACAAGCCTAAAAGCGGATTTGGAATATAATCCGACTCTGCTATGGCCTTTGGACTATACTCAGGAAAAATTTGACGAAACAACGGCGAAAATAACTCTTGAGAATCTTTCTGTTAATGTTGCAATCGGAGAGCCTCTAATAAATGTACGTTTCAAGGTAGGCCTGGGCAATGCCGAAGAGTGCGATTTGATATTATATGATGCGGAATCGGACAACGGTTTAGTTGATATTACTCTAATAAATGGGCATTTTAGCTTGCTCGGTGTTTGCCCCGAAGGCGGAGCGCGCCTTATCAGCCCGAACAGCACAGCGGGACTGCTAAGTATATTGCCCAACCCCGTGGGAGAAGAGTTGGAAATCAACTTCTCGCTCACGGAGAAAGGCTACACCGAAATCGGCATGTACAACACAATGTGCGAAAAGGTGAAGACGCTGTTCTCCGGCACAGTGTCGGAATTCGGCCACAGGAGCATCTCCGTCTCTGTTGCCGGGCTGCAATCCGGCAACTACCTCGTCATTCTCAGCACCCCGACGGTAGTAGAGAGCTATAGGGTGATGGTGGTGAAATAAGTGAATAAATAACAATAAAAATAGAAGAGATCAATCTGAGAAAAGTGCTTTCTAAATTTGGTGATAAGGTGTTTGGAATATACCTGAAATGTCATAAACAATTTCCGTTTTGGAGAATTATAATCAGACCTGAGAATTTATACTGTGTCAACTGTGCGAAATAACTCAAATGAGTGTTGCCCTTTATGCAATGCTCCTAAGGAAATTTTTTATCAAAACATTTTTCTTCGTTGCACTGAGTGTTTTGGAATATTCAAAGCAAGAAATTTCTTGCCTACTCCGGAAGAAGAAAAGAAAAGATATGAAGAACATAACAACGATGTTACAGACATGAGATATCGAAATTTCGTTTATCCAATAACAAGTGCTGTTCAAAGCAACTTTTCAAAGAAAAGTTTAGGTCTTGATTTTGGTGCGGGGACAGGCCCGGTTATATCCGAAGTTCTTCGAGAAAATGGATATAAATTAAACCTGTTTGACCCATTTTTTATCAATGACACCAAGGCGTTACAGGTCAAATACGATTATATAGTGTGCTGTGAAGTAATTGAACATTTTCATTTTCCGGCCGGAGAATTTTCCTTGTTGAAAAGTCTTCTAAAGCCAAATGGACATTTGTATTGCATGACAAATATTTATACAAGTGAAATAAATTTTGATAACTGGTATTACAAAAACGATGAAACTCATGTTTTTTTCTATCAACACAAAACTCTAGAAAAAATTAAAGACTTATTCAAGTTTTCATCCCTAGAAGTTGCAAATAATCTGATCACATATAAAAGTTGAAAATGGAGTCAGTGGCTATACCAATCGGTATAGCTTATCGCCGGTGTTTGCGGGCGATTGGCTCTGAAACTTCGAATTTGAATATCTTCAATAACAATATTGATATTTCGCGTTTGCCCGCAGGCTTATATTTCATTCAAATTGGAGATTATTCAGAGAAATTTGTGGTGGTGAGGTGATAGCTTACTAATAGATTTGGTTTAATTCTTACTCACCACAAACAACCTGCTTAAACTCATGCACAACAGGTGGGCATGACTATTCAGAAAATAAATCATAAAGAGCGATATTCTTAAATTTGCTGTTTTGTGCTTAAGAATCATTATTTGACTTTTTTGCAACATTTAACTTATTAATGTGTATTAATAATGATATTGTAAAAAACGTTATTGTGGAGAAAAAATGAATAAATACTTAGCACCAATTTTATTTTTTGCTTTTTTATCAAGCGTTTCTTTTTCGCAGAATATTACACTAAAGCCGGTGCAAGGCAATATGATTTGCGCAGTGCAGGTGAACGAGTTGAACAGACAGACTTTTGCGCTTGGCGTGCCGGAAACTATCGGCTCGTCCGAAGGTATGATTCTGAACTTCCCCGAAGTAACTATCTCTTGGAGCGGACCTGATAAAGATGGTATCGTAAACCACACGTGGACGAGCCCGAAGAAAATCGAATATTCTTTGAAGTTGATACCAGGTAAAGATTATGTCGATTTGGAAATGACAATTAAAAACATCAGCCGTGATAATTGGACTAATGTCTTTTCTTTCAACTGTCTCAACCCGGTAAATGCGCCGCAATTCCAGGACTGGACACTTGAGCGCACTTATATGTCCAAGAACGGCAAGCCGTTCCGCGTGGACGGCACATCCCGCATCAACACCGGCCAGATGAAGACAGTGCAGTTCTATCTGCATGAAGATTATAAGAACGTATCTTCTTTTGTCAATGGCTTCGGCGCAATAAGCCCCGACCGGACTGACGATTCCTATATTGTCACAATGTCGGGAGACGGCGGCTCTTATATGGCGGCAACCAGCCCGACGGCGATTTTCCTTTTCGACAACCTCGACCGCTGCTGCATTCATTCGGCAACGGATTTCGGCGATATTCCCCGAGGCGGCGAAAAGACTGTAACGAGCCGCTTTTATCTTGCCAAAGGCTCTTTGGACGATTTCCTTTCAAGATTCGAAAGCGAAGTCAAAAATGTCAACGAGCCGAAGGTGGCAATGTGTTGGGGCAAACCTTGGGAACTCGCCGATACTTCGAATTGGAATTTTGTTTATAATAATATTGATATTTATAAATTCTATATCGGAAATGTTGACTTAACGGCTCTGCCGAGATTGAACAGAGATACAGTTAAGCTATTTGTTTCTGCCTTAATTAATAAGGATATAAAGATAGCTGTTGAATTAGGCGGGCTTTTGGATTGGCACGCCGCCAAAGGAAGCATGGCGGGGGAAGCGTCATTTCAGCAGGATTGGTCAAATTTGCAGGAGTTTATCAAACTTATTAAAGAAATAGACCCGAACAGGAATATTGACATTCTCGATTTCGATGGTCCGATAAGAAGAATGCTATTCCCGAACAATGTGAAATCTGATTATCATACTGTCGAAAGCGCTGTAGATGAGCTTTTTGAAGTTGTTAAATGGTGGAAGGATTCTATTCCGGGCATTGAACTGAACCTGCTTACAAATTTTCCGAACTGGGCTTGGGGCAATACGCCAGCATATTTTAAAATCAGTGGGGAAGAAAGCGGCTATGGGCATTACGAAGATGTATTGGAAGCCGTCAAACGAAAATCTGCCGAAACGGGCTTGACAATAGACGCCTTGACTATTGATAATCCCTACGACTATGCCACAGGCAAGGCGCAAACGAACCAGCCGGGGCTGATTCAAGGTATTGACTGGATGCAGAGAATGCAAGAGCTTGCCGACAGCGCCAAAGATATGGGAATGAAAGTCAATATGATTTTCAATACTAACGGCGGGAGAACTGCACAAGGATATGCGGAGCAGACATTGGAGCTTATTGATCTGTACCATCAGGAAGCAGGCATTCCCGATGGTTATTGGATACAATCGTGGTATCAGTTGCCCGATAAGTGGCTTCCGGAGAATGAAAATTTCACAATGACGAATATCACACTGGAAGCAATAAAGAGAATTAACGGCGAAGAGCCCCAAAAAGAGCCGGCTCTGCTTGAACCTGAGGATGGACTTGTCTATCACGGGGTTCAGACAATGACTTTTGGTGGCTCCGTTGATGATTATTTGAATGCGCTTAATAATGTTACTATCCAACCGGCAGTGCGAGGATTATTTTTTAGCATTCCCGGCACCCGCGGACCTGAAAAATCACTTAAAGAACTATCCGACTTTTTCAAAGATGCCGATTCAATCGGCTTCATTCCCGAATTGAGCTTGTTCCTGGTTAGCAATGTTGCCACAGACAGCATTATTTCTGTATCGGATGAATATGATTGGATAATAGACAGCATAGCCGCTCTATCGAGTAATTATGGCAAGAGGATGTTCCTTCGCATTGGCGGGGAGTTCAACGGAGACTGGAACGGCTATCGTCCTTACTTATATGTAACTATGTTCAGAAAAATTGTTGATATATTTGCAGCAAAAGGTTTTAGAGATTCCATTGCGACAAATTGGTGCTATGAACCTGATGCTGCCAACGATTTCGATTCGGTTGATGCCAAGGGAGCATTATGGTATCCCGGCGATGAATATGTTGATTGGTTTGGGCTTGATGTGTTCGACTCAGAACATTTCGACCAATCTCTACCAGATACTGACAGAAGAGGAATAACAAAGAAAGGAAAATCGGAACGATTCCTTGCAATGGCAAGAATGAAGCAAAAACCGGTATTCCTCAGCGAGACATCCGCAAAAGGAATAAATATTAGTAGTGATAATCAAGATGGAATAAATGATTGGAATGATTGGTTTGCTAAATTCTGGGAGTTCATTTCTGCTCATACGGAAATAAAAGGATTCTGCTATATTAACGCCAATTGGCCCGAGCATGCTTATCCCGGTTGGGGCGACGCCAGAATAGAAAACAGCCATTACATAGTCGGAAAATATGTTGAAGAGATGAAAAAAACGAAATATATACATTTGCCTTTATCTCAGGTTAATGTCGAGGAAATCGCTATCCCAAATGAGCCAATTTTTATCTTCCCCAATCCTGCTTCGGATTATATTGAAATCTCTTTATTTAACAAGGAGTTGCAACCCCTTGTTCAGGTAAATGATGAAATCAAAATATACAATGCGCTCGGTGAATGTGTGATGACCCTCCCTTCGACTACGCTCAGGGAGCAGACAATATTAAGAATTGATATTTCGCATCTGCCCGTTGGAGTGTATTTCATTCAAATAGGAAATTATTCAGAAAATTTTTTGGTGGTGAGATGATGAAAATATTATTGGTTTTCTTATTAAGTGTAGCATACTTAAATGCTCAAAATGCTGTGAAAATATCAAGTGGCAGTGATTCGTATATTGACCCTGAAATATATAGCAAAGAGAATAAAATTGCTTTTCAAACAGCTTCAGGTGATGTTTGGCTCTCTGAGATTGACCCTATTACCGGCTTGTTCGTAAGCAAAACAGGTAAAGATATATTAATTGATACAGGCGCTACTCAACTTATTCAGAGTTTCAACGGTCCAGAATTTGGATTTGATAAAAATGGCTGGGCAATGTTTTATGTTAAAAAGAATGGATTAACTCCTCAAGTTTGGAGAGCCAAAGTCAATGAAGGAATAGTTACCAAAACGCCTTTGACATCCGGAAATGTACCGAGATTATCTGCTCTTGCAACTAAAGATAATAATGCCAATACAATTAAATTGATTTATTCAAAAGGACCTACACTCGAAAAAGGTTTACTCACATGGACAGATTCTAAAAATCCAATAGATGAAACCGTTGTTGATTCACTTGATAGAGGAGTAAGGTGGATTGACGGCACACAGAAATTCTTTTATATCAAGCAAACAGGCGAGCTCGCCGGACAACTTTTTCTTTATGACGCTGATACAAAATCCGAAAAACAAATTACAAATGATCCGAGAATCAAGACATATAGCTATGGTTGGTTTGCACCGGAGTACGACAATGAACTTGTAGTTCTTGTGATGATGGAAAACGATACTAAATTGGGTATTTACAAAGATACCGGAAAAGAATTCTGGGAACTTGTAAAGGAAATTTCTGTTCCTGATTCTGCAAAATATGATTATTTCGGTTCACCGGAACCATTTGTAGCTGGCGGAAAATCTTATATAAGCATTGTAATTAAAGAAGTTGCAAATGCATATTCCAAAGCTGAAGTGTGGATATTTAATATCCAAGATGGTAAAAATTCAACATACCAAAGGAAAATTGATGACGGATTAGGTGATGTAATTAGAAGCGATCCAGAATCTTACATTGCACAAAATGAAGTTTATATTTATTATAATGTTATTATCAATAATAAGTTTGATATTTACAGAGCTTCAACAGGATTGGTAACATTAAATCAGGATAATTTATCATCTAAAATTATTGAACCAAAAACAACCGATGTAAGTATTGATGGGCATAATGAGCCTCATTATGTACTATTGGATAATTCGAAACCAAAATTAAATAAACTATTACTTTTTTTCCCAGGTACAAATGCTCGTCCATTCGATTATTTGAAATTTGCTCAAACTGCCACAGAAAAAGGTTATCATGTAATTAATTTATCTTATGAAAACAATGAATCAATTAATATTGATATTTGTCCTCAAACAAAAGATACAACTTGCCATCACAGGGCAAGATACGAGATTTGGTTCGGTGATGACAAACATGATAATATAAATATCACCTATCCAAATTCCATAATCAACAGATTAACAAGATTGCTATCGTATTTGCATGAACATTATCCTGATGAAAATTGGTCGCAATTCTTGAAAAATGATAAAATTAATTGGGATAAAGTTGTAACAGCCGGACATTCTCAAGGTGGTGGTCATGCCGGTTTTGGTTCAAAGTATTTCAAAGTAGATAAAGTAATTATGTTTGCAGCAACTGATTGGGTTGCAGGGCAAACTGCTGACTGGATAAGAATGGAAGGACCAACACCGTCCGAGAAATACTATGGATTTATTCATACATTAGATGTCCCGATTTATAATACAATCGGTATTACTTGGAGAGATTATGGTATGCTGAAATATGGAATGCCTGTTGATACAGATACCGAACCTTATCCATATAAAAATTCTCATTCGCTCACTACAAGTTTGACATTGAATCCCGGCACTACAGGTCATAATTTCCCAATAGTTGATTTTGAAACTCCAACAATGGAAGACTTTAGTGGGTATGTTTATTCTGATGTGTGGAAATATTTTTTAGAAAATTCTCCTAATACTGATGTTTCAAAGATTGAAGCAGAAAGGATTAAGTTTTTCCCTAATCCCGCTTCAGATTATATTGAAATCAGACAACCTTCCGAAGGTTTCGAACCTTCGGAAGGTTCTGTAATCAATATCTACAACGCGCTCGGCGAGTGTGTGATGACCCTCCCTTCGACTAAGCTCAGGGAGCAGACAATATTAAGAATTGATATTTCGCATCTGCCAGTCGGCTTTTATTTTATTCAGATTGGAAATTATACGGATAAATTTGTGGTGGTGAGGTGAGAAAATTAATAATGGTTTTCTTATTAAGTGTAGCATACTTAAATGCTCAAAATGCTGTGAAAATATCAAGTGGCAACGATTCATATATTGACCCTGAAATTTACAGCGAACTTGGTTTGTTGGTTTTCAAACCGGAAACGGCGATGTATGGCTTTCATATTTATGTCCCGTTACGGGTTTATTTAAATCTCAAAGTGCTAAGGATATTCTAATTGATACAGGTGCTACACAACTCCATTCAGAGATCAGAAGCTTGAAAACTATACTTGTCGGCCAGGAATTAAAAACTACTCACATAGGCAGTGATATTGATATTGCTCTTAGTTGAAGTATGAAAATGAAAAATAAGAGGGGGGGGCAATCAAATATCTGCTACTATTCCGAACCGGAGAGCCTGGTTGTATTGCGTGCCG
>CAYVVD010000033.1:0-23540 GCA_964454975.1 uncultured Hyphomicrobiales bacterium | reverse complement strand
AACCTGCATAAATAACCTAAGGCTCTTCCCACCCGGGAAGGGCCTTTTTTATTGTTGTAACTTTTTTCCGTACTAATACGTCTTGAGGTTGCGTTTTGAATCAAAAAAGAAATTATTGAAATCTATCCTTATATATATTGCGCTGATAATTGGTACATTAAATGCATCAGCACAGCTTAGCCTTGTTGCTAATCAGTCTTATAGCGTAAACACTTCTGAATTTCAGAATTTGTCAGTTCAGGTCAGGGTTAATTATAATGGTAATCCTGTAGAATTAAAAGCTGAAGATTTCACAATTGTTGAAAAAGGAAAATCCGAGATAAGCGCAAGGATGAACTACAGCACGATACCTTATGAAGTCAGTAACCTTGAAAATGGTTGGCAAACAATAAAATGGGAATCTTCACAGTATGATTTTGCAGATGTGAATCCGGTAACAGTAATTGCAAGTTATGAGAAATCGCTGGCGGGCGTAAACTTAGCTTACGCTTTGCCGTCAATTCCGCTTCTAATCGTGAAGAATGCTGAAAACGGATTGCAGGAACGAGAAATTTACCTGGGAAGGGTTAAAGCAGGAGAAACAGGAATACACCAAATTCATGCATTATTTTTAAAAGGTATATTCCAGGGTGAGAACGAATTACCGGTGATGCTTGACTCTATAACATTCAGTAGCCCATATTTTAGTTATGAATGGTTTGGCCATCCGATAAGCAGGAAAGCTCCTCCGGTCAATATGCACCCCGGTTTTCATTATCTTTTAAGCATTTTTTTCACTCCACCGGATGAAAGTTACTACCGTGCAATCATGACGTTTCATTATCATAATGGCCAAAAACGTGAAATTGCTATCCAGGGTGGTATTTACAATATTGACAGGAAGAAATCACTGGAATTGATTTATCCGAAGGGCGGTGAAAATTTTGCCCCATGCCAGGAAATTGAAATTAAATGGAAAGGGCACATAAAAAGCCTGACAACAGTTTTGGAAGTCAGCTATGACAATGGTGAAAAGTGGGATTTTATCGATGAAGTGTTCGATTCAACCTACACGTGGATTGTGCCTGAAGAAATAACTGATGAAATGAAAATCAGGATATACCAAAGATTTGCAAAAACCCAGGAGAAACTGCTACAAATTAATTCTAATCCTGTTTATTCGATTGCCTTTAATGAATCCGGCAGCAGCCTGCTTAGCTTTAATAGTGATGGTGTTATCAGCGAATGGGAAATAGCTGGATTCTCAGAGGCAAACCGTTACAGTGTAAATGGTGAAAACAATCCTCCAAAATTAGTTTCCGGGGGAATTGATTATATCGAAAATGGGTCAAAATTCTGGGCATTTTATAATCATCAGGAACAGTCTTCAATAATTGATACTCTGGTACTGTTTGAGAAAGGCAATAGTAATCCTGTCTTAAAAAATGGTTTGCCACCGGAATTAAACTCGAGTGTAATGCATACCGATCCGGAAGGAAGATTCCTGTTATTAATTTCAGAAAACGGGAATAGTATCCATTTTCTGTCACCTGTTGATGGATCATTCATTAAAACAATCTCATATAATTCATTGGTAACTTCGGTATCACTTGTAAATTCAAGTATTGGTTCGGTTTCACTACTAAACGGCGACTTGCATATTGTCTCCCTACCGGATTTTAATACAATTCAAAGATTCAATTATGAATTGATACCAATCATTCTTGAAACTGCTGTTTCATGGGATGGTAAGTATCTGTCAATTGGTTGCATGGCTGATGGTACCGGGCAACTGACAGATATTCATGTAATTGACATTAATGATGGGAGAATTGTCAGGTCAATCAGGGTAGCTGCCACGGACCCGATTGCTCTTGGATTCAGTTCTACTTCGAGTCTGCTTGTTATTGGAAGCCTTGGTCAGCCACAAATTGCATTTATGGACCTCCCTGCAAATGACTACGTCGGCACTATCAGTGGCAATCTTGGCTTATTAACTGATTTTGCTTTCTCTCCTGACGACAACGCTATTGCTACTTCATCTACTTCAGGTGAAAACCTTGTTTACAGGGCATTTACTTACCCTGAAGCTGATACAACACAAGGATTTATCAAAATTCACAAACCAGTAATTGAAGTTAATGATGCAACTTTTGAAAAAACTTATCTTGGGATTGAGAAAGAAAGGATTTTCGTAAAAGAATTCTGCAACATAGGGGATGTGATATTTGATATATCAAATACATATCTATGGTCCGGAAAGCATTTTAAAATTTTAAACCAACTCCACCCGGATACATTATACCCGGGCGAATGCAAGGAAATCCACATAGTTTATAACCCTAAGGACACAGGCAAACTTTATGATACTCTTTACTTCGAGTCCTGCAGCGCTATTTTCTACCTTCCCCTTGAATCTGTAGGGCTGCCGCGCACAATTTCTTATTTCAACGAACCTGGTTTTATTGGTGAAGTATGCGTAGGGGATACAATCAGCAGAGAATTTTTGCTTCTAAAAAATGAAGACCCGGTACCGCTCACTATTGACAGGGTGGTAGTCGAGAATCCCTTTGACTCACCTTTTTCCTTGGTAACCGATATAAGTGATACTACACTCCAGCCCGGGCAATCAATCAGTATTAAAATAAGGTTTGCGCCTGAAGAACTTGGCGATTTAAGCGGTGAACTGCTGATTTACCACAGCGGACAAATTACACATGTAGCTGTATTCAAAGTTGAGGGGCGGGGACTTGGTACTTTCCTTGAACTTAGCCACGAATTTCTCGCTTTTATACCGGAACAGCAGACGAGGGAGTTAATTGTTCGCAATGCCGGTCAGGATCCGGTAACAATTTTCAACATAAATCTCCAGCCTGAGGGTATCTGTACAATTCTCACTCAATTCCCAATAAAACTGCAACCGGGAAACGAAGCAAAAATTGAGATCAGCTGGGATTTATCAGGAAAAGAGATTGTAACCGCTGTTTTCGAGGCAGGGCCCTGTGCTGTTAATAGCGAATTTGAACTTGGGCCTTATATTGCAAATTCTTACATTTCGATTCCTGTTGTAGAGGCTGACCCCCGGTATAAAGTTGAAATTCCGGTTAATTTTACTACAAATGAGAACTATTCCTACTCCGGTCTTAGAAACTTTTCAGCTGAATTTACTATACATGCCGGATTGTTTCTGCCACTTGAAATAGTCAGCGATTATGGTACAGGAACACTAACTAAAAATGAAATAGACGGCAAGGACAGGACAGTTGGTTTTACTGTTAATGGTGATTTCCCTGAGTCAGGAGAGGTGGCAAGAATCAGGGGAATGGCAGGCCTTTCTGATGTTATCACAAGCCTGATTTTAATCAATTCTGAATCAGATTTCTGGGGCAAAGCTGTGAATTCAAGTTTCAGCAATGGTGTTTTTAATCTTGTAGAGAATTGTGGCGATCTGACAGTTGTAAGGCAGGGTAATACTTTATCTATAAATTCTATTTCTCCAATACCAGCCGGAGATATAATAAACATTGACTCTTATTCAACTGTTAATGATGAAATTATTATTGAAATATTTAATGATCTTGGCAACAAAGTGCTTGTAACTAATAAATTCAATGTTATTCCCGGCTCCTTTGAGCTAACATTAAATATTTCATCATTGCCAACAGGTACATACAGAGTTGTTATACGTGGCATAAACAGTATTGCTTCACAAAAGATAATTATTGTGAGGTAATATGCGATTATTTATCCTTACGTTCCTGATTTATACTATACCTTTAATTGGCAAACCATCGGATTTTATCATCAAGGGAGGCGTTTTTCTAAACGGAAATATTTATAGCTCATCTTTCAGCCAACTTCCCGGAATAAAAAATTGCTGCAATGAATTCAGTGACGCTTTTGGAATTGCTCCCGGCATTGGTTTTGGTGGAGAATATATCCTCGGCAATGGTTGGTTCGGCTTTCCTGTAAATTATGGTTTCACAATAGAATACTCCGACATTTCTGCTAATTACTCTGTTGAAGAGTTCCGCGGCAATGAACTCGGATTAAATGACTGGGAGGAAATCCGGACAGAGCATAAACTTGAACCATCAATTTCTTTACTCAACACAAAGCATTACCTTGCTTTATATCCGTTTGGAAGAGACTTGTCATTAACTGCAGGCTTTTCCATAGGATTTCCCCTGTCGGGAGAATTTAAACAGGGTGAATACATCATTCGTCCTGAAGGGCTGAAATTTGGAGATGGTTCTGAAGTAAATAATCCGGCTTCTGGCGATATTCCCGATATTAATCCAATGCAGATTGTATTAAATTTTAACATGAGGTATAATCTCTATCAATTTGCTAACTTTACAGTGCTCCCGGAGATTAGTTACAAGTATGCAATTAACAATGTAGTTAAGTCTATTGATTGGAAGGCACATGGTATAGCGGCAGGAATTAATCTTATGTACAGGTTCCCTGATCCTGTCCCGCCTAAGCCGATTCCTGCACCAACTCCGGAATTACCGCCCCCTTCTAAGCCTGAGTTTATTCCTCCTGCAATTAACCTGGCATTGAATGTCAGTTACAAAGGCAAAAAGCTTGAGAACAACTCGATGATAGAAATTACAGAACAGCAGGAAATAAATATTGAAAAACATACTGTTTTCCCTGTGTTTTTCTTTGGGAAAGACAGTCACGAACCAATTGAAAGACTCGATCTTAACGGTACAATGACGAATTCGAGTCTTACGCTTTATCGTTCAATTGTAGATAATGCAAATAGAAACAATATATCATCTTTAAAAATTGACTCATGGGTTGCAGGTGATGAACCGGAGAGCCTGGCAAGGGAGAGAGCAGAAATAGTTGTTAATAAACTGAGAGAATACGGGCTTAATAATAATATTAATATTAATTATAGCTATCCTAAAATGCCCGCAGAAATAGCATACCCCGAATTAATTGATGAATTCAGGAAAGTGACTGTTACTGCTTCAAATGACTATTTTTTTACTGAAAAAACTAAAATTATTTCTGACACAGATGAAGGTGAACTAATTATCGATTATTTGATTACCGGCGATTCAAAGTCTCCCGTATTCTCCGGCAAGATATATTTAAATGATGAACTCTACCTTGATTTTAATGATACGCAAACAATCAAGCCTTTAGAATTACTCAGTAAAGTAACATCGAATCTTAAAATTGTTGCAGAAGCACGAAACGAATACGACTCTACAGATAAGGAAACGATAACACTATCAATGACTAAAAACATCATTCGTGATACTACGGTAAATGATATTCAAAAAAACGATACTGAAACTTATCTCTTAGCGCTAAGCATCTTCGACCGGAGTGAATTTTATTTTGTGAATGATTTTGCAGGGGAAAGGCTGGAGAATATTAAAGATGATGTAAAAAAAATAGAAATCCTTCCATTCACAGATAATTTAGGCGAAGGTGAGTATAACAAGCGTCTTTCCGAAAAAAGGGCAAGAAATGCTATGAAGCTGCTACCTTCAGGAATACCGACCGAAATAATATACACAGACTCATTCCATTCAAACGACACACCTTATGGAAGGATGCTTAACAGGTCCGTGTACATCAGGATTATAAAATAATAGCTCAAACATTATTTCTTAATTAAAGTATGGTTAAATATTTAACCTGGCATTGATTATTCTTTGTTTTCAGGATTATTTTTATTAAAATAACCCGGCTTTGGTGTGCCTGATATGTTAAAACCTACAGAAATACTGCTGTTTTCTAAGAACCAAACCTTTATTCAAAGATTAAAGGATACATTTTCTTCCGAGCAACTATTATTTACTTTTGTTGATGCTTTCAGGTATGCCCGCCCCTATGACTTATTGAAAATGTCATCTTGGGATTTTTTAATAGCAGATGCCCGGTCAATTGAAATAAAACCGGAAGAATTTATTAATCGCAAGAAAGAGGTTGAACCGAGCAAGTGCACTATATTATATACAGATACAGCGGATAAGAATAGTATTATCAACTATATAAAGAAAGGATATTCTTATGTAATATTTGAAAGTGAGTTAGAACGATTTCCAAAAATCATTCAGGAATTAGAAGAAGACGCCAGGGAAAAGGAAAGGAAGCTAAAGGAAATGGAAGAGATGAAGACTTTCTACAAGCAGTTTGAAGAAGAAAGTAAGGAACAATTCAAAAAAATAAAAGATACCAGCAGGCAACTAAGAAAGGAAATTGAAGAACGCAATAAAATAGAAAGCGACCTTCAAGTCAGCGAGATGCGTTTTTCAAAACTATTCCAGATGAGTCCCGCAGCAATCTCAATTTCTAACGCAGATGATAACAAGATAATCGATGCAAATCCAAGTTATACAAAGATTGTTGGCTATTCAAGGGATGAGCTGATTGGCAGGACAGCCTATGATTTGAATATTTGGAAGGACTTTAAGCAACGTGAAAAAATGATACAGAAACTTAACGAAAACGGCAGCCTGCAACATGAGGAAATTTCTGCTACAGGAAAGGACGGAAAGGAAATAAACTTTATGGTATTTGTTGACAAATTCCAGCTTAACGGCAGGGAAGTTCACAGTTTCATGGGGCTTGATGTTACTGAGATGAAAAAAAAGGATATGAAGCTGAAGAAGTCCCTCGAAAAGGAAAAGGAACTGAACCTGCTCAAAGCACAATTTGTTTCTATGATTACTCATGAATTTCGCTCGCCGCTTACCAGCATCAGCCTGTCTGCCGACATGCTAAGCAAGTATGAGGAGTCACTAACTAAAGAAGAAAAAGAAAAGCAGTACGAACGGATAAAAGGCTCTGTTAGGAAAATGACTCAACTGATGGAGAACATTTTCCTGATAAATAAAATAGACAGCCGAAAATTCACTCCGAATCCACAGATTATTGATTTAAAACCAATCATTTGGTCGATAATAAATAATATCAGGATTAACAGGGAATCAACCCATGACTTTGAAATATACATTTCAAAAGAAGCTGAAAGGCATAATCTTGATGAATTGCTTTTCACGCTGGCACTATATCAGGTTGTTGATAACGCAATAATTTACTCCAGGGAAAATCCTCATATTCGCGTAGAAGCAGATTATTCTGAAGGTTTGCTCGAATGCACAGTTACCGATGAAGGAATCGGTATTAACAAAGAAGAATTAAGATGTGTTTTCGATACGTTTTATAAATGCAGCAACAATATTATAACCGAAGGCTTCGGACTTGGCCTTTCAATAGCACAAAAATGCGTTGAGACGCATAATGGAAGAATCGAAATTACATCTGAACTTAACAAAGGTACTTCGGTAAAACTATTAATCCCTCCATATGAATTAAGCGATAAAAGCTCTAAATAATCTCCATAAATATTTTTATCTTTGCCCTTTGAGTCAACAGGGAACAAACTGGTAAATAGTATGAGTAATGAGAAAAAAGCGAGTTTAAAGGATTTTCCTTTTAACTACTGGGTAGTGATATTTTTCGAATTCTTCGAAAGAGGCGCTTATTATGGCATGATGAGCTTTCTCTCTGTGTATTTAACGGAGACACTTGGATTTGCTAAAGGAGATGTAGGTATTATCAAAGGCACTATTCAGCCTTTGCTTTATTTACTCCCGATTTTAACCGGCGCAATTGCGGATAAAATGGGTTACCGTAAGACACTTCTGGTAGCCTTTTCATTCCTTGGCCTTGGGTATTTCCTTACATCACAGATGACTACTTATTCTGCAGTGTTTATTTCACTTGTGATTATGGGCATTGGCGCTGGTACTTTCAAACCTGTAATATCCGGCTCAATTGCTAAAGTTACAGATGAAAGGACAAGTACACTCGGATTTGGTATTTTTTACTGGACTATCAACCTCGGTGCTTTCCTTTTCCCGATTATACTTGTTCCTATGCTGAAAGAAATAGATCCTTCTTATGTAATTATTGCTTCCGCAATTTGCACCGGCGCTATGATTATACCAACTATCTTCTTATTCAAAGATCCTCTAAAGGAACAAGTAAAAGATAAAGTTGAGAACCTGGGTACTCAATTAAAGGGGATTTTCGAAAAAGTATTCCAGGTAATTCTCGACTGGAAGTTTATTTTGTTCATTTTTATATATTCATGGTTCTGGATTCTTTATTTCCAGATGTTTGATTCGGTGCTGTGGTATGTTGACCTGTTTGTTGACAAAACACCATTCAATGAGGCATTTGGCTGGATACCAATTTTTAAAAATGGTTTCGACGTAGAGCATGTAACTGCTATTAATGCCTTTACAATTATCTGTTTGCAGTTGTTTATCTCAAATATTGTTAAAAATACTAAAGCATTGCCTACGCTAATTTCGGGAATTTCGCTTGGCATTTTCGGAATGGCTATTCTTGCAATCAGCTCGAACATCTGGGTGTTCATGCTTGGTATTATTATCTTTTCTGTTGGCGAAATGACTGCTCACCCCAAGTTTATCTCATACCTTGGGTTGATTGCACCTCCGGACAAAAAGGCAACCTATATGGGATTTGGTTTCTTGTACGGGATGTTCGGCTCGCTAATCGGCGCCCCGCTTGGAGCATTCCTTTATGTCCGCATGGTAGACAATCCAATGATTGAATTTGTCCGGTCTAAGATAGCCGCAAGCGGTGTTTCCCTGCCTGCAGATGCACAAATTCAGGATGCACTGACTGCGGCAGAGCAAATCGGGCTTCCCAAAGAAGAAATTATGTCCTATGCACATACTTCTGAATTGTGGCTGCTCTTCAGCCTTATTGGGGTAGTATGTATTGTTGGCCTGCTTGCCTATGACAAATTCATAGGCACTCGAAGCGCTTCTGATTTTAAGTAATTTGATTTCAATCCCGGTATTTTTGCCGGGATTTTTTATTTTTGCGTCTTAATGAACGGTCTCTTACTAATCAATTACTAATTATTAATAAATGGTGTTATGATGAAATTTCTGAAAATTCTTGCTAAGATAATCGGAGCGATTGTTTTGCTGATTGCCCTATTTTTTGCTGTCATATTTATAATTAGCGAATCGGCTATAAATAAAGAATTTGATATTACAGCAAAAAGCGTTGCCGTAAGTACAGACCCGGGAGTCATAGAAAAGGGGAAACACATTTGGCTTACACGCGGATGTGCTGAATGCCACGGGCAAAAACTGGAAGGTAAAGCATTTATTGATGCTTTCCCCGTAGGAACTTTTGCAGGTAGCAACCTGACTTCAGGTGAAGGAGGCATCTCAAATGAGTACAATCCCGCTGACTGGGACAGGGCAATCCGCCATGGAGTTGGCTTAGATGGCGTGGGACTTATATTCATGCCTGTGGAAGATTATTACATGATGACTGATAACGACCTGAATGCCCTGGTGTCATATATTAAATCTGTGCCCCCTGTTGACAACAAGCCGCCGTCATCTTCTCCAGGACCGGTGTTCCGGATGCTGAACTCATTTGGCGGCTTGGAGCTTATCAAAGCAAATATTATTGACCATGATTATGCACATAAACAAAACATTGAAGCGAATTCAAGTGCTGAATATGGAGAATACCTTGCTCAAACATGCATCGGATGCCATGGCGACAACTATTCCGGAGGTAAATTTGCAGGCCAGGACCCGAATTCGCCGCCTCCGACAAATATCACACCTCATGAAACCGGCATTGGGAACTATACTTTTGAAGAATTCAAAAAGGCAATGACAGAGGGTGTTGCAAAAGACGGAAGGCAAATGAATAAATTCATGCCATACGCTTACTTTAAATACTATAAAGATTATGAAATCGAGGCACTCTGGAATTATTTACTGACATTGCCTCCAAAAGAAGAAGGTAACAGGTAAACTATTATAGGAGTCAAAATGAGGCTGATTGCAATTTTGGCCTTGCTATCAATGTTGTTCGTTGCATACGGCAATGACGATGACAACGCCACAATTGTAATACAGCTTTCGGACAATTCATGGATAGTAGTAAGTATATTCGATAATGATGACGGCTATACAGAATTACCCGGGGGCGAGGAATGTATTTTCACATTCAATGAAGGTTCCGAAATTGTTAGTAAGTTACTGTAATGCATATAGCGGGACTTATGTTAACGACAAGGTAAACAAGAAAATCAGCATTAATGTCGGAAACTTTACAAAGGTAATATGCAACCCGTTACAGAATATGCAACAAAGTATAAGAGATGTAATCTCTGCGGTTAAAGATTCCAAGCTCGAAATTTTGGTTGCATAAAAAATCAACTCTAATGTATGATAATGGAATTAGTTCCATTGTTTTGAAAGATCATGTTGAGGAAGTTGATTGAATTTTTTCAGGGGCAAAGAACTATTCGCCCCTTTGATTTACCTCGCCAAAGGCGCATCAACTGACATTGACCAGCCAAACCGGCCTGCAGAAAAATTACCTGTTCCCCAAGCAGCATCAAATTGCAGAAATATAAAATTGCTTATGAAGGTAGGTATCCTGCCTATTCTGAATCCTGCCTCCTGGTAAAATTCATTCCCTGTTGATTTGAAGAAAGGTTTATAATTTCCGAAAATCTTGCCGGTAGAATATCTTGCTGCCAGGGAAAGGCCCCTTCCCTCGCTTATTGCCGGCAATCCCGTTAAGCGCCAGAAATAGTCTCCAAAATCATGCATGAAATAAAATCCATAGTATGAATCACCGGCAAATTCCTGGGGCTCCATTGTAAGAAAGCTTCCATTTGCTTCAATAAACACTGCCGGGCTTTCCATCCTGAACAGGTATTGCGGTGGTAGGTTATCACTGATCCCCCCCTCAGTTCTGAAACTCAGCTCCATAGGTTCGTACCCCGTACCAAAAGTTGGCAGGGATGCCTCGAACATTCCTTCAAGCAACTTGAAATCTCCAGAACTATGCTCGCCGTATTTGCCTTTTAGCCCAAATCCTATTCGAGCTGATGATGCAGAACTGATTACAACCATTCGTGGACGTTTTATTTCAAGCCCGTAAATAGTAAAATCATCTTCAAGAACGGGCGGATTTCGCCTGAAGCGCTCTTCTTTGAATATGCTCCTGTCAGTATTAAGTCCAATGTCGAAATGCCGAGTGTTCTTGAACGAAGCAATTAAATTATAGTTATCTAAACTATAAGAAATACTGAGTTTTTGACCATCTTCGCGGAAATAGTCATAATAATCACAATGGAAAAGACCTGCTAAAACAGAGGTGAACAATCGTGGATATGGTTCCCGGGTGCCTGCGGTGCTTATTTGCGAAAAAAATCTGTATTCAAGATTAAAAGGAATGTTAGCGAGAAGCATACCATTAATATTAAAACCAGCTTCACCAATTGGGTCCCGCAAGCCAAAGCTGTATGCTGCTGTACCATCAAGAGTAAAAGCTCCATAGCTGAACTCAGGCGACAATCCCCCGGTAAATGAACCTGTCCGGTTGAAATCTATATACGGCGAAAAATCCCATGAAAATGAAGATGGTATTATAGAGGAGTCTTTTTTAATACTTACCAGGGAGTCGACTTTTTCGTAGTATTGCTGTTCGGTTTCAGTGATTTCCCTAAGCGAGTTTTGTTCCCAGAACTCGCTTTTTGTCGAATCTGCATCTTTTTCAACGCTGACAAGAAGTGGTAATTCCCTAAACATAGTATCCGGGATTTCAGGGTTAATCTCTATATCATTGTAAATATTGGTGGATTTCAGGTCGAGATTAAAATCAATAATGCCACTTATCACATCTACCCGGATCTTTCCAAGCACTTCAAGATAAACCGGATACCAAGTTTCATTATCAAAGGGCTCGAATTTCTGAGAGAATGAAAGGCTGTCCACGAGGCTGATTGTTGTACTTTCTGAAGGGACAAGGTCAACCTTAATGAGATTGTACGTGCCCTCAATTATATTCATTGTCCCTTTGAAGAGGGGGAATATTTTTGAATTAGGGATTACATTTATCGAATAGACATATCTATCACCGTACGGTATTTTTTCAATCAGTTCATATTTATAGTAATCGAGGGCATCATCGGCAAGGGGTGGCGTAAACCTTGCATCTACAAAAGTCAATTCATTGCTGCCGAAATCAACAAAAGTTCCCAGGGATAAAATATTATCATCCGGGTTCATGTTCGCAGTTTGCCTTCTTTGCAGGATGATTGTCCTGCGTTTCTCCTGTTTATAATCAATATATACATCAGAGAATGTCTCTGTAACAAGGTACTGGTATTCATTGCCAACCCTCTCAGGCCCAAGTTCATCCAATGCAGAACTTTCTTCGCTTTTGAAAACTGAGCCTCCAAGCTCAAGTACCATTTTTGAATAAAGCTGTCCTTTGAAAGTGTTTATCTTGTCGCGGTTTTCATTTTTCTTTTTAATGGCACGCCTGATTATTTCTTCAACTTCAATCTCTCCTGCAACGGAAACTCCTCTAAGAACAAGCGGATCCGGTGCCAGCACTATTGTAATGGAATCACTGCTATTCAAGTTGACAGTTTTCTCGAGATATCCTAGCGAACGTACTTTAAGCTCAGAAAGTCCCTCAGGAACCGGTAAACGGAAAATTCCGCGTATATTTGCGTAAGTTCCTTTTTTGCTGCTCGGGATTTTGATTGTTGCGCCGGATAGCGGTTCCCGGCTGGATTCGTCAAGTACTTTTCCGTGAATTACCCTCGATTTTTCCGAAGCGTGCAACGAATATACCAGGGAGAGTGTAATAAATATCTGGATCAGTTTCATTTTTTTTAAATTTGCTTTATGATAATAAGCTTACGCAACAAAATATAAAATGTTAAAATATTCCTCTATATTAATATGTTTGATTTTACTGATAATATTCGGTGGGAGTTTGTCTGCACAACTCTTGCCGGGTGGCAATTATGAGGAAACGGAAAAGGAATTAAAGCAAACAGAGAAGCGGCTTGCCTCTGTTTCAGGGCAACTGAATATGTCTGATATAAGAGATGAATGGTCTTATGAACTTGGGTTGAGGGTTGATGTAAGGGTGACCAGGGGCATTTTTGTATGCTTTAATTTTGGTTCGATTGTATCTCATAACATAGATGTGAATGTCCCTGATAATTCACCAGGTAAGCCATTTCTCAGGAATACTTATTATGATATTGGGGCTGAGTACCTTTTTGAGTTTCACGAATACATAAAACCGGCAGCTTTTATCGGTATAGGGGTAATGTCCATGAACTATTCATCAAATGTATCTATCGACGCATTGAACAATCCATCTGAAGAATGGTTTTTTTATTCCGAACCGGGGATTATTATCGACCTAAAGATTTATGAATCATTATATTTTAGTCCCGGAATATCATATAAGTTGCCCTTCTCCGTTGATTTCTATGATTTAGGCACAAACGACCTTACGGGCATGGTTTTAAAATGGGGAATTAAGTGGGAATTAAGATAAAGCTTCTCATTATATTATTTATTGTTTTTCAGAATACAAGCCTTTTTTCAAATGATGACGGAGTCAGTAACGGTTTTTTTGTTGGAGGAAACCTTAAGACCGGAGCTTTGAAGGACAATTTGTCCATCATTGCCGGTGCACGGCTTGCTTACCTCCTGGAACATCGTTTCGCTCTTGGTGTCTCTCTCTATAATCTTGTAACAAAAGACATTGAAATTGAACTCGAAAAGTTTGAGACCCCTTCAAAACTCTCCATGGATTATTTTTCTATGGATGCGGAGCTGTTCCTTAACCCTGAGGATGCTATCATTTTTTCGCTTAAATGCAGCGGAGGTATTGCAAGTATAAAGTTGCTGCATAGTTCTGCTGATACAGCAGATAATAATTCTGAAAGCAAGGACAATGCTTATATAATAGAGCCTGAGTTTGCTGCATCATTAAAGTTAAGCTCCTGGAGCAGGATTGGCGGAGGCCTCGGTTACAGGAAGGTAGTTAGTCTCGACCTTGAAAACCCGACTCGTGCGGATATGAATAATCTCCAGCTAAACCTGTTTTTTATGATTGGAAGCTTTTAGTTACTGTATTACAACCCTCTTGCGAATATATCTTTCCTTGCCAATTCTTACTTCGGCAATGTAATCCCCGGGGGGAACGTCAGCTCCGTTGTAATTTTTCCCGTTCCAAAGTAATTCATATTCACCCGGTGGCTGAGTTCCGTTGAATAAGGTCTGGATAACAATTGCCTGAACGGAATATATTACAACTTCTACGTTTGAAGATTTTTCAAGTGAATACCTGATTCGTGGTGATACATCCTCTGCAAGGCCCAGCAGTCTGCCAATATCACTGAATGATACTTTGAGGCCATAAGGGTTATAAGTTTGTACAAACGGAACATGAAAAGCCTGCTGAATGTTTATTTGTTGCTGAACGATTTGATTTTCTGTTGGCTTAAAAATGTCCGGTGGGAGGCTCTGAAGGTTCTTTAATGCTATCTGCCAGGGTTTCCCTTCCATTAACTGCCTTTCAAATTCCCATAGTGCAGCAGATTCATTAAGGTCAATATACAACCTTGTAAGGGGCGGGAGACTGTTATTTATTGCTTCATTGTATGCGCTGTCCTGAGTAGCAGTAGTAGGGAGTTCTCCGGTAGTTGACCCTTTGGGCGACTGCTTTTGGTCATTTATTGAACCGGAAAGCCTGGTTGTAATGCCGGGGAATAGCAAAACAACTACAAGAAATAATATATTTAGTATCATGTTGAGGCGCATATCATAAAATTACGAATTATCAATGCTTATGTTATATAAAAAAAAAGCCCCAACGAGTTCAATCATTGGGGCGTATTTTCAATTCTTATTACTATTCTGAATCTTTGTCAATTAGTTTCTTCTTGCTAATGTCCGAGAGTAAATCGCCGAATGAGAACGAGCTGCCGGAATTATCAGGATCTTTATATTTGTTAACAGCCTGCTTTGCAGGGGCCTGACGCGGGCTGTCATTCTTTTGCTCTTCAGGGTTACCGAGTGAAAGAATCATAGATTCCTGTGCAGGGACTACATCTGCAATGAAAACATCTACCTGGTCTCCTTCAGCAAAAGGTATTTTTTTGCCGCGGGCAAGGTTCATTTTGCTGCGAGGCATGAAAGCATCAACTTCATCATTAACCGAAATCACAGCACCTTTTTGGTTAACCTGGAGCACAGTGCCTTTTGATTGTGAATTTACGGGATACTTCTCTTCAAGTCCTTCCCATGGATTCTCAGTAGCACGCTTAAGGCTAAGGCCAACAGTCTGCTTCTCTTCTGAAACAGACATTATATACACATCTATCTCCTGATCCGGTTTCAATACATCTGAGGGAGATTTAACCCTTTTCTTCCAGGAAATTTCAACAGTCCGCAACAGGCCGTCAACACCCGGTTTTAATTCTACATATGCGCCAAAATCTGTTAGTCGGCGAACAATCCCTTTGCAAATTGTTCCCTCCTGGAACTCTTCAGCAACACCTTCCCATGGGGATTTTTCAAGTTCTTTGCGGCTAAGAGCAATCCTTTTTTTCTCCCTGTCGCATTCAACTACGATGGCCTTCATTGTATCGCCTTTTTTGGCGAATTTTTTTGTATTGTCCACATGGATCTGAGAAAGCCTGGAAATATGTATCAGACCTTCAAATCCGCCAATGTCAAGGAAAATGCCAAAATTAGCAATCGAAGATACAGTTCCTTCAACTATGTCGCCTTCTTTAATATTTGACCAGAATTCCTGTTCTATGAGGCTCTTACGGCTGACAATAACAGTAGTTCTGCCTTTTTCATCTTGTTGCGCTTCATGAACCTGAACCTTTACATTAGTATTTATACTGGATGTAAGCTCTTCTTCTTTAGGGTTTCGCCTTAAGTTGAAATGCGATGAAGGCAGGAAAACCGGGATATCTTTATACATTGCACGAATTCCGCCTCTGATACGGGCCTTAATTTCGACTTCAATTATATCGTTATTTTCCTTCGCTGCTTTAAGTTCTTCAAAAGCAGGATTTACTGTTTTCTCTTCTTTCTCCTCTTCTTTAGGAGTTTTTTCTTTCTTTTCAACAGAATCTGCCGGCTTTTCAACCGGGGATGAAGTATCAACCTCAGCTTCAGTTTTTACTGGTTCTGATGGTTTTTCTTCTGCCGAAGATTGTTCTTTAATTCCTTCAACTGCTGCTTCTTCAGGCTCTGCTTCAGCTATTTCATCTTTTGGTTTTTCTTCTTCAGCCGGGGGGGCAATTTCTGATTTATCAACAGATCCCTCAGATTCTGTTTCCGAAGGGGCTTCTTCCTTAGCTTCTTCAAGTGGAGATTTTTCAACTTCCTGATGCTCTTTTGCTGAGGAATCTTTGCTTTCTGATTCTCCGGAAATTAGCTCAGTAGCGGTTTCTTCTTTATGTTCTACTGCTGGTTCTTTTTTAGAATCCTCGGTAGGGCTTTCGGAAGATGTTTCTTCCGGATTGCTTGCCTGCTCAACTTGTTCAGGGTTGGCTGAATCTTCTTCCTGAATATTTTCTTTTTGGTTTTTTTGTTCTTCCATTTCAGAAGTAAATTCTTGTTTTACCTTTGCTTCTTCGCTCAACATAGGTCTTTCCTACGGAAATTCATTAGTTTAAACAAAACATAGAAAACAAAGTTACGAATAAATTGTTAAAACCAATATAATTTAAAGACTAAGTTTAGTTAATTTTTAAATTATTCCTTAAAATCATGATTTTCAATTTTGAATAAATAAAGCCGGGAATTATATTTGTACTCTTTTCGGTTTGCCTGATTTATAAAAAGGCGAATGATAATATTTGGAGATGAAATGAACGAGCGCCGTTTATATGAAACAACGATAATAATCAATGCAGCACTTGAGGACAATGATATTGATGCTGTAATCAACAAGGTAACGGCTTATATCGAAAATAATGGCGGTACAATTAAGGAATTGGACAGGTGGGGCAGAAAAAGGCTTGCTTATCCGATTAACAAAAAATTCAATGGTTTTTATGTACACATTGAGTTTGATGCTAATCCGGAATTAGTACCAATAGTTGAACGCTTCCTTGTCCTTGAGGACACGATATTGCGCCACCTTACTTTACAACTTTCAACAAAGCTGAAAGAAATACGTAAGGAAAGGGCATTGATCGAAGGTAAGCAGGCAGCTGAAAAAGTTGAAGCAAAAAATTAATAATTTGATTTATTGGATTTAAAATGAAAGTAATTCTTCGCCAGGATGTATCGAATTTAGGAATGATGGGTGAAATCATCAATGTTAAAGATGGTTATGCCCGCAATTTTCTTATTCCGAGAGAATTGGTATATTTCGCATCTGACAGCGCAATGAACAGGCTCGAAGCAGAGAAACGTCAATATTACAAACGCCAGGCTCTTGAAAAATCTCAAGCGGAAGAAATTTCTGAAAAACTTAGCGAGCTTCAGGTTAGTATTCCTATGAAAGTTGGTGAAGAAGGCAGGCTCTTTGGCTCTGTCACACCACAAATGATATCACAGGAACTCGGCCTCCGGGGTTATGAAATCGACAGGCGAAATATTATTATTGAAAACCCAATCAAATCACTTGGTGTTTTTGATATAAAAGTAAAGCTCTATACCGATGTGATAACCACTCTTAAAGTCTGGGTTATTGGAGAAGAATAAGTTTGTCGGATAGTCGGACAGATTAATTAAGAAGCCCCTGTAAAGGGGCTTCTTTAGTTTGGGCTAACCTTGAACATTATCCGGGTTCTGAGCATTTCAGGATTTCTTCGGTAATGATAAAGCTCTTCAGGTGGAAAGCCTGACATACAATATTATTCATTTTTAAAACATATTCTAAAAGCATATTATAAGTCTCCGGAATTTGATCATAAGAACCGATATGAATTGTATTTGCATTAAAACCGGATAGTATTTTTCTTGTATTTATTTTCTCACTGGTCATTGTTTCTGCTATTATCTCTACACAATCATCGAATCTCTGGTTTTCAGCTTTAGTTGTTTGAGGATCATCGTTGTAAATTCCAATGAATACTGTTGAAATAGTCAATAGTTGGCAAAGTGCAGTTATTGTATATAGGCTTTTTCCCAAGGCTGATGTGCTTATGTTCATTTGGTTTTAGTTTAGGTAGAAATTTAAATGGCGTTACTCCATAGTACTTAGAAAACGTCCTGCTGAAATTTTCATTCGAGTTAAAACCACAGCTCATTGCGATATCAAGAATAGTCAGGTTTGAATATTATAATCCCAAAAGGGACTTTTTCGAGCCTGAGCCTGTTTTAGTATCCTCCAAATCTTTCCCCCATTTTCAGATTTAAATAACCTATGATAGTCGTGTTCTGAAAATCCGGCAACAGTAGCTGCATCTTTTAGGAGGATTTTCTCATGAAGGTTACTTTCAATAAATAAAAGTGACTTTATTAGCGTTGTTCTTTTAACGACTTTTTCCATTTAAGCCTCCACTTTCTCCTTCAGGTTCACCTTTTATCGTTATTGAAAAGTTAGCCTTAGCTTTTGTTGCGGCAACAATGTATAGTATTACCGAGATTATTAGAAAAATAACACCAATGCATCCGGCAACTAAGAGGAAAAATTTCAAAGTATTCATATTTTTCTCCATATTTAATAACAAATGACATCTAATCTATGAATATAGAAAATTGATAATTTGATAAATCTTGCTGCGTCGTAACTTTCATTAATTAAATATGTTCATATTTACAATCAGAGTAAAAATTTGGAAAAAGTAGTAATAAGCGGCGGTACGGGTGGAATTGGTAGTCGCCTAGTATTGGAATTGCTCGTTCGGGGCTATGAAGTAATAGTGCTTACTCGTGATGCAAAGGGCCTTAGCGGCAATGATAAGCTTAGATACGTTACCTGGCTGGATGGCAGCGGCTCATGGAAAGACGAAATTAATGGTGCAAGCGCCCTAATCAACCTTGCCGGTGCGATTATAGGCGGCAAGCGCTGGACAAAATCCTATAAGGAAGCAATATACAATAGCAGAATTGACTCGACCAGACTTTTGGTAGATGCAATCAATAGCTCTGTGATTCCAACAAAGATGCTCTATTCAATGTCTGCCATCGGTATATACGGTGACTCAAAAGAAGCACGGATAAACGAGGAAAGCCCGACAGGCGAAGGCTTCCTGCCCCATATATGTACTGACTGGGAAGGCGAAGCATCTAAAGTTGGAGATAGCACACGACTTGTTATCGGACGGACAGGTGTTGTGCTGGATAAACATTTTGGAGCGATGCCATTATTGCTTAACGTCTTCCGGAAAGGAATCGGCGGCCCTTTGGGCTCAGGACGGCAATGGTTCTCATGGATTCACCTGGATGATATTGTTGCAATGATTTTGCAAAGTATAAAGAATGATGATATGAATGGTGTTTATAACTTTGTATCCCCAAATCCGGTCCGTAACAAGGTGTTTGCAAAAACGCTGGGGAAAGTTTTACGCAAGCCGGCTCTGTTCCCGGTACCTGAATTTACATTAAAATTAATGTATGGCGAATCAGCTTCAGCAGTGCTCGAAGGCCAGCGAGTATTCCCGGAGAGGCTTGAAAAAATGGGATTTAATTTTAAATTTCCATTGTTAAAGGATGCATTGGAAGAAGTAATAAGCTAAAATAATGATACTGAAGTACATAAGACCTCATTTTCCCCTAAATCAATACATAGGATATCTGACCTATTATTCCGGTTATATGCCGGAACATTTTATCGAAAGGCTGGTACCGGATGGAACTGTTAACATTATCATAAATCTTGACGAAATCCCAAAATACATTTATGATAACCATACATTGGAAAAGAAAATAAGATTTACCCGTGCATGGGTATCAGGCATGCAGAGCAATTACATTTCTATAAGCGCAGAAAGCGGTTCTGAAATGATGATAATTCAGTTCTTGCCGGGCGGCAGCTTTCCTTTTCTGAAAATTCCCGTTAATGAATTACAAGATATTGTTATTGATGCAGAGCTAATATTGGGGAATAAATTTATAGAATTACGCGACAGGATAAATGAAACTAATGAAATCAAAAGGAAATTCGACATAGTGGAATATTGGTTCTTAAAGAAATATGAAGAAAAGTTTGAACCGGATGATGTTATTAAACTCACAATTGATAAAATCAAACGAAATCCCTCTGTTGAAAACCTTCAGATAATAAGAGATTCCACGGGGTACTCGCAAAAGCAATTCATTCATATTTTCAAAAAGTATGTGGGGCTTACGCCAAAACTCTACCAGAGGATAGTCCGTTTTAATCATGTCCTAACCGAAATCAAGACATTCAATTATGCGAACTGGACAAGTCTTGCCCTTGACTGCGGATACTACGATCAGGCGCACTTTATCCGCGAATTCAGGGAATTTTCGGGATTCAACCCTGCAAAATACCTGCGCGACCACAGCGAGTATATTAATTATATCCCGATTAAGTGAGAATTATTCTAACCTCAACCACCTTTGCCAGATGCAAGCGGATAATATGACGGGTAAATTTTATACAATTTTTTTAACCCACTTTTCATTTTATTTGCGTTGAATTTTTTATGATTACAAAGGATGATTTATGGGTGAAACTTATATAAACCATTGGGCAGTTCTTGTAGCAGCCATTTCGGATATGTTGGTCGGTGCAATCTGGTATTCACCGGCATTATTCTACAAAGCATGGCTTAAGGAAAACGGATTTACAGAAGAGATTGTAAAAAAGGGGAATCCTGCTGTCATATACGGGCTTACGTTTGTTTTGTCCCTGGTAATTTCGTATAATCTCGCATTCTTTCTCGGAGATGCACAAACTGACGCCATGTGGGGTGTCACAGCCGGATTCCTTGCCGGGTTCGGGTTTTCATTGTCGGCATTTATAATCGTCGGATTGTTTGAACGCCGTAGTTTTAATTATCTTGCTATCAATAGCGGTTATATAATAAAAGCATTTGTATTAAAAGGTTTAATTATTGGAGCATGGAGATAAAATGAAAACTCCTCAGGAATATGAAAAGGAATTTCTCGACGGGCTTAAGAAATCAAGCGGGAAAAGCCTGGAAGAATGGACTAAAATCATCCAGGAGACAGGCAAATCAAAACGTAACGAAATATTGAACTGGCTGAAAGAAAATCATCCTTTTAATTATTCAGAAGCTTCAATGCTGGCTGCAATTTTCGTGAATGGTGGCAAACCGGTTTACGGTGACATCACTGAACTTCTTGACAACCAGTTTAAAAAGAAAGAACAATTCAGGCCGGTTTACGATGCGCTTGCATCAACCATACAGAGGGAATTTCCTGGGATTAACCTGATTCCTAAGAAAACTTATGTATCCGTTACTTATAAAAGAGAATTTGCTGCCATAGCTATTAAGTCGAAGGAAATCCGCTTTGGTATGGATTTGGGCGATGCCGAGTTTGACGAGTATCTTCAACCCTCAAAGTCTCTCGGCGCCATGCCTCGCATCTCTCATATGGTGATGCTTACGGATGAATCTGAAATTGACGGGAGGTTGATAAACCTGATGAAAGAGGCTAACAGCAGGGTCAACGGGTGATTTTTCTTTTTAGAGTCTCAAAGTGGTATTCTACGTAGCCGTTTTCATTTACTTCGCTTACAGCCGAGCTGTTTATTACAAGCCTATCGAGCAGGTTGCGCGACTGTTTGACAGACAGGTCAGTTAACTTTGCAAGTATCTGAGGATTAAGAATACCTTTGTTTTCCTCGGCAAGTGTTAAAATCAATCGTTCGCGGGATTCGTATTCCAACTCGGTGATTTTTTTCCTGCTGTTAGAGTACATTATATACCCTGCAATTCCGGGGAGTATGCCAAAAATTGTAAGTGCAGTCAGTGCTGCAGGCAATTCTTTACTGTCCGAGCTTGCAATGCCGAATATCATAACTGAAGTAAAAAAAAATCCCTGCCGAAAGCAAAAGAGTGCCGAAAGTACGCAATGTCTTGTATCTATTGATGTTAATCATTGTCCGATAAACAGTAAATGTGCACCTTTCTTAATCAAATGCTTTGTTAAACTTCCAACCATAAAATCTAAAATACTTCTCCTTGAGTGTGCCCCGACAACAAATAACTCGGCCCAGCCTATGTAATTTTCGTTAATAAATGATATAATCTCCTGGCGTGTATAAATTTTTTCAATTTTTGTGAAACCATGATTCATCAGGTAGGTTTCCGCATCGTCGAGGTAATGCCTGCCTTTCCGCGGATTATCAGATGACAGTACCAGCTTTACTTCGTAGTTATCGAACATCTGGAACTGTGCGAATCGCTGCAGGGCTCGCGCGGATGGCATGCTGCCGTCAAATGCGATTACTGTTTTAACAATTCCGTTGCCAAAAACTGAGTCAGGAATATTTTTGGGAACGGCAAGAATTGGTGTAACCGATTCATCCAAGATGTCCTCAAAGGAATCTCCCGGCTCATCGGATGTGGAGAAATGGAAATAAGTCCTTTCGCCAATAACAAGTAGGTCATAAAATTTAGAATGTTCGAGTACTTTGTCGCTGGGCTCACCCTGCCTGCGGTGGAATACATGGCTGCAGCCTCTTTCTGAGCAGTGTTCTTTGAAAGCTTCAAGTAAACTGTCAACATGCTTATTGGCTACTTCAACCTTGCTTGACTGAAGTTCATGAGCATAATAGGAGGTACCAGGTGGCATAGCGCCCAGGGAACGCTCTATCCCCGGTATGTCGAGCACTACAATCCCGGCAATGCTTGCATTGTTCATTGTGGCTATCTGGGCTGCAACGTTTCTTGCAGCAAGGGAATATTCCGATGGATCGAGGGGGCAGAGTATGTTTTTAATCATAATAAAAAGGGATATTATTTAATATCCCCTAAAATAATATTATACAGCGAATTTATGAACAGAAATTAACGTTTAATCGCTGAAAATAAATAATGGGAAAAATCACGATTCTATATGTTATTATTTAACAAGGGTTTATGGATAATCTGTTAATAAACCGGGAAAAATTCACAGAAATTTAAAAAAATCCTTTTTTTATTTGTGACGGCTTGTCTATATTTGCATGCTCTATTGAGCAAGGTCATTGAAAACTAAATTAACCGAGTCCGCAAGAGAAGGAATTGAAGAATGTGGAAAAGTAAAATAGATAATTACTGCATCCGTCAGAAAAAAACTCTTGCACAGAATATAGGGAAGAGTTAATTTAGAAGTCCCTGCAAAATGGGAGATGCGAGAAAGCGTTCTTTGAAAATAGGGAGTATAATAAAAGCAAGTAGCACACAAAAGTCTTGTGATCGAGACACTCGAAAATAAAATAACAGTAATACAACGGAGAGTTTGATCCTGGCTCAGGACGAACGCTGGCGGCGTGCCTAACACATGCAAGTCAAGGGCTCTTCGGAGCACTGGCGCACGGGTGAGTAACGCGTAGATATCTGCCCCAATCACTGACATAACATCGAGAAATCGGTGCTAATATCAGATGAGGCCGCAAGGTCAAAGCTACGGCGGATTGGGACGAGTCTGCGTCTGATTAGCTTGTTGGCGGGGTAAAAGCCCACCAAGGCAACGATCAGTAGCTGGTTTGAGAGGATGATCAGCCACACTGGAACTGAGACACGGTCC
>CAYVVD010000032.1:15366-24306 GCA_964454975.1 uncultured Hyphomicrobiales bacterium | reverse complement strand
CAAGACCGGATATATCATGCCCGGGCAGGTATTTATTTACTTTATTGATAATCTCTCTGTCGTGTCCCCTGTTTTCATCCAGCCAAAAGATTGCCGGGGAACCTGATGCGCTCGCTCTCTTGACAGCCAGCTTCACCCAGTCCTTTATCGCTTCGTCTTTTGCCTGACACATCCTGAAAATGTCACCCTTTTCTACATTCTGCTCAAGCATGATTTCTCCGTCTGCCCTGACAACCCTTATAACTCCATTATCAGGTGCTTCGAAAGTTTTATCATGTGAACCGTATTCTTCGGCTTTCTTAGCCATAAGGCCAACATTGGAGACATTCCCCATCGTCGAAGGATCAAACTGGCCGTTGCGCTTGCAGTCCTCGAGAATCTCTTTATACATTGTTGCATAGGAACGATCCGGAACCATCGCGATGCAATCCTGCAACTCGTCGTTCTTGTTCCACATTTTGCCACCATCGCGAACAACATTCGGCATGGATGCATCAACAATGATATTGTTTGGAACATGCAGGTTTGTAATGCCGTACCTTGAATCAACCATTGCGAGGTCAGGCATTGTTTCATAGACCTTGTTAATGTCGGCTTCTATTTCTGCCTTTTTTTCCGGCGGCAGTTTACCAAGCTTTTCCAATACATCTGCAAGCCCGTTATTAACATTAGCGCCGATTGACCTTAGAGTATCTGCATGTTTTTCCAAGGCATCCTTGTAAAATACCGAGACACAATGCCCGAACATAATCGGATCGGAAATTTTCATCATTGTTGCTTTCAGGTGAAGCGAAAGAAGCACGCCATCCTTCCCGGCCTCATCAATTTGTTCAGTATAAAAATTACGCAGCGCAGCAACATTCATTACCGAAGTGTCAATCACTTCTCCTTCCAAAAGCGATATTTTGGGCTTTAATACAGCTGCATCACCGTTCCCGTTAACATATTCAATTCTGACATCACATGGACTCGCAACTGTTGTAGATTTTTCGCTGGAATAGAAATCTTTATCATTCATATGAGCAACACGTGCCTTGGAACCTGATTCAGGCCAGGGTTTCATCATTTTGTGGGGGTTCTTTTGTGCAAACTTCTTAACAGATGCCGCAGGCCTTCGGTCAGAATTACCTTCACGTAAAACCGGGTTAACCGCTGAGCCAAGAGCAACACTAAAACGCTCACGCAGAGCTTTTTCTTCATCAGTTTTAGGTTCTTCCGGGAATTCAGGAATATTGTATCCCTTGCTTCTCAACTCTTTAATAGTTGCCTGAAGCTGTGGTATTGAGGCGCTGATATTTGGAAGCTTAATAATATTGGCTTCGGGAGTTTGGACTAATGCACCGAGTTCTGCAAGATAATCAGGCAGTTTTTGTTTTTCGGTCAGATTATCAGGAAAATTCGCAATTATTCTACCTGCCAGGGAGATGTCTTTGGTTTCCACATCCACTTCTGAACCATTCAGAAATCCATTAACTATCGGTAGCAGACAGTAAGTCGCTAGTGCAGGTGCTTCATCAATTTTTGTCCAGATTATCTTGTAATTTGCCATGTTAGACCTTTAAGAATTGTGTATTGGTTGAATTATTTCAGAATATAATTTTCCTGTTTAGGCTATTTCAAGGCGTGAATTTAACAATCTTTCAATTAAGATAAAACATCAATTCCAAAGCTGTATCGCTGTGTTTTTTGTTAGTAAAATTCACGCTCTACATTTGGCGGGTCAAAATTTGATTTGCCGGTTGATGGGCTTTGATGGCGAATTGAAAAATAGATTCAATTTACAATTATTAAATTTAATCCCGTTGTTGAGTAAAATCAACGGGAATTTTTATCTTCAATTATACAATTGTAGATGAGACTGTAATTTGGTAACTATAATTTTATATTTAACTGATGAAAGAAGGCAAGTTAATAATATTATCGGCCGTAATACTTGGTTTGATAAACTGGGTACTTGTACCGCTCCTTGAAAGTGCTGCATACAACAAATCATTTCTAAGCACACTTATCTATGTAAAGTCAGATGTACTGTTTTTCTACAGGTTTGCTATTATAATAATTTTTATCCTGGCTGCCTAACTATTGGTATTTTACCTTAAAAGAAGAAATGTTGCTGAAGATGAATTACTTCGATTTAAAAAGCAGCAAATACATCAGGCGAAGCTATTTTTCTCACAGATACAGAAGGTATAATCAGCTATATAAACCCTGAGTTCACTCGGGTTTATGGCTATACTGAAGATGAAATTATCAATTAGACTACACCCCGTATTTTAAAAAGCGGAGTAATGAACAAGGATGAAGACAAGTATTTCCGGGAAGCGATATTAAGCGGTAACGTAGTCAAAGGTGCATTTATAAATAAAACAAAATCCGGGCAATTAATAAATATCGAAGGTTCTGACAATCCTGTTTATAATGAAAAGGGTGAGATAGTAGCATTCCTTGCAATACAGAGGGATATTTCGGATAGAAAGCAGTCGGAAGAAAAACTCATCGAAAGCGAAAAAATGAACAGGGCATTATTAAATGCACCTGCAGATCCTGTTTACCTAATTGATCTTGAAGGATACCTGTTGTCAATTAATGAAGCTGGAATAGAAAAAACAGGGAAATCGGCTGACAAATTAATAGGCAGTTGTCTCTATGATTTTAGTTACATGAATCCCCTTTTCAATAACAGAGATATGGTTGAACAAGGTAGCATGCGACCTTTATACCTTCCTATTGTTAACGCCGGGGATTGAGTAATCAATTCCCCGGTTTTTTATGTTCAGGGACTAACTATGATAAGCCAATCCCCAAATCTTTAATTTTTATTAATCGCTGTATTCTTTTCCGGGCACTTTAGCGCCGTTTTATAATGACTGCCCGTATATTGCAATATAACATCCTAAGAGAGCTTCACGGGCATCAATATTTGTTATGGCCTCATTGCTCTGAGAATCATGCAATTTCAAATAAAGTATTGCTCATTTTATACCTTTCCTAAAGCTAATTCAGCCGATTTTTGTGTTGCTGATTAATCCTACAACAACACCAAACACAACATGCCCCAAAATGCTTCCTGCCATCATCAACGCCATATTATCTCCCATAGGCGGCATATCAAGCATTAGTCCCATCATAGCCATACCGATTTGTGCCAAAACGAAGGCTATGAAACCAAATATTGCACCTTTTAAAATGTTGTTCGAGATTTTGCTAAGTAGTTTCGAGAATATCAGCAAGAAGCTGAAAGCAAAGCCTATACCTATCATAAAGTGCATAATCCAACCAAACGTCAAGGAAAATCCCATAGTCATTGACAGCATTTCAGCCGGGTTCATTTTCGGCATTCCCATCATCGGAGCGACAAACATCACGACAGTCATTACAGCAGTTGCTGCTATACCGGCAAGCATTGTTCTTATAATTCTGTTATCCATCATTTAATCCTTCATATTATGAAAAAATATAATTTTATATTCGAAGAATTAGTATAGCCTAAATTAAAATCCTGACAAAAATTATTTTTTAATTTTCCAAATCGAATGAAATATACTCAGGCAGCGGCAGGAAATTGTATCGCTCACTTCGACATTTCGGCTTCGCTCACTTCGACTACGCTCAGTGAGCGGTACTACGGCGGTGGCTGAGCGTTTTTTTTCGGTGGCTGAGCGTTTTTTTTCGGTGGCTGAGCGGAGTCGAAGCCACAATTAATAGCACCAGCTTATTCCCTATCTTTCTTATATTTTTTAGAATTGCTATCATTCATACATTCAGCGAACTTTTTTAATTCATATGACATACCTTTTATCAAAGCTTCTTTCTTTTTCCTGCTCCAACCCTGCACCTGCTTTTCTCTATAATATGCTTCATCAATTCTCTGATATTCTTCTAAGTAAATCAACGTTACGGGTAATCTTTTTTTAGTATGGTTTGCGCCTTCACCGGCTTGATGTTGAGCTAATCTGAGTTCAATATTATTTGTACTGCCGGTATAATAACTTCCATCGCTACATTCTAATATATACATCCAACCTTTCATCTTTACATCATATATTTAATGTTTATCTGCTTTGCCTTGCCTTCGACTACGCTCAGGCAACGGCAGAAAAATATATCGCTCAGTCAACGGCAGAAAATTGTGTCGCTCACTGAGCGATTTTTTTCGCTCACTTCGACTACGCTCAGTGAGCGGAGCTACGGCGGTGGCTGAGCGATTTTTTTCGCTCACTGAGCGGAGTCGAAGTGAGCGGTACTTCCCCGGTGGCTGAGCGGTACTACGGCGGTGGCTGAGCGATGCTACGGCGGTGGCTGAGCGATGCTACGGCGGTGGCTGAGCGTAGTCGAAGCCAAGCCACCTCTAATTCAAAACAACAAATTTCTTGACTATATTTTTATCGTTGTAGTTAAGTTTCAAATAATATGTTCCGGGAGTTAGATTCAATTTTTCAATATGAATATTATTAACTGTATTTTGAATTTGTTCCGTATATAAACTATTGCCGAATATATCGATGACCTGCAAATCTATTGTGTTATATTCTATTCCGGATAATTCAATATCAAATTCACCGTTGTTTGGATTTGGGAATATATTGACTTTGCTGTTCTGTGCAGAGGTTTCCTCTACGGATGTAATAACATTTATACTTGCCGATTCGTCTTCGAGTACAAGCAGGGAATTGTGATGCAAAGTAATGTTTGCTTGTCCTGCGGAAAGTGCTTTGTATGTATATATATAATTTTCGGAGGATATAAATTCGTAGTCTATACCGGAAATATTTATTTCAGGTTCCCATGAAGTCATTAATTCGGGATTGCCGGCGAGAGATACTGTGAATGTGTCATTAACTTTAATTTCTTTAGGAGCTTGGAGGCTGGGATATTCAATGCTTTCAACAAACTGTACCAAGATGTAATCCATAGCAAAGGCATCTGGGATGCTATTCACTTCAACCGCATACGCAACCAAATCTGTTGGTTCATCATAAAAACGAATCTGATTATATCCACAATGTAATTCGTTTGGATAAGTACTTTTATCATTAAAAATATTATCTCCGCCAACATATAAAACCTCGCCTGTTTGTGAATCATTCCAACCTGGATACAATTCTATACGACGATGAACTTTTTCTTTTATAGTCAGCGTATCGGGGGTGGTGTGAAACCCGAGATCCGTGCCTAAATCACCCTTGTTATACAGGTAATCCAGCTTCCATCCATGATCAGGGTCGAGCACATTGTGATCATCATCCCCAACCTGAAGCCAGAAGCCATATTGGTCTTTGTACAATCCTTTGCGAGGATAAATATCAATCGTAGGATTAAACTGAAAGATTGTTGAATATTCCTTTGGATAAAGAGGATGTCCTTGTGGATATTGAGCAAAATAGCCTTCGGCCTTTGTACTGTTTTCATCAAAAATAATTTTGTTATGAATAGCTAAATGATTATCTTTATCACTTGAATTTGTAATAACCATTATTGGACTATTAGATTCACCATGGGAAACATAATATTTATTATTTGTTATTATAACAATATTTATAACTTCAGCACCTGTTTGATCTTTGATACTTTGTACTTTTTGAGCTACAGGATTCTGTGAGTCTTTGAGTGATTGGTCCATACCAGACCAAGCTCTGTAGGCTAAAGTTCGTTTCCCTTGATTACCATCAGCAGTAATAATACTATCTCTCGCTGGATCATCAGACAAAGAAAACGGACCAAAACCAACCTGATGAAAATTCATCGTGGTATCGGTTCGTTCCATGATTCCTTTGATCCAAGCCATGGATGCTATATGTTTTTCCATGTATTCCTGAGGATCATATTCCTCAGTCAACGATTCCATCGCAAAATACACAATCACTTGTGTATAGTGATTGGAGCGTTCGGTTTCCTGTGCGTGCAATAGCACGAAGCTTTGGGTTATCAATATGACAACCACAACGAGTGAAATAATAGACTTTTTCATAAGTCCTCCTGTTTTAATTTTATATATTTGTATTGTGTTTTAATATTATACATCAGAGAGAGAATTTAATAATTCTTTCCCTCTTTTCGTTAATCTGTATTTTTGTTTTGGGCTGTTAGGAGATTCAGGCATAGTTTGTTCTATCAATTTCATATCCATAGCCGGATGTATGTAATTAGTTCTAAATGTATGTCTATGCTTAAGTTTCATAATTTCCATTAATTCACTTATACTTAATGTTTCATTACCTAATTTAAATAGTAATTCATTTACTTGGTCGGTTACTTGGTCGGTTACTTGGTCGCTTACTTGGTCGGTATCAGGATTGCCTTCATAAGTAAATGTAATCTGAATGAAATTTTCCGAGACATTGAAAATATCACCACCTAATTTTGAATTAAGAAAAGCAACAACTTCTGCTTCAAATTTATCATTCAAGCCAGATTTTAACTCATTTTTATCATCTTCAAATAGTTTTTTCATAATATATGTATTTTATTTTGTATTTTCTCCAATATACAATTCTTTTTTCAATTCAGCAAGGAGTTGTTTTTCGCTTGGAAGATACATTTCATATTTACTTGCTAAAATTGTTCTATTATCTTCCGGCAAAGCCATTTTAACCATTTCGTTGTTTTTATCAGCACATAGCAGTATGCCAATAGTTGAGTTTTCTTCCGGCAATTTTTCCTTTCTATCGTAATAATTCACATACATTTGCAACTGCCCCAAATCCTGATGAGTGATTTTATGTGTTTTTATATCTAGAATAACAAAACATCTTAGCAAGCGATTGTAAAATACCAAATCAGCGAGAAACTCATCATCTTCAATTAGCAATCTTTTCTGGCGGTCAACAAAGCAAAAGCCATTGCCCAACTCCAACATAAAATTCTGCAAATGCTCTATCAATGCAGTTTCTAACTCCTTTTCGTAATAATGCGGCTTCCTTTCCAATCCAAGAAATTCAAGCACCATCGGGTCTTTGATTATTTCCTGTGGCGATGAAGGAAGTTTTTCATTTCTTGCAACAGCCATTACACTTTCTTTGTCATTGCTCAGAAGTAATCTTTCATACAAATTAGAATTTATTTGACGTTCCAGTTCGCGACCCGTCCAATTATTTTTCACGGCTTCCAATTCGTAATATTCGCGTTTGTCATTATCATCAATTTGGATTAACATCCTATATTGAAACCAATTCAATTGTGACCGCAGTGCGTTCACAATTGGATAAGTGCGATAAAACTGACGACAGAAATTCAACTGTCTATAAGAAAAACCGCTTCCATACTCGGGTTCTATCTGTTCAGCCAGATTGCGAATCAGATAAGCGCCGTAATCAGCACGCTGTTTTTCCTGCTGCTCTTCTATGAAAATACGCTCGCCAATCTTCCAGTACATCTGCACCCTAAAGAATTCAACAGTTCGGACTGCATTTGATTTTGCATCTTGAATTATATTCTTTATTTCTCCAATAAAGGAGTTTGAAATTATGTTTTTGTTCATATTATATCTCAGAGAGTGAATTTAATATACTTTCTACTGATTCTTTTTCCATCTTGGAAAATGCAAACCATTTCCTGCCCAAATCTTTCAGAGATGCACCGAGATGATATATTTCCTTATTATCAATTATTAAAAACCTGTCATGGCTTTTGGTGAATTGCTTTACAGAAAAGTTTCCATACTGTTTATTTGCTTTATCAATATCAGTCTTAAGTTGTTTGTTTATACTTTTTGTAAGTAAAATTGCTTTTACATTTTTTCCCTTTTTGGAAAGAATTGAAATAGTAGTTTCATCAATATAATTATCAATCAGAATAATTGACTTTCGGGCAGAGCGAACAAGTTTAGATGCAAACTCATAAGCATCAAAAATTTGTCCGTCGAAGAAAATGCCTTGAGTGGGAATGAGTTGTCTGCTTTCCAGAGCAGTAAAGAGTTTCTCAAATTTGTTGTCATTTTCGAGCTGCTTCAGTTCTATTCTGTCAAGTCTTTGAAAAACTGAGGCATTTTCATTTAAGAATTTTCGCATTGCGACGAAAGCTCGCATAATTTCAATACTAATCTGAATGGCAGTTTTGCTATTTAGCACAGATGAAAGCATAGCTACACCCTGATCTGTGAAAACATAAGGAAGTGTTCTTCTTTTTGCGGTCGCAATTTGCGACCTTAAACCTCTTTCTTTATATGCGGTCGCAATTTGCGACTGCAAACTATTCCATTCCAATTCAGAAATCTGGAACATAAACGACTTTGGGAATCTTGTAATATTTCTTTTTACTTGCTCATTAATTCTTTTTGTTTCTACTCCATAAAGTTCTGCCAAATGGTAATCCAGCATCACCTGAACGCCCCGAATAGTAAAAATTCGATTTTCTATATCTTTTGAGTATTTTGTTAATTCATTATTCATATTATATATCCTTCAGAGAATTCAATATGCTTTCTACTGAGAATTTATCCATCGAAGAAAATGCAAACCATTTTTTGCCCAAATCCGAAATTGAATACCTTCTTTTGATTTCACGCGATAACCGACAGAGATAATCACGTCGAGATTGTAGTATTCAACTTGATAGGTTTTACCATCCGAAGCAGTTGTTGCAAAAAATGCAACAACTGAATTTCTCTCTAATTCGTTTTCTTTAAATAAGTTAGAAATATGCCTTGAAATAACAGACTTATCTCTTTGAAACAACTCAGACATTTGATTCAGAGAGAGCCAAACAGTGTCGCTGTCAAGTTTAACCTCAACTTGAGTATTTTCGTATTCACTCTTATAAATAACTATTTCGTTTTTCATAAATTAAAATTTCTCTATTATCACAAGTAATTGCAATTTTATCATCAATAATATATTCTTAATATTTTCAATATACTAAATAATTATGAATTGATGCAATTTTTTGGGGATTTGCCTTGCCTTGCCTTCGACTACGCTCACTTCGACTACGCTCAGTGAGCGG
>CAYVVD010000032.1:0-15266 GCA_964454975.1 uncultured Hyphomicrobiales bacterium | reverse complement strand
AAAACATACACTTTTTTATAAGTCCTCTTTATTTTTAAATATTATCTTCAAGTTATCTTTAAAATCGGGATGAATATCTTCAACTTGAGGTATTTTTATTTCCCCGGGGCCTTTTGTCAAAATATTATTTAATTCAATGCTTTGCTTTTCATAAGCAGAGCATGCTTTGCATACGCTCGTATGAATCTTCAGTTGAATTTCTTCTTTTTTTGAAAGCTTGAAATAAATTCTTTTTTCAATGAGTTCTGTTGCTTTTCTGCATGACAGCATCAATATATTCATCAGTTTCTTTATCATGTCTCTTTATACCAATTGTTTTCAATGCATTCTCTTAACTGCAGCTTTGCCCTATGCAAAATCTGCCAATAATTAGATTGTGAAATATCTAAATCCTGACATATTTCACTGCCCTTTTTATTGCTTATGTATTTCATTGAAACAGCGGCATTCCATAATTCAGGTAAGTTCTTTATGCAAAACTGCAGGACTTCCAAAAACTCAGAATTATCGAGTAAATTTTCTTCACTGTCCCAAATTGTTGGGGCTGCTTTAGTGTGCCACTTCCCGTTTTCGTCGAAATATTTTTCCAAAAAGTCTTCATCACTTTCGTTAGAAGTCTTAGGAAAATTCTGAATAAGCAATTTTGCATTCTTTCTGTAATGGTCGTAAATCTTGTTGTTTAGGATTGAAGTAAGCCAGGTCTTTGGATTACTTCTGTTTTCGAATTTACCTATTGCCTGGTAAGCAGCAAGAAATGTATCCTGTACTATATCTTCTGCAGTCTCTTTGTTTGATGTTTTATAAAAAGCCCAAGAAAGCAGATGCTCAGAAAAGCTGTCTATCCATTCGTTAATTAGCATATTGTTGTCGTTATCGCTTTTGATTTTTCCCATAAAGCCGATAAAATAATAATATGAACTTTTAATTATATTAATACCTTATCACACTCAACAGAGCACTTAGCAAGTACCTTCATATTGCTTGGATCTACTTCTTCGATAAATTCAAGAGAATCAATTCCACGTGCCTTTGAGCATGCGCCACAATTTTTTACTTCACCACCTTTATTTACATCCGAGATTCTGTTTAGTTAATTATTTATCTTGCACAATTGACGCAGTATGGGCTTTCAGGTACAAGATAAATTCGTTGAAGCGGGATGTTGCAGCCGCAATTATTACATTTTCCGAAATCGGGAGCCCCCACTCTACTGTAAGCATATTTCAATTTATTAAGCCTGTCCTCAGCCTGCCTCAATGAAGCTTCATTAATGCTTTTGCTTTGTATGGCGTCCATTCTTGAAAGCCTGCCGTAAGCGTTATCAGGCTCTATTGGCTTAGTCATTTCTTTATAATCCTTTATCAATTCTTCAATCTTTTTGATTTCTTCAATTATTTTTTGTTTAATCTCTTCCATTTTCTATTCCCCATAATCAAAACACAATGACAATGCCTTAAAATTGCGTAGTTTTAAATAACACTTAAGATAATAAACTCCCAGGTTAAATATAGACCCGCCAGTATAAAGATTCCTCCTGTTATTCTTCTTGCCCAAAATTCAAATTTTGCAAGATCACTGTACAATTTCCCAACATAATTAGCAGAAACACCAATGACAATAGCAAAAACAAGAACCGGAAGAGCAGTCCCGATTCCATATATCAAGGGCAACATAACTGACGATTCAAATTTAAGAGATAAAGGAATCAGGCTGCCAAAAAACAAACCCGCTGATACAGGACAAAAGGACAATGCAAAAATAAAACCGAGCATAGCAGAACCTAAAAGCCCCTTTTTCCTTGCAGAATCCTGGAATTTCTGCGAAAAAGAAAATCCGCGTCCGAAATTCAGCTTAATTACCTCTAAAAGAAACAGCCCGACCAGTATAAGCAAAGGGCCTAATATTACGTTCAGGTATTTTTGCAAAAACCTTGCTAATTCGGGTACTGAAAGCAAGCTGTAAACAACGAGAACAGCAACCGCAAGATATGCCAGCATCCTGCCAATCGTATAAAACAGCCCTGACAGTAATACGGCCCTTGTATTGCCGACTTTTTTGCCTATAAAGGAAATAGCAGCAATATTAGTTGCCATCGGGCAAGGGCTTATTGATGTAAGTATTCCAAACCAAAGAGCCGATAGAACGCCGGTGGTTAAAAACTCCATTTATTATCCTTTTTGATATTCTTCAATTTCCTTTTTCACGTATTCTAAGTATTTGGCCTGATTTCCGCCAAGCTGCCATATTTTTTCAAGATTTTTCCAGTCTTTAAGTTTCCCGTTTTCATACTTCATGATTATAAGGGATTGGTTGTAAAGATTAAACATATCAACAAAATGCTTGTTTTCTTTCTTGTCAAAATTTATGACTGCCCATATTACCTCTCCGGATTCCATTTCATCGGCAAAATATTTGTGCACAGTTTCTTTTGAATATGCTTCAAGTTTATTGCAGGTAGCGCATCTGTAATCGCTATGGAAATACGCAACTTTCACATATTTTTTTTGTTTTGTATCCTGGCTGTCTGCCTGATTGATCGTTAATCCGGAAATAATCAGTGCCAGGGCTAAAAATAAATAAGACTTTTTCATTCGAAATCTCCTATTAGGAATGTATAAAATTAATAATTTCTTTAACAGAGTGAACCCTTCCGGTTGCCACGACTTTGCCGTCGATTACCAATCCCGGAGTCATCATTATTCCGTACTCCATAATCTTTTGAATATCAGTAATATATTCAAAATCCATTTCTTTTCCTGTCTGCTTCAATGCTTCGTGAACATTCTCGGCTAATTTCTTGCACTTAGCACATCCGGGACCTAATACCTTTATTTCTTTCATTTTATCCTCCTAAAAAATACTACCATAAATTAAACCAGTAATAGTTGACATAATAATAACGAGCATAATATACACCCCGGTTTTTTCCCATCCAATCACGCTTTTAATGACAAGCATATTTGGAAGGGACAGCGCAGGGCCTGCAAGAAGTAATGCGAGTGCAGGCCCCTTTGACATTCCATTGCCAATCAATCCCTGAAGAATTGGAATTTCAGTCAGCGTTGCAAAGTACATAAACGCACCGACAATCGAAGCAAAAAGATTCGATAAAATCGAATTATCCCCGACTGAAGAACTTATCCATTCCGAAGGAATTATTCCTTCATTTCCAGGTCGTCCGAGGGCAAACCCGGCAATCAGTACTCCATAAAACAGCAATGGCATTATCTGTTTGGTAAAATCCCAGGATGCCGTGAACCACGATTCTCCTTCACCTTCACTCGTCGAAGTTGCATAAGACAATCCAAGTATCGCGACTATAAATGCAATTATCGGTTGTTCATAAAAAATAATTCCAAGCAAAATAACCGGAATTGAAACAATGATTAATTTCTTCTTGTTAATATCGAACCAAAATATTAATGTCAAAAGCATTCCTAAAGCAAATATTCCTGTCAAATACCATTTTATTAAATAAATAAAAGCCCATGCTGATGCAGAGTTATCGGCATTTGCCCAATTTGAGAAAACTAATATTCCTACCATCGAGCCAAAGTAAACAGCATTTTTCCATAGAGGTCGGCTTACTTCTTCATTCGGCATTGCAATTTGTGCATTTGCTTTTTCAAGTTCTTCCTTTCTATAAATGAATTGCATTAAAATACCAATAACAATACTAAAAACAATCGCTCCAATAGCTCTTGCCAATCCCATTTCAAATCCAAGAACATTTGCGGTCAAAACTACTGCCAAAACATTAATAGCAGGACCTGAATACAAAAATGTCGTTGCAGGCCCCAGCCCTGCTCCCATACGGTAAATGCCGGCAAACAATGGAAGCACGGTGCATGAACATACGGCAAGAATACCCCCTGATACTGATGCAACTCCATAAGCTAAAAATTTATTAGCTTTTGCTCCAAGATATTTCATTACCGATTGTTGGCTAATAAATACGCTAATTGCCCCTGCAATAAAGAATGCAGGCAATAAGCACAAAATCACATGTTCCTGGGCATACCATTTGGTTAAGTATAAAGCCTCAAAAATTGCATTATCGAATCTTGGCACACCAAGCGGCAGGTAAAAAAATCCTGCAAAGACAATTCCGATTACTAATAAAATCTTTCCTTCTGTCTTCCAGTTCATACTATTATTCTCCAAATCTATTATCTGATTTCACATTTTTTAAATTTACATCATTTGGCAACCAGCCATTATTCGCATCATTGTAAATATCGAACTTTGGGACGTAAGGCTTTATATCCAGCAAAGGAGCCCCATTAAGAACATCAATATTATCAACAAACAATTTGTTGTCATTAACTTCAATCAACCTGACAACTGATAAACCAATATGATTTGGTCTTACAGGAGCCCTTGTAGCAAAAACCCCTCTTTCCTGACTATCCAGAAACGGTTTAACTGTCAATTTCATATCTTTTACCTTATGAAAACAATAGAGCAATATCAAATGACTGAACAATTCAATACTGTTGAGTCCCTCCATATATTGATCAAACAATACTATTGTACCTTTCATATCCGAGCCTTTCGGCTGAATGGGCATATCTTCTGCCGTTTCGTACTCAGTTTGAATATTGCCTATTTGTTTAAAAGTTAAGTTCATATCGAATAATTTATTATTATTCATAAAAATTTCCAATCAATCAAAGTAACAAGAAAAATCAGAGAATATATTAAAACAACAGCATAAGTAATCATTTTGGATAAACCATTCTTATGACTTTGCTTCGATACAATCCAGATTGCAAGTATTATTCCTGAAACCGGTAAAATCAATGCCACTGCATTAATTAAAGGAGCTATGACAGCAGTATCTAAGCTGTTTTGCAATAAACCGGGTTCATTTAAAATTAAACCGGCAGAATTTAATCCCGTAATGTCTTTTAAAGCAAACTCGAAATAAGGAATTCTTGATGTAGTTTTGAAAACAGCTTTTAGCAGATGCATGCTTGCAACTACCGGCAGTATCGTAAGGGTTAGCTGTGTTGCAGCAGATTTCCAACTCTCGCCGGCAAATAGTTTTTTTAACGCCATAGAAAATGAATAAAATATAAATGGAATAATTATAAATAGAATAATTGATTTAACTGTTCCTGCGGCATCCCCCGATACATTCATCATATTGTTTGCCCAGTTGGGTATTGTCATGATGACATCTTTACTAATCTTCCATTCAGATAATATTTCATAAACCACAAAACCACTAAGCATATAAAAGAATGCTATTTCTGCCCAAGATAGATTAATATTTTTGAATAAATCTGCGGCAAAATGTCTTTTTTTAACGGATATATTATCATAAAAACATACTTTTATACATTGAGCGCAAAGAATACATTTTCTATTATCCTGTATTTTAGGCGGATACAAGTATGATGTACAAGAGCGTCCAATAAATTTATAATGATTGTTTTTACTTACACAGTCCTTTGTTTTACAATTATTACATACAGTCTTATCTTTGATTCCTAATTTGTTAAACGACAGCAAAGCATACAAACCAAGTAAATGACCTATTGGGCAAACATAAGTGCAAAAAGTCCGCTTCTCCCATATCAAACCCACAATGGCAGCTATTGCAAAAAGTACGAGCATATAAAGCGCCATATTATGGGGTATGCGGTGAATTGATAAAGTATGAATACCAATAACAACGATTACTGCATAAAAAAAAGTAATTATCCATCCGGAGCGTAAAATTTTACCGGGCTTTCTTTGAAAACCAATTTTACCCAAAAATGATGTTACCATTTCCATAGGGCAAATACTGCACCAATATCGCCCGAACAATATCGCAGTAACAATTATCAAAGGCCACCAATATGACCATACTATCAAATTCGATAAATTAGTATTCCTCAATATCACAGCAAATTCTTTGTTACCTGTTGTTATACCAATTGCTCCATAGATGATAAATGCGAATATCAATAAGGTAATGAATTGGGTTATCGCCAAAAAGTATCTGTTTTTAAATATTTTGTTTATCATCTGATTTCCCAATGTTCTATGTGATCATGAGGAATACAGCGTTCAATGACCATAAAAAGAAACATGGTTAAAAGAAAAACAGCAATATGGTCTATTCTGGAATTCATATTAAAAAGTCAAAACCTTATCACATTCAACAGTCCACATAGCAAATTCATTCATATTACTCAACTCAACTCCCTCTATAAATTCAAGGGAATCAATACCGCGCGCCTGCGAGCATCCGCCGCAGCTTTTCACTTCTCCGCCCTTATTTATTACAGATTTTAACATTCTTTCAATGTTGTAATAGCCATTGGGCGTATTCTGATTAGGCAATCCGCAAAATACAGCATCAGCAAGCAGAAAAATTTTCACCTCCACTTCTTCACCATGTGCTTTTTGCAATGTCATTGCCATACGTAAAGCATTGTAAGCCTTCTCTGTTCCGTAAGGCGCGTCGTTGATGATTATTAATATTTTTTGCATTTAAAAATCCTTTATTTATTTAAAAACTATTTCCCAATTTTTCCGCCCATTAAATACAAATATGTAGTAGCCCAGTTAGCAAGCAAAACAAATATTCCAAAAATGAAATTTCCAACACTCATAAGCCCCCACCCGGAAAGTATATTTCCAATGGAACAGCCCTTTGTAAACCCCGCACCAATTCCAATCATCAAGCCACCAAGCACTGCTATTAAAGTTTGCGAAGGGTCTTTTGGTAATAGCTTTATTTGTCCGGACAAAGCTCCTGAAACCCAGGCACCAAAAAGAAGAGAAATAAATACAAGGATTAACCAGACTGAGACTTTTTTCTTATTTTCAGTCGGTTGTTTTATTTCCTTTACTTCTGATTTATTAATTGCAATTTGATTTTTACTTTTGGGTTGCGGTTTAGTTGTAATAAACTTAATGTTATCTGATTTTTCTGTTAGGATCAAATTTGTAAAAAGAACTCCATGTGTTACTCCTAAAGGATAATTTCTTCCGGTTTCTGCAGATGACAAATATGCAAAAGCACCTATTATTCCAATTGCCCAACCTGCTATCCATGGCTTCCATGAGCGTTTTAGCGGAATTGCAAAATGAGTTGATTTTTTCTTGTGCTTGACAATCGCCCAAGTAATTGTTCCTAATGCAAAAATAACAGCCAAAATCCAATAAGAAATACCGGTTAAATAATTTAAAGATATGGATTCGCCGTTACTACCTTTGATTAAAAATCCCTTCATATATTCATTGAATTGCGCTAACGGGCCGTATTCTACCATCGCTATACCAATAGGAACAGCTATCAGTGCCATAATTGAATTGATATTTCCCGTAGCACCTTTGTATGCAACCCCGCTTATGCAACCACCGGCAAAGACCATCCCTACACCAAAAATAATGCCGCCAACAATATAACTCAGCCAAAAAAGAGGTTTTGGGTTTAATGTTATTAAACCTAAACGCTCAATAATTGCAATAGAAATCATTGTTGTAACAATAGCAACCCAAAAACCCCAGAGTTTGCTTTTATCTTTGAACATAATCGCTTCGCTCATTGCCGACGAAGCGCATAGGTCGCCTTTCTGCAAGAAGAAACCGAACAAAAAACCAATAGGTATAGCAGTCAAATACCATTGAGAAGTTGCTATTCCATAGATGGCAAAGAAAATTGCAGCTATACTAAATATTATCATTAATGATTTTTTCATAATAAACTCTACTTATTTTCTTTTAAAAATCTAAGAGAATTACAAACAGTATCGTTTACAGTTGCCTGTTTCATGTATCGGGCAATCATTATTGCCTCAATAATTTCTTCATTTGATACACCTTGCTCTTTCGCCATTTTTGTCCACATCTGAGTACATATGTCAGAACCAATAATCGCGGCGGCAGCAATTCCGATTAAGAGTTTATAATTCGCCGGAACGATTTGATACTTGGAATTATCAAAAATTAATACCTTTTCATCCATTTGATTTTGTGCGAATTCTTTCAATAATTCCATAGGTTTTGGTATTTCCATTTTTTATATCCCTATTTATTATCAATGATTGATTTTACAATTTCGTCAATTTTTTCTTGCGTAACAGGCGTATTTTTCTTTACGATACCAAAATCAGTAGCATTTATATGTTTAAAATCAGTAAAGCCACTTTCTTTCATTATCAATTCCGCACAATTTATCGGGCAACCGTCTATTACGATTAATTCACCCGAACCGCCTAATTCCTTAAGTTCTTGCTTTGACTTTTCCGCAAATTTTTTATCAATTGCAAACCTTGCAAGACACAGCATTTTCCCATTTCCTTCAGACATAAGTTTTCTTGCGACTTTGTCAGTGTAAGCGCCTGTATTAGAAGCGCCGGAACAAGCTAACACAACATAATTTTTATTTGAACCATCCATTATATAAATTCACTTTAGTTTACAAAACTTTTTTTTATCCTAAATCAGAGCTATTGATATAAATACCAAAAATAATATCTATGATTCAAAAACTTCGTCAATTTTCTTTTTCAATTCATTTGCCAATTGTTGTTTGTTTCTATCCCTTTTATATTTATTAACAATTGAAGTAACATCAATAGCCTTGTTTTCTTCTTTGTTATAAATTACAACAGTCTGAGATTTAGCATTATATTTTTCAATCAAATCTTTATTAGCAGGGTCGCTAAGCCGAATTACTTTGAAAGAAATATTCATATCCTCTGAAATCTCTTCAACGGCTTTTTCAATATCTGATTGTAAAGCATTGCAAGCCCTTGCTTTGCAGCACGCCAATCTGGCTTTGAAATATAACACTTCAACTTCGTCCTCTTCCTGACTGATTACAGTTGCAGTAAACAGTAATAAAACTGTTAGAAACATTGTAGTTTTTTTGAGTAAATTCATTTTACTAACTCCTTGATATTTTGTAATGCTTTTAATTTTATATAAGTTCCAATTGGACACAAATCTTTAAGAATTTTTAAATCCATTTCATTTGCCTTGTTAACAAGTTCATCATTCCAACACTCCGGTGGGAGCCATACAAACGAGGTTTTGTAATTTTTAAGAGCTCCCAAAACTTTAATATTATTCATAGCAGACATTGCTAGAACTAAATTTTCCGGAATATCAGGAGTATCCGCTACTGATTTAAATGTTTTCAATCCGTAAATCTCCGGATATATCGGATTTATTGGATAAACAATATATCCTTCGTCAGTTAAAAATTTTACTAATTTAAGTCCATAGCTGTCTTCTTTTGCCGATGCTCCTATAATCGCAAAAGATATTGTATTTTTCATTATTGCTACCGCAACCATATTTCAATTTTCCTTAATTCTTAATGTTTTAGAATGTTTTTTTCCATATAATATCATATAAGCCACGGGGATAAAAATGAATACAAGCAGCAGTCCAAATAGCAAACCACCAATAACGACAATGGACATAGGTTTTAGCATCTCTGTGCCATCACCTAATGTAAAAGCTAAAGGAAGCAAACCGAATAAACTATTAAGGTCGGTAATTAATATAGGACGTAACCTTAGTATGGCTGCTTCTTTAATCGCCTCTAATATTCCCTTGCCTTGCTCAATTAGTTCATCAATAAATGTGATGAGCAGCACTCCGTTGTTGATTTCCATTCCCGTAAGCATTATGATACCAATCATAGCCGTAACGCTGAATGGTGTATCGGTAATGTACATAGCAAAAGATATTCCTGCCAGTGAAAGCGGAATGCGAATAATTATGATCAGTGGTTTCAAAAAACTTTCAAAGTAAACCACCATTACGGCATAGCCCAGAAATAATGCAAATAGGAGAATAATTGCCATTTGCTGCATATTTTCCGCTAACATTTGCGACGATCCACCATAGTTAAGACGATAACCGGCAGGCAGTTTGTACTCTTCGAGTTTTTGCTTTATTGCCGATGTGGCATTGCCTACACTGATACCAGCGACGTTAGCTGTTACCTTGATAACCCTGTCTTGATTTTTTCGGTCAATTTGTACAGGTCCTGTTGATTTTTCTACCTTCGCTACGGCATCTAAAGGAATTTTATTCCCGATTGAAGTATAAATATAAATGTTCTCCAGATCTGCAGATGATTTGATCTCTCCGTCGTCTCTGACTATACGAATGGGATAATAGTAAGCCCCATCCTTATAAAATGTCGGTACATCACCCCCAACGTAAGTTTTTACTGCATCTGCGATTTCCTGGTAATCAATTCCAAGATCAAAAGCTTTTTCCCTGTCAACTCTGATTTGGTATTCCGGCTTGGTTAGCTGAAGTGAAATGTCAAGTCCCGTAAGAAACTTGAGCTCTTTTAATTCTTTGTGCAATTTGCTCGCTTCTTGAAATATATTTTGCATGGATTTACTGCGGGAAGCCATCATTTCTAATTCTATGTCAAAATTACCTGTTCTGCGAACACCTTTCATTTTGGTATGAAATACTTTTATTGTGGCACCGGGGGCTTTGACAGATTTCATTACGGCAGGGCGGAGTTTTTCCACGAATTCATCGGTGTCCATAGGTCTTTCGGAAGCAGGAACAAGCTGTAGGTTCAATTCCCCTTCAAAGCTTTTTTCCGTTATAACCAATCCCCATACTTTACCGCCGGCAAGTGAAGCATAACCATAGATATAATTTTGCGTTTCAATTATGCTTTCAACATTAGCAAGTACTTTATCTGTTTCTTCCATAGATGTTCCGGTCGGCATAATGACTTTTACGGTGATGATGCCATCGTCGGCTTCTGGTAAGAATTCTGATCCGGTTTTTTGTAAATAATAAAACCCCGGTATAAGCAGCAAAATAAACAGAAAAAGAGACAACCAACGGAGTTTTAATGACCAGTGTAAAACTGGTTTATAGACATAAATAATTCCATTAATAAACAGGTCAGATATACGAGCAATAAATGAGTGCTTTTTATTGTTTGGCTTGGCATCGGGATAGAAAAGCCCCATCAGCATCGGTGTTACAGTAAGCGAAACGATCATTGAAAGAGCAATAATAATAGCAATAGTAATAACCAATTCGCGGAATAATAAAGATGTCAGACCGGGAACTAACAAGAATGGAACAAAAAGTGATAGAAATGTAAGCGTTGCCGTGATAATAGCTCTGCTTATTTGGATAGCCCCTTTAGTAACCTTTTGGGGAGTATCGGGTTCGGTTTCCTGAATACGGGTGATGTTTTCAAGCATCACCACGCTGTTGTCAAGCACCACCGTCATGGCAACTACCAATCCACCTAATGTGAAAATATTGATAGAAAAATCCATGGCTTCCATTAGGAAGAATGTACCAAATAGAGTTACCGGTAAACTAAGTATAAGCGAAAGCACACGCCTCCAGCCGGACAGAAAAAATGCTGTGATCAGAGTAACAAAAAGAGCGGCAATAAGCATGGCATCACGCACTCCTTCTGTTGCAAGCCTTACATATTCTGCCTGGTCATAGATCATCTCAACATTTGTAGAAGGTGGAAGTTCTTGGCTTAACTCTTCTATCCGTTCGGAAATCATATCGGAGACTGTTACAGCATTTGCTTCTGCCTGTTTGAATATTGAAATACGAACACCTTCAGTTCCATTGTATTTAGTTCGGATACGCTGTAAATTATGATGATCCTTTATCTGAGCAACATCTTTTAATAAAACCTGACCGGCAGTATTTGATTTACGAAGAATCAGATTTCCAATTTCTTTTAATGATTGGAATTCTCCATAAGTACGGATAATATAATCTCTTTTATTGGTAACAATACGCCCGCCGGCTTTATCAATATTTTCTTTTTTTAGTCTGTTCGCAATATCATCAAATGAAATATTATAACCCTGCATTTTCATTGGGTCAATGTGTACTCGAATTTCACGCAACATCCCACCCGAAAGTGCAGTTCCTGCCGATCCTTTTACTGATGCGAACTCTTCCTGAAACTCATTTTCCACCCAGGTTCGAAGCTGTGTCAAACTCATATTATCTGACGATACTAAAAGCTCAACTACAGGGAGCTGAGAGGGGTCTGCCTTAAAAGCGACCGGTTCTAAAATTCCGGCAGGTAGCTCCTTTTTAATCAATCCTAATTTGGCAAGAACATCCTGATAAGCTACATCGCGGTCAACGCTATAGTCAAAATTTACAAGTAGGGTATAAACACCTTCTTCGGAGGTTGATTCGATGTAGTCGAGATTATCGACTGTAGCCATTTTTCTTTCGATGATCGTGGCTACTTCGTTTTCAATTTGTTCAGGAGTTGCTCCGGGCCAATATACATAAACTTTTACCATAGGATATGTTATATCGGGCAACATATTAGTAGGCATTCTAAAAATGCCGGATATTCCCACCACTATTAACACAATCATTAATATGATCGTACCTGCAGGACGTCTTATGGATTGTGTCGTTAGTTTCACTTTACTAATTTTTTAGCTGTTTCAATAATTTTAACCTTGATACTGTCTTTAAGCATTTCCTGTCCGGCAATTACCACTTTTTCTTTTTCTTTCAAACCTTCAATGATCTCTAAATTGTTTTCTGAAGAAATCCCTGTTTGAATTATCCGTTTTAAAGCCAAAGAATCTTTATTAATTACAAAAAGGAAATTTTTATAGTCAGGCGAAGTCAACACAGCATGTTCGGGAACAGCCACGACATTTTCTTTAGTCAATACCGGTATTTTGATAGAAGCCATCATCCCGGGGAGCAGTTTTTTATTGAAATTTAATATTTTTATATCGAATTTAATACTGCGTGTCGTTGGGTCAACCTTCGGATAAACTAAGCTAATTGTACCCTTAAGTGTGTCTTCAGGATAGGCATTAAGAATTACAGGGAGCTTTTTGCCCTGTTTAACAGCTTGGATATATTTTTCATTTACTTCCGCTTTGATAACAAGTGAACTCATATCGCTAATAGTGAGTATTTTATCTTTTTCCGCAACTTGATTTCCTTTATCGAGCCAACGTTCGGTAACTAAGCCATTCATTGGACATATAACAGGAACAGTACGATACATTTTTTTAGAGTATTCAAGATTCTCTTTAGCTTTTTCAAGCTCCTGTAATATTAACTTGTACTCATCCGAATCTTTATTAGTTGCATTTAGTCTTTCTTCGATTTGCTGAACCTGTAACAGGTTGTTTGAGATAAGTGCTACTCTATCGCTTGGATTGATTACTGCAATTATCCTATCTTTCACGACTTGTTGATTTTCGCGTGCCAAAAGCGACTCGATAATCCCGTCGGCAGGTGATTTGATGTCGGTAAATATGTTTGCCTCTATTGTACCTGTGATTTCAATATACGAAACCATTTTTGTAGCTTTAGCAGCTTCTATCTTTACAAATGGCAGCTTCTTGGGCTTTGGGCTTTTATCTGTTTTTTGATCAGTATTACATGAAAAACTCATTGCCATTAAAAATAGTATCCAAATCATATTGTATTTTTTCTTCATCTTAAAATAAACTCATATCTAATTAAATGGATAATTATCGTTTCCTATTAAATGATGCAGCATTGCTAAAGTCTGTAAATAGCTTATGGTTGATTTGCCGTAAGCAATCATAGCTTCTGTTAATATAGTCTGAGCATCGAGAACATCAATAATACTTCCCTGTCCCGCCTGATAATTCACAGAAGAATTATCAAGAGTTTCGGTTGCCAGATCAATTATTTTTTTGTTATTGGAAATTTCACCTTTTAAATCTATAATGCTATTCAGAGTCAGGTCTATTTCTTTTTTTATATCATGCAGAATTTGATTTTTTTCATCATTTAACAACTCAATACGGTAATCGCTTTGAATCATTTCAGTTTTATAACTGCTTCCACCCCAATAAGGTATCGTGTAGCGAAAGCCAACCCCTATATTGTAATTGAAATTTTTGCCAAAAGGAATGTAGCCATCTTCCCAACTGGCAATACCATAGGAATAGACCTCGGGCATGTTTTGCAATTCGTATATTTCATTTTGTTTTGATTCTATATTGATTTGTTTGTCTTTTACAGCTAACTCCGGATGTTCATTAAGAATCACTCTATAAATTGAATCGGCAAAGAAAGAACGATTTTCCGTGTGTTTATAAAGTTCCTTGGAAATATCTAGTATGGCAATATTCTCGCCTTCACCAAGATAGCACAGTCTCTTGATCTCTATCAATTTACTTTGGAAATCATTCTTTGCTTTTTGTAGTTTATTCTCTTCAACAGAAATCTGAACCTGTATTTTAAGAACATCGAGACTTGAAACTTTACCAATATCATAAAGATTTTGGGCAAATTGCAATTGCGATTGCATCTGTTCAAGCGAATTTTTAACGACTTCAATCTCCGAATTTGCTTTGAGAGCTTCAAAATAAACACTGGAAACGCCCCATATTACTGTGTTTTTTATTTGGCGGCGTATTTCATCGTTCAGTTCAATTTCATCATTAATCATAGCTTTTCTTTCTTTATTTTCGCCCCAATCATAAATGGTTTGATATACAGTTATATCTGTATACATATCTGTAAGGGTCTCGCCAAGAAGCCTTTGCTTATTTGGTAGAAGAAATTTCCAGTAGGAGAATCCCAAAGATGTGCTAATCCTTGGTTGATAATTTGTCTTTAGTATCTCAATTTCAGCTAGTTTTATTTGCGCATTTTTCTCGTTTGCCTGCAACAGATAATTATTCTGCAAGGCACTATCTAATAATTCTGTTAGTTTATACTCTTTAGATTGTGCTTCTACAATCAAGACTGACAAAAATATCAATATGCTATATATAAATATCGACTTATACATTTGTTATTTCGCATTCTCCATTCTTTGACTAAAAGCTTTAAATACTGATTTTTGTCTTGACCTCGGTATTGCTTTATCCTTTAAATTTTTTAGATTATTTGTAACCATTTCCAATTTATGCCCCGGAAACCCTAATATAGCTTCACTTGTTTTAGCGTCAGTAGCATCACGGCATCCATAACATCCGAAACTCATGTTAATATCATCAGTGATAAAAGGAATTACCGCTGAGTCAACGCACATAGCTTGCAATATGCTTGTGCCAAACTCAAGTCTTCCGCCCTCGTCATTCAAATAAGCCAAAGCAACCCACATTAACTTTTCGACTTCATCTTCTATTATAACTACATCAGGCAATTCCTCCCAACCGGCTAAGGGTTTAGCGACAACAGCCATATATTTTTCTTGATCAAGTCTTGGCATATCTTCCATAACCTTTATCGCAGATTCTTTCTTTTGGAAAATACCATAGCCCTGTAGC
>CAYVVD010000031.1:0-26074 GCA_964454975.1 uncultured Hyphomicrobiales bacterium | reverse complement strand
ACTATATCAATTGCATCTGCTTCAATATTAGGAAATGAAGTAAACCCTATCAGGCCGCCACGAATAGCTCCTATAGTAATAAGCAGGAATGCGATGGAAATTGCGATTGAAACTATTCCGTGTTTCATTAAGAATTTAAGAGAGCGGGCATACATCACATCACGCGGAATTAAAAGAACCTTATCGAGCCAAAGCCTTAATTTACTTTGTTTTTTCTCACCCCTGATCGCTTTGGAATGTGCAAGATGGGCCGGCAGTATAAATGCTGCTTCTAATAGTGAGAACAGCAAAGAAAACACAACTACAAATCCGAGTTCAGCCATGCTCCTGCCGTTTCTTCCGTCAAAGAAAAAGAACGGAATGAACATTACGACCGAAGTAATGATAGCAAATGTAATTGATTTTAATACCTGGATGGTTCCTTTGTATGCAGCGGTGAAGGGCTTCATGCCCTTCTCATAATTCTGGTATATCTGCTCGGCAACAACGATACCGTCATCAACAAGGATACCGATCACGAGGATACATCCGAACAGCGACAGCACGTTTATAGTTATGCCATATAAATACGCTGCTGCAAACATTCCCATAAATGAAAACGGAATACTTAGCGCTACCCAAAATGCAAGCCGCAGGTTTAAGAATAATGCCAGTGAAATCAGTACAAGGACAAAACCTATTGAGCCGTTATCAATCAGAGTTTGCAGACGTTGGCGCAGGCTCCTGGAGAAGTCGTTGATTATTGATGCCTGAACTACTGTGTGCTTTTCGTCAAATTTTTCTACATACCCCCTCACTGTGTCCGTGATGTAGAGAATGCTTTCACCCATAATCTGGTTAACGGTAACCACAATGCCACGGTCGGCATTAATCCAGGTTCTCTGTGGAGCTTCAGACCATGTGTTTTCCACTGTTGCCACTTCGTAGAGGCGCACAAGCCTGCCGTCTGGGAAAGCTTTTACAACAATGTCCTGCAATTCTTCGGCATAATATTCTTTACCTTCGAGGCGGATCATAAACTCTTCATCGCGGGTTTTGACGGTACCTGCTGTAATGTCCCTGTTAGCAAGGCGTACTGCATTTGATACCTGGTCGAATGTAAGGCCGTATTCGCGAAGTGTTGATTCATTAACGCTAATTACAATTTCTTCTTCAGGGTAACCGCTAATAGAAACTTGTGATATTCCGTCAATTTCCCGAAGGTCGTTTTCAACTTCCCGCCCAATTTCTTTGAGAGTTTTCAGGTCAACATCGCCGGAAATGGAGAAACTTATTGCAAACTGGATAGTTGGTGCCTTTGCGACAACCGGCGGTTCCATTCCAACGGGAAATGAGTTGATTCTGTCAACTGCGTTTTTTACATCAAGTAATACTTCGTCCGGGTCGAAATCGCGCATAACTTCAACCTGGATGCTGCCAAAATTTTCCCGTGATGTAGATGTATAGCGCTCTACTCCCTGTATGCCTTTCAGGTTGTCTTCAATTTTTTGTATAACACCACGCTCAATTTCCTCGGGTGAGGCTCCAGGGTAGGTAATGCCGATTGAAATCTGCAACTGCTCAAGTTCCGGGAAGAAAGACGACTTCATGTTCGACAGTGCAACAATACCAAAGAAGAAAACAAGTATCTTGATTACATTCGCCCAGATGGGATATTTTATGAAATAATTAATTAAAGAGTTCATTTGACGGGATTATCCTCTTATATTAATTATTGCCTGAGTCTTCAAGCGGTTTCACAACGGAACCCAGAGGCATGTCTATAAGTGGTTCGGTAATTAATACCGTGCCAGGCTCAACGCCGCGGATATATGCTTCGTTCTCGCTTTGGAGTATGGGTATTACTTCGCTCCGGTCGAGAAGAGTATCGCGGATAATATTTACATACTTGTTGTTAATGAGCGCCCTTCGCGGGATTCTCACTGCACTGTCAATCTCGCCCCCCCTGATATCGGCTCTAAGGTAAAGACCATCCTTAAGCTCATTTCCCGATAGCTGTATGAAGACTTTTACCGTTTGTGTTGCAGGGTCAATGCTGTTTGAAATCCTGGTTATTTTGCCTTTCCAGGTATTCCCGGATTCGGGCTCATAAACAGTAGCCATTATGCCGTTCCGGAGGTAGTTTGCCTCGTCCCTGTTTACTGATAGCTCCAGTTCGTATAAGCCCATTCCTGAAAATTCGCCAAGCTTCATTCCGGGGCGGATTAACGTTCCCGGTTCAACCATGTTCATTGTTACAGTTCCTGCGAAAGGAGCTTTAATATTATGTTTGGACAGCCTGAGCTCAAGATTTTTAATAGTATAGTAAAGTTTAAATAAATTTCGTGAAGCTATGAAATACTTTTCCTTGGAGTTGGCAGGTTCCGGCAGTTCCTCTGTTTCTCCTTCAATTTCAAAAATTGCAAGGTATTTTTCCCATTTGGGATATGATGAAGGAAAGTCGTTTTTCATATCAGGAAGCAGACGTGTTAAGGCATTCAGGAAATCGCTTTTTTGGGATTTCAGGTTTAATACTGTTTCCCTGTCATCAATTTTAAGTAACAAGCTGCCTTTGGAAAAATTATTGCCAATTTTAAATTCAGGGTAGGTTCTATCAAGGATACCCTGTACTTCTGAAAAAACTTCAATTTTGTCTTTAGCTATTAACCTGCCGTAGGCAACTACGTTGATATTATGGTTTTCATATTTAGCCCCCTTTGTTTTAGCATATTTAACGGGTGGGATGTATTCTTTTACCTCCGGTTCTTTTTTCATTCCGGAGAAGACCATCATTATTACAACAGCAAGGGCTATAATAGCTAATGCAAGGAGGCCGATACCTAAACGCGTCATACCACTGCTTATTAAAAATGGGCAATTAACAAAGTGACTAACGTTTTAGAATGTAATTAATTTAATTGAATTAGTAAATCTTTCTGACCTCGCCTGAGTCAAATACCAGGAGATATTTAAATTCTACGTTCAGCCGCCAGGAATTAATCATAAAATCTGTGCCTCGGGATGAAACGACATCCAGGGGTATGTGGTAGGCAAATTGCGGGCCGATAGACATTCCACCGGGTAATTCAATATCAAAACCAAATGCCGGTATCAGTCCGAGTTGAAAGCTGTTAATTTCCGGAAAAGAACCGTCCTCGACAATTTCGCCGAGCTTACCGTCTTCTCCTGCATCAATCCTGAATATTTCGCCATTGCTTAACCTGGCAGTTTCTTGTGCAATTTCTATGTGATGTTTAATAGTTCCGTTAATGGGAAAAGCAGCATTGACGCCCAACCTGAAATACACTATTCTGCTTATGTAAACACCAAGATATGGAGTTATGTTAAAATTAAGGAAATCCGCATTTGCTGTGTTCCTGAAGGGTATGTTGAGCTCTTCGTTAAACCCTTCGGGCAGATTATCATAAGGTTCAATTTCAATATATGAGCTTTCGATTGATTTACTTTCAATTCCAAAAACACTGCCTATATAAAAACCGTTTAAAAATTCCTTTTGATAGAGGAAGCCGATAGTATATCCTGCGCCATTGCCGTCATAGAATTCGCAATCGCAGGCGGATAAAAACGTCCCGGATTGTAAGTTGGCTCCGAGACCGGCCTGTATTCCGATATCACTAAAAAGGATGCGAGGCTGATGCGCCGGGCGAAGCGGGTCGTCTAACTCTTCTGACCGGAGGGGGACAATAAGGGCAATTATTACGGGAAACAGGATTACTAACAAGCGGGACATTCTTTTTCCGGAATTAATTATATTTAATAATTAACACTTTTAAGTGTTAACTTAATTGTATCGGTTTTTATGTAATTAAAAGATAAGCATGGAAAAAGTTACAGAAGTTGAAAGAAAAGGTGTATCTGAATTAACAGGGGCAAGGTACACTGCTGTGAGACTGCTCAGCAGGTATGAGAGAAGCGATTCGTATGTTGACAAACTCCTGAATCATGAAATGAACCACAGTAACCTTAGCCACCAGGATAAGGCTCTGCTAAATGAACTGGTTATCGGTGTAATCCGCTGGAAAAACAAGCTGGACTGGACTCTGACAGGCTTTTACCACGGCGAATTCCAAAAGTGCCTGAATATTGTGAAAAATGCTATGCGCGTTGGACTATATCAGATACTGTTCCTTAATAAAATCCCTGTTCACGCTGCGATAAATGAATCAGTGGAAATTGTAAAGCGTATCCAGGGTGAGAAAACAGCCGGCATTGTGAACGCTGTGCTAAGGAATATTTCCCGCAACCAGGATAATATCCGCTATCCTAACCCAAACCAGGACCTTGTTTATTATTTTTCGATTATCCACTCCCACCCGAAGTGGATGATTAAGCGATGGATTGATTTCTTCGGTGAGAAATTTACAGAAGAACTTGTTGATGCAAATAATCGCAGGCCCGGAGTTACTTTGCGTGTTAATACCATGCAATCATCAAAGGATAAGATTTTAAGCATTTTCAATGAAAAGGATGTTAAATACAGCATATCACCATATCTTGATACTTCAATAAGCATTTATTCAACACACAATAACATTGCCCAGACTGAACTCTTCCGTTCAGGTGAGATTACGGTACAGGACACCAGCGCTACATTCGCTGCAATACTTACCGGTGCTAAACCCGGCGATAGTGTTGTTGACCTCTGTGCAGCACCCGGAGGCAAGTCCCACATGATTGGCGAGATGATGAAAAACTTGGGAAAAGTACTCGCAGTTGATAAATACCACTCTAAGTTGCAATTTATTAAAGAAGGCGCAGACCGACTCGGGTTGACAATTGTTGAGCCTGTTCGAGGCGATGCCACAAATATTAAGTTTGATAAAGATATTGATGTTGTGCTCGCTGATGTTCCATGTTCCGGTCTCGGTACCCTTTCTAAGAAACCCGACATAAAGTGGAAGCGGGATCAGGATGACATCCCTGCACTTCAACTAACTCAGCGCGAAATTCTTGCAAATGCCACTAAAATTGTTAAAACCGGCGGCACCTTTGTTTACTCAACATGCACTATTGAGCCTGAAGAAAATTCAGACAACATGAAGTGGTTCCTTGAGAATAATCCGGAATTCGAACTTGAACCGGCTGAGAAATTTATTCCGGCAGAGCTGTGCAAGGACGGGTTCATGCAGACTTTCCCTCACCTTCACAACATGGACGGAGCCTTTGCTGCGAGATTGAAGAAAGTCGGAAAGTCAGAATGATTAAGCCAATTTGAATAAATGAAGAATATATACGGTCAGTTAGTCCCGGGGGGACAGCTATGTCACGTTACGCCCTTAGCCGATAGCCGGGTAGTTCCATGTAACAGGTCTTAGTGACATCTGTGCTTTTTGCGGTTAAAATTTAAAGTCTAAACTTTCCGGATATAAACCAGGTACACGCCAACTAAGATTTCTGAAAAAGACAAGAAAATCAACTTTTCACGCAACCTCCTATAAGGTTAAAACAATTTATATTTGAGCTAATGGCATCCTTCATTGGAGTCCTGTTGAATATGGTTATTCAATGAACTTCCCTTTAGATGTAATTTTAAGGAAAGAATAACACGAAATGAATATAAAAATTAAATAAGAGTAATTTGGTCTTATATCCAAAAGAGTGTAATTTTGCGATACGTTTATGCCGATGCTCGTCAGAATATCGAAACCCAAACCCTTTCTACTCTACTCTGAGTGGGACGATGGTTTTTCTGCTGCCATTTCGCTGGAAACATTGCGAAAAGAGTGTCCCTGTGCTGATTGCGACCAAGATTACCTAAACAAAAAAACAAATAAGTTCTCCGGCCTTTTTGCTACTTACAAGGAGGGTATGTACACCCTTAAGGCGCTTCATAAAACAGGTAATTATGCACTTAATGCAGAATGGGAAGATGGCCACGACACCGGTATCTATACTTTTGAAAAACTCCGGGAAATATTTGAAAAATTTAGCCTGAGCGAAGAAGATATTGAGAAATTAGAAGAAAAACAGAATAAACCATCTCCTCCCGGACTGAATGTAATCCAATAAATTAAGTGAAATGAAATGTCAGCTTTTAAGAATGAAATCCTGGCAGGCATCCCCGGGGAACTGCCTCAGCACAAGCCACGCAACCCAGACTTAAGCCATGCCCCTGTTCGTAAAGACCTGCTTAGCTCCGAAGAAAAAAAATTAGCTTTAAAAAATGCATTAAGGTACTTCGACAAAAAGCACCATGCTGTTTTAGCTCCTGAATTTGCAGAAGAGCTGAAAAATTATGGACGCATTTATATGTATCGTTTCATGCCGGAGTATAAAATATATGCACGGCCGATTGATGATTACCCTCATGGTTCCTGGCAGGCTGCTGCAATTATGCTGATGATATCCAACAATCTCGACGAAAGTGTGGCTCAGCATCCTCAGGAGCTAATTACATACGGCGGGAATGGCGCAGTATTTCAGAACTGGGCGCAGTACCGGCTTGCTATGAAATACCTGGCTGAAATGACTGACGAACAGACTCTTGCCATGTATTCCGGGCATCCCCTTGGGCTTTTCCCTTCACATAAAGATGCACCGCGTGTTGTAGTAACAAACGGGATGGTCATCCCAAATTATTCTAAGCAGGAGGACTGGGAAAAATTTAATGCACTTGGGGTTTCGCAATACGGGCAGATGACTGCCGGTTCATATATGTACATTGGGCCACAGGGTATTGTACACGGTACGACCATCACACTATTAAATGCCGGGCGTCTTTTCAGCCCCGGTTCAGACACTCTTGCCGGGAAAATATTTATATCTTCAGGTTTGGGGGGCATGTCAGGCGCACAGGCAAAAGCATCAGTAATTGCGGGTGCAGTTGGCGTAATTGCAGAGATAAATCCCAAAGCTGCTTACAAAAGGCATGAACAGGGATGGCTCGACGAAGTGCATACATCGCTTGATTCACTCCTTGACAGGATGAATGATGCTAAAGCCAAAAAGGAAGCGATTTCATTAGGCTACCTTGGAAATATTGTTGACCTCTGGGAGAAAATTGCAGATTCAGGAATGAATATTGAACTTGGCTCTGACCAGACGTCACTGCACAATCCCTGGTCAGGTGGTTATTACCCCGCAGGCATAAGTTTTGATGTTGCAAATGGACTGATGGTCTCCAATCCGGACAAATTTAAATATTTAGTTAAGGAATCTCTTTGCAGGCAGGTAAGAGCAATCAATAGAATAAGTGCGAAGGGTATGTACTTCTGGGATTATGGCAATGCTTTCCTTCTCGAAGCGAGCCGTGCAGGAGCTGAAATAATGAGCGATGATGGATTGAAGTTTCGTTACCCGTCCTATGTTGAAGATATTATGGGGCCAATGTGCTTTGATTATGGTTTTGGACCATTCCGCTGGGTGTGCACATCATGCGACCCAGCAGATCTGAGCCTTACGGACAAGATTGCTGCCGGAGTATTGAGGGAGTTATATTCTGAGGCCCCCGATGATATTAAACAACAGCTTACCGACAACATCCGCTGGATTGAAGCTGCCGGAGAGAACAAAATGGTGGTAGGCTCCCAGTCACGCATCCTTTATGCAGATTCAGAAGGCAGGATAAAAATTGCTTCAGAGTTTAACAAAGCAATTGCTGATGGCAGGCTTAAAGCTCCTGTTGTTCTTGGCCGGGATCACCATGATGTATCCGGAACAGATTCGCCGTTCCGCGAAACAGCTAATATATATGACGGCTCTGCATTTACTGCAGACATGGCTGTTCAGAATGTAATTGGCGATAGTTTCAGGGGTGCTACTTGGGTGTCCCTTCATAATGGTGGTGGAGTCGGTTGGGGTGAAGTTATCAATGGTGGCTTTGGAATGGTGCTGGACGGAAGCGAAGATTCAGAGCGTAGGCTCAGGATGATGCTGCATTGGGATGTGAACAATGGGATTTCCCGAAGGAACTGGGCAAGGAATGATGGCGCTATATCGGCTGTCAAAAGGGCTATGGAGTATGAGCCACTGCTCAAAGTTTCAATTCCTAACACAGCAGATGAAAGTATGCTTGAAAATGTTATTAAGAGAGTTTTCTGAGAACGAATTGCTTATTAAAGTGTATATACTATAAATCTACATTTCAATTAAATGTAGTTACATGTTTTTGGCACGGAATTTTCATGTTATATAACAAGTAATGACAACCTGACATAATGTCAGCATTGAAAATCAGGGAAAACCAAATTCAGTATAGTTACTGATGTATTTTTTGAAACTTTTTTGTAATTTATGTGTCTATTAATATAGATAAGAATAAAACGACGATTTGATTTGTGATTCATTTTCGAGGTTCTATGAATTAAAGTGATACGATTTAAAAACTAACAGAATTGAAGTATTATTCTGAAATGCATCACAAGAACAAATCAATTAGAGGGAGGATCAATATGGATTTAGCATTGCAAATTGAAAACCTCTTCCGCACAGACAGAAAAAAGTTCCTTGGGTTTATAAGGCAGCGTGTGCGTAGCCAGGAAGAAGCGGAAGATATATTACAGGATGTTTTCACGAACGTATTAGCAGCTTCGGCAAACGTCCAAAAGCCAATAGAAAACATCGCATCGTGGGTATTTACAGCGGTTCGTAACCGTATCATAGATTCCTACAGAAAAAAACGCGCTGAAACATTTTCAGACCTCCAGACGCCCGGCCAGGCGGAAGACGGAGTAGATACATTTGAGAATTTCCTTGGTGATTTGAGCACCAGCCCGGAAAGCGATCTTGTAAGGAAGACAATATGGGAATCAGTCCAGGAAGGATTGGCAGAGCTTCCGGCAGAACAAAGGGAAGTTTTCGTTAAAAATGAATTCGAGGGTATTTCGTTTAGAGAAATGTCGGAGGAGTCCGGTGTAAATATCAACACGCTTTTGGCAAGAAAGCGGTACGCTGTCCTTCACCTCCGCAAAAGGTTGAAAGACTTATACGTTTCTCTTAATGATAATTAATGCCCTGGCAAAAAATAATCAATAGTTCGGCAGCCCGTACCGGTATCTACATAGTATTAGCCGGCGGGCTGCTTGTTTTATTTGCCTTTGGGAGCAGTTTTATCTGTAACAGTTTCCTTTCGGCAACTTTCGGCATACCGGCTATCAGTTTTATGGAAGCTGCCGGTGGCTTCGCCTTTGTATATATTATTTACTATGGATACAGGTTTGGTTTTTGCAGCAGGAATAAATCAAATGAGAAACGAGACCTGTCATTTTTGCAAAATTGCGACAACCTGACACAACATAATTTGAATTATAAAGCTGTTACCGCGTTGAATAAAGAGCAAAAAGAAAAATTGAGAGAAGAAATTGCACGCTGTTGCGGTTTCAAACATGAATCATCACATCGCAGTTCCCGCATCTCCTAAATAATTACCCGAAGAAATTTTTCTCTCAACAGGCAGCACTGTCATAATGTCACGTGGGATTCAGTGGCATCGTGCATATCCACGGTATAGCGTGGGTTGATGTGATGGATGGCTATATAAGTTTACTGATTTTGATTTTTCAGCTCATCCATTTTAAATAAGGGCAGTAACTTTATTCCTGCATTCGCAAGGTTTTGCATTCCACCGGACTGGCGGTCAATTACACATACGGCTTCATTAATTATTGCACCTCTTTCGCGTAGCTCCATTGCACTGATTACAATTTGCCCCCCGCTGGTAACAACATCCTCTACTATCAACAGTTTATTACCTTCAATAGCAGCTCCCTCGGCAAGCTTGCAAGTGCCGTATTCTTTTGCTTTTTTGCGCACAAATGCAATCTGTTTTCCAGTTTTTTGAGATAGCATTGTAGCAATTGGAATTCCTCCCATCTCAAGCGCTGCAAGAACATCAAAGTCGTTTGACATTACATTTAGCAAGTGTTCTGTTATGGCGTCGAGCAAGACAGGCTCACATTCAAACAAGTATTTATCAAAATATTCATTGCTTGTTTTACCAGAACGGAGCGTGAATTCGCCTCTAATATGAGAAACATCAAAAATTATATTTGCCAATTCTTTCCTTGTCATTTATCTCCTATGGCATGTCTGCATAAATGTATATTGCAAGAGCAATAGCTGCAATGCAATCAATAAGTACTTTTGGGTTGACTTTATCTATAGTATCAGTCGGTGAATGATGATGGTGGAAATATTCACCGTTGTCCTCAGTACCAAGGCTCATCTGTGGTGTACCGGTGACCTCTGCCATCGGGCGGATATCAACCCCGCCACCGCCTTCAACTGCTTTCAAGCCCGGTACAATCATTTCAAATAGTGGATTCATCGATTCCACATAGCTAAATTGCTCCGGGCTGCCGCTGAACCGAATTCCGTACGGAGGGTAAACACCTGAATCAAACTCAAACAGGAGATGATGTGGTTCATCTTTATGCTTCTCTGCATAAGCATAACCACCTTTCAGGCCGTTCTCCTCATTCACCCACATTACTGCCCGTACTGTTCTCCGAGGCACCAAACCTGTCTCCTTTAATAATTTTAAAGCTTCCCATGTCGCAATGCAGCCGCCTCCGTCATCATGAGCGCCTGTACCAGCATCCCATGAGTCAATGTGTCCGCCTATTGCAACAATCTCCCCCGGTTTCTCTCTGCCAGTCAGTTCTCCCATTACATTGTAAGAAGGAGCATCTTCATTTGTCTGTGCTTCCATGTAAAGCTTAACAACAGGATTCTGGCCTCTGTCGTATAATCGCTGCAAAAGCATCGCATCTTCGTGAGTAATTGCAGCATGTGGGATTTGCAAGTAATTTTCATCGTAGCGCATCATCCCTGTATGAGGGTTGCGCATCCCAATAGGGCTAACAGACCGTATCAGGCTTGCAACTGCGCCAACACGTGCTGCCCAGGATGCTCCATTCATACGGAACTGGACTGTTTTTCCGTACCCTTCCCAGGGTGCATTAAAAAGCACAATGCTGCCTTTCGCTTCGCCAGCCTTCTGCCATAACTCATTTGTATCTTTTACTACAAGCACCTGTGCTGTAATCCCTTCGGGTCCTGTTCCTATGCTACCGCCAAGGCCAAGCATCGGAATATTGTCCGTGCGTGGTTCTATCAATTGGCAATATTCGGTTCCCCTGCTCCAGTTCGTAATCAGAACCGGTTCTTTGCGGACATTTTCAAGGCCGTCCTTTTTCATTTCGTTATAAATCCATTCAATGGACTTCTCAAGGTTATCGGAACCGGAAAGGCGGGGGCCGAAAGTATCGCACATGTATGCAAGGCGTTCCCATGCTGCTGTATCTGCATAGGCAGCAGTCATTATCCTGGCAGCGGCATCTTTGTATTTTTCAAACACTTCGTTTTGTGAATAAGTTAAAATAGGTAAGCATATTAGAGAAAAAAGGTATAAAATTTTCATTGAAGTTTCTTTAATTTTTAAAACCTGACAATATAATCAGGAAGGATGAAAAAAGGAAGAGAAGAAACGAATGATGGTGTTTTGTCTGTTTCGCCCATAAGGGCTTCAAAGTTTATGGAGACAGCATAGTTATAAAAATATCGCCTCTACGGGGCTGATATTATGTTTAGCCCTATGATCAATCAGCTCAGTCAGGAATGTCATTTTTTAATAACAAGAGCAATTAAAAAGAAGCACCGAATGTGAGAAACCAGATATTGAACTCTGGAGGTATTCAGCCCTGCCTGGGTTTTTCCCCATCAAAATATACATTTTGATAATTCGTTATTTTGTTTTTTACATAAGCGAATCCTGATAAGCTAACGGAAAATTTGATGAGGTTAATCTTTTTAGGCCCTCCGGGCGCAGGAAAAGGGACACAATCTTCCAGAATATGTGACGAATATAACCTGAAAGTTCTCTCCACAGGCGATATACTTAGAAAAAACCGAGATACGGGAACTATCCTCGGCGAAAAAGCCCGTGATTATATGCAGCGTGGTGAACTCGTCCCGGACGATTTAATCATAGACATGATTAAACTTGAACTCAAAAACTTTTCCGATGAAGACGGTTTTATACTTGATGGCTTTCCCCGTACTGTCGCCCAGGCTGAGGCTCTTGATAAGCTTCTTATTGAGATGAATTCAACATTAGACTCTGTACTCGTTCTGGACGTACCGAATGAATCTATTATCCAGCGAATATCAGGACGTCGGATGTGTCGTACCTGCGGACGCAGTTTTCATAATGTGAATAATCCGCCACCTCCCGGACCGGAATGTGAACGCGGGATTTGTGATTTATTTCAGCGCATTGACGATACAGAGGCTACCGTAAAGAATCGTCTCGCAGTTTACCAGAAACAAACACACCCTCTTGTAGCTTATTATGAAAAAACAGGTCTGGCTTACCATGTTGATGGTTTTGGTTCCATGGACGACGTCTATGACAGGATTAAATCAGCGCTAAATAAAATCAATTCTTAATACGCCTTCGGAAATTATTAATTCCGGTTAATAATTATTTCATAATATCTGCTTATCTTTAAAATTCATTTACTTTGAATTTGAATGGATTAGTCCGTTCCAATTGTGAATTTCAACAATAAGGCGTAACTATGAAATTCCTGACTATTCTTATTGTCATATTTTTTGGCTCACTGGATGCTTTATCGGAGTTAAATGGCCTGAAGTTAATTGACTCACTATTCAAAGAGCTTCCAAATCACAAAGCCGACTCAAATGAAATTAACATTCTAAATGCAATATCCTACGAATACCTTGGAATCAATCCTGCAAAAACCAAAGAATATGCTCAAAAAGCCCTGGAATTATCGGATAAAATTGGCTTTTACAGAGGTAAAGCGAGCGCTCTCAAAAACCTCGGAAATTTCTACTGGGCTTCTGCTGATTATAACAATGCACTCGAGCATTATAATTTGGCGATGAATATTTTTGAAGATATCGGGGACAAGGAAGGTATTGTACTTTGCCTTGGCAATATGGGAATTGTTTACAGCATTCAATCAGACTACCCAAATGCACTTGAGCATCACCTTCAGGCCCTTCAAATAAATGAAGAGACCGGCGATAAGATAGCAATGGCGAAAAGCCTTGGCAACATTGCCAATGTTTATCAATACCAGTACCACTATGAAAAAGCGCTGGAATATTACTTTAAAGCACTCAAAATATGCGAAGAGCTTGGCAACCAGGCATATATGGCTTCTAATCTTGTCAATATCGGTGCTGTTTACAGCAGCCAGGCTGACTATCCCAAGGCATTGGAATACTACTTTAGAGCATTGAATATTCACCGGGAAGCAGGAAATACACAGGACATCGCAGTTAATCTCGGTAATATCGGAGTTGTATACCAGAAACAATCAGATTATACAAAAGCTCTTGAATACTTTTTTGAAGCGCTTGAATTCAATATGGAACTCGGAAGAAAGAACGGCACTGCGATAAATCTGGGCAACATCGGCGAGACTTATTTCAAAATTGCACAAGATGAAAACTTCTTGAAAGCCGATGAAAGAAGTGATTTAATCAGCCTGAGCAGGGACATCAATATAAAAAAGGGTTTAGAATTCTCTCACAGAGCTGCTAAAATCTCTGCTGAAATAGGCTCTTTGCACCAGTTAATGACATGGAACCAAAACCTCTATAAAGGATATAAACTTCTGGGCGCATATAGCAGATCCCTCGAAGCAATAGAGGAGTTTATCTTTATTAAAGATTCAGTATTCAACCAGGAAAATGCCCGCAAACTCGCAAACCTCGAATCCAAACGCGAAAAAGAAGTTGCGGAAAAAGAACTTGAAATTCAGAAACTGGAAAACAGGCAGGCAAGAAACCAGATTTACTTTCTTTCAGGCGGGTTGATAATCGCGTTAATACTGCTCGTTATTATTTTTATCCAGCGAAAGGAATCTGAGAAATTGCTTCTGAATATACTTCCGAAAAAAATCGCAAAGCGCCTTAAAGGCAAAAAGAAGTATATCGCTGACCGCTTCGAGGTAGCCAGTGTAGTTTTCATTGACCAGGTGGATTTCACTAAGAAAAGCTCCGATGCCTCACCCGAAGACGTGGTACGTAAGCTCAATGTCATTTATACGCAATTTGATAAAATTGCTTATAAATACGGTCTTGAAAAAATCAAGACGATAGGTGATTGTTACATGGCTGCTGCCGGTGTTCCCGAAGAAAGAGAAGACCACGCCGAAGTAGCTGCTAAATTTGCTTTAGAGGCTATGTCATTACAAGTCAACAGTCAGCAGTTGTTAAATGATAGTGATAAAGATAATACTTCTTCTAATGACGAAGACAGTAACGGGATTTTATTCCGTTGCGGGATTGACAGCGGGGCTGTGATTGCAGGTGTTATCGGTGAACATAAGTTTATTTATGATATATGGGGCGATACCGTCAATACAGCATCCCGTATGGAAGACTTTGGAGAACCCGGGAAAATCCAGGTTTCGGACAGGTTTAAGTCGGCAGTTGACGGCCGCCGGTCGTCAGAATTTCAGTTCACTGCACGAGGCGAAATTGAAATTAAAGGCAAGGGGAAGATGAGGACGTGGTTTATGGATAGTGTGTAAGCATATAAGATTGGGTGGTAAATATAGTCAGAATTAGATTGCGATATTTTTTGATTCTTGTGGCTTGCACTTTGCTAAAATAACTGATATTAAGTATCAAAATCTATATGTTTCAATTTTATCTATGTGATTCTTTTTTTTTTATTATATTTATTACTTGCTTAATATGTATAAGTGGTTATATCTAAAGGTAATAGATGAAAATTGTTGATGCTACTGGTAACTTGAAATTGGAAAATGACGGAGAACTTGAACTTTTTTTTATTGGTACAGGTACACCTTTCAGCAAGAAATTATTTAACAATAATTTTATCCTGATAAAAGGGAAACACCATATAATGGTTGATTTCGGGCAGAATGCTCCAACGTCTATAGAGGAGGTCGCTGGTTTGAAGGCAAGCGACATTCTTGTTATTCTGCCAACACACAGCCACTCGGACCATATTGGCGGTATTGAATACCTTGCGCTTTCTAACCGCTATATTGCCCAAAGCCAGGATAAGCATAAATTACAGATGATTATTACCGAAAAATACCAAAAAATACTTTGGGAACGTTCGCTACGTGGCGGCCTCGAATGGAATGAAATTATGGGTAACCAGAAAAAAATGACCTACCATGATTATTTTGAATCAGTCAGGCCAAAATTAATATCGGAAGATCCTAGGGAAGTATTTGAAGCGGATTTTAATGGATTTCACCTCGAGATTTATGGAACTAACCACATACCTGATAAAGCAAAAACACAGAAACAGGCATTTACTTCATACGGGCTGTTCGTTGACAATAGGATTATGATTTCCTGCGATACTAAATTCGATCCTGAATTGATTAATGAATATGCTCCAAAATCTGAATATATATTCCATGATTCGTCATTCTTCCCAAATCCAGTTCATGCATCATTGCAGGAGTTGCAGACTCTGTCCACAGATATAAAAGAAAAAATGTACCTTATGCACTATTCCGACAATTACGAAAAACAGGATATAAGTGAGTTTGCCGGATTCGCAAAACAAGGCTGCCGCTATATTTTTGATTAATCTTTCTGGATTTTTGAGAGCAGGTCCATATTAAACACAGCGTGGATTGCGCCTTTTATATCCTTGTTTTTTTCCATTAACTTAAGCAGCGTCTCTTTTTCCCAGTAAATATACTTGAGTTCAGAGGTTGATGTTACATTTGCAGATGTTAGATTCCCGGTAATAAAGCTCATTTCGCCCATGAAGTTTCCATCGCGCAGGCTTGCAACAACTTTTCCTTTAGCTTCAACATTTGCCATGCCGGATGAAATAAGAATCAAACGGTCAATCCTTGTGCCTTCCTTGATTAATAGTGTATTCTCAGGAACAACTTCCATTTTGACGGTTTTGAACAGATTGCGAAATTCGCTCTTGTCCATGAAATCGAAAACCATATTCCTGATTCTTTCAGTTTCAGGGTCGAATTTTACTCCGTACCTGTCCCTGATTATTATAATTGAGAAAAAGGCATTTATTCCAATCCATAATCCTGACCAGATGATAATTTCCCACAATGGGTCTTCTGTTGCGTAAAACAGGTAGAACATCTCTAAGACGCCACCGATTATCAGGAAAGTTCTTAATAGCAATACATCCTTAAAAAACAGGGCTATAGTATAAACAATATTAAAAACATGGCCGATTATTACGATAAATTCCATCTCGAAGCTGTATTATTAAAATAAAATAAAATAATGAAATTTTATGAGTGTGAAATGTGAAATGAAACAATGTGGATGATTTAGCTATTCCAGCACTTCGATTTTTACATCAATCACACCGGACTGAATCATGCCGAGTTGCTCTGCAGCAGCGCGGGAAAGGTCTATCTCTCTCCCTGTGACAAATGGCCCGCGGTCTGTAATCTTAACTACAACGATTTTATTATTTAAGATGTTTGTAACTCTCACTATTGTACCGAAATCGAGTGTGCGGTGTGCAGCAGTCAACTCGTTTTTATTATAGGTTGATCCGCTTGCTGTTCGTCTGCCGTGGAATTTATCGCTGTAGTAAGAGGCTTTGCCGGTAATAACTGAGGTCACATTGTCTGGTTCCGGTCCTGAGGCTGCTATCTTGCTGAATTTTACTGATGCAAAGCGCACGCTTGGTGTGCATGAAGAAAGAAGTATAATGGCAACCGAAGCGGTTATAATAATAAACTTCATACGGGTTCAATTAATTGAACGAAAAACTAAAATAAGAAATTTTAGTTTTTTACAATTTTTTTCAACCCTTCGAGAGCCTGACCCCAGAGCATATCTGAATCGTTATACCTCTTTTCTCCATCCGGAACTTTGGCAAAATCACCCTGGGTTATTATAAGTTCGGTTTTTCCATTATTATTTAAACTTCTTCTAAATATCCAATTGCAATATCTTTAGCAAACAAGTCATTGAGAAAAGGAAGCCCGTTCTGAATCAGCAGGTTAATATCACTTATTCCAAAAGTACTTCCTGCTATTTCTAATGCTTTCCGGGCCGGTAGTTTTTCCATTGATATTTTGTCAAATACAAATGCAAGCAAAGGCGAAAGACTAATAAAATGCACCCTGCCGGTGGCTTTTTCGCGGTAGAGAAGAACAAAATAATTGCTTTTCTTTTTCTCAAGTTCTGTCCAGCTTTCCAGGTGCACAGGATACTCGAAATGTTCAACAATATGTTCGGGATTTATTGCGATCACATCGTCGAGCAGGTCGCCTTCAATGCGGTATACCGGGTTTTCAATGTCCTCCATTGAGTAAACCTCTATCTCGAGCCATTCGAAGAGCAAAAGGTCAGAAAGCCAGGGTTTGTTGAGCTTTTCGTTGAAATTGTTTCCAAGTGCATATTCATAAAACTCATAGGGCATTTCCCAGATTTTTGGGGATTTGCAGGCATGATTGATAAAGAAATCATTTACCATTTTGAGCCATTCTTCTTTGCTGAGTATCTTCAAAGTGATTGGATATGCAGACTTTAGGGAACTATTAACAACATTGAAAACAAGCCTGCGGTAATGCGGGAGGCGTTCTGTTTTTGCGCCCGGCAATTCCTTAATTTCACCTGTACGGCAAATTTCACCGAGTTCTTCCTGGATATTCCTGGTTTCATCACTTAACAACATATTTGTTCTCCCAGGCTATGTCGGCAATTGCCTGCAACTTTTTTACTTCTGCGAGAAGCTCATCCATTTGCGGGAAGTTGTAGTCTCTTTCAAGTAAAACAGGCACAGGTTTCATCTTATTAATAGTCCATTCGAAAAGCTCATAAACGGGGGCGATGATTGGCTTGCCGTGTGTGTCGATTATCAGGTCGGGTTGAACTTTCTCGTGACCTGCCATGTGAATATACACGACCTTGTCCAATGGCATCTGATCAATAAATTTTTTTGCTTCGTAATTATGGTTGAATGCATTCACATAAACATTATTTACGTCGAGAAGCATGTTGCAACCTGATTCTCGAATAATCGCATTAATAAACTCCGGTTCTGTCATTTCTGCTGCTACCGGGGTGTAGTAAGAAACATTCTCCAGTGCCAAAGGCCTCTCGAGAATTTCCTGAACAGTTTTGATTCGTTCAACAATATGCCTGACTGCGTCCTCCCTGAATGGAATTGGCAACAGGTCGTACAGATGTGCATTTTTGCTTTTGCTGTAGCTGAGGTGCTCTGAGTATATTTCAATATTAAACTCATCGAGAAACTTCCTGAGCTCTTTGATGAAATCAAAATCAAGTTCATCAGGGCTTCCTATGGACAATGACAGCCCATGAGACAATACCGGGTATTTCTCTGTAGCCCGGCGAACCATCCTCCCCCAATGCCCTCCGAGACCCATCCAGTTTTCAGGGGCAAATTCTATAAAACGCGGTTTATCATCGCCATCAAGTTTTAGAAGCTTTTCGGCAATGTCCCGCCTGAATCCTAATCCTACACCACTAATCATATTTTAGGTCGTTTATTAGAGATAATTAATAGACCAACAGGCTTGCTGTTTATTTTTTATGTTAAATCCTGTAGCACACCTGAAATGTCTGATAATAAAAAAGGACTGCTAATAAACTTGGCAGCCCTTATCTATATTAGCCTTTCGGCAAAATTTTCACCTACCGGGAAAGCCGGGTGAATCGTAATGCTAAGATACATGCCATACCTTTCCCGGAAAAAGGAGTTTGAATTTTATTCAGCTCCGCAAGCGCCTTCGCCGCACTTGTTTTCACCGCATTTCTGCTCTTCTGACTTAGCTTCGCTTTCTTCCCCTTCTTCTTCCTCTTCCCCTTCAGAGTGTTCTTCGCCTTCTTCACCACAAGCGCCTTCACCGCACTTGTGCTCTTCAGATTTTACTTCTTCCTCTTCTTCACCCTCCTCGCCTTCGCCGCAGCTTCCTTCACCACATTTACCTTCGCCACAACTACCTTCCATCATCTTTGCATCAAGTCCGAGGCGGAATGTATTTGCATCCGTGTTTTTGGCAATAAGTTCTGTGCGGACTTTGCCTGCTGTTCCGAGGTCATTGTAGGCAAAAAGTTCATTTAATTCTGCTGCATCCAGGCTGAGCGAGCCGAAGAGCATTGTTCCTGCTGCAATTGCCGATAAGCTTGCAGCTGCTTTATTCTTTCTGTTACGCATTAAAACACCTATTTAATTAATAATAATTTATTGAACGTGATGTATTAGATGTTATGATGAATAATTTGTCATTTTATTGTAATAGCTATGAAAATATTTTAGGTGTGACTAATTATTGGTTTTTATAAAAGAGACAATATCGTCTGCAATTGAGCCGGCAGCATCGGGTTTTGCAAGTCCTTTTGCTGCAATCGACATAGAACTTAACTTTTCTTTGTTAACTATTAATTCGGATAAAATTTTCTTTAAAAGATGTTCGAGTTTAATGTCCTTTATTATTACTGCAGCGCCTTCAGATTGTAAAATTTTTGCATTTTCCTCCTGCTCATTATTTGAGGCTGAGGGATATGGTACGAGTATGGAAGGAAGTCCGGAAACACACAGCTCGGCAACTGTTGTGGCTCCTGAGCGGGACAAAGCGAGGCTGGCAGCCGCAAATGTCATGTTCATATCGTTAATAAATGTATTGCACCACACGTTACCGGGTAAATTTTTGGGAGCCTGATAATCCCTACCTGTTTGCCAGATTAGATTGATATTGTTTTCCGAAAGGTAAGGAATAATATTTTCGATTGCATTGTTAATCGAGCGTGCACCCAGGCTGCCCCCTACAGCAAGAACGACCGGCTTGTTATCATCAAATCCGAAATATTTTAGCGCTTCTGTTTTTCCCGGCAAATTCATGATGCTTTTCCGTACCGGATTGCCGCGCAGTTTAATACGGTCATGCAAGAAAGCGGGGAAGAAATTCCTGCTTTCCTCGAATGAGGTGAAGATGATACTTGCTTTATCTGAGAGCATCCTAATTGTTTTGCCCGGGTTGACATTTGATTCCATGAGGAAGAGAGGCTTTTTAGCATAAAATCCTGCCAAGCCCGGAGGATAGCTGATATAAGCGCCGGCGCAGAGAACAGCATCAATCTGGTTTCTTTTGATAAGCCGCCTGCATAGCTTGTAAGAGCTGTAAACCTGGAAGGGCAGTTTTAATGATTTTAGCGAAAAGCCCTGGAATCCGTTTATGTTCATCGGGTGGAACTCGTAGCCGCTTTCGGGTACTTTCCTTGATTCAATACGTTCACCGGAGCCCACAAAGGTAACTTTGAAATCGTTTCCGAGCTTCTCTTCCAGTTGCTCAACAACAGCCATAGCAGGGAATAGATGCCCCCCGGTTCCGCCAGCCGCCACAAGTAAATTCATAAGAATGGAATAATGTGATTAATGCCGGGGCAAGTTACAAAAAGTAAAGGAATTTGGGAGGGGTGAAGAAGGAAGTTTTGCCGGTATTATCAATTCAACACACCAAATTTCCTATTGCCGAAAATTTTCAATAAATTAGAGGGGTTATTCTATTTTATTTGGGGGGAATGATGAAACTGTACGCCACAGTTTTCTTCGCTTTTATTATTTGTTTTTCAGCCCTTGGCCAGTCCCAAAAGGTGCATGAATACCTGAAGATGGTTGCCGAAGGTAAAGTAACTGAAGTTAAGACTCACTTGCCGGATTTGCTTGCAGCTTATCCCGAAGATCCTGGTATTATGCTTTTGCATGGAGTAGTTATTGAAGATGCTTATCGCGCCGTGAGCATATATGAACGCATTGTGGAAAACTTTCCTCAAAGCGAATGGGCTGATGACGCGTACTGGCGTATTGTTCAGTTTTATGCTATAATAGGCGATATTGAGCGCGCGCAAAGTGAATTGGAGACATTCCGTAATAAATACCCGACGAGTGAGTTTGTAGCACCTGCCAACGACGTCGTCCGCTCTTCGATTGGAATTAACAGGAATAAGAATTCGATGAATAAGACATTTACAGTTAAGTCTCCTGTAAGCGAGAGCAACCCTGCAATGAAAGAGAAAATGCAGCCTGTACTGAAATTGAAAGATCCGGAAGAAAAAAAAATAATTGCAAATACAACAGGACTTGAGGAAGAAAGCCTTTATACAAAAGTTGAGCAAGTGGCAGATGAACCTGAGCCAAAGGAAGAAGAGCCTGAAGCTGATAATGTCCGCGACTTTTCCGATTCCAATAATAGCGGTGTTTACGGCTTGCAGGTAAGCGTTTTCTCAAACAAACAATTTGCCGAGGAAGAAATGCGCAAGTTTCTTCAACAGCGCATGAGGACTGAAGTTCTTGAGAAAAATGTACGTGGTGAAACAATGTATGCGGTTGTAATCGGAAATTATTCCTCTAAAGAATCAGCCGAGGCAGCAAAGCTTATCGTAAAACAGCAGTGTAACTGCGACCCCATTGTTTTCGAAAAGTAAAATGGATTTGTTGAAAACATATTCCATCGAAAACGATATAAAGGAAAAAATAAATTTAGATATACATTATCAGGAAAAAGGGCATAAAGCCCCTTTAGTTTTGATTATTCACGGCTTTAAGGCATTCCGCAAGTGGGGTTTCTTTCCTTATGTTTCGGAAAGGCTTGCACAGGCAGGCGCTATTACACTTAAATTTGATTTCTCCCTCAACGGTATCGTCGATGCTGACAAAATGCTTTACGACGTTGATAAATTTGCCGGGAATACTATTTCACAGCAGCTGAATGATTTCAAGTTGCTGCTTGATAAGCTTGATATTCTTATTGATAGTCACAAATGGAATGGCAGGATTTACACATTAGGGCACTCGCTCGGCGGCGCAATTTCTCTAATTACAGAAAAGGAAAGAAACTGCTTTGATAAACTTGCTCTCTGGTCAACTGTCTCGACAATGGACAGGCAAACATTCCGCCAAAAAGAGCATTGGAAGAAAAATGGTTATATGAGTTTCAAAGAAAGCAGCACAGGGCAAAAGATGCACCTGAATTGGGCATATGAAAAGGATAAGCAGGACAACCGGGAGCGTTTCGACCCTCTTTATGCAATATCGGCAGTAAGCAAACCTGTTTTAATTGTTCATGGTGAACAGGACATGACAGTGAAAATAAGGGAGGCGGAAGAGCTGAAAGAATCTTATCAGGGGGATGTGGTATTTTATAAAATTCCACTGACTAATCATACTTTTAACACGGCTCATCCGTTTATAGAAGCCGGTGTGCAATTAAAAAGTGCAATTAAAAAAACCATTTCATTTTATGGCCTGAATGAATAAACCGGTTGAAATAGCATTAAGAAAACAGCAATACCTGCTGTTTTTTGTTATTTTATCCACACTGAGTTCGTGCAGGATGTTCGAAATTGGCGAACCACCAAGGAAAGAAGTAATCGAGTACAGCCAGAATAACCCACTCGGCGCTGTGCTTTTGTTTAAAACCGAACTGGACAGCAACAACACTCCCGCCGCTACCGGCCTGCTTGCTCAGCCAAACGGTCAGCACTACCTGGCGATAGAGCAGGTTGAGATGTACGATGAGATTGATAGGTTGAAAAGGTTAATATCCAGGAAACCGGTAACCAGAATAAGGGCAGACACCTTGAACAACAACAGCCTTGAAATAAATGTAGAACTTGAATACCTGCGGAACCTCAGCTTCACAACTCTCAAGATTAACGAGAACTGGTATATTGTAAACTATGACGACGGCGTTCGCAATTAAATCGCCAATTCTACTGCCTTAATCTGCGGCAGTTTCATCTGCAGGATTTTTTCAACACCGCCTTTAAGAGTCATTGCGGCTCCCGGGCAGCCTGCACAAGCGCCCATAAGCTCTACATAAACAATTCCGTTTTCTACCGATTTAAGGCGGATTATCCCGCCGTCTGCTTCGATGAAAGGCCTGATATCCTTCTCGATTATCTTCTGGACACTATCGTATAAATCTGTAACTACTGCCATAAATCACCTTTTCTGAATCTTACTCCAAACTATAACAATTGTAATTCAGAATCAATTAATTGTTTTTAATGTAACTTATTTAATTCAAATGTGTCATTTATGATATTATTTTATCTATCAAAGAGTATTTTGAGAACTTCTTAAAGTACGGCTCAATGATTTACTACAATATTTGGGTATGTGAGATATTTGTGCAAGGCATATTTATTCATATTTAAAAAAAAGACACGATGAAAAAATATTAATTAGGAAATTGGAAAATTAATTATTATCTATTATTGCCCTTAATAGTAATATTAATAACTTTTTCTAGAGTCTTAAATGAACACCAAAAATCAGGTGAAGAGGGAAATCCCCCCCCCCCCGCAATAGCTATTCCATGACTTCGGCGCTGAGCTTGTTTGCTCTGATTTTAGCGTTCGCATTCAGTTCCTGCCAAGAGCAGTCGAGCGATAGTATTTACATGAAGGAAGGAGAGAATAATGCCGGAAGTAACCTTCAAAACTCCTCTAATCCCTACGATTCGGTTGGAATAGTTCACAACTTAATTTTAGACGCATTTATAGAGCGTCGTGACAGTTTATACGAAGTTTGCGATTCTACTGAATTTTCATCAAAGTTTTCCCAGGTAATGGCGCAATCTATCTGCGAGATAGGATATTATACACCTACACCATGCGAAGCTGATTTACAACAACAAGTTGTCAGTTTTATTGGTGATGCATACGTTTTTGACTATGAAGATTTACTTGCTGAAGTTTTTGAAGGTGAAGAAGCTGTCAACTTTTCAGACGATTTGGTTGCATTACTTGTTGACACTTCCCAGTATGAATTATTAGTTTCTAATATAGTTCTATGGGAAGCTGAAGTTTTGGAAAGTGAAGCGATTTCTGAAAATGAAAGAACAACACTTCTAATACTTGGCTCTGTAGCGAGGCATTCAGCGGGATATTGGCTTTATGAATTCAACGATGAAAATAGTCTCTGGAATTACGATTGGGGTTGCGGGGGCTCTGTTTTCCATTTTAGTGGCAAGAACAACAAAGGGATGCAGATTCAACTCTTTTGGAAATCCTTGACTGAACTTGCAAGGTTAGCTTATGCGGATAGTTATGGCGCGGCAGTCGGGTACGCAAATGCTGGATGGTTGGGGGCAGCTGTTGCAGCCTCTGTGTTTACAGGTTTACAAGCTTTGGGCGTTGAAATCGCTCCGTTTTGAATACAAATAATATTTAAATAGAACCCATTTTTACTGATTTTTTAGGATTTAATATGAGGCTAATATTCTTCTCAATAGTAATCATGTTGAGCTATAATGCTCAATGTATGGCGGAAGATTCCGATGAGCACGAAGGGGCTGGAAACAACTCACATTCAGCGTTTTGGGGCGCTGCTTATACATTCCCTAGTTATACTGATTCGAGTGATTCGAAATATATCGAACTTCATATCGGCCGTTATGAGATTCATCTCAAAGACGGAATACAACCATTTCTACACTCAAGACTTGCTTTTAAAATGGACGATACCAATTTCCCTAATATCAATATAGGGATTTTGGGTGGGATAAAATATCTTGGATTTTCTAATTTAATTAACGGTTTCAAGTCTGGTGTTGATGTAAGCGCGGGAGTCATAACTGGAATTGAGGACAAAGACAATGGCGGCAAGATTGGAGTAATAACTTCTATAGGTGTTGGGTTCACTTATAAATCAGTAATGTTGCGTTTTGGCGTTGATGCTTACTCTGGTTTCTATTATAGCAGCCTTGCGTCTGTTGGAGTTTTCTATTTTTTTGAATGATGTTTAATGAGGAAGTGGGGCTGTCTCATAAGCTAATTAGGAATAGTGAATATCAAATTCAGGAATCCAGGAGGCAGATGAATACTGGATCCTTTACTTTGTTCTTCATTAGTCCTACGCAAAATTAAGCTTTTGAGACAGCTTCGCTTCTTTGGAGAAATATAAAAAAACTTAGTTCTAATATTTTATTTAAATTAAATATTGAAGGGAATCATTGAATAAGAATGTAACCTAATTATATTCAAATGTGTCATTTATGATATTATTTTATCTATCAAAGAGGTAATTATGAGCAGTTACTACGCAATTATTAAAGTATTTGTATTTTCAATCCTTTTAATCTTAATCTCAAATTCCACAAATGCCCAACAGGTAGGCAGTTTCAACGAATCAATTGATTTTAATGGTGAAATGCGTACAGTATCATTTTATGTCCCAACCGATTATGACCCTCAGAATAATTATGAACTGTTTGTGTGTCTTCATGGCCTGGGGGACAATAGTAATAACTACCGTAATGCATTGATTCAATCTATTGGTTGGAACAATTTAATTGAAAATACAATTTTTGCCTGCCCGGATGGAGGAAATGACCAACTGAGGGATTTTTATTCTCCTGCCGGAGATGAAGAAATAATTAATGCAACCATCGAATATGTTAACCAGAACTATTCACTAAATAACGAGAAAATTTTCCTACAGGGCTTTTCACTTGGTGGCAGGAGCGCCTTGAAATACGGTCTGGATAATCCGGATAAATTCGCCGGATTGCTACTCAACACACCTGCTGTTCAAGGGGTTCTCGATGCACAGAATAATCCGGTTTCAAGCCTTAATTATAAATATGAAAACGGGCCCAAAATTCCAATTGCCATTTCTCATGGCTCAAACGATGTAGTGTATGTCAATTCGGACTATGAAATAGAGCAACAGTTATTTGAAAAAAATGGTATTGTTTACAGGCAATTGATTCAAGGTATGGGGCATACTATAGCATCTTCCCAGTTTATACAGCAATGTATTGATTTTCTGAATAATCCCACTCCTGACGAATATGATGCAGAAACATACAGAGTTAATACACCATTCTACTCTTGCTCCCCTGGGATAATTCCTGTTTGTGCAGTAAGGAACAAGGGTTCTGAAATCATCACAACATTCGATTTAACTTGCAAAGCCGGTGATAATCAGGTTAGCATGACATGGGAAGGTGAATTAGGGCCTTTCGAATATGTTGAAATCGAAATGCCTGATCTCATGCTTACTTCCGGCAATAACGAGATTACAGCTACTGTATCCAATATTAATGAAGGTATGGAAGACCCGGTATTGGAGAATAATTTATCATTG
>CAYVVD010000030.1:0-26414 GCA_964454975.1 uncultured Hyphomicrobiales bacterium | reverse complement strand
TGTAAGTTCCAATTTAAGTTAAAGAAAATAAAAAAACGGCGCAGGCAAGGCAGTACCGATTATATTAAGGGACTGCAATAAACTAATTAAGTAACTTTTTTATCATCTCGAGTAATTTTTCTTCTTCTACAGGTTTTGAAATATAACCGTCCGGAGGAGGCAGCTGCCTGCGTGATGATATAAACTTTTCAATATCATTTGCCACGCCTGTAATCATAATAAGCGGGATAGACTTCCAGGCATAAGCCATCTATTTTATATTGTAAATCACAGGCAGCTATGATTTTCAAACCATTAGTTGAAATCTTTGCTGCAAAAGCCCTGGCTATAAGGCTACGCGCCCCGTTGCCGCTACATAAAAATAAAATTCTGAACATAAACCTACATTAATATCAGAATTAAATTGACAAAACTGTTCAGTAATTAGCAAGTGAATTAACAGTATTGTTACATAACAGAGCGCACAATCTGTTTTTCATATATTGATGTTGTTGTCAATTGGAAGAGATAAACCGATTTTGTAAATACATCTACCTGAGATAATTTGCATTTAATTTCAAGAAGGAAATAAATTGATTACAATCAGGCCATTTTTAGGTCTTGCAAACAGGATGCGGGCGATTAACTCAGCCGCAGCACTTGCAATCAAAAATAACATGCCACTCAATATTATCTGGGTAAAAGACCGTGGCATCAATGCACGATTTACTGATATTTTCGAGATACCGCGTAAGCAGGATGTCACTCTACGTGAACCGGATTTTTCAATTCATAACCTAAGACTCACAATTCATTACCCTCTATATATGTCAATTATTAAATTCTTGCTTAAAACATTTGAGAAGAATGTTTTTATTTTGAACAAGCCGAACGAAGGATTACACGATTTTGATAGTATTAGTAGCGACGGCGCATATATTGCTGCATATAATGAGTTTTACAATTCAGAACTTGTGCCTGATATATTCAAGCCTAAAGAGAAAATCCTTATAAAAATTAGAGAAATTAATGAGACATTTAGTGAAAATACTTACGGAATGCATATAAGGAGGACTGACAATTTTGCATCAATTAATTCCAGCCCCTCGAACCTGTTTGATGAAAAAATACAATCAATATTAGAACTAGAACCGGATGCTTTGTTTTTTGTTGCCAGTGATTCAGATGATGAAAAGAACAGATTGATAAAGGAATTCCCTGGAAAAATCATTACAAATTTCTTCGAAGTTTCCAGGAGCAAATTAGAAGGTATTGAAAATGCCGTTGTGGATATGTTCCTGCTTGGCGAAACGAAAAAAATATATGGCTCATTCTGGAGTAGTTTTTCTGAAATGGCTGCAAAAATTGGCAAAAAAACACTCGAAATACTAAAAACCTGATTCCTTACTTTTTATATAATTTTTGCTGTTTTTCGCACTCGTCTTTTTTATAGCGTGCCTTGTGAAGGTCTTTCACGAGCTTCTCCGAATGCTTTATCAGGGCATTAATATCCGCTTTTTTAGCATTTTCATATTTAAACGATTTTACTTCATCCAGTTCATCAGATATGGAAGCTTTTATCATTTTCAGCGAGTTTATCTCGTATTCTAATGATTCTTTTTTAACAGTGTACATTTGCATCTGGCCTTCGTACTGAGTCTTCTCTGCGTTTTTCTTGTTCTGCTCCCAACGCCTGATATCGTCATTTACTTTTTTAAGGTCTTTCTCGGCAGTTGAAAGCTCATTCTTTACGCTGCTGAATGTAACTTCAATCTTTGTAATTTTAGCAGGTAATTCTATATTATAATTAGCCAATTCCCTTTGAAGATTTTCTACTTGTTTCTTTATGAAATCAAGCTCAAATTCAATTCCTTTCACCTCAGCAATTGCCTTATCACATTCATCGGGGCTGACAGGGAATTTTACCGACCATAGCATGTTTTGGGCCTTTTCGCAATTCTTTGCATTTGATAGCTTCGCTTGATCCTTTTCCAGCCGTTCGATAAATTCAATTACGTATCTCTGCTGCCTGTCCTTGATCTGCCTTGGTGTCTGGTTCAAAAATTTGTCTGCTTTTCTTACATCCCTTACCCTGCTAACTTCTTCATAGCTTACGTTTTCCATGTCAGGTTTCCATTGCCCATCCACACATTTTAACCGTGGTACGCATTGGGTTATCACTCTAATGTATGGTACTTCGAAGTCCAGATCTGCGGTCATATTCGTTATTTTTCCCTCAAGGCCGGATATTCCTATTACTGCCTTATCAAAAACTTTTAGATATTGAGATGCAAGGAATGATGGGCTGAGTTCTGCCAATTCCAGCATACCAAATGCAAGTTCCATCGCAAAGAACTCGTCCATTTTCTCATTTTCGTAGTATTTTTCCTTGCCTTTAAGCACAAACCTAATCCTGTCGTAAGCCTTAAGGCCGTTCTGTATTTTTTCAGATATGGAAAGCCAGAACTTTGGTACTGTCCTCCTGCTTAAATTAGGTTTAATCCATATTTTAACCTGGCTGTCCGGGTCGGGAATAAGGAATGTATCCCTAATGGCAAGTCCCGGAATCGGCTTTGTTTCTTTGCCTGAGCATTTTTCTGTAATTGGCTCCTCTTTTCCTGCTATCCTTATTGATTCAACTGATTTCATTAGTATATTTTTATAGTCAAGCGGGCCAAAAACTGCGAATTTGTAATGGGCTCCATTGTAAACAAATATCAGGATTACTTCCAGTGTACCATCCGTATTATGCTGTTTGCTTTCCTTAATTGACATGCATGCATCAACACCACTGATTTTTATCATCTTTTTATCGTATTTTATCTTCAAGCCCAGAAGGGCTTCTATGTCAATCTTCTGGCCAGTTTTGGCGGACATTTCATTAATTTTTTGAATCAGTTCCGGAGTAAGATTAGCTGCCGGGCTGAGATCTTTGTCTGCAAGTTCGTCGCATAGCTTTTTGGTTCCTCCGTTATCTGATTGTTGCCCGAAAATTGCCAAATCCTGCTCAATTACGCCAATTTCAATTTTTGGCTCTCTGCTTTCAAGCCCGACAGACATCATCCGGGCTGCCTTCATCCCATAATCCGGTCCGGAGTGATTCATTGCTTTTGGCGGTGTGATTGCAAGCGTTGACTTATTGCATTTAAATAGAACCTCTTTTCCAAGCTCGTCAGATATCTTCTTTTTTTCCGGTACTTCTTCGTCAAACTCCACTTTCTTGTCATCATAGGCGGAATATTCCCAGCCACCTGAGGCAATTTCCATTGCTACCTTGGCAGCTTCCTGCTCGGCCAGATCCTTTGATCTGAATGAATTGCCTTTTTGATAATTCTCTGCAGCTTTTTGGTAGCTATCTTCTGCCTTTTTCAGATTCTCATAAACAACAGATTTACGAAATTTGTTCCTTATAGCTTCCTGTGCTTTCTCATAGTAGCCTTTGGCTGCGTCCATATAGAGTCCGCCTGCAGTTGAGTACTGGCCACCTGATTCAAGATTTTGAGCACGGGTTGTTAATTCTTCGGGAGTCTCTTTGGCAGTGACAAATGAATTGAAAACAATTAATAATAAGATAGCGATATTATATAATTTCATTTGAGCTTTTGATTATTGATAAATGCTTAGCAAACTCCAATAAATTAACAAATTTTAATTATATAAATAAATGACCATTCAAAATATACGAGAGATACTGAATCAGAATCATCTATTATAATTTATCTGTTGTAAATTCCCGTTTCTTGAAGAGATATACCTTGTAAGTGAGCTTTCCAGGTCATTTAACAAGTCAAGCATCTTTTCAAGGCTTCCAAATTCTTCAGATTGGCCTCGAGGCCCTGGGATAGCTTCTCTATTTATATTGTTATATTCATCTTTTAAACGTGATATTTTCTCTTCAAGGTCAAAACGAGTGTTATCAATTTCATTTTAACACTATCAATAGGTTTAAAGGTAAAAGATGTATGTTTGAGGAAAACAGCCTGTTTTTAAAATACAGGTTAAATGAGGACAAAAAGGCATTTGAAACTTTATTCACAAAAGTTCACCCATGGCTGTTAAGACTTTTATTCCAAATAACATCCGATAATGAAGTTGCAAAAGACCTCCATCAACAAACATGGGAACTTGTACTTAGCAAAGCAGAGGATTTTAATCCTGACAACGGTAGTTTCAATAATTATATATATACCGTTGCAAGGAATCTTGCACTTAAATGGAGACTAAGAAATCGAATAGAAAAAGAAAAAATCAAAATCCTTTCCATAATTTTCAATCATGAATCTGAACTTTTTAATCCTGAAAAGTCAATTGGGATAAAGCAGAAATCTGAAATTATCCAAAAAGAAATTAGTAAACTCACCCAATCTTTCAAGGATGTTCTCATTTTATACTACTTCGAAGAAAAAAGTATCGCTGAAATTTCTGAAATATTCTCAAAGCCCGAAGGTACAATTAAGTCAATATTGCACAGGGGACGCAAAAAATTAGAAAAAAAACTGGCTCTTTTAAAGAAATGAAAAAATAATTGGTTTACTATTTTAAAACATGTTGAGGCTTGTTTTAAAAAAAGGGAGATTGAAACATTTTGAGCAGTTATTTAGTTGCAATTCCTAATAAAACGTTTTTTAATTATCCATTTAAAATCTGTTTTTTTGAAATCATTAAGTATATCACTCTATAAAATGATTAACAGCTCAACATTAAATACAAGATTAAAAATCTGTACAAAATTGCTATTTTAAACGTACTATCAATCAGAAATTGGATGTATTATAGAAAAACAAGCAACAACCGAATTCCTACTTCCCCACCGCTTTCAACATCTTGTTGAATAATTCCGTGTTTTCGTATATGCCGCTGAAGCTTTCCGCACCCGGGCCGAAAGTAAAAACAGGAATCATCGTTGCCGAGTGGCCGCCGGTAGTGAATGCCGGCTCAACTTCCGCGTAATCGTCATCCTTTGCCGTAAGCGCCATGCCGCCTGTTTCGTGGTCGGCAGTTACGATTAAGAGAGTGTTGCCCTCTTGCTCTGCAAAGTCAAAAGCTTCCGCAATCGCCGCTTCGAAGTCAAGCATTTCACGTAGAATGTAATCAGCATCGTTGTCGTGGCCTCCCCAGTCAATCTGCGACCCTTCCACCATCAGGAAAAATCCGCCATTGTCCTGTGACAGATGCCGCAATGCAAGCGCAGTTGCGTCAGGCAGGAAGGCACCACGCCCTTCTGACATCTTTGGCATACCGTCCTCAGCAAGCAGGAATCCGTATTTATTCTTGCCGTCAGGGTTGAGCACATTTGCCAGCGAGGATGTTTCGAGAACAAAACCTGCCGCCTTGAGGGAATCATAGAGCTTTGCGCCGTCGCTCCTTCCGGTAAAGTACTTCTGCCCGCCACCCGCGAAAAAATCAACGGGTGAATTATGTAACTGCATTGCAATTCCATCCTGGTCTTTGCGGGACTTAGAGTGAGAGAAGAAGCAGGCTGGCGTCGCGTGAGTAATTGCAGAAGTGGATATAACACCGATGCTTTTACCCATTTCATCAAAGTAAGTACTAATAAGCTTTTGAGGATTGCCATTCGCATCCATACTTATAGCACCATTGTAGGACTTACGGCCTATCGAGAATGCAGTTCCCCCTGCACCGGAATCTGTAATTTTGTGGCTTGCGCTTTGTGTTTTGATAAGGCCGATTGTTTTAAAGCGCTCGAAGGCAGAGGTTACATCGCGGAACAGAACTGCCGTGGAGACCTGGGCAAGACCCATGCCGTCGCCAATCATCAGGATAACGTTTCTGGGAGCATCTGCGATTAGTGTAGAAACTGCAAGAAGATAAACTGCAATAAACTTAAAATGAATTTTCATAACGGTTCCCATATTTCTATTACTGCAAATTAATATAAAAAATGTGTAGGGAATATAAAGAGTTAGTTAATGATGCCAACAAAAAAAAGGCTGCCGGTGACAGCCTTTTTACGCTCCTGAGCACGGACTTGAACCGCGGACCCTCTGATTAACAGTCAGATGCTCTAACCAGCTGAGCTACTCAGGAATTTTCAGAATGCAAATTTATGAATAATCGCAATTATCACAAAACATTTTTTCTTATTTTTCCTGTTATGACACCGGTTATTTTATGATAGTCGAAAGCAGGGCCATAATATTGAGCAGCAGGGCTTACGGAGACAGCTCCAAGCTTATTCATGCCTTCACACGCGATTTTGGCAGGCAGGCTTTTATTGCTAAGGGCGCCAGGAAAGCAAAAAATAAATTCGCGAGCTCGCTCGAGCCAATGTCGCTTAGTAAGCTATACTACTACGCGAAGCCCGGCCGAAGCCTGCATCTTCTTTCAAACAGCGAGATTGAGTTTAATCACAGTGGACTCAGCCGTTCGCTTACCCATTCTGCCTGCGGGCTTATGATGTCTGAACTGCTGAATAGCGCCATGCCCGAAGGGGCAGATTACCCTCACCTTTTCGACAGGCTGACCCTGTATTACAATATCCTGAATACTATACCTGAGAACCCATTCAATTTCCTCGTGTATTTTATTGCGGAATTAGCAGATGAGCTGGGCTTCCGGTTAATGAATAACAAGGGAACCCATGGAGGAGGGATTGTATTTATTTCACTCAGTGACGGCACTCCCCGGGAGAGGTCAAAAACAGACGAGCTTGCGTTTGCAATGGAGCAGGATAACTTCATTTATCTTGAGACGATACTTTCTTCAGAACTGGAAAATGTAAATGAAATCCCCGTCGGAAAAGTAAATAAGGAAGCAATAACTAATTTCCTCCAGAGATACCTTTCGTTCCACCTTGAAAAGAAAATTCAATTTAATTCATTTTATTTGCTAAATTGATTTTTTAGAGTCAATGATATCAGTAAGAAAACGAGGACGGGCTAAACCTTAAAGAATGTTACTCAATGCAGCTTTAACGTTGTTTTTTGTATTTCTGAACGGATTTTTCGTTGCTGCCGAGTTTGCATTGGTTAAAGTCAGGCACTCGCAACTTGAAATTCGTATCCGGTCCGGCAGCAAAATGGCCAAAGTTGCCAGAAGCATGACCTCCCACCTGGATGCTTACCTCTCCGCAACACAGCTTGGCATTACGCTATCCAGCCTCGCGCTTGGCTGGATAGGCGAAAGCGTTGTGGCTGCAATGATTATTGATTTCACAATCTTTCTTGGTATTGATCTAAGCCCTGAAACGGCTCACCAGATAGCGCTTCCAACGGCGTTTATCACAATTACTATATTGCATATAGTTTTTGGCGAACTGGCGCCTAAGTCAATGGCAATTCAAAAACCTGAACAAATCTCGCTCGCAGTAGCAATGCCTCTCAAGCTATTCTACTATATTTTCAAACCATTTATATGGCTACTAAACGGTTTTGCTAACCTTTTTATCAGGCTATTCGGATTTGCACCGGTTTCAGAAGAATCCCAGGCACACAGTGCAGATGAATTAAAAATTCTCCTTGACGAAGGCTCAAAAACAGGCGTTATTGACGACACTGAACATAAAATGCTTGCTAATGTTTTCGACTTTTCGGAAACACCTGTTAAGCAAATTATGGTTCCAAGAAAGAACATTATTTCAATACCTTATGAAATTGCAACAGATGAACTTGTTGAAATTCTTATCGAAGAGGGTTACTCCAGGCTACCGGTTTATAAAGGTAATCCAGATAATATTATAGGCGTAATTTACGCTAAAGACATTCTTTCGATGCTCCAGAACTCTAACCTTATAATTCTTCACGATATTATAAGGCCTGCTTATTATGTGGGAGAAGATGAAAAAATCAGCATTCTGCTTGAAAATCTGCAACGCGAGAAGATTCACCTTGCAATCGTAATGGATGACTTTGGTGGTGTTGCAGGCATTGTTACTCTTGAAGATATACTCGAGGAAATAGTAGGAGAAATACAGGATGAATATGATGAGGAAACTCCGATTGTAGAGATGATAAATGAGGAAGAGTATTATGTAATGGCATCTGCAGCAATTAATGACCTGAACGAATATCTGCCGATAGACTTACCGGAAAGCGATGATTATGAAACATTGGGCGGGCTAATTGTGCAACTTTTGGGCAGAATTCCCGAATTAAATGAAGAAATCGAACTTGATGACTTTATTGCCCGAATTTTACAATCATCAAAGAGGAATATCGACTATGTATCTCTTAGTCTCAAAGAAAAAGAAATTGAAAATGATGAAGAATAGACAGATTAATAGACAGCTAAAATTGCTCCAAATTCTTATAATCCCGTTTCTACTAATAACTACCAGTATCTCCAAAACAGAAAATCCTGTTGATGAAACAATCAAGCTTCAGGGCGAGAAATTAAAATACCTGCTCTCTGTGGCTTATAATAATTTCCCGGACAGCATTGACATTGAAAAAATTTCTAATATTGCTTTTGATGCTATCCTCTCTGAACTGGACACACAGTCAGATTATTATACCACGGATGAGTACCATGATATAAAAAACAGAAACAAAGGGCAAAAGGAAGGTTGCGGATTTGATATTACAGTTGTCGATGACTCAATAAGAATTTATGCAGTTGACGATACAGGCCCGGCGGCTGCAGAAGGATTAACTCCCGGCGATTATATCATTTATGCCGGCGGGGAAGCTGTTGCCGGAAAGGGATTCAGGCAGGTTCAGGATTTGATAGTGGGCGAACCCGGATCAATACTGAACCTCGTTGTAAGGAAGTTTGACACATATGAATTAAAGGAATACAAGTTAAAACGAAAAAGGCTTCAGGACAGGAATCTAAAAGCGGCTTTTATTCTTCCCGGGACTAATACTGCAGTAATAAGAATAAGCAGATTTTCTGCCGGTTCAGCTGAAGAATTTGAATCCGCACTTTCTGAGTTAACAAACCAGGGAGCAGATAATTTAATTATTGACCTGCGATCTAATCCCGGTGGCCTGCTGGACAAAGCAGGTGATATCACTTCCTTGTTTCTTGAGAAAGGCAAACTGATAAGTACTACAAAATCGAGAAGCGAACAATACCGCAAAGTTATAGCAACCGAAAAGGACGGCCAATACTTAGATATGCCTGTTGTTGTGGTTGTTAATGAGGCTTCTGCTTCCGGCAGCGAAGTAATTGCCGGTGCATTGCAGGACCACGACAGGGCAATTGTAATTGGCTCGAGAACATTTGGCAAAGGAAGTATTCAGAAACTCTGGGAATTTACTGATGGTTCGGCTTTCAAACTGACAATCGGGAATTATCTTACGCCGCTGGGAAGAAACATAGAGCACGATCCAAAATATTCATTTATGAATAAGATTGGGGCGAATTCAAGTAAGGAAGACATTACAAATATTATTCAGGATGTAAAGGGCAAGGTACAGATGCCTGTATTTGAAACTCCCGCTGGAAGACGATTGCTCGGTGGTGGGTGTATATTCCCTGACAAGCTGATAAACCCTGATTCAACAACACAGCTTACCAACCTTATGCACAGCAGGCAAATTATAACAGAGTTTGTCTTTGATTATCTCAGAAATAATAAAAAGGAACTTTTAAAAAAGTATAGGGGTGTTGTGGAATTTGAAAGGAATTTTAAATTCGAAGGAGAATTTTTAAATAATTTTACAGATTTTTGCAAGTCAAAAGATGCATGGAACGACGATATGTTTATGCATGACAGGGAATTAATCGGAAAATATGTTCGTGGTTTTATCGCTCAAACGCTTTGGAGCGAGCTTGATTTTAATTACATCATGCTTTCGAATGACAAATTTATAATCGCAGCTCACAATCTCCAGGAAAACGCTAAGGAGCTTTTAACTCTTAGGAAAAAATAATGGATTTATTTAAGAATATTTCACTCTGGGTAGCTGCATTCCTTATTATGACAGCTCTTGTAATTTACCAAAGGGCAACCGGGCCGACATACCCTATAGATGGTGAAATTGAAATTGACGACACAGAAGTTGAATACCACTTCCCGCGCTCTCACGGTGGTGCCGGCGGAAAAGATGTGATTATTGAGACTAAATCTGAAAACGTGAATTATTATATGAAATACCGCCGCTACAAAAGCCATGATGACACAACAGTAGTAGCTTTTTCCAGGGATGGAGACGTACTTAAAGCTACTATACCGCACCAACCACCTGCAGGCAAGGTGGAATACTGGGTTTTTGCCAAGAATGGAAACGAAGTAATACGGTTGAATGAAGAGAAAGTAGTAATACGCTTCAAGGGAGCTGTCCCGGATTTTGTTTTGGCACCACATATTATTGCTATGTTCCTTTCTATGTGCCTCTCTTTACGCGTAGGGCTTGAAGTGCTTTTCAAAGGTAAAAATGTATATAATATAAGTTTATATACTGCAATATTCTTATTTGCAGGTGGAATAATTCTCGGCCCGATTGTTCAGAAGTATGCATTCGATGCATACTGGACCGGATGGCCTTTCGGACATGATCTTACAGATAACAAAACACTGGTTTCCATGATTATGTGGATTGTCGCCCTATGGAGATTAAAAAAGAATCCAAACGCGAAGGGATGGGCTCTTGCTGCAGTAATTGTGCAATTGGCAATATACCTGATACCTCACAGCGTAATGGGTTCCGAGATAGATTATACACAACAACCACAAAATTAAAATGGAAAATTTTACATTTTACAACCCTGTAAAGTATGTCTTTGGAAAAGGCAAAATTGCTGAAATTGGCAGATATATCAACGAAGATAATAATGGCAAGGTTCTGATTATTGCCGGTAGAGGTTCAATTAAAAGGAACGGTGTATATAATATAATCATCAATTCATTAAAGCAACACAATATTGATTGGATTGAAAAATGGGATGTCCGCCCAAACCCGATATTGAGCCATGCACTTGAAACAATAAATTCGGCAAGGGAATTCGGCGCTGATGCTATTCTTGCTGTCGGTGGTGGTTCAGTAATTGATGAAGCTAAAGCTGTTGCAGCCGGTTATTTTTATGACAATATCTGGGATGCATATACCGGCGACCTTATTGTTGAAAAGGCACTTCCAATATATACAGTGTTGACAATGTCCGGTACATGCTCCGAAATGGATGCATTCTCGGTCTTGACCAATGAAGATGAAAAGAAGAAATGGGCATTTGGCAACAGGCACACATTCCCAAAAGTATCGATTGTTGACCCTGAAGTACAGTACTCACTGCCCTGGGAGCAAACCGTAAATGGCGGTATTGACGCTATGTCTCATATTTTGGAATTCTACTTTAGGGCAACGGACCAGGAAATTACACTTTCAGTTAATGAAGCTAATCTGAAAACTATTGAATTATGTCTTGACAATCTTAAAAAAGATGAACAGGATTATAATTCACGTGCAAACCTTGCATGGTGTTCGACTATTGCGTTAAACGGAATATCGGCGGCTGGAATATCACGTGGAGAATTTGCTGCCCACAGAATTGAGCACGGGATTAGTGCAGTGTTCCAACATGTGGCACATGGCGCAGGTCTGGCAGTGGTATTCCCGGCATGGATTCAATATACTTGGGGAGCAAATAAGCAAACCTATCTCAGGTGGGCAAAGAATGTCTGGGATGCCGACACAATACCTGAAGCAGTTGAAAAAATGCGCTCTAAATTCAAATCCTGGGGAGCACCGGTTACGCTTGCTGACCTTGGAATCAGCGAAACAGCAATCAATGAGATTTCAGACAACATACTTCAATTTGATACGGTAGGAAATATGGTCAGACTCGATATAAACGACATTGTCAATATCCTTAAAATGGCGGTATAAATACCGAAATGGAAAACGGAGTAATAACGGCTCTTTTGCTCACATTATTTGCCGGTTTGAGCACAGGTATTGGGAGCGCAATAGCCTTTTTTTCCCGAAGTGCGAATAAAAGATTCCTCGCCGGCTCTCTGGGTTTTTCAGCCGGTGTTATGCTATATGTTTCATTTGTTGATATTTTCTCAAAAGCGAAAGATGCACTATTGGAAAGCCACACAGAATTTGAGGCATATACATTAACTGTGATTTCCTTTTTTACCGGTATCATTGTTATAATGCTCATCGACAGGTTGATACCGGCATATAAAAACCCTCACGAGTTTTCTACAGTTGAAAATTTAAAGAATCCGACTCCTAATCCAAGATTATACAGGATAGGAATATTCACTGCAATTGCAATCGGGATTCATAATTTCCCTGAAGGCATGGCAACATTTACTGCATACATGATTGATCCTGTAATCGGAGTATCGATTGCCATAGCAATAGCATTGCATAACATACCGGAAGGCATTGCTGTTTCTGTCCCGGTTTATTACTCAACAGGCAGCAGAAAGAAGGCGTTCTGGCTTTCTTTTTCAAGTGGTATTTCAGAGCCTGTTGGAGCAATACTTGGGTGGATACTATTTTCCACTATTCTTCCAGCTTCTGCAATAGGCCTTTTATTTTCTGCTGTTGGTGGGATAATGGTTTACATTGCAATTGAAGAACTGCTCCCGACTGCAAAAGAATTTGATTCGGGAAAACTTGCAATTTATTCGATGACAGCTGGGATGGCTGTTATGGCTACAAGTCTTATATTTTTACAAGCATAAATTTCTTGAGAGGAAATCATGCCAACACTCGGTATAGAAAGTAACGGCCTTTTAGAAAAAACCGCTATTTACTATAACGGAGAACAAATCAGCGGTATTAAGGAATTATTTCTTAACATGGACGAAGACGGGACATTTGATGCAATTATACAATATGAAGGAAGTGACAAACAGGTTTACACCAAACAGATTTTTTCAGATTATCTAGACAAAATAAAAACATCTGAACCGTCCTTTACAGAGGATGATGCGAGAAATCTATTTTTATTAGAAATTGAAAGTGAAGGGGATATCGATACAGCTGCTGTGTATATTAACGAAGAATACCAAGAAGGAATAACAAATCTTTATCTAAATATCAAAGCAACAGAAAATAAATCTTCCATTGCTTCGCTTTTCAATCTGAAGAAAAAAATTCCGGATACAGCAACTTTTATTGCGCAGATTACGTATAGAAATGATGATGACAGCATCGAAACGGAGGATATATTTTAATGATTAAATCACTCAATTTAAAACGCATTCTTGGGATTTTGTCCCTTGTTTTCGCACTTACATTATTTCTGGCTCCCGATATTGTAGAAGCAAAACGCGGTGGTAGTTTTGGACGAAGCAGAAGGTCATTTTCATCTCCAAAGAAAAGCACATCTCCCCAACGCAAAGCAACTACTCCCCAAAAGAAAGGAAGTTCTTTCAACTCAAAGACTAATACCAGACAACCCAGCTTTGGAGGCACAAGATTAAGCTCTTCAAAACAATACACTTCCAAGTATGGGGCGCCCAGAAAAACCGAAACACGGTCTGTAACATCAGCTAACGGTACTAAACAGAATTATATCGTGAACAGCTACGGTGGCTATGGCAGCAGCCTTATGACAGGATATATGATGGGCTCTGTTGCCAGCTGGATGATGTGGGCTCCATGGCATGGCGCATTCTATTATTCCAGGCCTTATTATGCTGCAAATCCTGATGGTACTACCAGCGTTTATCCGCCAACTTTCAATTGGAGCAAAGTGATTATGCTTCTGATTGTTGTGGCAGTACTTTATTTTATAATCAGAAAGCTGGTGTTCAATAAAAAGAAACCATCTTACTCTCAATCTTCTTTTGGATAAGCAAATAAAGGATTATATTAATCCCCGTTTCTGAACAGATCCGGGGATTTTTTTTTGCAGCCCGAAACATACTTAAATAAGCATTTCGGATTTGATACATTCCGCGACGGTCAAAAGGAAATCGTAACATCCATACTTTCCGGGAGGGATACACTTGTTATTATGCCAACCGGTGGAGGTAAGTCCCTATGTTACCAATTACCTGCAATAATGCAGAATGGGCTTACTATTGTTATCTCTCCGCTTATAGCATTAATGAAAGACCAGGCAGATAATTTAAAACGCAATGGAATAAGTGCAGCATTCATCAATAGTTCAATTCCCTACTTTGAGCAACAACATGTTTTAAGACAGGTGCACAATGAAAATCTGAAGCTGCTTTATATTGCCCCAGAAAGGCTTGAAGTATCATCATTTATTAATGAATTGAAGGCGTTCAAAATCTCATTCATTGCAATTGACGAAGCACATTGCATCTCCGAATGGGGCCATGATTTCAGGCCATCCTACCTTAAGATAATCTATGCCCTGGAATTGCTTGGCAGGCCTCCTGTAATAGCTCTTACAGCAACAGCCACACCTGAAGTTGCAGATGATATTGTTAATTCTCTTCAAATGATAAAACCTCAAGTATTTAAATTTGGTTTTGACAGGCCAAACCTGGGATTTTTTACATACGAAGAAAGTAACAAGGAGCAGTTGATAAAAGAACTTCTGAATAATTATAAAAACCAGTCCGGAATTATCTACTGCTCATCAAGGAAACGTGTTGAAAAATATCACCTATTTCTCAGGGATTCCGGAATCCGTTCTGAATTCTATCATGCCGGGCTGAATTCTTCGCTCCGGAAGATTGCACAGAATAATTTCATATCCGGCAAAAGCAAGGTGATTGTTGCTACAAGTGCTTTCGGCATGGGCATTGACAAGCCTGATGTGCGCCTGGTAATTCACAGTGACCTCCCTCCAACACTTGAATCATATTACCAGGAATCCGGGCGTGCAGGCCGCGACGGCAATGATGCGGGTTGTTTCCTGGTTTATGAATATAAAGACCGTACCTTGCAGGAGTTCTTTATTAATATGGCAAATCCACGGCTCAGCATTATTGAATCAGTTTATAATGAGCTTAACTTGAATAATATAGATTTAAAAAATATTTCTCTGAAACTAAACATACCTGAAAAGACTATCGAGTCATGCATTAACATCCTTGAAAAGCATGAAATAATCAAAAGCGAGTACCATCGAGGCAGGCTATTTCTTGAACTTGACAAAGACATAGAAAGAATAAGTGAATATTACGGTAATACAAACGAACAAAGACGGGTAATACTAGAATCTTTATTGAGAAAGGTCCCGCAATCAGCTTTTGGAAACAGGACATCGCTTGATTATAAAAGGCTTTGCATGGAACTCGAAATCAATGAGAACACATTTATTTCAGAATTGAATGCATTCCGATTTGCAGATATACTCAATTATAATCTTGAAAAACAAGGGAACAAAATTGAAAACAATTTCCACGGAGTCCCATTTAATGAACTACCTTTCGATTACGAAGAACTGTTCATAAGAAGGACTAACTCTTTCAACAAGCTCGATCATGTACTCAATTATGCTGAAACAGAATCTTGTAAAAGGGAATATATACTCAATTACTTTTTAAGTCCCGAAGCAAAGTCATACTGCGGAAAGTGTACATCCTGCTTGCAACAAGGTACAAGGAATAACCCTGATTATCCGAAGGGAAAATATTTACAAAATATTGTAAATGAGTTCCTAACTACAATGGAGCCCGGAATTAAGCATAATATTGCTCTGTCATATCTCAAAGGCGATATAACTTATGAAACTAAAGATTTGGAAAAAACCGGCCATTTTGGAATTGCATTGGAGTTCAGCAGAAAGGAAATAATGAGGATTATCAGCCATCCATTGTCGGAAACAATAGCTGCACAATTATACAGGCAGTTTTCTAAACATCTGGAACACGAATTAAAAATTATCAGCCAAACTCTTAGCGATACTGCAGTTCAGTTTTTAAAAAGCAATATGCCGCTTAAAAAAGAACAATTACAAAGCATAAATACAAAAGAATCTAATATGATGATAAGCGCTTCTGTGCAAATAATCAATAGATTAGATACGAGAACTGCAAACCTGATTTTATTAATCAAAAAGGGTAAAAAACTGAAGACAATTCTTTCGAAGAATGATTCATATTTTTATCTTTTGGAATTATTCGCTGAGAATAATTTACTGATCAGTCTTCTTATGAATCTATTTGATGAATCAACAGTTCAAATAGTCAAGGCATATTTGAAAGAGTGTCCCGGTTCGGGAGTATCTGACTTAGTTAAAATTGGTAAAGGTCTAAGTAGGGATGAAGCATGGTTGTTGCTGAAAATACTAAATTAAGATGTTATTTATGGAAGCATTTTGTGTGTATGGCTGAGACTCTGCTCAAACGAACAGAAGATACCTTGCCATACTTCGGCTTCGCTCAGTGTGAAACAGTTATCTTGATTCATTGCACCAAGCTGAATATAGTGGAAGCCTGACTTGATATATATCAAATTATTATTAGAGAAAAAAGAGATGCTAACCGTCTTTTAGAATGATTTTAATAATTGCGGCAATCCTGGAAGGCGTCTTTGAGCGGACAATTTTATTAAAATGTAGTATTTTGCCAATAAAGCTTTTGTTTTCTTCGTTAAAATTGAAATGTCTCTTACGTAGATTAGCGAGCTGTTTGTTATAAATATCGTCCGGAATAGCAGGCAGAGAACCAGTATCTTGCTTTCTGATTTCAATTTCACCGGGCTTGTATATTTTGTATTTATTTTTCATTGATTTATCGGAATAGCCTAATATATGAAGACTTTATTAATTATTCGTCATGCTAAATCAAGCTGGGGCAATCCAAATTTTCAGGATTTTGACAGGCCGCTTAATAATCGAGGGGAACGCGATGCACCATTCATGGCAAAACTTATCAGTAATAAAAGTATAAAACCCGATGTTATCGTCAGCAGTCCTGCCAACAGGGCTTATGCAACCGCAATAGAGTTTGCTAAAGCATTTGGTTACCCGGAAAAAAAAATAAATATGGATAAAGGTATTTACAGCCATGGACAGGGGCATATTCTTTCAATATTAAGAAATTTAGCAAGCAACATAAATACTATATGCATATTTGGGCATAATCCCGATTTAACATACCTTGCAACATATTTATCCGGGCAATTGTTTGACAACGTGCCCACTTGTGGTGTTGTTTGTATTGATTTTGATGTTGATGTCTGGGGCGACATAGATAATCAAAATGGCACTCTAAGGTTTTTTGAATACCCCGGGAAACATTTTAAAAAGGATTAATAAGAAACATAGGTAAATGAAATGACCAAAACAGCGATTATCGGCTTAACGATTTTATTTGCATTTATTACTGCTTTGTCAGAGGAATCACGGATATTGCGCTATCCTAATTCATCGGCAACTGGAATTACTTTTTGCCATGGCGGCGATGTATTTACTGTTCCCATTGAGGGTGGATTAGCCCGAAGAATTACAACATCAGATGGTGTTGAAATATACCCCCGGTTTTCGAATGATGGCTCGCAAATTGCATTTTCGGGAGAATATGACGGAAGCAGGGAAATATATCTCATCCCTTCAAAAGGCGGCTCGCCTGAAAGGCTTACTTATAGCGTGGACATTCCGGGTTTACCCGAAAGAATGGGGCCTGATAAAATCATCATGCAATGGACAAGCGACGATAAGATTATATACCGTTCACGCCACGAAAGCTGGCATGCATGGGTCGGTAATCTATACAAAATCGACGGGCAGGGTGGATTACCCGAGGAAATGCCTCTCCCCTCTGCAGGCTATGCATCTTTATCACCCGATGGCAAAAAGATAGCTTATAACAGGATTTTCCGTGAATACAGGACATGGAAACGTTACCGGGGCGGCCAGGCCGATGACATCTGGATTTATGATTTTACAACTAAATCGCTTGAAAATATAAGCAACAACCCTGCACAGGACATTATTCCCATGTGGACCGACAGCAAAATCTACTATATAAGCGACAGAGACAAACGGCTGAATCTATTTGCTTATGACTTAACCACAAAGCTGACAAAGAAGATTACGGATTTCAAAGATTACGACATAAAATTCCCTTCCTTGGGTAAGAATCACATTGCTTTTGAAAACGGCGGCTATATATACCTGATGGACCTTGCCACTGAGCATGTATCTAAAGTAACTGTTCAGATTAATGAGGACTGGCCTGAAATCAGGACAGGAATTGAAGATGTCAGCGATGATATTCATTCATTTGAAATATCTCCCGAAGGGGATTATGCCCTTTTTTCGGCACGGGGAGATATTTTCGCTGTTCCGGCAGATGAAGAATATTCTATAAATCTTAATGAATCACCTGGTGTCCACGACCGCAATCCGAAATGGTCTCCCGATGGCAAGTGGATTGCATTCGTAAGTGATAAGTCAGGTGAATTTGAGGTTTATGCAATCAGGCCGGATGGCAGCGATGAGGTTCAGCTAACGGACGATGGCGCTTCATACCGTTACCAGTTATATTGGTCGCCGGACAGTAGAAACATTCTTCTTTCCGGCAAAGACATGCGTCTTTATTATATAAATCTCGCTACAAAGCGCACTACCGAAGTTACTCGTTCAGATGAATGGGAAATAACTGATTTTAAATGGTCGCCGGACAGCAAATGGATTGCATATTCTGATTATAATGATGCATTGATGTCCCAAATCTATGTTTATAATTTGGAGACAAAAGAAACCAAGGTAGTTACTGACGAATTGTTTAACTGCACAAACCCTGTATTTTCAGTGGGTGGCAATTACCTGTTTTTTGTTTCTGACAGGACACTGGAAACAACTATCGGAGCATTTGAGTGGAACTATTCGTTTAGCAATATAGCCAAGATTTATGGTATTACTTTAAATAAGGACGGCAAGTCACCTTTTGCATTCAAGGCAGATTTAAAATCTCCCAAGAAGTCTGATGATGTTGAACCCATTTCAATTGACTTTGAAGGAATACAGGACAGGATATTCGAATTTCCGGTTGAAGCGGCAATCTATGGCTCACTTTATGCTGCCAAGGATCACAAACTCTATTATGTAAAAAACAAAACCGGTGGAAAACCCGGATTCTATGTATTCGACGGAAAAGAGAAGAAGGAAGAAAAAGTAGGTGATTTTGCCGCTTATGAGATTTCTTCAGACAGTAAAAAAATAATCTTTTCCGAGAATAAGAACTATTACATCAGCAAGCTGGATGACAAGGTGAGCGCAGAAGATAAAGACAAAGTAAACACAGGCGAAATGAAGGTAATGCTTGACAGGAAAGCAGAATGGGCACAGATATTTGACGAAGCATGGCGACAGATGCGAGATTTCTTCTATGACCCTAATATGCATGGCGTTGACTGGCCCGGTATGAAAGCAAAGTACGAACCGCTGGTAGAGCACGCCCACCACAGAACAGACCTGACTTATGTTGTCGGAGAAATGATTAGCGAGCTAAACGTCGGCCATGCTTACACCGGCGGGGGTGAACAACCCGATGTTGAAGACATAGCCGTTGGCCTTTTGGGCGCAGAGTTCGAACTGGACAAAGTCAGTGGTTACTACAAAATAACTCGTATATTGGAAGGCAGAAACTGGGATGAGAAAACACGTTCACCATTGACAGAACCCGGCATAGATATTAATGAAGGTGATTTCCTCATTTCAATTGACGGTAAGGAACTAAATCGACAACTAACACCATTCGAAGCGCTTCTTAATAAAGCAGACAGATATGTAAAGGTTATAGTAAACAGCTCCCCTAAGAAAGAAGGCGCCAAAGAATATAATATCAAAACAACAAAGAACGAAACAGGATTACGCTACCTGAACTGGGTAGAAAACAACCGCCGCAAGGTTGATGAAGCCACAAACGGAAAGGTCAGATATATTCACATCCCCGACATGGGTGTGGATAACGGTTTGCGGGAGTTTGTGAAGTACTTCTACCCGCAACTCAGGAAGGAAGCACTTATTATTGACGACCGTTACAACGGTGGTGGCAATGTATCACCAATGATAATAGAGCGTCTTCGAAGGGAGCTTGCCATTGCAAAACATGCCCGAAACCAGAATATAATAATGACAACGCCTAATGCTGTAATGACAGGACCAATGGTATGCCTGATAAACGAATTGTCAGCGTCTGATGGCGACCTGTTCCCATACCAGTTCAAACTTTATAATCTTGGCAAACTGATTGGTAAACGTACATGGGGTGGCGTAATCGGTATAAGGGGGTCATTGCCATTTTTGGATGGAGGATACCTCTACAAGCCGGAGTTTGCAAACTTTGGAGCTGACGGCACCTGGGTACTCGAGGGAGAGGGAATGTCGCCTGACATCGAAGTTGACAACCACCCTGCTAAATTGATTGATGGTGTTGATGAGCAGCTAAATAAAGCAATCGAGGTAATTCTCGAAGAAATAAAGACTAACGAAAAACGCCAGATACCAAAAATGCCCCCATTCCCCGCAAAGAAATAAATTTATTCCCACCGGAGGTTTTGCTTTTGGCATTACTTCCGGTGGTTTATTTTCCCTGAAACTAAAATTTTTCTTTCTCGTATATTCCTCATAACACTCCAATCAGCTAAATATACAGAGTAGTACATTGAATTCATTTTGCGAAAGTAGCGTATTTGCCTTAATTTTGAATTTGCTCAAGTAGAGAGTCCCTTCAGGCATAAATTTTCTTAATACTAACAAAACTTAAACTATGACAGGATTATTAAAACAATATATAGGTTTATTAAATGAAAAGGGATTATTCACCTGTATCAATGTACCGCCTGCCGTGGAATTTTACGGACAATTCAATTTCATGGCTGGAACCTACAAGCTGTTGTAACTTATACTGCGACGGATGCTACCGTGAAAACAGGCAGGGTTCGCAAAAGTCTCTTACCCAAATTGAGCAGGAACTCGATACGTTTGCAAAATACCGCAAGTCGGATGCTATTTCAATTGCCGGCGGCGAACCTCTCACACACACGCAAATTGTTGACATAGTAAGGATAATTGCAAAGCACGGCTGGAAACCCGTTATTAATTCAAACGGTGCCTTGCTTACAGAAGATCTGCTTTTAAGGCTGAATGATGCTGGAGTATTCGGTTTTACATTTCATGTGGACAGCGGCCAGAACCGCCCCGGATTTAAAGGAAAAAACGAGATTGAACTAAACAATGAGAGACTAAGGCTTGCAAAAATGCTTGTCAAGGCAGGGGACGTTTCTTGCTCATTCAATGCTACAATTTATCCGGAAACACTCAAATATGTTCCTGAACTGACAAAATGGGCACAGGAAAACATTGACATAGTACAGGGGATGGTATTTATTCTTTACAGGATGGCAATTATTGATAAAGATATGGACTTCTACGTAGGTGATAAAAAAGTAGATTTTGCAGTAATGTACGCGAAACAAGAAGATAACAGAGGCACGGACATCAGTTCACCTGAAGCAGTAAAAGAAATCAGGAAAGCTTACCCGGACTTTACACCTTCTGCATACCTGAACGGAACACACCAACCCGATACGTACAAATGGCTTTTGACGGGTCGCATGGGCAATAAACACCAAATATTCGGTTACACAGGCCCAAAATTCATGGAGCTGGTGCAAAATGTTAAGCATTTCTTCACAGGGAGCTACCTCGCATACTCAAAGCCCTCAACAACCCGAAAAGGAAGGTCATTTTTTGTATTATCTCCAATTGACAGAGGAATTGCCGGTATAGCCCAAAACTATTTCAAGTCACTTTTCACAAACCCAAAATCATTTTTCAGAAGGGTTCACTACCAGTCTGTGATGATTATCCAGCCTGCAGATGTTCTCCCGAACGGGGATATCAATATGTGCGACGGCTGCCCTGACATCACAGTTTGGAAAGACAAACTGGTATGGTCATGCAGGATGGAAGAGCAAATGAAATGGGGGGATAATGTACGTGCTGTACCCAAAATGAGTGACAAGTTGCATACGACGAAGTTGTAATGAATGGAAAACAGTAAAAGTAAGGCGTGGGGCCGGAATTGGTGTCAATTTGCGAGAAATCACATTTTTTACCTTGAGCGGGAGACGGGAATTGAACCCGCGACGTTTAGCTTGGGAAGCTAACATTCTACCGCTGAATTACTCCCGCATTGTGAGAATTTAAAGAATAGAATTTAAAATAGCAAGTTATTTATAAATTATAAACTCCCTGACAGGGCGTATATAAAATTAGCTGTACTATTATTGAGACGCCCTGTCAGGGCGCCTCAATATTAATAAATCAATTAAATCTGTTTCTTAAGAAGCATTAGCAGGTCAACTATCCTGTTGGAATAACCATACTCGTTGTCATACCAACCAACAACACGTACGAGGTTACCCTGAACATCCGTAAGCGAACTGTCGAATATTGTTGATGCAGGATTACCAACAATATCGCCTGATACGAGCGGCTCATCGGTATATTCGATAATACCCTTCATATAAGTTTCAGAAGCTGTCTTCATCAACTGGTTGACTTCTTCCTTTGTTGTTTCCCTTCCTACGGTTACAACAAAGTCTGTCAATGAACCATCGGGTACGGGAACCCTAATAGCATATCCATTAAGCTTGCCTTTCATTTCAGGTATTACAAGGCCTACTGCTTTTGCGGCGCCTGTAGTTGTCGGGATTGTATTAACAGCTGCAGCTCTTGCACGGCGAAGATCCTTATGAGGAAGGTCGAGAATACGCTGGTCATTCGTGTATGCATGAACCGTTACCATAAAACCTTTTTCAATCCCAAGATTATCATTGAGAACTTTAACCATCGGCGCAAGGCAGTTTGTTGTGCATGAGGCATTTGATAACAGTTGCTCATTACCAGTGAGTATCTCTTCATTTACACCAATCACAACTGTTGCATCAAGCTCTTCTCTGGCCGGAGCTGAAAGCAGTACTTTTTTAGCGCCGCTATTTTGAATGTGCTGCATAAGTGGTTCGCGTTTACGAAATACACCGGTAGATTCGATGACGATATCAACATCCTTCCACGGAATGTCAGGAATATTTCTCTCAGCCGAAACTGGAATCCTTTTGCCATTTACGACAATTACGCCATCTTCAGACCTAACATCACCCCGGAATTTGCCGTGCGCACTGTCGTATTTGAATAAGTGCGCGAGTGTATGGGCATCAGTCAAGTCGTTTATTCCAACAAACTCTACATCTTCATTCCTGTTAATCATAGCACGGAATACGAGCCTGCCTATCCTGCCGAATCCGTTTATCGCTAGTTTTAATGCCATTCTTTTCTCCTTAACTATTAACTATTTTCAAAATTACCATTTCAAAGTGAATTACTTGTTAACATATGGTATCGAATGATAAAGCGCTCTTACCGGTTCAAGTCCGAGATATGTTCCTTCATGTATTGCTTTAAGAACAGCGCCGCCACCTGTGAATATGTAGTACTTCGGATTGTCAAGCGCAACAATATACAGGCCCGGTAGCAATCTCTTCAGTTCCTGCATAGTATCGCCGCCACCATAAAGTTTCACGGCTTCCCTGTTCTGGTCAATTGTTTCATCAAGGGCTATTGTGCCTTCATTGAAATGTGGCGTATAGCCCATAACCGCATTGATAAATATCGTTGAGGCGCTTTTGAATACCTCCTGAATCCTCTCATCGTTGAATGATTCAGGTGCTATATCGAGTACGTAATTAAGCTTTGTGCCTTTTTCCAGCTTTCTGATATCGTGTGTCCTGTACTTGCCTTCCATTTTACCTTCCAAAACATCAGATTCCACTATGTAGGGCAGCTCAATTAATTTCTTTGGGTATTGTTTAACAAAATCTACAAAGCTCTTAGCATGTGCCATGTCTTCGTTTGAAATTCCTTCTATCTGAATGCCGTATTTTGCACAGAGATAAGCATTGTAAATCACTCCACCAAGCACCAGGTAGTCCGCTTTAGCAATCAATGTATATAATGACTGTATCTTTGTATCAAATTTTGAACCAGCAACAACTGCCACAAATGGTTTTTCAGGATTGTAGATTCTTTCTAGATTGAGGATTTCCTTCTGAAGCAAAAAGCCCGCATAAGAAGGCAGGTATTTGGGAATCAGAACAGTAGAAGCATGCGGCTGCCAGGAACCAAATGCATCATTAACATAGATATCGGCGAGTCCGGCAAGCTGGTTGGCAAAACGTTCTGATTCCTCACCGTTGCCTTCTTCTCCTGCAAACCAACGTGTATTGGGCAAGTAGATTCCATCAATCTTGTCATCCCTCAATTCCCGGATAATATGGTTAATTGAGGTTTCAATTCCAAGGTATCCTTTGTCTTCATGATTGTAAAATTCAGGCACTTTTATTGTGATATGAAGCTTACTCTGGAGATAATCAACAATCGGCTGTACAGAAGTATGGTCGCTAATTTCAATAGCGGCTGTCTTTTTATCTTTCGGCCTGCCAACATGAGTCATCAGGATTATCTTGCCACCTTTGGCGTTAATGTGGTATAGAGTTCCGATTGTGGCGTCAATCCTGTATGGATCGTGAATCACACCCTTTTTTACAACATTGTGGTCAACTCGCACCAGGACAATTTTCCCTTTCAGGTCTGCGTCCTGTATCAATGGCATTTTTAATTTATCCATCATCTTATTCCCCGTAATTAAAAATGAATGAATAGATTTATTATGAACGAAATTAGCGAAGAAAATTTTGTAATGATTATTAATTAATCAAAGTTAACCAAATCTTAGCAAGGATTTTCCAGCGTCAATGAATCCTTATTTTGTTGGAAAACAAAGCAATTAAATATAATTTTGTACGCTATATGCTGTAATACAAAGCTAAGTTTTGAAAATAGAATCCAGCGAGGAGTTTAACTAATGGCATACGTGCAGAATACCGACAGCGAAAGAATTGAAATGCTCAGGCAGATAGGAGTTGAAAACTTTGACGAACTGATTAGCGTAATACCCGAAGATGTGCGATTTAAAGGAACACTTAACCTCCCCCCTAAGCTATCCGAATACGAAGTGGTTAAGCTACTTAATGAATATGCAGCAGGAAATATTACTGCAAATTCCCATGTGTGCTTTATGGGTGGCGGCGCCTACGACAGATTTATACCGACAATAGTATCTTCTGTACTTGAAAGGCCGGAGTTTAAAACAGCATACACTCCCTACCAGGCTGAAGTGTCCCAGGGAACACTCCAGGCAATGTATGAATTCCAATCAATGATTTGCTCGCTAACCGAAATGGATGTATCCAATGCCTCGCTCTATGACGGCGGAAGCTCTCTTGCCGAGGCATGCCTTCTGGCAAATGCCCACAACCGGCGGACAGAATTCCTCGTTGCAGGGAAAATAAATCCATTCTTTAAGATGGTTGTTGAAACTCTCGGCTCCGGAAAAAAATTGAAATTCACCGAAGTAATTGATGAAGACGGGACATGCGACCTCGCTAAGTTGAAATCTTTGATGAATGAAAACATTGCCGCTGTTATAGTTCAGCAGCCAAATGCTTATGGCACAATCGAAGATGTATATGAAATCGAAAAAATAGCCCACAGCATTAATAAAGCTCTATTTATAGTTTCGGTTGACCCAATATCGCTCGGCGTACTCGAAGCACCGGGCAATTATAATGCAGATGTCGTAACAGGCGAAGGACAGCAGTTGGGAATCCCGATGAGCTTTGGCGGTCCCTACCTCGGCATATTTGCATGCAAGCAGGAATTTGTACGTAAAATACCCGGCAGGCTATCAGGCATTACGCAGGATGCTGACGGAAACAGGGGATTTGTGCTCACACTCCAGACAAGAGAGCAGCAGATTAAAAGAGAGAAGGCAACATCAAACATTTGCACAAACCAGGGCCTCTTTATGCTTGCTGCAACGGTTTACATGATTGCTATGGGCAAGCAGGGCATTGTTGATGTCGCTAAGAAGTCATTCGACGGAGCACATTATATTGCTAACAGGATTAAGGAAATTCCGGGATTCAACATTCCAATAGATAAGCCGTTCTTCTGCGAATTTTTGCTTGAACCACCAGTTCCTGCCGCAGAAATAATCAAGACTGGTGTTAACGAAGGATTCCTGGCAGGCGTTGATACAGCTCGTTTCGAAGATTGCAAACCCGGAATGATGGTTGCAGTAACTGAAAAACGCTCTCGCGAAGAACTTGATGCATTCGTTGAATTCCTAAAGAAATTCGCCAAATAACACCGCTTCATGAAAGAAAAAATAATAGAACAACTTCGTGAATCATCCAGAAAAAGGCACTTGATTATCGGAGTTGTGCTTCTTTTTTTTATTGCCGTTTTCATCATTTTCTCCAGCCACGGTCTGATTACAAGGATTTCGCTCGAGCTTGAAAAAGGCGTACTCGAGGAACATATCTCTGTTGAGAAAAAGGCAGCCGATTCGCTAAAAAAAGTCATCCACAGGCTTGAAACTGACACTACAGAAATTGAGCGCATCGCAAGGGAAGAATACGGGATGCTCAAAGAGGGCGAAAAAATCTATTTTATCCGTAAAAAACAGGAGCGCAAGAAATAATTCGTTCAGGCTTGTCAGGATGGAGACAAGGATCGAG
>CAYVVD010000029.1:0-30254 GCA_964454975.1 uncultured Hyphomicrobiales bacterium | reverse complement strand
ATGAAACTTGTGACAAATGGGATGTGCCATTAACCCGGATTGGCGAAGTATCCGGTGATGGTATGCTTAGCATCCTAAGGAATGGTAAACCTGTTGCCGAAATGCCTGCTGAAACACTTGTACTGGGCGGAGGCGCTCCCCAGTATGACAGGGAGGCGAGAGAACCCGAATATTTAAAAACAACACGGAATTTTAATTTTAACCAATGCGAAACTTCATTGTCGCAAAAAGAGATATTTAAGCTGTTACTTGGTTCACCGACAATTGCTTCCAAGCGATGGATCTATGAACAATATGATTCACAGGTAAGGACAAATACAATCAGTATAAAAGGAGATGCAGCGGTGCTTCGCCTTAAGGAATTGCCCGGCAGGGGAATTGCTGTTTGTACTGACTGCAACAGCAGGTTCACATTTCTGAATCCATACAAAGGAGCAATGGCAGCAGTCGCTGAAGCAGCGAGAAATGTAGTGTGTGTTGGAGCTAAACCTGCCGCTATTACTAATTGCCTCAATTTCGGCAATCCTTACGACCCGGGAGTTTACTGGCAATTCAAGGAAGTAATAAGAGGTATGGGGGATGCCTGCCGGGCGCTCAATACGCCCGTTACCGGCGGAAACGTCAGCTTCCACAATGAATCTAAGGAAAATGCAGTGTTTCCCACTCCAACGATTGGTATGCTCGGAATTATTGATGATTTAAGCAAAACAATGAGTTCAGGCTTCAAGCAAGAGGGTGATATCATCTACCTGCTTGGCAGCGACAGGGTGGAGATTGGAGGTAGTGAATACCTGAAATTAGTACACGGTCTTGTTTCCGGTGAAGCACCTGACATTAATATTAATGAAGAAATTGCTTTACAGAATACCATTCTTGAGTTGATTAGCAAAGGTATTATTAACAGCGCTCATGATTGCAGTGAAGGTGGAATTGCAATATGCCTTGCAGAGAAAGCAATTAACTCGGATGGAAAATTGGGGGCTGAGGTTGATTTCGTGGGACAGAATAACGGTTTTCTTTTTGGTGAATCTAATTCCCGCATAATTGTTTCATTTTCAAAAGATAAACAAGAATCAGTAAATGCGTCATGTGAAGAAAATAATGTTAATTATATTAAAATTGGTGCAGTTAAGCATGGTTGTATTAGCTTTGCTGATTTTTCATTTGATATAGATGAACTCATTAAAATATATGAAAATACATTGCCTGAATTAATGAAAAAATAAAAGGTGAGATAATGATGAAAGTTTTAGTATTGATTTTGTTGATTATTATTGCTGGTTCCTGCAAATTACGCAAGGATAACGAGGCTTTGCTACGAGAGCTTAGTGAAAAGAACAAAAAACTGAAAGGGCTTAAAATTGAGTGGATAGAAGGAACAACAAAAAATGGTAAAATTTATAATTTCTTAACACATACTCTAATTTGCAATTTTAATAATGGAGAAAAAAGAGAGGATAATGATTATTTAGTTAAGGGATATTCAAGAAATAAGGAGCTGATTTCTTTAAGATTCAACAACGGTGAAATAATCACTCAAATTGATTATCAAAGTAGGATTATTTCCAAACACCACAAAGAAATGTTGCATCATGATAGACCTGATAACTTATTTTCTAATATTACACCTAATTATTTCTTATACAATAGTTCAAATTATTTAGGAACAACTAAAATAAAGGGAAGAATTTGTCATTTGTTTCAAGTTATCTGGAAAGGTATTATAGGAGATTCTTTAAATGAAAATGAACGGAAAGCAGAAATTGATAGAACAGCATACATTGACGATGATACTGGAATAATTCTTAAAGTTGTCGAGAAGATATACTTACCGCAAGATAATTATTATTATAGTTATTCCATTCAAAAAATCGAGATATTCGATAAAGCAATTGAAATAGAATACCCGGAAATGCCCGATGATTTCAAGATGTATTCACCACAAGAAAGGGTTTAGGATTTAATTCTATTTCAGTACTTCTTTTACCTTTTTCAGCATAAGCTCGGCGCTTATATCCCAGGAAAAGGATTTAGCCCATTCTACTGCGCCACGGGAGAGTACCTCTATGCGCGATTTATCGCTTAGCAGTGTATAGAGAATATCAGCCAGGCCGGAAGTATCGCCATATTCATAAAGCTCCCCGGAAAGTCCTTGTTTTACAGAGTCCTTCAGGCCGGGAACATTTGCAGAAACTACTGCCGTTCCGCAGGCGTTTGATTCAATGTTTGTTATTCCCCAGCCCTCCTTCATTGATGTGTTCACGACAAGATGTGATTGGCTTAGGAGTTTAATTTTGTTTTCATCGCTAACAAATCCATAAAAGGTGGTGTTATTCTCAATTCCCAGTTTTACTGAGAGTTCTTCCAGGAATTCTCTGAAGTTTCCACGGCCGAGTATCCACAACTGAGTTTCAGGTAGTTTTTCAACCAATTTTGCAAATGCAATAAGCAAATGGTCAATGCTTTTATATTTTTTCAGTCTGCCAAAGTAAGTGACAACCGGAGCTTCATTCTTATCTGATACTTCCATAGGGAAGATGCCTTGTTCAATGGCATTAGGCACGATTGAAAATTTTGATTTATCAAACCCACGTGAGATAAATTCGTCCAAGGTGCTTTGAGATACTACAGCAAATGGAGTTTTTTTATAAACAAAATCAATCACCTTCTCAGCAAGATATACATAAGTTCCGGTTATGAAATTTGTTTCGCGGTAGATGCTTGCCCCAAAGAAGTGGTGGCTGATAGCAAGTAGTGGCTCCTTAACAAACAGGGGAGTGTAAAATGGAATTTTGTTTATATCATCTATAATTATATCAAATTTATTTTTTCTTAGCTTCAAGTATTCAGGGATAACCCTGTAATTAAAAAACTGTCGCGTCCCCCTGCGGATAATATTTATCCCTTCAATCACTTCATTATCCGGTCTGCCAGGTACACTACAACAAAGCAAGGTGACTTTGTGGCCCATTGTTGCAATTCGGCTGAATATTTCGTGCAAATGTACTTCGGCTCCCCCGCCAAGCGGGTTTGTTATATCCTGCCAATTAATTACTAAAATCTTCACACTATTTTGAAATTCTGAGTATCCTAAAAATAAAACGCTAAAATAACCATTTTTGTTCATTAAAACCCTGATTTAACCTTTAGCATCTGCGCTTTAATTCTTATTTTTGCACTTCGTTAATATGAAATATTGCAATTATGGTAAGTCTTGATACAATCATCTCCCTCTCAAAAAGACGAGGCTTTGTTTTCCAGTCTTCTGAAATATATGGCGGCCTGAACGGCTGCTGGGATTTTGGTCCACTCGGAGTCGAACTTCTGCGCAATTTAAAGGATGCCTGGTGGAAATCAATGACATTCCGCGACGATATCGAAGGTGTTGATGCTTCAATACTAATGCATCCCCGCACATGGGAAGCAAGCGGACACACGACTCAGTTCAGCGACCCGATGATAGATAACAAAACAAGCAAAGCCCGCTTCCGTGCTGACAACCTGATTGAAGAATACATCCAAAAGCTTTATAAAAAGAAAAGGAATGATGATGCAAAAAAGCTGGAAGAAGCCCTTTCAAAAGCTGAAGCACCCGGAGATTATTACAAAATCATAATTGATTTTGAGATTAAAGATCCTGTATCCGGGACAATGGACTGGACCGAAGTACGCAATTTTAATCTAATGTTCAAGACATTTCTCGGCCCTGTAGATGATTCTGGTAATGTTGTTTACCTAAGGCCCGAATCGGCTCAGGGTATTTTTGTGAACTTCAAAAATGTACTCGAGACAGGCAGGCAAAAGATTCCCTTTGGTATAGCACAAATTGGCAAAGCATTTAGAAACGAGATTAATACAAAGAATTTCCTTTTCAGGACCCGGGAGTTTGAGCAGATGGAAATGCAGTATTTTGTGAAACCCGGGGAAGAAAAGAAATGGTTCGATTATTGGCTTGAACAGCGCTGGAACTGGTATATCAATCTCGGTATGAGTGAAAGCAGGATGAAACTGAAAGAACATGACAAGCTTGCACATTATGCCAATTTTGCCACTGACCTGGAATACGAATTCCCATTTGGTTTTGGAGAAATTGAAGGCATCCACTCACGTACGGATTTCGACCTTCAAAAACATATCGAATATTCAGGGAAAAAGCTTGAATTTGTTGATACGGTCAATAAAGACCGCTTTGTTCCTTATGTTGTAGAGACATCAGGTGGTGTAACCCGCTCTCTTATGGCATTTTTGTGCAATGCATACAACGAAGAGGAAGCTCCAAACGACAAAGGAGAGATGGAAAAGCGTGTTGTTCTTAAATTCAACCCCAAGCTTGCGCCAATTAATGTTGCGGTTTTTCCCCTGGTAAACAAAGATGGAATGCCTGAAGCTGCACATGAAATATACACAGAATTGCAAAAGCATTTCAAAGCTACATACGACAAATCCGGTGCAATAGGCCGCAGATACCGACGTCAGGATGAAATAGGGACTCCATTCTGCATTACAGTAGATGGAGAAACACTTGAAAACAATACTGTCACAATAAGAGACAGGGATTCAATGCAGCAGGAGAGGATTGCTACAACCCAAATTAAAGAATATTTATTTGATAAATTCAGAATATAGGTTGATTAAACCTATTACTGCTTTTTTATATACATTATGAAAAAACTGTATCTGGGTATATTCCTAATTGTTCTTATCATTGCCGGTTTTCTACTCACCGCCTCCAATGATTCATTTTATTTTAAAATAAACAAGTCATTTGATATTTATGGTTCTCTTTTCCGGGAAATATCGAATAATTACGTAATTGATGTCGATCCCGAATTCCTGTTCGATGCAAGTATAAATGGGATGCTCCAGGAACTGGACCCTTACACGAGCTACTACGATGAAACATCTCTTGAAGATGTTGAACTAATTACCACTGGAAATTACACCGGACTTGGCGTGACTGTCATTATGAATGACAGCATGCTAACTATTATTGATGTTCATGAAGGTTACCCTGCAGAAAAAAGCGGAATCAAAATCGGCGACAGGATTTATATGGTGGATACTAATCTTGTACTCCACGAAAACACTGCCCGATTGCGTGAGTTTACCCGCGGTGAACCTGGCTCAAAAGTAAGAATTAAAGTGCTAAGAGGAATAGATAACGACACGTTAGATATCCTGGTAAGAAGGGAAAAGATTACACTTAAAAATGTATCTTACAGCGGTTTTATAGATGATAGTATCGCGTATCTACGCCTGGAGCGATTTACACGCAATGTAAATGATGAATTCAGGATTCATCTCGTATCATTAATTAACACCGGTAAAATGAAGGGATTGATTATAGACCTGCGTGATAACCCGGGAGGATTGCTCGAAGCGGCAGTTGATATTTGTGACATGTTCCTGCCAAAAGACAGCAAGATTGTATCAACAAATGGCAGGGGAGTCAGGAAAAGCCATGATTACATGTCGATAAATGAACCGCTGTTGCCTGATCTGCCTCTTGTTGTTATTATTAATGAAAACAGTGCAAGCGCAAGTGAGATAGTGGCGGGTGCTATGCAGGACAATGACAGAGCAGTTATAATTGGAAATACATCCTTTGGCAAAGGGCTTGTGCAGACGCTTTTCGATCTTCCATACAGCACAAAGCTTAAAATGACAACTGCCAGATACTATACTCCTTCAGGCAGGTTTATTCAAAGAATTGATTACGATAAAAATATCACAAAAGAAGAACGGAAAAGCGATACTACATACTTCAAGACTCTCAATGGCAGGAAAGTTATTGAGTATAATGGAATCACACCCGACTCAATTATTACAAATGACTATCTGCCTGAATTTGTCAGCAATCTTCTACGCGAAAATCATCTTTTCAATTTTGCCACTTATTATGTAAATATACATAGTGAGTTGCCGGGCAAAGTTTTTTTAAATGAACATGCAATTTATGAATTCAATGACTACCTAAAAGATAACAATGTTGAAATCATGCCACCGGCAAGGCGAATTTTCAAAGAAGTGCTTAAGTTTGGGAAAGAGCATGAGTATTCGGATAAATTTTTCAAAAAGGCTGAAGAACTTGATTTATTAATGGCTAAGGAACTTGAAGAAGATATTTTCGAATATTCTGATGTACTCGGGGATCTGCTGGAATTTGAAATCAGCAGGAGATACCTTGATGAGAAGAAAACAATAGAAATCAGCCTTGAAAAGGATAAAATTGTAAATGCCGCAAAAGATATAATACAAACAATGGGTTACAGACGTATCCTGGTTGCAGGCGATAAATCTGAAATTAATGAAAATTAGTAATAAAGAACGGAATCTATCGTCAAAACTTTGACATTTTATTTTGAATTTAAATTATGTGCTGTTAGTCTAATCAATTGAATTTTTATGAGGATAACCAAACAATATACTAATCGTGAGAGCCAGTCACTTGACAAATACCTTCAAGAAATCGGCAGGGTAGAGCTTCTAACACCCGATGATGAAATTGACCTTGCCAAGCTCATTAAAAAGGGTGGATTTTCAGGTACGAGGGCTCTCGAAAGGCTTGTAAAAGCAAATCTCCGTTTTGTTGTCTCTGTTGCAAAGCAATATCAGAACCAAGGGCTTTCTCTTGGCGACCTTATCAATGAAGGTAATCTCGGCCTTATCAAAGCCGCAAAGCGTTTTGATGAAACCAGGGGATTCAAATTCATTTCCTACGCCGTTTGGTGGATTAGGCAATCAATCCTTCAGGCACTTGCCGAGCAGTCCAGGATTGTCCGTCTGCCATTGAACAGGGTTGGTGCATTAAACAAAATCGGGAAAAAATTCAGCGAGCTGGAGCAGGAATTCGAAAGGGAACCAACAGCATCCGAGCTTGCCGAGCAATTAAATATGTCAATATCTGAGATTGCTGAGACGATAAAGATCTCCGGCCGCCACTTATCTGTAGATGCTCCCTTTGTATCGGGCGAAGACAACAGGTTACTCGACGTGCTGCCGAACGACCAGCAACCGCCGCCTGACTCCGAACTTATCCGCGAATCGCTACGTGTGGAGGTGCAGCAGGTGCTTACAACGCTTTCCCAGCGCGAGGCAGAAGTAATCAGGCTCTATTTTGGCTTAGAGTGCCAATGCCTTACACTTGAAGAAATTGGTGAAAAATTTAACCTTACACGAGAACGTGTAAGGCAGATAAAAGAAAAAGCAATCCGGCGTCTGCGTCATGCATCCCGCTCTAAGGCTCTTAGAGCTTATTTGGGCTAAATTTTAAAATGCCATCTAATTAGATGGCATTGTTATCAATGAATCGAATAAATGAAATGCAGAATATAGATATTCAAATTAACCCCGAACTTACGCAGTTATCAGTCCCTAACGTAAAAGGCAAAAGGCCGGAATGGCTAAAAGTGAGAGCTCCCGGTGGGGGTGGATACTCCGACCTTAAATCTATGATGCGTTCTAAAAATCTGCATACTGTATGCGAAGAGGCGCATTGCCCGAATATCGGCGAATGCTGGCATGCCGGCACTGCTACGTTTATGATTCTCGGGGATACATGCACTCGCTCCTGCAGCTTCTGTGCAGTAAAAACAGGACGTCCCGGAACTGTTAATGACAATGAGCCATTTGAGGTTGCTGATGCAGTGGTGCAGATGGGTGTGCGCCATGCGGTAATTACATCCGTGAATCGAGATGAACTGCCTGACCAGGGCTCGGGTATATGGCATGATACAGTAGTTGAAGTAAAGAAGAAAAATCCCGGTGTAAGGGTAGAGGTTCTAATTCCGGACTTTAAGGGTGAAATGGATGTTCTTCAGCATGTTCTTGATTCTAAACCGGATGTTCTGAACCACAACATGGAAACTGTGCCGAGATTATATAAGACTATCCGCCCTCAGGCAAAATACGAGCGCTCGCTAAAAGTACTGGAGTTCTCAAAGAAACAGGGTTTCCTCACAAAAACCGGTATGATGGTTGGTATTGGCGAGAAGATGGAAGAGATTATCGAGGTAATGAAAGATCTCGTCGAAATTAATGTTGATGTTCTAACACTAGGTCAGTACTTGCAGCCTTCGCCGAAACATGCTCCTGTGGACAGGTTTGTCCATCCCGAAGAATTTGCCGAATACAGGCGCATCGGCAAGCAGCTCGGATTCAGACATGTAGAGTCAGGGCCGCTCGTAAGAAGTTCGTACCATGCAGAACGGCATGTCTGACACAGAAACCGGAATTGTATTTACAATTCTGGGCAGCGGAACTTCATCCGGCATACCGACAATCGGATGCAAATGCTCTACCTGCACTTCAATTGATCCACGCGATAAACGGCTTAGATGTTCACTGCTTGCGCAATCCAATACAACCACTATCGTGATTGACACATCAAGTGACTTCCGGCAGCAAATGCTCTACTACGGGGTTGACAAACTGGATGCTGTTTTGTTCACACACCATCATTTTGACCACATTGGTGGCTTTGATGATATCCGGGCCTTTAATTATCATACAAGAAAACCTCTTAATATTTATCTGAACAAGCGCACTCGCAAAGAGCTGAAACGAACATTCATATATGCGTTTGAAGAGCCTGAGCAGCGGGGCGGCGGTGTCCCGCAATTAAATGAGCATATAATTGAAAACGGGGAATTTGTTATCGGCGATATAAAAATCACTTCGCTTAGATTATTGCACGGCAAGCTTGAAGTCCTTGGCTTCAGGATAGGCGATTTTGCATATTGTACAGATACAAATTATATTCCTCCGGAATCCATGAAACAATTATCAGGATTGAAAACGATTGTGCTGGATGCTTTGCGCTATGATAAGCATTCAACACATTTCAATGTTGAGCAGGCAGTTGAATGTGCCAAATTGATAGATGCGGAAACGACGTATTTAACACATATCGCACACCAGATAAAGCATGATGAATGTGAAGAAAAATTACCTGAAAATATTAAATTAGCTTATGACGGATTGAAGATAAATTCTGTAATCAATTGATTATAAGTAATTTAATTTTTCAACAAACTTCTGTAATAAATAAGCATCCTGGTTCTTCAATTATCTTACTCTTAATATTTTATTTCTAATTGAAGTTTCAGTCAAAAGATTAACCTTTTGACTGAAAAACTCCCCAAATTTATTCCAAAATTAAGTTAATTTTACACCACGCTCTAATGAGTCGTCTTCATCAATTTCTATCAACAGATCAATAACGCCGGAATCAGTTTTGAAGTTCTATTTAATACCGAACCAAAATCATAGAGCCTGCTTACTTTAAGAGCAATACATAATTCTGTAAACTCTGAATTTCTCTTATGTAGTTCTTCTTTTATATTCAAATTGATAATATAACAAAGAATTAATAGTGGAAATCCTGTGGATGTTTTGCTCAATTTTGCAAATTGCATCTTAAAAACTATATTCAATCTCTTTTAATTGTATCTAATAATATTCAAATAGTAAAATGGCAGAACACTTAGTAAAGATTAATGTAGAATACCTGGGCGGCTTGCGTTGCCGTGTAACACACGGACCATCCGGTATTTCCTTCCTGACTGATGCGCCACTGGACAACCGTGGTAAAGCAGAATACATTAGTCCGACAGACCTTGCAGGGGCTTCAATCGCTTCATGCATAGCTACTATTATGGGAATCAAGGCAATGGATGCAGGGATTGACATTAAGGGAATGTCAATTGATGTAACAAAAGAAATGGTGAACCAACCGTTCAGGAGGATAGGAAAGCTGACCGTTGAAATAACCTTCCCTCACCTTCTTGATGATAAATCATTCAATTTGCTGTCCAACGTTGTAAAAACCTGCCCGGTAACACGCAGCCTCTCTCCGGAAGTAGAGGTTGATTTCTCATTTAAATATGCAAACGCTGCCCATGAAATTTCCTAAACTGCCACTTCATGTCCAGATACTCGCTGCAATGGTTCTGGGAACAATCTTTGGGATAATATTCAGCGTTCCCGAAGATACCGTTAACATTGAAACCAAGCGAGCCGGAAAGAAAATCTCAAATAAAATCGAGAAATGGGAAAGTATATTGTTTCTTGATAATGAAGGAGAAGTCATATCTGCCTTTAAACCAATTGATAAATTGGGAATGATAAAGAATTTCAAAAGGAATAAAGAAGAAGTTGAGGCAATACGGGTATTTAAGCAGGGAAGAAAGGAAGAGGAAACAGGTATAGATTATAAAAACGTTTCGGCATTGAGTGATATTGAAACACTCGCCACTCAAATAAAGCCGGTTGGAACGGTTTTTATCAGATTACTTAGCTTCCTCGCGATACCTCTTGTCCTGGCAACATTAATTATCGGTGCTTCGAGCATAACAGATATTAAAAAACTTGGCAGAATTGGCCTGAAAACATTCTCCATATATATCCTGACAACAGCTATTGCAATAACAATTGGCTTGTTAATCGCTAACACTATCCAACCGGGCAACCAGTTGGATAGTGATACAAAAGCCCGTCTAATTGGGGCTTATGGTGAAGATAACCCCGAAGCGATGGTGGAAAAGATTGATATTGATATAATTGATTTTTTCGTAAATATCATTCCAAAAAATCCATTCCAGGCGATTGCCGAGAGCGAGATGCTCCAGATTGTCTTCTTCGCTTTGATATTTGGGATTATGCTTACTTTTATAGAGCGCGAAAAGGCAATGCCAGTAATCAATTTCTTCAATGCTATAAGTGAAACCATGATAAAAATGGTTGATTTTATCATGAAACTCGCTCCCTATGGTGTTTTTGCACTAATTGCTGCTACGATAGCAGAATTCGGCTATAACATACTTGAAACCTTGATTTGGTACATTCTTTCTGTTGTTGCAGGCTTACTCCTGCATACTTTCCTTGTTTATGGTACACTGGTGAAAGTTGTTGGCAAAGTAAAACCGGGTTCATTCTTGTCAAATATGAAGACAGCCCAGGCAATTGCTTTTTCAACAAGTTCCAGCGCAGCAACTTTGCCGGTTACCATTGATTGTGTTGAAAATAAGATTGGAGTTCCAAAACACATCTCCGGATTTGTACTACCTCTCGGAGCAACTGTTAACATGGATGGAACTGCACTATATCAGGGTGTTGCTGCCGTATTTATTGCCCAGGTGTATGGTTTTGACCTGACAATAACAGAACAGCTTACAATTGTGCTTACAGCTGTGCTTGCATCAATTGGTACAGCTCCTGTTCCGGGAGTGGGAATTATAATGCTCGTGATAATTTTGCAATCAATAAATGTTCCTGCAGAAGGAATTGCATTGATACTCGGAGTGGACAGAATTCTTGATATGATGCGTACAGTCACGAATGTGACAGGCGATGCGGCAGTTGCAATTGCTGTCGCTGGCAGCGAGAATTAGCGCCTATTCTTTCCAGGCTTAAAGTCCACTAGTGTATAATTGATACTGATAAAATGAATGCCGGGAGTCCTGCCGCCATTGCTATCCATTATAGTCAATTTCTGCTCAGAATTGGCAAAGTAGTGAACAGGTAACATCAATTCGCTCGAAAGATGAATCTTCCCGGAGCCGTTTATGATATTTGTTACCTTCATCATTTTGTCATTCTGTTTTATTTCTACATTTCCCTGGCCGGTAGATATATACGAAAGAGTGTAAACGTTTGTGCCGAGCGTATCTTTAGCCTCTTCAAGCCTGTAGAGGTATGTTTCGCGAACAACCGCCCCCGGATGCCCGTTTTCGGTAATTGCATATTGCGCTTCTGTCCGCCAGGATTCGCGAATGTGTTTGCAGGAAGCGCCTATCGGAACAATGATCTGTTCATTGAAAGCGCCACCCGGGCTCAACGCTCCCTTGGTAGAATCATCTATTCCGGCTGAAAGCCGTCTGCCCAATGTGTCTACGACTATTACCGCTGTCCTCCCGAGCCATTCGCTGAAATTGACATCAACAAATTCGCCTTTCTTTTGTGTCTCCTTTGCTTTGTAATCAAGCAATGTCTGCGATAGGTATATCCTGCCTTTCTTTATACTGTCGCAGGTGATTCTAATTATTTCTTCTCGTTCACGCAGCAATGGAATGCCATAATCAATCGAAATGCTGTCAAATGCAACGGCATGATATACAAGAGTGTCTCCAGGATAGAAATGGTATTTAAAGCAAAGTGTATCCTTAGGTCTGTCAGAATTCTGGAACAGGGTAGTGTCTTGTGCTGATAAGGAGGCAACCGAGATTAAAATAAAAATAAGCATTGATTTCATATTCCTACTCAAAAATAGATATTGATAATCATTATAACACTTCGCGCAACAAAAATAAAAAAAGCAGCGCAGATGCGCTGCTTAATTCAGACGAATATATAGAAAACTGCTTATAACTTAACGTCAAACCTGATTACCATGTCGTAACGGGCATGGATGAACGGGAACCTGAATTTTTCTTCAGTCTGACCTTTCAGCTTGCTGTATTCTGTAATTATGTAAAAGAATGGGTTTTCTTTTACAGCTTCGGAAATAACCAATGCTACTTCTTCGGGGACTTCAAGTATGTGTTCAGGATTCCTGTAATAATCCTCCACGTTGACATCATGGAATTCGCCGAGCAGATGAAATGGTTCGCTTGGATCCGGATTGCCTTGAAAATCAGCAAACTGGAGATAAAACTTTATAAACTCAAATTCAATATCCTCTTCACTCGGATCGTTTGGATTCCAGGGGCCGTTCTCGGTAACAAGTGAATCTACCCAATAATTGAAATGGAGGATTTCAGCCTTTTCAATTTTATCCTTATTGTCTCTGTATTCTTTATAGTCATTTAAATTCGTAAAGTCAAGTGATGTATCCGGCGCAGCTTTGTCAAAGTGGTCCGAATCGAATATAAGCGGTAGCTGGAAAGTAAATGTATCTACCTTGCTTAATGTGTCAAAGAAGCAGGATGAGAGCATAAATGCAGAAAATACTACCGTGAAAATCAGGAGCAATGACTTTTTCATATTATCTGCCCTCCTCGTTTTCTTCTGATTTTTTAACTTTTTCAATTTTTTCAAATTCTTCATATCCTTCAATAGTCTCGATTTTGTCTGGTTTTCCAATTTCAGCAATGTGGAAAGTAAACCCGAAGTTAATCATTGGCTGAGCTGCAAATCCGAAATCAAGGTGAGGTTCAAAGAAACCAGTCCTGTAAGCTATGCCAAGAAGAATCCTGTAGCTGCTAAAGCTCTCGATATCAAATTCGAGGTTATCACCATCCCTTACTTCTTTATATGGGCTGTTAGCGACATCATTCGGGTCGAAATCCTGCCTGACGCCAATAAATTCACCGGAAAGTCCTTCGTATTGCAAACCCCCATACGCTGTGAAACCGTCGCCGAGGAACTTGCTAATATGAAGTCCTGCTGAATAAGAATTTATGCTGATACCTGTCCTGTTCATCAGGTGGAAATCTCCGTTGAAGGCGAGCGCCCAGGTCGAATCATTCTGAAATAGATTAAAGAAGTGGTCAAGCCTCTGATTTACCAAAGCGCCGAAATAAATAAGCGATTCATCTTGAACAGGAGCCATAAAGAAGCGAAGTCTCAACTGTGTTGCGCTTGGGAAGCCAACCATTAATTGCAGAGTAGGCAGGCCGGGCATGTAATCGGCATCCCAACCTTCAGCGAATGCGACTGTCTTAAGGTTCTGCGATTCGCGAGTGTTGTTTTGGGGAGCTGAATATGTTGCATGTGAACTGCCGCCATAGATAGTCGGCTGTTCGCGTGTGCCGCTAACTTCCTTAGTAATAACACCGTCACGAATTTCCGCATCCCTTGTCAGGTTAGTATTGCCATATTCTTCTGGAAGCCCCGCATCGAATACCTTGTGATCGTCAGGAATGAAGAACTGCTGCCATGAAAGGTCGAGCCCGATTGTCCAGTATTCAGGATACTGTGCATTTGTGTACTGGTTCGAGTGAAAACTCTCGCCGATAGTTGTCCAGAGCGGCTTGGAATAGCCCTGGAGGTTCTCAGATGTAAAAAGGGTAAAATCCTTGCTGATTTCGAGATCCTTCGCAAGTGTAACTGAAGAGGCGAAAAGAAATGAAACCAGGAAAAGAATCAGAAAATTGTGAAGCCTTTTGGTCATAACACATACCTCGCAATATTAGAATAAATCGGATTTACGCTTTTGCAGTATCAATTAGGGAAAATTAAACCAATTTAATCATTAATTCAAATGAAAGTTCATTTTAATGAGGCATTATGGAATTTTTAAATAAGCGATTATCTTATTAATTTGCAATGATGGCGCATTCGTCTAGCGGTTAGGACGCCGGCCTCTCACGCCGGTAACAGGGGTTCGATTCCCCTATGCGCTACAAAGTAGTGAAAAGTGTGAAAACAATGTTTTCACACTTCGAATCCCGCTTCCTGATAGTATGAATGCAAAACTCCAGGTGCAATACTTCAATTCGTATATGCTGCTGTTTCGCCGCGGACTATCTTGTTCAGGTCGGATTGCACAAGTGCCGGCATAATAATTCCTACTAAAATGTATAGTATAAACCAAAGGACAGGATTGTTGTCCTTTCTGACGTAAATTGAGTATCCCTCGCAGTATTTATATGCCCAGAACAGGTTTGCTATTGGCACAATGATTAACCAGGCTGTTGGTATCTGTCCGCCGAGGGAGTTAATTTCTTTTTTTGTTTGCACAAGCCAGATTATGGCGTAAATTCCTAAAGTTATAATACTGAACAGATAAACCAATACGATATTGCGTTCCTTTATTTCGCTTTCCATGAAACACTCCAATTTATTTTTTTAGATTTTTTTGGATTAAAGATGTTTTTAAATTAATTATTTTCCCATTGTTTGCATAACAATTAATTCTATTTAGGCTGATTAAGTTATAACCTGTTTGAATTATAAGGATTTATGATTAATTTTGTTTGGCAGCATTAATATCCCGGTGTTTTGAAAATGAAGAAATTAGCTATAATTATATGCCTGTTGGCAGGAGCGAGTTTATATTCGCAGAAATCGCTAAGTATAATTGATTATAATATTGATGATTTTCCCGTCGTTTCGGCGCGCTTTTTTGCCTATGGTAACGACAATAAACCTGTATTGAATTATACAAGGCAGCAGTTTGAAATAAGTGATAACGGCTCGCCAATGCAAGTAAACAATGTCAGTTGCGAGAACCAGGCGGTTGTTGAGAACAAGTCAATTGTACTTGCAATTGACTTGGGCATGAGTCATGTTTTTCTGGATTCATCACATTTCAATTTCGGGATTTCCGTTGCACAAGAGATTGTTAAGCTTATCAACCTCGGAGAATCTGAGTGTGCAATTACCAGCTTTGACTTTGTGAGCTACCTCCAGCAGGACTTCACGACGAATCAGAACTTGCTGCTGACTTCATTCACCGGCCTTGAATACAAAAATTCATCATTCTTCGATGCCGGTTTTTTATATGAATTAACCGGTGCACTGGACATTGCCGCGCGCGGAGTGAACAACCGCTCCATTATCCTTATTACCGACGGTAACGGAAGCCTTGATGAAAAGGCAACAATTGACTTTGCAAAAAAGAACGGGATTTCAATCTTTGTGCTTACGCTTTACCGCACGGCGAATGACAGGCTCAGAAATGTATGCTCCTCTACGGGAGGGAACTGGCTCGACAGTGTAAACATAAAGCGCGACCCTGTGGATGTAGCTAAGGATATCCTCTCGCTTACATACGGCTATACTCCCTGTACCGTCCAGTGGCAGGGAGAGCTTAACTGCGACGAAGTTCACGATATTCTAGTATCAATTCCTTCGGAATCAATAAATGATAATATCAGCTATGTTTTGCCTGATTCATTAAAACCAAGAATATTATCAGATCCGCCTTATTTAGGATTCAGCTCAGTTGTGCCGGACGGCAGTTACAAGGACTTGCAGGTTGAGCTGACCGCCAAGAACGGTAATATACAAATCACGCAGACTTCAATACCACACCCGGATTTCACGATTCTAAACGAAATAAATCCTTCACAACCTTATTTACTCGAAAAGAATAAATCACATTCTCTGGATATCCGCTACACGCCAACAGATTCAGCAATTGTATTTACAAAGCTGGTTATCGAATCTAATGCATGCTTCGGATATGAAATTTTAATAACAGCAGGATTTCCGAACACACCGCCAAAAACCCGCACAATCACACTTGTTACACCGGATTGCGGAGACATCCTCCTTATAGGCGATGAGACTACTGTGGAATGGACCGGCCTGCTGCCGCGTGATGTTATCCAGCTTGAATATTCTACCGACAACGGCCAGCGTTGGGACACACTCGCAAAAAACGTCACAGACCTTGAATACGATTGGATTGTTCCGGACAAACCGACCGAAGAGTGTCTTATAAGGGCAATACAGATGTGGCCGAATAACGTAGGGCGTACACTCGACCTGCGTCACGGCGCAAGCGTTAACTCAGCATTCTTCAACAGCGACGGAACTCTTGTAGTTACATCCAGCAACGATACAACAGCCGTCATCTGGAATTCAAATACCGGTGAGAAAATGCATACACTTGCTGGACATAGCAAGCCTGTGACTTTTGCTCATTTCAGCCCGAATAATGATTATGTTGTAACAGCTTCAGGCGACTCCACTGCCATAGTCTGGGATATTGAAACAGGTGAACAAGTTCGTGTTTTCCGTGAACACAAAGGATTGGTGCGTTCAGCGAAATTCAGTCCGAACGGAGTGTATGTCGTCAGCGCGTCTTATGATAACACTGTAAAAGTGTGGGAAGCAATAAGCGGGAGTGTCAGGCGGAACATTATACCCCCAACAAACCGCGTGTGGCATGCAACGTTTGACCCGACCGGCAGCTATGTTCTCGTTGGCGATAACACAGGCATAGCAAAAATGTATGACTTAAACGACGGCTCTGTTTATCGCCAGTTCGATGTCCGTTTTGGAGGTGCACCATTCGGCAGCGCAATCCACACTACATTCAGTCCAGACGGCAGCCTCGTTTCAATCGTTAACCAGATTGACAAAAAAGCAAGTATATGGAATGTAGCAACTGCTGACACTGTATATACAGTCTCGCATTTGAATGACACAACATCCAATCCGGCAATAAATAGTACAAGCTTTTTCTATCATCCCATTAAGGGGAACAGGCTCTTCACAGCCGGAGTTGATAACGCGCGCCTATGGATTGCAGAGACCGGCTCACCGATTCTTCCTACGTTAAATGACCACACGAATTCTGTCCAGACTGCTGTGTTTAACTTCGACGGCAGCCGTATTCTAACGGCAAGCTGGGATTCAACCTCTAAAATCTGGAATGTGGACGACGAAGGCCGTGCCCTGCAGATAGATACTACCGACTGCATGCTTACAATAGCGAGAGCAGAGGCAAGCGCAGACATAGTTGATTTCAAAGAAGTACCTGTTTTTGAAGCCAGAGATACTTCGGTCAGCGCATTCATAAAAAATTTATCTCCATTCCCTTACACAATCAAAAGCGTTAACATCACCGAAGGAGACATGGATGAATTCAGGTTCATTGATAACTATTTCCCTGCAGTACTTGATTCACTCGACTCGCTTGAGGTGCAGCTAAGTTTCACGCCAAAGCAAATAGGGGAGAGGCTTGCATATGCGACTATTGAAATCCCCGGTGGCAGCTTCAAAATAATGCTTACCGGGTATGGTATAAAGCCGGAAATTCAGATCAACCAGGCGCTTATTGACTTTGGCGATGTAGAAATTGGCGATTACCGCGAAATCAGTATAAGCAAGGTTGTTGAAAACTCATCACTTAACAGCATAAAAGTAGATTCCGTCCTGCTTGGCGGGCCGGACAGCGACATGTTCATTATGCTCGAAGGCGATGGTGAGCATGTCCTTAACCCTGGCAGCGGCATTGACATCCGAATCCGCTACACACCCGAAAACATCGGCAGGAACAATGCCATCATCAGCTATTACAACAACGGGCTGAAATCACCGGTTAATATTCTGCTTTACGGCGAAGGCACTAACCCCGTACGCGATACAGTCGAGCTTCGAGTCGGCGACGCAGAAGGTTTGCCAGGCGACATCGTCGAAATACCAATTTACATCAGCAGTACCGACGGCGATTTAAATCCTAACATCAGCGGTTTTAATTACGATATGCGCTTCAACTCGACTTTGTTGCAGCCGCTCGACCATGTTAACAGCTCTGTAATCAATGGAAGCCAGCGTACCATCAACATTAGTTCCGGGCTGGAAGAAAGCACAATAATCCAGTCGCCTGTAGGCGATGGTGTTTTAGCCAAGCTACGCTTCAGGGTTGGCCTCGGCAATGATACGCATACAAACATCTCCATCGAAAACGCCGCACCTATCGGAATTGGCAAAATTATCATCAACGAAGTGGACGGCGCATTCAGCCTGAACGGTGTCTGCGAAGAAGGAGGCGTAAGGCTATTCGACTCCGAGGGAATTTTCTTGCTTGAACAGAATACGCCAAATCCCTTTTCCGGGTTCACGAACATTGAATTCGAGATAATCGAGAAGGGTAGAACCCGCCTGTATGTTCTGAACTTCGTAGGGGAGAAGGTTGCAGAGCTTTTGAACAACGATCTCGAACCCGGCAGGTACACCTTCCGCTTTGATGCGGATGGACTGGCATCCGGCTCTTACTTCTACATCCTGGAGACTCCGGTCAGAACATACGCCCGGACATTGAACATAAGGAAATAGCTGGTTTAGAGGTTACATCGTCATGCTGAGCGAAATCAAAGCATCCGGAGCGCGAGCTTCCTCACCACGTTACAAGCACCAGCCCGTCCAAATGAGGTGGGAGTAGGCTGCTCTGAAATCTATTAATCTATTCAATAATATATTTAATACGTTGATTGCTATACTCCAGGACTTTGAATTTTACATCTTTATAAAGGATAAGGCCTTCATCAAGCTCATCTACATTATAATATAATGTCTGAGTAAAACTCCCCCTTATTAAATCCTTGGTATATTCCCTATATGTTAATACTATGCTGTTATTTTGTAATCCATTATAAATTAATTCGTAGCTGAATAGGTTTTCGCCTTTTCTTTCTAATGTTATTTTTTCTATAGGAATTGGAGAAGGAAAAACATATTGTTGACTTGTATGTTCATATGATAACTTCGTTATATTATCGTTGACAATAATGAAATATGTAGGAAAAGTAATTGACCCGGCATCAACAGTACTATAATGCAGCCACAATTCATTAGGATTATTGTTATCCATGAATACTTTATTATACTATACAAGTTCCCCAATATCAATTGTTCTAATATCTTTTAGTTCAAAATCAATACCAGACCAAAAACTGTGAAATGGTTCCGGAAATTGTCCTGATTAATTTTAGGAAGTTCTTTTGTGTACTGCTCTAAGTCTTCAGGCACACCTGTTTGTTCAACGAACTGCTTCACAATATCTAAATCCGCCGGAGCGGCATATGTAACGGCAGTATGTTCATCAGTAACACTTGAAGGTTTGTTTGGATTGATGGATAGATTCTCCCTGCTCACGGTGAATGACTGCGTGACATAGACATATTCTGTGCCACTGCTTCAATATCCTTCGCTTTAGGCGGAGGGGTTAGTGTCCATTTTGGCTCATCACCTACTTTTATCTGTGGGGGCGGAGGCTTGTAAATATTACGTAATGGCTTCCTCCCAGTGATTCCAGTTTCTGTATTAAAGTAACTTATGTCTGTTCCTTCTGGCCGACCGTATATAATTTTACCTGTAGGATCGTGCGGTATTACCTGAACAATAGGCTCGCCATCAGAAAAGGTTTCACTCATTGCCAGTGCAGTCAGCCTCTTTTCGTTCCAATCATTCCATTTTTTTGTATATTCAAGAATTGGTTGTGAGTTTTCTAACCACCAGTTGTTATATCCCTGCTCTAATTGGCGATTAGCCAGTGCGAGGTCGTCCTGGTGAATACCTATCTTCCTTACAGAAGTTAAGGACGTTCCTGGCGGCATGTTCCTAAGTCTCTTTAACGCCTCTTCTTCACTGACCTCATCTAAAATATTATAATCTTCAGGTTTAAGAGGAGTAGGCCCCTGCAAAATCCCACTCAAATAGTCTTTAAGGTCTGCGGGGAATGTATCCCAGTGCTCTTCTATAAAATCATGTACTTGAGGAGCGAAATCTCTTGGGTACTCCATTGTCCCATTCCTATATCTTCTATCATGACCTTGGTTAATGGTTTCTGTAGGGGGCGGAACTTTTTTAACATCTCTATTTAAAGCACGGAATTTATCAAGGTCTCTTGATACTCCAACACCCTGATCCACCTGTACTTTTGATTCGGCTCCGACACCATATCCTTCCCCCTGCTGTGGGGCGATGCCTGACATTACCCGTAAAAACATATCTATATTCGGGTCTCTGTCTAACTGGAATAGACTTCTAATTTCCGCCATTTGTAACTCATTTTTATTACAAGAATAATTAATTCTGGGAAAACTTGCACAACTAACAAATACGAACGGCAATAAAAAAACAAACAATTGATAGGTTTTCACAACTCTGCCTCTTCTTCTATAAAAATTCATTAATTTTCTATTGATAAAAATAATAAAATTCTAAATATTTTAAACAGACTAATTGAAAAAGTATGATGCACTGATTTTGACATTCAGGCTCCGAATAACATGATTTAGAATTTTATATTTTGCTATTTTAGAGATATTCAAATAGCTGGAATAGAGAATGGAAATAATAAAATCGATCATAATTTTTATTCTTGCAGGATTTTGTGAAATAGGCGGTGGCTATCTAATTTGGCTTTGGTTGAGAGAAGAAAAACCCTGGTGGTTCGGACTATTAGGTGGACTTGCACTTGCTTTTTATGGTGTTGTTGCTACTTGGCAGGTTTCAAATTTTGCTCGAGTTTATGCTACCTATGGTGGAATTTTCATTGTAATGTCAATCCTATGGTCAATGAAATTTGATAATTACACACCTGACAAATACGATATAATCGGAGCATTGATTGCATTACTGGGAGTTTGTATCATCTATTACGCACCAAGAAATTGAATAAATAAAAGGTGTTTATGTTACTTCGGCAATAGCAAAAGCAGTCTGACTTCGAAAAATAAATCAATTACATCAAATAAAATTTCTGAAAGGCGAACAAGATAGCGGTTACGAAATCCCGCTCCTACCATATACAGCAACCATTCGCCAAAAATCACATTGCTAAGGGTGGCGAGGATGAAGCAAGATATTATTTCCATTAAAAAGCCGCAAGTTTAAGCGGCATTTTTTATTTTCGGTGATTATTGCAATTGTTAAAGGGAATAAAATGATTCAGAATGTGAAAGGCACTAAGGATGTATTGCCGGAGGAATCCGCCAAATGGCACTTCGTGGAGGACATTTTCAGGGATTTGTCGCTTAAATACGGCTACAAGGAAATGCGCACGCCTGCCTTTGAGTACACCGATGTGTTTGTGCGCAGTATTGGCGAAGGCACCGACATAGTTAACAAAGAAATGTACACATTCGAAGACAAGGGGGGTGAGTCCGTCACACTGCGCCCGGAGATGACCGCTGCCGTGATTCGCTCTTTTGTGCAGAATTCGCTGCATGGTTCTGGCTCCGTGCAGAGGGTCTGGTACTTCGGGCCATTCTTCAGGTACGAACGCCCGCAGAAGGGTCGGCTGAGGCAGTTTCACCAGTACGGTGCGGAATGTATCTCCTCGCCGCATCCTGAAAGCGACTATGAGATTATCCGGCTGGCGGTGGGTGCAATCAGAGCACTCGGCATTGAGAATTTCAAGCTTTTACTCAATACACTCGGCAACAAGGCCAGCCGGGATAAGTATAGGGAAGAGCTTGTGAAATACTTCAAGGGGCATATAGGCAAAATCAGCGAGGACAGTAGGAACCGTTTGGAAGTAAACCCGCTTCGTATTCTCGACTCTAAGGACCATCGCGATATTGAAGTATCGGCCAATGCACCAAGAATCACGGATTGCCTGGACGAAGAGAGCGCTGAGCACTTTGGGAGCGTAAAGGCGCTGTTGGATGCCTCCGGGGTTGAGTATGAGATAAGTCCGAACCTCGTGCGAGGGCTTGATTATTACAGCCACACCGTGTTCGAGTTCCAGAGTACATTGCTCGGCTCGCAGAATTCGTTCGGCGGCGGGGGCAGGTACAACGATATGTTCGAGGAATTCGGTGCTAAGAATAACCCGGCAGTGGGCTTTGCGATAGGTGTGGAACGGCTTATAATAATTCTTGAGGAGCAGGAGAAATTTGCTAATATTGAAACAAAACCTGATGTTTATATCGTAAGCTTAGACAAAGAGTTCGCTCCTTATGTAAATAATGTAGCTGAACGAATAAGGGATGCGGGCTATGCGGTTATCACTGATTTATTGCGGAGATCGTTCAAGGCGCAACTGAGAGATGCAAATAAAAACAATGTCCGATTCGCCGTAATAATTGGCGAAGAAGAATACAAAAGCGGCAAGGTACAGTTGAAAAACATGCAGGATGGATCCCAGGTGCTTGTAGAGCCTGAAATAATCTCTGACTATTTGAAATAAATGAAACTAAAGGAACGCATACGGAACATCCTGATTTCCACTTATCTCTCCAAGTGGCAGCTAAAGCTGTTTTTTGCGTTTATCGCACTTGGGATTGTAGTGGCGGTGAACCTTTTTACGCAGAACCTTGTAGATGAAATCATTAGCAGGGAGCAGAACAAGTTGAAGATTTATGCGAGCATCTATGAACATTTTGATATTGACACACGCACAGAAGACCTGCTCTTTCTGATTGAGAATATCACGCCGACGATAACATTTCCGTTCATTATGACCGATGAGAACGACATTCCCAGCGAACCATACGAGCTGACAACACTTAACGTGGAACTTGACCAAAATATGAGCTACGAGGAGCGCAGGCAGTACATGATTGACTATGTACAGAAAATTGGCAATCAGTATGAGCCGATTATCTTTTACAGGAAGGGAGCCGAAGGGAAGGTACTAAACAAGTTCTATTACACTCACTCAAACCTTGTTGATAAGCTAAGATATTTTCCTCTGGTTGCGATTATGACAATAACTATGTTTATAATAATTGGTTATATCGCCTTCAGCAATATCCGCAGGAACGAGCAGTCGCGTGTCTGGGTAGGTATGTCCAAGGAGGCTGCACATCAGCTCGGGACGCCCCTCTCCAGCCTGCTTGCATGGCTGGAGATTCTGCGCCATAGCAGGGATAACCCGGATGAGTTCAGAGAAACACTCGCTGAAATGGAAAAGGACATAAACCGCCTAAATACAATTGCGACACGCTTCTCTAAAATCGGCTCAAAGCCTGAAAGGACAAACGAGAATATGAGCGAACTGCTGGACAAGGTCTGCAACTACTTTGATAAGAGGCTGCCACACCTCGGCAGAAAAGTTGAAATTGAACGCCTTTATGAAGGCAAAGAGTATGAAGCGATGGTAAATACTGATTTGTTTACCTGGGTGTTAGAAAACCTTTTCAAAAACGCTGCTGATGCTATCGAACAGAAGAAAGGAACGATTTCCATTGATTACCAGTTAATCCATGACAAAAGACTTGTGTTTATCGTAAAGGACTCGGGCAAAGGTATGAGCACCCAAATCAAGAGAATGATTTTTAATCCCGGTTTTACAACTAAAAAACGAGGCTGGGGTCTTGGATTAAGTCTTTGCAAGAGGATTATCGAAGAATACCACAATGGGAAAATATTTGTTAAGGAAAGCGCACCGGGCAGGGGAACTATATTCCAGATTGAAATACCTAAAAGTTAGATTCATCCCGCCATTGAACAATCTGCCAGTCGGCAAATTTATTTGAACGAATGAGTTTGAGGTTTGCCCTTCCCTGAACACGGATTATGTCATCAGCCGAAAACATCACGCTAAGCGTAAATCCCCTGGATATATCCCTGTTGATTGTGTCGCCGATTGAAACAACGGCCTCGTTCCATATTAGGTCCAGGCTTTGCGTTCCCTGGAACAGACGATAAGTAGCAATCATATCTTCGTCGCGTGTCCATGTATAATCAACTCCCTGGTCGTAGTTCCTGTAGATGAAAGTGAAATTATCTGCCAGAAGATTGCCGTAAACTACTGTATCTTTAAAGATATATGCGTATCGCCAGTTCTGGAAAAGTCCCTCCACCGTAGTCTGGTCGCCAAGAAGGTCTTCAGGATTTTTCTCTTCGAGCGCCGGTGCAAACGGGTTTACACATGCCCCAAGCAACAGAACAAATGTAACCACAAAGCAATATTGAATGTAGTTATTCAATTATACAGTTTAGCTTTAATTTCGCTCCATGTTTCAATATTTGTATCGACTTCAGTATCAAGTTTTAAATCCGTCCACCTGCCAATACTCCATAATCCGGAATTATCCTTGATTATTGTAAACCTGAAATTACCGGCATATTCGAGTTCGAAACCCTCAATTTGTTCATGGAGTTTAAGTGTATATTTACCGTAATATAATGCGGAATCAACATAATTTTCATTATGTATTTCCGGGAAATCCAGCCCCGGGCTTATTTCATCTGAGAGATTAGAGAATAGTGGGTTGATGTAGCGGCTTTCAGCATTCTTATCCCATAATTCAAAAAGCCCGGGATACCTTGCATTCACCTCGGATGCCGGCTCAAACATAAATCCGCCTCCATTTATCTCATCTTTTTCTGCCAGGCAGGCGAGATAATTATCTACACTTTTTTCTTTTATTGAATTTGTAAGGTTGAAAATTACATCCTGCGGAGTTGTGGGAGGTATGAACGTATTCCTTCCTGTTTCAGGTTCTTCAGGGTTGCGTGTATCAAACAAGCCGCATGATGTGAGAAATAATATTGATATTAATGGAACTAACCTCACAGCAAAGTCCTGCCTTCAAGTGCACGAGAGAGTGTAGCTTCGTCAGAATATTCGAGAGAAATACCAAGAGGTACACCTGACGCAATACGTGTAATTTTTACATCCAGTGGCTTTAGGATTTTGGCAAGGTATTGTGTTGTTACTTCTCCTTCTACACTTGGGTTGAGTGCGAGTATTATTTCCTCAAATTCGCTTATCCTGCTAACAAGTTCCTTGATTTTAATATCATCGGGTCCGATTCCCTCGAGAGGATTAAGTACACCATGAAGAATGTGATATTTGCCAAAATATTCATTAGTTTTTTCTATAGCGAGAACATCATTTGGTCCTTCTACAACGCAAAGCATGCCGTTGTTCCGTTTTAGTGATGTACAAATGGGGCAGGGGTCAACTTCGGTATAATTAAAGCAAAAGGAGCAGTACTTCACTTTCTGTTTCAACTCTTTAAGGCTTTTGGAAAATCTTTCAATAAAGACATCATCCTGTTTCAGAAGGTAGTATGTAAGCCTTTGAGCAGTCTTCTTGCCAATGGTCGGGAGCGAAGATAATATTTCAACTGTTCGTTCAATTACCTCAGAGCTAAACACATTTTATCCAGGTTACATTCCTAAATTAAGCCCGGGGATATTCGGGAGCATGTTGTTTATCTTTCCCATTTCCTGCTGTGCCATATCGTCGGCTTCCTTTTTTGCCTTGTTGATTGCAGCTATAACAAGGTCCTCGAGCATTTCTATATCATCAGGGTTGACGATTTCCTTTGCAATTTTGATGGAAAGTAATTCACCGCCGCCATTCATTTTTACGGTAACCATTCCACCGCCTGCATCTGATGTAACTTCTTTTTCGTTTATCTCTTTTTTGACCTTTTCCATTTCTGCCTGCATCTGTTGTGCCTGCTTTAGCATGTCTTGTACATTAAATTTCATAAAATTCCCTAAAATAAATAATTGCTTTCTTTGTTTTAGAATGTGTTAAAATAACAAAAACCAAATGCATTTTGAAGCGTAATTATTAAATTGAATGTTCAACATTTCGACTTATTGAAACACAAATTGAGGACTCTATGGGAATTTTTGACAGAATTGCAGACATATTCAAAGCTAATGTGAACGATGCTTTGGACAGGGCAGAAGACCCTGAGAAGATGCTGAAACAGATGGTAATCGAGATGGAAGAGTCGGTTAATAAAGCTACTCTTTCCGTTGCCCAGGCAATTGCTAATGAAAAAGGTCTCGAACGCAAGATCGAGAAAGCCCGCAAGGATGTTGTCGAATGGGAGCAGAAAGCTATCCATGCGCTTAATGCGAACAGGGAAGACCTTGCAAAGGCAGCACTTGAGAAAAAAGCTACAGCCCAGAGAAACGTTAACGACCTTGTTCCGATACACGAGCAGGCAAAAGTAACTTCCAATAAACTCCGCGAACAACTAAACACTTTGAAAAATAAGCTGGAAGAAGCACGGAGCAGGCAAAGTACGCTTATTGCACGCTCACAGGCTGCAAAGGCTCAGAAGCAGCTTTCACAATCTGTTAGCGGTGTCGGTTCAGACGCTTTCGGAAAATTTGAGAAACTGGAATCAAAGGTAGAAAAGATGGAATCCGAAGCAGAAGCTTACGAACAGCTTGCTGGCGAGAACACAAGCCTGGACGATGAATTCAAAAAACTCAGCTCAGGTGCAGGTGTGGATGACGAACTTGCACAATTAAAAGCTAAAATGAATAAATAACGGAGCACAAAAATGACTGAAGAGCAATTATTAAACCAGGATAACGGAGAAACATTGGAAACACCCCAGGAATTGATAGACAGAACAATCGCTAAAGTCGAAAAAATCCTTGAAGATAAATTCCCAAATCATTTAAAATTTGAAAGTGGTTCTTACACAATCTCTCGCGGTTCTGTCCAGGTGATGACTATCGTAAGGCCCTATACACATAATGAAACATGTATCGAGTTTATTGCAAACCTTGTAACAGGCGCAACCGTTGACACTGAACTTACGAACTTCCTCTTAAGAAAAAATGTAGAGTTGCATTTTGGCTCATTCGGGCTGCTTTTCGATAACACAATAGTATTCTCTCACTCAATTGCAGGCACAAATCTCGACGATAACGAGTTTGTAACAACGTTGAACAGCATTGCCGTAATTTCTGATTACTACGATGACGAAATAATCAGGATGGCTGGAGGCAAACGCGCAAACGGCGCCGTAAGCGTTGATCTGTAAGAAGAATAGAAACTGTTTTATAGAGCCGCACTGCCGTGCGGCTCACTATACTATTATATCTCCTATATTCAAATGAAGGGACGGAAATCTTTCGCCCCTTTTTTGATTATAATTCAATTTATTTACTTATAAAAGTGTGTGGAAGTGCGGCGTTCATTACGACAAGCTTTCGGATAATTCTAAATGTGTTAGTCTGAGCGCCATGTCCTCACCGCTTTTTTCTATGCCTTACCCACAAGATTTCTACTTAGTTAACGCTCCTTTTCGGGGCCGTTATATATTTATAATTGTGGTTAAAACATAGCCACCTCTGAAGCAGAAGGGGGTAGAAGTAGAAGACTGACTGTTACACTCTTTTTTAAATACCTACTCCACCGTTACACTCTTCGCAAGATTCCTTGGTTGGTCAACATTACATTCAAGTTCAACGGCCATGTAATATGCCAGCAACTGCAATGGAACCGTAGCAAGCACAGGTGTTAATATTCTTAATGTATCGGGAATATAAATAACATGGTCAACTATTTCAGCAAGTTCCTCATCGCCTTCAGTTGCAATAGCAATTACATTGCCCTTTCTTGCCTTTACTTCCTCAATATTTGATAGTACCTTATCATATATCTCATCCCTTGTGGCAATGAATACTACAGGCATGTTTTCATCAATAAGCGCAATCGGGCCGTGTTTCATTTCTGCTGCCGGGTATCCTTCTGCATGGATATAAGATATTTCCTTCAGCTTTAAAGCACCTTCTAAGGCAACAGGGAAGTTATAACCGCGGCCCAGGTAGAGGAAATTCCTTGCTTTTTTATATAACTTTGCAATTTTTTGTATTTCACCCAAATTATCAAGCACTTGTTTTACTTTGCCCGGTAATTCCAAGAGTGCATTTGTGATACGCTTACCTTCGGCGAATGATAAATTCCTCATTCTTCCGAGGTAAAGAGCAATTAACGTCAGCGCCATAATCTGCGAAGTAAATGCTTTTGTTGATGCAACACCAATTTCAGGCCCGGCATGGATATAAATCCCGGCATCTGTTTCTCTGGAAATCGAACTGCCGACAACATTAACAATCCCAAGGGCTTTTGCGCCTTTCTGCTTAGCCTCTCTTATTGCAGCAAAAGTATCAGCCGTTTCGCCGCTCTGTGAGATAGCAAATACGATATCACCGGGAAAAATCACAGGGTTCCTGTATCGAAACTCGGATGCATATTCAACTTCTACCGGAATTTGGGCCATTTCCTCAATCAGGTATTCTCCAACAAGTGCAGCATGCCAGGATGTTCCGCATGCAGTCAAAATAATCCTCTTTGCATTTCTTAAATCTTCTGCTACTGAACGCAAGCCGCCGAGCCGTGCATTACCTTCATCGGCAAGTAACCTGCCACGGAAGGAATCGCGTATTGTGTCCGGCTGTTCGTGGATTTCTTTTAGCATGAAATGCTTATAACCGCCCTTTTCGAGTTGTGTTATATCAAGTTCAAGTTTTTCTTCTTCCTTGTAAATTTTCACATTGCTTATTGTTTTTGTCTTTATGCCTTTTTTTGTGATTACACACATCTCTTCGTCGGCAAGGTAAATTACCCTGTCAGTGTGCTGTATTATTGCAGTTGCATCAGATGCTGCAATATACTCGTTATTCCCCACTCCGATTACCATAGGGCTGCCCCGCCTCGCCGCAATGAGCTTATCAGGCTCGTAGGCGGAAAGCACTACTATGCCAAATGCTCCGCGAACTTCTGACAATGCAACCCTGACTGCCTGCTCCATATTTTGCAGTTTATCATATATTGAACCAATGAAAACAGCTAACACTTCTGTATCTGTTTCAGACTGAAGCTTATATCCTTCGCTTAAAAGTTGCTTTTTTATGACCTGGTGGTTTTCAATGATTCCGTTATGTATAATTGAAATCTTGCCTGAGTTGTCATGGTGGGGGTGTGCATTTATATCGTTAGGTGCGCCGTGAGTTGCCCATCTGGTGTGGGCTATTCCGGAAGTGGAGGAATAATTCTCGTGGTTAATCAACGCTTCCAGCTCGGCAACCTTGCCCTTCTTTTTAATTGTCTCAATCGAACCGTTTGTAAGAAGGCTAATACCAGCCGAATCATAGCCCCGGTATTCCATCCGTTTCAGGCCGTTCATTAGTATTTCTGAAGCCTTCCTTTCCCCTATATATCCTACTATTCCACACATGTTTCATCCGGTAAAATTGCAAAGTTACGATTTATTCCAAACTTATATTAATTTATGACTATTATAAGTGACAAAACAAGTAAGGTTCATTTGTGAGCGCAATAGCTCTTTCACCGGCTTTCAGGTTGCTGGTTTTTGTAATTGCCGGATTTTTTGCTACCTCTTTTATACCGGGTGAATACCTGGTTTATTTTCTAATAGTACTGGCTCTAATTTCAATCACATTTCTCATTCTCAAGAAGCATATTCTTGCTTATCTATCCTTAAGCCTTTTTATAGGCCAGGCTGTTTTTACCCTCTCTGGTTCTGATGAAGTAAAGGTGCCCAACAAGGTAATCCCGGAACTTCGGGCACTCTTTCAAGGTAAAGTAAAATTTATTACAAGAATGGATACAGCTTATGCAAGAGTAATTGTTAATGGTAATATCAAATTAAAAGGCCTGCCCGAGTTGAGGAATGCCGATGTTGCCCTATCCGTGTTTCACAAAGATGAATCAGATGTTCTGACACCGGGTGCGCAACTAACAGCCGTTTGCAATGCACGCTTCCCCGAGCCGGATATCCTCCCCACAGATTTTGACGAAAAAGTATATGCCAAATCCCTGGGGATATCCCTTTTTGCAAGAACTACCGGCAAACAACTGCTGACATTTGAAAATAAATCTCAATTTCAGGATGCCGTTAATTCAATTAGGGGGTACTTCCTGGAGACAAATGAGCAACTCCACGAAAAGGAGCTTTCCGGGTTGTTTAATGCATTAACAATAGGGGACAGGAGCAAGCTCAATTACGAATTAAAACAGGCATTTGCTCTTACCGGGACGGCACACCTCCTGGCTCTGAGCGGTCTGCATATTGGAATAATCACTGGATTCCTGTTCCTGCTGTTGAAATGGGTTCCCGGCC
>CAYVVD010000028.1:29532-32307 GCA_964454975.1 uncultured Hyphomicrobiales bacterium | reverse complement strand
TAAAAAAAAAAAAAAAAAAACAATTAATATTTATTAATAATACGAAAATGTTCGAGAGAGAATTTTTTATTTGAGAGTTATATAATTTACCGGAATAGTGTAGCTCAATCATTTGTTCGCTTCAAGTAACTCATAAAAAGTAGCAGGGAAATTGTTTAATTTATGCAATACTTGTTTGTTGTAAATGATTAACATAAATGGTAAGATCTTGTTTTCATTGTATTTAGTTATCAACTCTAATTCATTTGAGAAGTAAAAAAGATTGCTTTTTTTATATTTTTCAGGAATTTCTATTTTATCATATGATAAAAATATAAAAACAGAATTTTTCCCCGCTTTATTAATTGCATCATTAATAAATCTTTCAATGTTTAGATTACATGCAATACACTCTTCATTAAGGGCAATTAAGAATACGTATTTATTTTTAAAGTCATCTATATTAATTTCCCCCTTATTTGTATTCACTCTTTTAATGTCATTTTTAAGGGTAAGTTTCGAATACTTCTTATTGCCAATTAGTTTTTCTATTTCTTGAGATTTGTCCATTCCAAATTTAACCGTGAATTCTTTATATAATTTATTGAATCGGGGATCATCTAAAATGAATGAGTAACTAAGATACTTTTGAGCATCAATAATTTTTTTAATTGAAATAGAAATAGCGCACAAATTATGCGCAGCAAATATTACAGGACCACGATTGTAAATATGTATACTATCAGTTTTTATTAAATCTTCATATAAACTAATTGCTGATAATGTATCTTTAGAAATTAAATATAAATCAGCAAGTTTATTCTTCATAGAAGAGTAGATTCCATTATTATAACCTAATACCAGTAACCTCTGATTGGAAATATTTGAAGATTGTTCTCGAAAATTTATGTCGAAAATTTCGATTCCCTTTGATAACACTGTAATACTCTTTTCTAATTGGTTATTGTAATATAATTTCTCAGCTAAAATCCAGAAAAAGTCAGGAATTGTAGATAATGCATATTTATCTCTCTTATATTTAATATTCTTCGCTATATTAAAACTATTATTCAAAATCACTTTCATTAAATTGGAACTTACTATAGTTGAGCTATCAAGTGGCATTAAAATTAAACGTGATAAGCTAATGTTATTCTTAGTAAGAGAATTTAATGCTACAGCGAGCTTGTTGAAAATTGAATTATAATCGTTTTCAAACTGAGTGTTTGAATCTTTAATATTCAAAAGCTTTAGATATATATTTGTAAGAAATCGGTCTAAAATAGTTGATGAATTTATATTAATAGAATCGAGTAATTTTAGAAACTTATCCAAATGAATTCTCGCTTTTCTTATTTCATTTATTAATAAATAATTTAAGGTCATAGATGAATGGAAAATTGCAATATCGTCGGCATTTATCTTACCTTGCTTATTTGTGAATTCAATTTCAACCTCCTCTAAATATTCTGCAATATGATTATTGGGAGTTCCACCATTTATCATGGTGGTTATATTTTTGTGTTCGCGAGCAATATAATTAGGATAAAGTTCTTTATCAATTGCATAGTATTTTTCAAATTCATCTAAATCCTTAGAGTGGATCATTTGATAAATCAAAGATCCTTTTTTAGGGATTTCATTTAATGTAACTGGAATGTTAATTTGCTTTTTTAGATCAAAGCCTTGATTATACACCCTCATTGCAATAAAAAGTGAGTTCTTGGGTATTTTAAATAATCCCTGATATTGACCATTATTGTTTATTAAATTAATCCTCAACTTATATACGATAGGAGAGTTTTCCTGGTAAACTGACGCAAGAATATATATGTCGCTTGTATCAGCATCCTCCTTTGATAGCAAATCTGAAATTGAAATGTTGATATTGCTGCCTTCGCTTAAATAATTAGAAGGATTTAAATCTATTCCCTCACTTTTAATGACATATTTTTCAAAGTCCACAACATGGTTGTCGCATGAACCAAATATTAATGTACAAACAATAAATATTAAAAATGCCCAATTCAATATAATATCCTTTCTTTTAGTTTATTAAAGGGACTGATTCATGAACGAAGGGATCCTACTATTTATCATTCATACAGTTAAAAAAAGAAGTTGTTCAATATTAATCAAGTTTTTTTAGATTCATACCTGCCTCCCCCTGTTTTCCTGTTTGAACAGCATGTCAAACGAAATAAATGTGTAGGGATGAGCATACATGAGCAATAATAGCTGAAATCCAGATTTAAAAATAAGTCCCTTTGATTTATTAAACTTACAAATAAATTTCATTAATACTAAAAGTAAATGTCACTTCTGCAGGAATCGGATTACCGCTTTGCTGAGCCTCATACCTTGAAAGATTTTCACCATAACCTACATGGTTAATACTTGGACATGGATCAGAGTCTGTATAAGTTAAGTTGTATTCTGCTTTCCAACTAAACCTATTACAAAAAGCAATTGTGTCCCCATTACACCAATAATTTAGACCTCCCCATTGATCTTGGTACATATATTTCCAAGAAGACTCGGGCTCGTCAGTATCCCATTGCTTAACGAGTTTTTTCGAAAATCCTGAAAAGCTTGTGTTAGTTACTAGAAAAAAAGCAACAACAATAATAGAGGCAAGTTTGAAACATTATCCAATCTCCTTATTTGCTTTTCGGTAATTATTGCTTTATTAATATATGAATTAAAAAAAAAAACAATTAATATTTATTAATAATACGAAAATAATCGGGATTATTGCCTCCGGCTGCTCCGCTACCAAAAAGCATAGAATTTCCC
>CAYVVD010000028.1:18799-29432 GCA_964454975.1 uncultured Hyphomicrobiales bacterium | reverse complement strand
TTACAAAATGGTCAATATACTAAATTGGTGGAGTGGGTGGGGGAAAGGTTTAGTTAGTTTTTTTTAAATTATTTATAATAGACTTTAATGATTCAAGTGTATAATTTTTAAATAATTTATCGTATTTAAGCATTTTATATCCTTCTTCTGATTTATATATAATGGCAGGCGTAATCTCGATTCCAAATTGACTAAATCCGAAATCATTAACTTTTCTTTTTTCTATATCGAAGTAAAACTCAACATCACCTTGTAAAACATTGTAATTTTTAACAGCTATTCGTTTATTTAAAATATCGCTTGAGGATTTAATCACATAACAGATATTAAATTCACCTTTCAATTCCTTGAGAATTATATTTAAATCCTTTATGCATTTTCTGCAAGTTTTAGAATTTAGAAACACAAATAAAGAATTTGTTGAAAATTCTCTCAAGTATTGTTTCTCATTCTTTATATTATAAATGTAGGTCGTATCAAATGAACACCAGAGGTAAAAATGAGAAAAAATCAATAGGTGAGATATAAGTTTTACCATTTTAGTTCATAAATAACAAGTGAGTAAATCAGGTCGTTTTCAAAATAATATTCTTCTATTTTATCATTTATTTCCTCATAGGTTCCTTCGTATTCTGAAAGTGTTGCAAATGGTAAAGGTTGAATTGAAATCAGGTAATTCCCACTTATCTCGAAATTCATATCAAATTGATAATCAATCAATCTAAATCCATCCCCGGGAGATGGTTGTGATTTTTTAAAGGATGTAACAAGGCCCCATTCATCATTTTTCAATTGACAGATATCAAAAAATACTTCAGTATAATTTTTCTCTTCAGTAGAATTCGACCAAACCACCAGTATTGTGGTATCATTAATAAATCTAACCTGGTTTATAAGGCTCCCTTTTGTCATGTTGTCAAGCAAGTCGAACAATCCTTCTTTAATATTTGAGCTTGTGTCATTTGTATTGTCTGACTTTTTAAAATTCCACCAACCATCTCTATTGCAACTAATTATTACTGGCAAGTCAAAATTAAAATCTTCATATATTTTTATTCGATATTGCGAAGCGTCACTTAATAATACTTTATTATTACAGAAATCTATTAAACGTCTTGGCCGGATATTTGTCCATTCAAAACCTACAGGATTTTCTAAATAGAAAACTTCTTGATATAACTTTCTTTTCGATAAACCTATTTTCATAACAACAGATTGCTGAGAACTAATATTATAATCTCTATTATAGCATGACAATGCTATGATATTGTCTGAATGCATCAGAATATCAGATACCCTGGATATAAGCTTAACAGTTGATATATATTTAAAAACAGAGTTTTCTTTTTTTAATAGTATAATTCTATCCGACATATTTACAATCATAGTGTCATTTCTGATAATGAAACTTTTAAAATAGGGATCAATTTTCTTATATTCATAATTGGTTCTACTAAATTCAGGTGTTAGTTCTAATTTTAAGCTATCCTTAAATTTGATATTATAACTGCTATCTATTGAAAATTTAAATAAATCAGTTATGAAAGCAGTATTTTTTAATTTATCTGGAATTTTTGACAAAATGAATATATTTTGATCGTCTATTTTTATCTTATAATTTGATGGGTTAATTTCACTCAAATTGTGTTTAAAAACATGTAAACGGACAGGTTTAATAATTAGCGAATTCTCGGGGAATAAATTGTTAACCGCAATAAAAAAAGTTATAATAATCCAAGTATTAAACATGACTCATTCCAAATGAAAAAATGAAAAAAGAAAATGTGTAGCCTCGATTTTAACATTCAGACTACACATTTTATTTTTAAGATTGTCTATTGTCCCAAGGGTGTCTCAGATTTTGTTATATATATCGAAATATCTGCAGTTTCATTAACAATATCAGCAATCCATTCTACTGTTCTATAGTAATAAAATCCACCTTGAATGATATTACTATGGTACGTTCCTGAATAAACTTCTTCTTCGACAATTTGATCAATTGCATGATCCCACATGTCTGTTGCATCTGAAGCATAAAAAATATCCTCCTGTTCATCATCATCACCACAAGTAATACAGTTCCACCATCCTTCAGACCAATTACATATTGTAGAACCAGTAATATAACAAAATAAATGGCAGCATCTATCATTACATTCTATATAAACATCGCCATAGCCTATGTTTGGGTCGTTATAATGATAATCCGTCTTGAGGAAACAAATATCAGTTGCAGCATTTGTAATGCTTAATGTAAATATCATACACAAAAGTACAAATAGCTTTTTCACGGGAAACCTCTTCAGATTGTTCGTTAATTATTGCTTTATTAATATATGAATTAAAAAAAAAACAATTAATATTTATTAATAATTCGAAAATAATTGGGATTATTGCCTCCGGCTGCTCCGCTACCAAAAAGCATAGAATTTCCCTTACAAAATGGTCAATATACTAAATTGGTGGAGTGGGTGGGGGAAAGGTTTAGTTTCTAATCAAAAAAACCCCGTCCTGAAGAACGGGGTAATTTGTAAACAGTCAATTAAAATTAATTTAGCCGAAGTTCTTCTGCACAAAATCCCAGTTAATGATTTCCCAGAAGTTTTCGATGTACCTGGGCCTTGCATTCCTGTAATCTATGTAATATGCATGTTCCCACACGTCAAGACCCAACAGGCGTGTGATTCCATCCTTGAGTGGTGTGCCGGCATTGCTGAATTGTATTATGTCCAGACCGCCGTCTGATTTTTTTACGAGCCATGCCCAGCCAGAACCAAAGAGTGTGGCTGCTGCCTTTGAAAATTTCTCCTTGAATGTATCAAATGAGCCAAAGTCCTTGTTTATCCTGTCAAGGAGGGTGCCTGATGGAGTGCCTCCTCCATTGGGAGACATGCAATCCCAGAAGAACTCGTGGTTCGATATCTGTGCCGAGTTGTTAAACAAGCCACCTTCAGACTTTTTGATTATATCGTCAAGCTGCATACCTTCAAACTCGGTTCCATTGATAAGGTTATTAGTGTTATTCACATAAGCCTGAACATGCTTGCTGTGATGAAAATCCATCGTCTCCTCGGAGATGTGTGGCTCCAGTGCGTTTTTGTCGTAAGGAAGGTCTTTAAGTGTAAACATTGATTACCTCTTGTTTATTAAAAAATGTTCATAGATTATTTGAGAGCAATTTACCATTGGATGATTATTCTATCATCTGATTTTCAATTAATTGCTTTAAAAATGTGCTGATGTGAAATTAATGAATGACCCCTAATAACTTTATCGTGCTTCTCTCCCAATATGAGCAATTTAGTTATTAATACATTATTTCCAGCACTCCCTCCATTTTGGGAAGTCCGGGGCGGGGTTTGTAAATCGGCACAACATCATAACCCCCATTTTCACATCAACAATTGCGACTTAAAAAAGCCTGCTTTTAATGCGCACAGCCGCAAGTATGAGCATTGTTAGGGTTGTTAAATACAAACCCGCTGCCGGACGGGCCGTCAACAAAGTCAAGTGTTACGCCCATCAGGTAGAATAAACTCTTGTTATCAATAACAAGGCTGATATCGTTTGATTCCAGGATACGGTCTGTATCGTGTACTTCAGAATCGAATCCGAGTGTGTAGCTCATTCCGGAGCATCCTCCGCTGCGTGTGCCAATCCTCAGGTGGAAGTCTTCCGGTACGCTGTTCTGCTCACGAACAATGTTCACGGTTTCGATTGCTTTCCGTGTTACCATGAAATCATCCTGCGGCTCGGCATTTATAATACCAGTGGAAATGTGTTCAACCTGTGTGTCGGTCATTATTTCAGCCATTTTTTTCTCCTGTATAAAATTAAAAAATTAACCTTCGTCATAATTAACAACTACATCGTCAGTCAACGGATGCGACTGGCATGTAAGAATATATCCGTCATCAATTTCTTCGTCTGTGAGCGACTCCCGCTCATCCATGACAACCTTTCCGGATACGAGCTTTGCCCTGCATGTTGAACAAGCGCCTATCTGGCAACTGAAGGGTGGGTCTATCCCCGCATACATAGCGCTGGTGAGAACAGTATCACCAGGTTCAACTGTTACCTGATGCTCATCTCCGTAAAGGATTATCTTTACGTCTCTTGTGACTATTTCCATTTCATCTTCATCGCCTTTTACCAGGCCTTCTTCATTCAATGGAGCTGTGAAAGATTCCTTATGGATGTTGCTCTTTGGAACGTCAAACTCTTCGAGTGTGGATTCAACCATCTTCATCATGCCCGATGGACCGCACATGAAATATTCAGCACTTGAATACTCGCTTTTAATATGTTTATTAACAAGGTTATTGAAAAGCTCACTGTTAATCCTGCCCTTAAGCCCTTCCCAACTGTTGAGTGGCTGGCTGATTATGTGAATTAGCTTGAACCTGTCTTTAAACTTGTTTATCAAAGAATCTAATTCTTCCTTGAAAATTATGGACTTTTCATTCCTGTTGGCGTAAATTAATACAACTTTGCTCCTTAGCTCTACAGTCAGAATCGACTTGATTATTGACATAAGCGGAGTAATTCCGCTGCCTCCGCCGACAAGGAAGTATGTCTTCTTGTTTTGCGGGTCAAGATCAAATGTAAATCTGCCCAATGGGGGCATCACTTCAAGTGAGTCACCTTCTTTCAACTTATCGTTGATATAACTCGAGACAAGGCCATCCGCAACACGCTTCACAGTAACCTGCAAACGATTGTCGCAGAAAGGGCTGCTCGAAATCGAGTACGCCCTGCGGTTATCCACAGCGTCCACCGGCGCTTTTATCGTAAGGTATTGCCCGTGCTTGTAACTAAATTCGTTCTTTAGCTCATCCGGTATTTCAAAGACCACTGAAACAGTGTCATCCGTTTCCCTGATTAATTTGCTTACTTTTAGCAAATGAAAAGAAATTGCCATTACTTATCTATTCCAAAAACCATTAGAATCATATCAAACCGAGGGCAAATAATGCCTCTTCGCTAAGCATGCTTTTGTCCCAGGGCGGATCGAAGGTAAGAAGCACTTTGGCATTTTTCACATCCTTCATGCTCTTTACTTTCATTTCTACTTCCAACGGAAGTCCTTCTGCCTCGGGACAGTTTGGCGTTGTTAGTGTCATCAACACAACAACTTCATTTTCAGCAGTTATGCTTACATCGTAAATCAGGCCTAAATCATATATATTAATGGGAATCTCCGGGTCATAGATAGTTTTGATAACATCTATCACCTTGTCTTCGAGTTCCTGGGGGCTTATTTGAACATTCTCTGACATAATCCACTATTCTGTTGAAGTAACTTCCTTCTTGGTTATAATTGCGTTTACAAGAGTGTGCCAGGCAAGAGAAGCACATTTAACCCTTGCCGGGAATTCCCTGACTCCGCAAAACACAGCCAGTTTACCCAGATTCATAGAATCAATCTCTGAGTTGGGGTCGGAAGTTACAATATCATGAAATTCATCGAACATTTTTTCAACTTCGTAAATAGTTTTGCCTTTAACCAGTGTTGTCATTATCGAAGCGGATGATTTTGAAATCGCACATCCGGCGCCCGTAAATTTTACGTCTTTGATTACCCCGTCCTCGATAATCACATCAAGTTCCAGGTGGTCACCACACAAAGGGTTATGCCCTTCCGCTTCCAGTGTAGGCAGTTCTATCTGACCGAAATTCCTCGGATTCTTGTTGTGGTCAAGTATTACTTCCTGGTATAATTCCTGGATTTCGTTCATCTAACTAAACATCCTTATCACTTTCGATATTGACTTTACAAGAACGTTTATGTCTTCTTTAGTATTGTAGAATGACACAGAGGCTCTGGTGGTTGCCGGAACATTATATCGCTGCATTATCGGTTCTGTGCAATGGTGCCCGGTTCGTACCGCAACCCCGTCCACATCAAGGAACGTGCCGATATCATGTGGGTGCACACCCTCAAGTACAAATGCGAGTACGCTTGATTTTTCCGGAGCTGTACCAATAAAACGCAGATTCTCTATTGTTGAGAGAGCATCGGTTCCATAGGCAAGCAATTCATTTTCGTAAGCATCAATTGTTTCAATGCCTATGTTTCTAACATATTCTATAGCAGTGCCCAAACCAACGGCACCGGCAATATTTGGCGTCCCGGCTTCGAATTTATAAGGTAATTCATTATAAGTGGTTTTCTCAAATCTGACGGATGCAATCATATCTCCTCCACCCTGGTATGGAGGCATACTTTCAAGCAATTTCTTCTTTCCCCAGAGTATGCCTATTCCGGTAGGTCCATATATTTTATGCCCGGAAAAAGCAAAAAAATCGCATCCGATAGATTTTACATCAACTTTCTTGTGTTGGATTGACTGTGCTCCGTCAACAAGTGTAACAGCTCCATACTTTTTTGCCTCTCGTACTATATCACGAACAGGGTTTACTGTACCAAGCGAATTGGAGACATGTACAATCGAAACAAGCTTCGTTTTTTCATTAAGCAGTTTCTTGTATTCTTCAAATATGAATTCTCCGGAATCGCTTATTGGAACAACTTTCAATTTTGCTCCTTTTTCCTCACAGAGCATTTGCCAGGGCACAATATTAGAGTGATGCTCCATGTGTGAGATTACAATCTCATCTCCTTCTTTAATATTATGCCTGCCCCAGCTTGATGCCACAAGATTAATTGATTCAGTTGTGCCACGAGTGTAAATGATTTCCTTAGAGCTGGATGCATTAATAAAATCCCTGACAATATCCCTGGTATTTTCATAGAGCTTGGTTGCTTCCTGGCTTAAGTAATGTACTCCGCGATGGATGTTGCTATTGAATGTATCGTAATATTCATGGATTTTATCAATCACTACTTGCGGCTTCTGAGTTGATGCTGCATTGTCAAGATATACAAGCCTTTTTCCGCGTACTGGTTTGTGTAGGATTGGAAAGTCTTGTCTAATCCTTTCAAAATCAACTATAGATATCGGTTCATCAATTACTTTTGTTAGTTCTGAGCTCATTTTTCTGTATAAGTTAATTAAACACCCAGCCTATCCTGAACAACTTCAGATATAGACTTACGCAATTCTTCTATTTTTATCCTATCAAGTACCTGAGAAATAAATCCAAAAAGTAGCATAGACTTTGCTTTTTCTTCAGGAATACCTCGTGAGCGAAGATAAAACAACTCTGTCGGATCAATGCTGCCGGAAGTGGCACCATGACTACATTTCACGTCATCAGCGTAAATCTCAAGTTGAGGTTTTGTAAAAATTCTTGCCCTGTCTGTAAGCAAAACGTTCTTGTTGGACTGGAATGCATTAGTCTTCTGAGCACCCTTCCTGACCATTATCTTGCCATTAAACACAGCAGTTGAATCATCATCCAGGATACCTTTGTAGCTTTCGTTGCTGTGGCAATTTGGTACTGCATGGTCTGCCAGGGTATGGTTATCAACAAAATTATCACCTTGGAGGAAATAAATCCCGTTGTAGTGTGCTTCTGCAAATTCACCCTCAAATCTTGAGTTCAGGTCATTGCGAACAAAAGTACCGTTAAGTGTAACCGTTGTATTATTGAATTTCGAGTTTTTCTGCTGAACCGTATGTGTTGTACCAATATAATACGATTTATGGCTGTCATTCTGCAGTTTGTAAGTATGAACTATTGAATCCGCACCAAGTTTAAATTCGGTAACACTGTTTGTAAAGCCGGGATATTCGCCGAGAGTATGGACTGATTCAATCATCTTAAACCTGGCGTTATTACCAACTTTTACAAAATTTTTCGGTTGTGCAAGCATCGAATTTTCGCGGGAATCATTTATAAAGAGCAAGTGAACCGGCTCTTCAATGTCTGCATTATCAGAGATTTCTATGTAAGCGCCATCTGCACCCAGGGCAGTATTTGAAGCTACAAATGGATTACTTTGAAAGTTGGCTATATTGCCGAAATCCTTGTCCAACTCTCCCTTAATTGATACTTCTTCAAGATTCCTGATGCATATTTTATCATCTCTTGTTATAATTTTTGAATGCTTGTCAGAGTAAAACCCGTTAACGAAAACAACCATGTTTACGTTAAAGGGATGGAAAATTAAGTCGTCGATATCATCATCATTATAATCTCTTTCAGGCAGCCCCAATGGTATCTCAAAGGAATACTTGTTTAAAAAGTTCACATTAGTATATTTCCACTCTTCATGCTTAAATGTCGGGAAATCCTGAGTAATAAATGAGCCAAGCGCCTCTCTTCTAAGGATATTCAAAGGAGCATTCCTGCCACCATTAAGGCCGGCTACAAAATTTTCATAGCGCTCAACGAGCTTATTTTTCAGATTTGTCTTATTTGTTAATGAATCCATTGTTTCCCTGCTTTATACTGCTATTGCTTCTTTTTTTATCCAGTCGTATCCTTTTGCTTCGAGTTCGAGCGCCAAACCTTTTCCTCCGGATTTTACTATTCTGCCATCCCAGAGAACATGAACATAATCCGGTACTATGTAGTTAAGCAGTCGCTGATAGTGAGTTATAACAAGAAAGGCATTGTTATCATTCCTGAGTTTATTGACACCTTCCGAGACTACTTTGAGTGCATCAATGTCAAGCCCCGAGTCAGTTTCGTCAAGAATATTGAATTTTGGTTCGAGCATTGCCATCTGGAATATTTCATTTTTTTTCTTCTCACCACCGGAAAACCCTTCGTTTACAGAACGGTGAAGGAAGGACTGGTCAATATTTACAAGTTTTGCCCTTTCCTTTAGAATTTGAAGAAAATCCATGGCATCAAGCGGATCTTCCCCCCTGTGGCGCCTCAGTTCATTAACAGCCGTTTTCATGAAATTCGCATTTGAAACACCCGGTATTTCTACAGGGTATTGAAAAGCCAGGAAGATTCCTGCGCGGGCGCGTTCTTCTGCGTTGAACCGGAAAAGGTCTTTGCCTTCAAATGTTACGCTACCTGAGGTAACGTCGAATGTTTCTTTACCGGCAAGAACTGAAGCAAGTGTACTCTTGCCTGAACCATTCGGGCCCATTATAGCATGAATCTCGCCTTTATTAACCTCAAGGTTCAGTCCCTTAAGAATTTCCTTTCCTTTGATTGAAACATTCAAATCTTTGATACTAATTAGCGACATTTAAACCCCTGTATTTTCATTAATTATTCAATATTTTTTTCATTAGCCTACACTGCCTTCCAGACTAATTGCAAGCAACTTCTGAGCTTCAACTGCAAACTCCATCGGAAGCTTATTTAAGACTTCCTTAGCATATCCATTGACAATCAGGCCGACCGCGTCTTCAGTTGCTATACCACGCTGATTGCAATAGAACACAATATCTTCTGAAATTTTTGATGTCGTTGCTTCGTGTTCTACTGTTGCCGACTTGTTTTTTACTTCGATATAAGGAAATGTGTGTGCGCCACAGTCGCTGCCTATAAGAAGGGAATCGCACTGAGAATAATTACGGGCATCTTCGGCCATTTTATTTATTTGTACAAGCCCACGGTAGCTATTGTCTGATTTACCAGAAGAAATACCCTTAGAAACAATCCTGCTACGCGTGTTCCTGCCAAGATGCATCATTTTTGAGCCGGTATCAGCCTGTTGGTGATTGTTTGTAACAGCTACTGAATAAAATTCACCTACAGAATTATCACCCTTGAGAACACAACTTGGATATTTCCATGTTATAGCAGAACCTGTCTCAACCTGAGTCCAGGAGATTTTAGAGTTTTCGCCTGCACATAAACCGCGTTTTGTTACAAAATTGTAGATACCACCCTTTCCATCTTTATCCCCAGGGTACCAGTTTTGCACTGTCGAATATTTGATTTCAGCATCTTTATGAGCTACCAGCTCAACAACTGCGGCATGCAGTTGGTTCTCGTCACGTTGGGGAGCTGTACACCCTTCAAGATAGCTTACGTAACTTCCTTCTTCAGCCACAACTAGCGTCCTCTCGAACTGTCCTGTAGATGCAGCATTGATCCTGAAATAAGTCGAAAGTTCCATCGGGCTTCGCACGCCTTTAGGTATATAACAGAAAGAACCGTCACTGAAAACAGCAGAATTTAAAGAAGCAAAGAAATTATCTGTATATGGTACAACCGAGCCTATATATTTCTCCACAAGTTCGGAATGTTCTTTAATTGCCTCGCTCATCGAACAAAAAATAATTCCAAGCTCCGACAATTTCTTCTTGAATGTTGTGGCAACCGAAACACTATCAAGAACTGCATCAACAGCTACACCTGCAAGTTTTTCCTGTTCACTTAGAGGGATTCCAAGCTTTTCATAAGTATTCCTGATTTCAGGGTCAATCTCATCAAGGCTTTTTGGTTTTACGGATTGCTTTGGAGCAGCATAATAATATAGGTTCTGGTAATCAATTTCAGGATAGTAAACCTTTGCCCAGTTTGGTTCTTTCATTTTCTGCCAAAACCTGAAAGCTTTCAACCGCCAGTTAAGCATAAATTCGGGTTCTTCCTTTTTCATGGATATAAACCTGACTATATCCTCATTCAATCCTTTAGGTGCAAACTCCTGCTCAATATTTGAGACAAAACCATATTTATAGTCTTTTTGCGTAAGATCTTTAATTAATTTTTCTTCAGTACTCATGAAAATATCCCTGTATCAAGTTCAATT
>CAYVVD010000028.1:0-18789 GCA_964454975.1 uncultured Hyphomicrobiales bacterium | reverse complement strand
ATTTAATGAATTTTCAGCCATTGAGATGTTGACAAGTTCCAATTTTACCAATTCCGCAATGGTTGTAGTTTTAAAAATCCCTTCTATTTTACCCTGGAGCAACATTAATGGGTCACGAATAGTACAATCATCAGTACGTTTACAGTTTTCACCATTAGAAGTATCCGCGCAATCAATGATCTGTGGTTTATTATTAAGAGCAGACGCTACATCGGCAATCGAAATTTCAGAAGGAGTCCTTGAGAGGTAATACCCGCCTTTTATTCCCTGCTGGGAATTTATCAATCCCTCTTTCATCAACCTCTGCAAGGTTTTTGACAAGAAGTCGAATGAGATACTCAGCCTCTCGGAAAGTTCCTTAGCTGTGACAAGGTTATCTTCCTTCATTGCCATGAATTGCAATGAAAGTAAGGCATACTCTACTTTTTTAGACAACCTGAACATTTGTTCCCATTTGTATCTAAAACCACTTAGCCCGACGATTCTTAAATAGGACTATTGCACTCTTATTTAATTATAGTTAAAATTAGAGAGTCTTTTACTAATTCAAAATTTTAAGTAAATTCCAATTTTAGATTAATAAACGGCTCAGGGTGATTTCTAAACTTTGAAATAACGTCGAATACAGCAATATAAAATGAAAAACGCAACAGCAATTATATCAATTAACAACCGTGAAGTACTTAAAGTATTTGAATCCTTAGAAATCAGATTGTTTGAACCGGATGATTACCGGTGCATCGAATATATTCGTAACAATAATTCTGTATATGCACTTTTTATAGAATGGTCGCCCGGAATGGATCTGAAAAAATTCCCGGTTATAAGAGCCTTCCCTGAGACTCCGTTTTTTTATCTCTGCAGAAAGGAAGATTTAAAGGAAGCCATCAAAGATAATTCTGCTATGGGGACAGTACTCATATCGTCATCTATAATAGGGATGGCTAACCAGATTTCAACTATTTACAACTCATTACTGTTCACACCCGATTTTTACTTCTATAATATTGGCGATAAAAACCTGAAGATTGTCTTTATGCAAAACCTCGTTGAAATTACTAACATACTGGAAAATGACGAGTTGAGTTTGAGTGAAAAGCTACGGGAAATATGTACACTTATTCCTTATTCATTTAAGGGTAGTAGCAATATCTCAGTTAAAATAAGTCTTGGAAGCGAAATATATAAAAGCGAAAATTACTTTGAGTCTGAAAACTTACAATCCGAATTCATTATAATAAATAACGATATCGTTGGGAAAATCACCATTTATGGCCGCGAAAATTATGACTTTCGCTCAGAGATTAAAAACAATTTTAATTGTTTGATTGATGTTTTGTCAAAAATAACCAAAGCAATTGAAAGGCACTTACAGTTAAAGCATGTAAACGAAAACATATCATTTACCAATTCTTTACTTAATTCAATTCCTTTCCCGGTATTTTACAAAGGTACAGATGGGAAGATTCTTGGCTGCAATACAGCCTGCTGTGAATTCTTAGGCAAAACTAATTCTGAATTGGCAGGTCGTAAGGTTGATGACTTTGTAATTCCGGAAGAAGCAGTTAGGCTTAAAGAACTTGATGCCAAAATAATTTCTGATGGCGAAAATCAAAAAATTAAATTTAATTATACTAAAGGTGATGAAAATAAAGTGCTTGTTTTTAACAGGTCGGTTTACAGGAATATTGAAGGTAATATAGATGGTATCATTAACATCGTATCTGATATTACAGAGTTTAGTGTACTTGAAAACAGCATGGGACTCTACAAGGAAATTTTCGACCAGGCAAATATTGGTATGTATATCTACAAGCTTGAAGATTGCAATGATGATACTACGCTTAGGATGATAGAATGTAACAGGATGGCGGAAATTTTTACGGGAATCAAAAGAGAAACCGTAATTGGGAAATTAATTGACGAAGCTTTCCCAAACTTACGTTCCAAGGGAATTCCCCAGCTTTATGCTGAAATAATTCGCAACAAAATGCATACAAACGTAGGTGACGTATTTTATAAAGATGAAAATATAGCGGGGAATTGGTACAATGTAAGAGCCAACATAATTCCCGAGAACAGGCTATGTGTTTCCTTTATTGACATTAGCGAAAAGAAGAAGATTGAGGAAGACCTCAACCTTCGTTCTAATTTCTACAATGTTTCATCTGAGGTATCACGATTCATTTCGACCGTGTCTAATGACGAAAAAGAAAAAGGGTTGGAATTTGCATTACAAAGCCTCGGAATGATTTCAAATGCAAATTTCACAAGCCTTATGTCAATAAATTCGGACTTCAGCGAAATCGAACAACTGAACTACTGGACCGAATCAGTCTCAGGAAACAGGCAATTTATTAAAAAGAGGACAGGTGTGGGTAATCCTGCTTCTTTTAAAAAACTTCTCAAGCAAAAATCATCTGTACTTATTAAAAAAGGAATCACTGCTTTTGAAAAAGGTACAGGAACTGGAATCGGCGTTTTTGACAAGGCAAAATCTCTGCTGATAGTCCCCCTAAGCTCAGAAAATTTCAAGAATCATTTTTTCTGCGTCGTATGGAAAAACAAACACCCGGATTACTGTGAAAAGCATTTGAGCCTTTTTGAATATTATGCCGAATCAGTTGCTGACGCTTTGGAGGTTTTGTTAAGCAAGGAGTACTAAGCTACTTTTGATTCTATAAGAGAATTCTCTTCAACTTTTTCCGGTGTTTTGCCAAGCCTGCGGTTAAATCCATCGAGGTAGCGCTGGAATATATGTTTGTTTTGAAGAAGTTCGCGCCCGGAAATGTAATGTATCCTTACACTGTCAAGCTTTGGCAGAGTTAGTCTTTTGAGCATTAATGATTGCAAAAGGCAAACTTCGGGATAATTAAGCAAGAACAAAATTGCCTCACTAAACGTTAGCTCGCGTGTATTAAAACCAAGCTTATGAGCAGTATTATCCTTAAAGAAGTAAGTATTCCCTTTGAACTTGGAGTTGATGTCTATATTGCCCTTTTCAATTTCAGTGCAGATGTTAATTAATCCTTCAGCCATAAACTTAAATATTGTCAGCTGGTTTCGGTTTTCAAGCCTGAAGAAATCCCAACTTGTACCAACATGAAGGTCGTAATCATTTTTTGAGAATGAAAAAGTAAAGAACATTCTTGAGTAATACCTGTAAACACCGGTAATTCTGAATATAGGCGTGGTTATCCACCTGAGAATGCGCAAAACAATCACAAGTGCTACTAAATAAAAGGCTATTTGAAGGACAAGAGCCATAACCGATTACCTTTGCATCTAATAGGCATATAATATAGTATATTTATGTTATTTTTCAATTAAATTCGTGTTAATGGTTTCATATTTTATTTTTTTATATAAGGGTTAGGATAAATGAACATGCCAGAATGGGCTACAAGCCTTTTCCAAACTATAGATAATAAAGATGCCGAAGGATTTGCATCTTACCTTACAGATAACTCAAGCTTTGTATTTTCAAATGCTGCTCCTGTTGTTGGAAAGGACAACATCCAAGCTGCAGTTGACGGCTTCTTCGGTTCGATAAAGGCCCTAAGCCATGAAATAGAGGACTGCTGGAAGAATGAAAATTCATTAGTATGTTCCGGCAGGGTAACCTACACACGGCATAATGAAACTCAGCTTTCAGTACCTTTTGTTGATATTTTTTATAAAGATGGTGAAAAAATTAAGGATTACCTGATTTATATAGATATTTCAGAGCTTTACAATTAATAAAAAACCCCGCCGGTGGCGGGGTCATTTTTTTCTACTATTGTACTATCAGAGATATATCATCCCACCAATCGCGGAACCACCTAAATTGAATGATGAAGCTGTTGATTTCATTTCTTCACCATTTTTAAATGTTGATGAGAACGAGTTATAAGCAGCGCCAACCTGGATAAACAAAGCTACCGTTTCAGACTCGTTTATGAATCCCATTGCGCCAAAAACACCGCCGACACTCATGAAATTAGAGCTTGTTTCTGTTGTACCGCTTTCAATGGTTGGGAGCACTGAGTAACTTACATTCAACCCACCATAAGGCCTTACCGGTCCCTGGTCTTCGAAAAACAATTTTCCGCCAACCATAACAGAAATGGTTGAAAGTGCGTCAACATCAGCATCTTCACCAGCAAGTGGAGTTACAGAAAGAAAACCGAATCCAAATTCAAGCTGAAAGTCTTTACTGAGCATGTAAGCAAAGCCTGCCGACGAAGTTGTTGTAATTGCAACTTCTGAAAGAACTCCCGAGGGAACGCCAACTGTTACATTCACACCATTTGCAAGCGCAGCTCCTGCATGCAAGCCGAAATCCCCTTCCTTAGCAGCATTTGAATTTGTTGTCAGAGCAAACAACATAATCAAAATTGCTAATGCTGATATTTTGTCAAAAAAGCGCATAATACCTCCCAAATGTTAACATAAAAAAGAACCAATCTCTCAGTTCTCTATATACCGAATGATAAAATTTAATGAAAAAAAGTTAATATTCCTATTTTAATTTATTTGCACAGGTGATAGGGCCGGTATGTATATCTCATTTAGGTATGATTATTCCGTATAATTAAACCTTATTGCTGTTATTTTTTCGCCATTTATCTTCTGCTCACCAAGCAATGGAATACTTGCTAAAAATGATTCAAGTTCAGTTTTTACGATGCCGGCATTTTCACCAAACCAAAGATTGAAGTTAGTACTGATTGGGGAAAGAGTAAGAAGCGTAATCCCTTCTAAAGATTTCAACTCACCTGATAATGTAATAGTATGTGCAAATTTAATGGTATTAATTTCGGACCCTGATAAAGTGATTTTCTCCGATCCTGCCTTTGTGCCTTCAACTAAAATTTGACCGCCGAATAATCCCGGAATTCCTTGGAAACTAATCTCAACATCTTCAATTGTAACAGATGTAGTAATCCAGGAGTTGGACTGGTTATCGGCAATTTTCAGCCACTGGTCGCCAATATCAAGTGGAATGTCAACAGGTAACTCTATCTGTGCAAGCGCCCTGTTGAACAGATCTGCATGCGCATAGACTGACTCGTTTTCTTCGTAGTAGTACAGATCAGTCGGATTCGAAGCACCACCTGCATTGTCATAGTCCCAGCTTGTAAAAACTGTTGCCTGTTTGCCGGTTTTTTCTTCAATTCCCGTAACAGCAGTTGAGTCGTAAGTCGTTTCACCGGTCTGGCTTTTTGAATCATAATCAATTTCTTTATGTTCGTAAATCCAAAATGAACCGGATGAGGTTGAGAAATAAGTTGAGAAATCAATACCGTTGCCTCCATTTGTAGGATTATCATCTTCGGGGCAGGAAATCAAAATAAGTGCAAGAAGTGAAAGAGTCATTACGTTAGTGATATTTTTCATAATTGCCTCAAAAGTGGGTTTTAATTAATTAATTCTAATTAACGGTGAGATTATTAAAAAAGTTTTTCGGAACCTGCGTTCCATCCGAAATAAAAAAAACTACGGTTTTAAGCGCAAGTTTTTGATTATATGCGGAGGATGAGGGACTCGAACCCCCACAGGCTTGCGCCCGGCGGTTTTCAAGACCGCTGCAATACCAATTATGCGAATCCTCCAATTGGAATTACAAATATAGACGAATTTTAAGTATTTTTCAATACTCTTATTGCTGAATAAATAAATTAATCATTGAATGGAAATTAATTTAAAAGGGAAATTGGCTCTTGTTTGCGGAGCAAGCGAGGGAATAGGCAAAGCAGTTGCTGTTGAATTTGCAGATTTAGGATGCAAAGTTTTTCTTTTCGCCAGAAACAAGGAAAAACTTGAAGGCGTGTTTATTACCCTCAGAGGAGAAGGCCATTCCTATGTTCAGTGCGATTTGTCTGAGAAAAAACAACTCGAGAATGCAATTATTAAAATTAAAATTGATTGCGGCAATCCTGATATAATAATAAATAATTCAGGTGGTCCTGCACCCGGATCATTAACAGAAGCGAATATTAGAGAATTTAATAAAGCTTTCAATTCCCATTTATATGCCTTTCATGATCTACTACAAGCATTTAAAGATTCTATGATCGAAAAGAAATGGGGAAGGATTATAAATATTATCTCAATCAGCCTAAAGCAACCTGTTGATAACTTAGGTACTTCCAATACTTTGCGCGGTGCTGTTGGTGCATGGGCAAAAACACTTGCCGGAGAATTAGGCAAATACGGGATAACGGTAAATAACATTTTGCCTGGCTATACAGCTACGCAAAGGCTGAACAGCCTTATGAAAACGATGGCTGAACGCGAAAACAGGAGTTTCAAAGAAATTGAAAACAGAATCACTTCCGGTATCCCTGCCGGCAGAACAGGAAGCCCAAAAGAAACAGCTTATGCTGTTTCTTTTTTGGCGAGCGACCTTGCTTCTTACATCAATGGAATAAACTTGCCGGTTGACGGAGGTGTATTGAAATCACTTTAAAAGCGTTAAGTGCTTTGAAAATTATAATATTAGCCAACATATTCACAGAATTACAGAAAATCGGCGTAAAATTTTGAAAAATTATTCATTTAGCAAAAATTTCACTTGAATTTCTGTAAAAAGACTCGTACATTTGGGTCAAGTAATCAATTGCAGCATAGAGAGGAGAATCGAAGCCCTTCGAAACTCCCCTCATCTAAAAATCAATAATTGTTCTTTAACGGCCTAATCATGGCAAAGCCGTATGATGCGGAAGTTACTAATGTTGACAGGATGGCCAGGGCAAGGCAAATCCTTTACTTTGCGGGACTATTGCTAGTTGTGGCAGTTTTGGCATATCTCGCAGGAAAATGGAATACGGGCAACAAGGTCGAAGAAATAGAAGTCCGAAACAACAGTATAACTGGTACTGAAGAGCTACTGGGTTTGATATCAGGCGATATCATTGGAAAAGTTAAGGATTCTATTGATCTTCTCGACCTCGCAAATGCGGTAAATGCCAACCCCTACATCGAAAGATGTGATGCGTTCTTTGAATCGGGAAACAGAATTGTGTTGGATGTAAACGAGAAGATACCTGCCGCCTTTGTTGAAGGCATTGATGGCAGGCTTTTGCTTAGCGATACTTCAGCAAAGTTACTGCCGTTTAGAAACATAAACATTGATGGCAATTTGGTTTTGATAGAAGGCCTGGATTTGAATTCACGGGAATTGGAAAAAATATTAAGTGGAGCCCTGGAAATAATCAATACACTTAAGAAAGATGAATTCAAAATTTTATACTTAATCACCGGGGGAGTAAAGTACAACAATATGGAAAAAAACTACGAAATCAGGCTCACAAACAGCGATAAACCTATACTAATCGGGCAAAACGAAAACTTATATGAAAAACTCAGAAAACTGGAACTGTTTCTTGAAAACTCTTACTACGAGGAAGAACCTAACGATATAAATGTAATTGACCTCCGCTGGAAAAACAGGGTGGTAATTAATTAAACTAAAGAAAATGTCAACTGAAACTCAAATACCGGAAAACATGCAAAACATCACAATTGGCCTGGATATCGGGACATCGAAGATTTGTGCCCTTGTTACTTCCAGGGATGATGCCGGAGCAAATTTGAAAGTCCTCGGAATTGGAATCACCGAGAGCAAAGGCCTCATGCGTGGTGTTGTGGTTAATATAGAAAAAACTGTAGCTACTATTAAAAAAGTTCTCGAACAGGCCGAACAGCAATCAGGAATTAAAATTGAGGAGGTTGTTGTAGGGATTGCCGGTGACCACATTGAGTCTCATCAGACACGCAGTATCGTTGGTATATCCAACCCAATGCATGAGATTTCACAGAATGACGTGGAAAGGCTCCTCGAAGAAGCAAGAAAAATTGCTATTCCGTCGGAGTTGCAGATTATCCACGTAATGCCCCAGGATTTCATTATAGACGGACAAGATGGTATCACAGATCCTGTTGGGATGAGTGGAGTCAGGATGGAAGCCAATGTACATATTGTTATGGGGCTTAAAACTGCAATCCAGAATATTTACCGTTGTGTTGAAAGAGCAGGTGTAAAAGTAAAGGACATCGTGCTTGAACCGATTGCAAGCAGCAGGGCGGTTTTGACCGAAGAGGAAAAAGAAGTAGGTGTCGCCCTGATTGACATCGGTGGAGGTACTACTGACATCGCTGTATTCGAGGAAGGCATTATCAGGTTTACTTCTGTATTTGGCATAGCCGGAAAGCATGTAACGACTGATATCCGCAAAGGTATCGGCATAGTTGATGATGAGGCCGAGAGGATTAAGCGCGAATACGGCCATACTTTTTTAAGAGGTATTTGTAAAGATGAAATCTTTATGATAAAAAGTCCCGGTGGCAGGAATCCGATAGAACTGAGCAGGAGTCAACTCTGCAGGATTATCCAACCTCGAATGGAGGAAATCTTTGAATTTGCACTTGCTGAACTACGCAGATCCGGTTATACAGAACGACTTGCAGCAGGTGTTGTATTAACCGGTGGCACAACATTGTTACTCGGTACAGCGGAACTTGCCAGAACTGTATTCAATATGCCTATTAAAATTGGGATTCCATCAGGAATCTCATACTACGGACTGGCTCCTGAGGTAGAAAGCCCGATTTACGCAACTGGTGTTGGATTATCACTTTTCGGGCTGGAAAATTCAGCAGAAAAGTCGCCTGAATTACTTATCGAAGGGCATGAATCGGTTGAGCCTGTTCCAGCCAAGAATGGTAAGGGAAAGGCCAATTTCTTTAAAAGAGTGAAAAAATTTATTGAAGAGCTTTAAGCTCATATCTTTTCAGCAGCATAAATGAGTATTAAATCAAAAAGTAATACCGGGGGGAACTTATGATATCGCTGGATACCTCATCGAATGACGGTGCCAGAATTAAGGTAATCGGTGTTGGCGGCGGGGGGGGAAATGCCGTAAACAACATGATTAACCGTGGATTAACCGGCGTTGATTTTATAGCAGTAAATACTGATAAACAAGCGTTGGACCATAATCTCGCACAAATCAAAATCCAGGCAGGTAAGGAATGCACTCGAGGGCTTGGTGCCGGAGCAAATCCGGAAGTTGGGCAAAAGTCCGTAGAGGAAAGTTTAGACCAGATTAAGGAAGCCCTCCAGGGAAGTGACATGGTCTTTGTTACTGCCGGTATGGGCGGCGGAACCGGAACAGGGGGGGCACCTATTGTTGCAAAAGTAGCAAGCGACCTTGGTGCACTTGTAGTAGGTATTATAACTACACCTTTTTCTTGGGAAGGCAAGAAAAGATCCGCTATAGCTGACGAGGGAATTCTTCAATTAAGAGAGCATATTGACGCACTTATAATAATCCCTAATCAAAAATTGTTAGAAATTGTTGATGTTACTACTTCATTCTCCGAAGCTTTCCAGAATGTGGATGAAGTTCTTTTCAACGCCACAAGAGGTATCTCGGATATCATTGGAGTTCATGGTTACGTAAACGTAGATTTTGCAGATGTAAGGACAATAATGGAAGGTATGGGTGATGCCCTTATGGGGATCGGAACAGCAACCGGTGAGAACCGTGCCGAAGAAGCTACCAGAAATGCGCTTAATTCACCTCTGCTCGAAGGGCTTTCCATTGAAGGAGCCCAGGGTGTGCTTGTGAATATTACAGGTGGCAGCAACATGACAATGCATGAAGTAGCAGAGGCATTGGAAATCATAGAAAAAACTGCAGGTGGGGATGCAAATATTATTCACGGGGTTGTTCAAAATGGCGAACCAAATGATGATTTGGTAATAACTGTTGTGGCTACAGGTTTCAATAAACATGAACCCGCTTCTCAGAGCAGATTTAACGGCTCGAATGTAAGTACAAATATTGAGTTTCTCAATGATAAAGTATATGACGGAAATGACAAAACACCGGAAAGCCATATTGAAAGCGCAACCACCCAACCAATTTTCCCGGGAATAGCAAAAGCACCAACATCAAGCCCAAAAGGATTCAGCCAGTTGAAGAGATTTGACCGCCCGGCTTATGAAAGACGCTCTAATGATACAGTTTTTCAACTTGGTGAGCTTAAAAAGCAAGAAAAAAACGAAAACGATGAGAAAACCGGGCAATCAGTAAAAGAGACTATAAATAATAAAGAAGCCGAACAACCCGCATTTTTAAGACGCATTCTCGATTAGAGCTTCAAAATTACGGCCAGGCCCCGTCAATATCATTGGCGGGGTTTTTTATTATATTAGTAACTAAAAATAACCGAGGGCGAATTATGAAATACATTGCACTTCTCTTTTGTCTGATTCTTAATTCATTGCTCTTGTATGCTGAAACCTTTATTGTCCATAATGACAGTACGCATTACAATGTTTCCCATGCAGCTAATCTTGCATCACCGGGGGATACGATCCTTGTACTTGGTGATTTGGATGGTGGTGATTATGTGGAAAACCTTCATGGCGAACCGGGAAATGAAATAGTTATCACAGGCGAAATAGACAAGGAGAATCTTATTTCCGGAGGTACAACAGCAATACATTTCGTAAATATTACCTATGTTAAATTAAGATATCTCAGCTTTGAAGGCCAGACAGGAAATGGTATAAACATTGACGATGGCGGGGACTATTCCACTCCTTCTGAATATGTCGAAATTAGTAACTGCGATTGGCTGGGTATGGCTGCAGATGGAAACAATGACGAACTTAAGCTCTCAGGGCTTGATAACTTCGTTATCCAAAATTGTAAATTCAGAAACGGGGCTGCCGGAGGGAGCATTATTGATATGGTAGGATGCCATAATGGGATTATAGAATTGAATGAATTCGGCGAAGGCGGTTCAAATTGCATCCAGGCAAAAGGAGGCACTGCAGATATTACTATAAGGAGAAATTTTTTTCTTGATGGCGGACAAAGATCAATCAATATTGGCGGCAGTACTGGGTTACAATTTTTCAGACCGCTTGGGGAGAGCTTTGAATCCGCAAGGATTCTTGTGTATTCCAACGTATTCGTTGGATCGATGGCGCCAGTAGCATTTGTAGGTACACTCAATTCGAGAGTTATCAACAATTCATTCTATGAACCTGAAAAATGGGTGTTCAGAATTCTACAGGAAAATACAGAACCTGGAATTCAAACCTGTGCTGACAACGAATTCAGCAACAACATTTGCTTTGTAACGGATGCATCTTCAGTTTATGCAGTAAATATAGGCCCAAACACAGCGCCTGAGACTTTCATATTCAACAACAACTTGTGGTTTAATGTTGATAATCCCAATTGGAACGGGCCAAACCTTCCGGCTACTGAAAGTAATGGCCTGCTAAACCTCGATCCTGAATTTGTTGATATTAATGAACTTGATTTATCAATTATTCCTGCTTCACCAGCTATCGGTGCGGGGAAACACTATGAAAACATTGATTTAGATTTCGGAGGTTATCCATTCAACAACCCTCCATCAATAGGCGCGATAGAAGGAAATGTGCCCAATGGTATATTTGTTGAAGACCACGTTAGTAAATCAATTAAATATAAAGTCGAAGGAAGAGTTATTAATATAGAAGCCCTTTGGGGTACATTGAAAGAAGTCTCTGTTTATAATATGAATGGAGGTCTTGTAAAAAGAATCAAATCGAATGGCAATGCATTGTCAATTGACATGGAATCATTGCACCTATATAAGGGAATATATTTCATTGCGGTATGGAATACCGTAGAATTCCGCTTTATCAAAATGATTTTGTAAAAGATTAGACCGGGTTACTTAAATAAGTTTTTATAAATATCCTTAATGAATCTTGGGGTTCTAAGCCTAAAATACTCAAGCATGAAATTCTTACGTACCAATAGCCAGTTTTTGAATTGTGCAGAAAGGCTAAGCTCCGGTATTTCCTTGAGAAATGCTTCTTTTATTTGAGGACTTCCTATAATTAGTTGCCTGTCACCCTTTTTGGCAACTAATGTTATTCTATTATAAGATTTTTCCGGCTCATGAGGGATGTAGGCCTCTGCGACAGATGTAAACCCTGAATTGGTTAACATTCTCAAAAGCGAATTTTTAGTTAAGTAGTAACTGAATTGGTTGTCAATTGATTTCCAAAGATCTCTTTCTTTTTCATCTTCACCAGCATCGCTGCGATGTTCCATGTATCGTTTTCCGTAATATTCCACACCTTCGAATTCAAACTTATCACCTGCTGTCATTGAAATATGTGTATCAAAAATTACAAGTCCTTTTGAACACTCTGCCATCCGTTGGATGAATGGCTTTAAATCAGGATAGTCGAGGTGATAGAAAATTCCAAGGCAAAGCACGACATCGAATTTGCCATACTTTGAGGAATTTATTGCCCTGACATCATCTTTAACATAAGTAACTTTTTCAAGTCCAAGTAATTGATTAATAAACTCTACCTTCTCAAGGTTTACCTCCCTTGCATCAAGAAAAACTACTTCTGCCCCATGTCTGGCACACTCAATACCATAGAGCCCTTCAAGACATGCGAGGTCAAAAATGCGAAGTTCATTAAATGGTTTGTCTGTGAAATCACTAATGAGCTGTATAATCCTGTTTAACTTAAACTCGTCTCCGACAATTCCATTGGAGAGTGTAAAAGTTTCTTCGCCAAGGTAGATATTATGTGCAGTCCATTCTCCAAGTTCTTCTTTTTTCCTTTTTAAAGCTTCCTTCAGGTTTTCCATTACATCACTTTCCTAAGTCTTTAAATTTACCAGGAATGCAATTTAAAGAATATGCCTGAATGAATCCTTTTTGAAAATGCAAAAAAGGCTGCCGAAAGCAGCCCTAATTAAACATTTATTAACCATTTATGTATTTTTCAAGTTCCTGGATAGTGAACTCCTGAGATGATATGATTTGTTTTACAGCATCACCTATCGTTACAATCCCGACAACAGCTCCATTGTCAAGGACAGGCAAGTGCCTGATGTGGTTATCAGTCATTATCTTCATGCAATCGTGCATGGATTTGCTATTGTCAACAGTAAACATTACCCTGGTCATGAGTTCGGAAATCAGGGTCTCCTTTGACGAGCGCCCTTTAAGGATAACCTTCCTTGCATAATCACGTTCGGAGAAAATACCAAGCATCTCCCCTTCATCAATTACAAGAACGGCACCTATGTCTTTGTCCGCCATCAATTCCAACGCCTCGAAAACTGTAGCAGTTGAAGTTACTGACCACACTTCCCTGCCCTTCCTGTCAAGCAGTTGACCTACTGTATACATAATCCCTCCTTAATATGTGTAAACTATTCTAATTGAATTGTGTAAATAAGAGCCTATTCAATATTGTCGTTTATAATATGAATTAATTTTAATATTACAAAATACAGGATCTTCAATTAATTCATATGGGAACTATCTGTGAATTATCAATCTGCCTGCTTTTGTGTCAGTAGATGAAACAATACGGTAGAAAAATATGCCAGGATGAACATCACTAATGTCAATATCTACTTTCTGCAAACCTTCCGGTAAATACCTGTTAAATACCTCTTTTTTTTTCTCTCCAGTTATATTGTGAAGTATTATTCGCACATTTCCTGGAAAATCGTTCCAAAATTCAATAGTAAAGAAACGGGATGCCGGATTAGGGTAGTTCTTCAACTCATTGAAAATGAAAACATCTTTTACGTCTGTCTCATCGTAAAGCAATTCTCGCATTGCCTGCATTTTGTAATTCCTGTCGGGATTAGTCCAGTCGTCGGTAAGGCCCCAGCAGCCGTAACGATTGTATCCGCTGCTTAAAGTAAACTGCAATGCCAGCCCACCCCCCATATCGAACCAGCCCTCGGCATAATTCATTTTCATAATATCCTTCATTTTAGGTGTCCTGTGGGCAAGTATCTGGTTATCGAGGTTGTCAAGGTTGCCGCCGCTTGGTAAATGTGGCCCCCCTTCATAAGAAGTACACCCACCTGGTAATTCCCAGATATCAGCTTTGTTAATGTGATTAAGCCTGAAAAGATTGCTTGCGACATTTTTGATTTGCTCATCTATAGATTCAATCATCCCGTTGTTTATCTCTTCCGGTGTGCCGTCAGAATATGTTGAGCCAAAATAGAGCGCTGTGCTAAGAGCATATATGAAATCCTTTGGCAGTCCGTAGTTCCCATTTATAAATGCAAGGTGTTGGTCGTTCCGCCCGTTATATGCATGTTGACCTGCAAGAATAACTCTGATTCTTTTATTGATTTCATTAGATCCAAACACTTCCCCGAACCAGTTTGACAGATCAACTGTTCGCCGGGCGTAGTTCTGGTCAAATGTAATGCCAAATTCTTCAGCCTGTGCCTGGTTGTAAGGCCCGTGACGCATATGGGTTGGACTCCAGACCTCGTTGCTGTTTTCTACATAAATGTTTATGCCGGGATTCAGCTCTTCTTTCAACATTTGGGCAAGTTTTTTTACATAATCCTCATCGCATGAGATGTGAATGCAAATCCAAATGTCTTTGTTCAGAATATTTGCCAGTTTTATGACATACTCCCAGCACCAACCATCAAGCTTGCCATTAGTGTTGCCTGATGGATTTTGAGAAGCGTCTGCAGGTATGCGCCGTTTATCCCAAATAGTTTTCCCGGGATAATCCGGTTCCCCTTCCCAGATATTCTGTAACGTATAATATCTGTAACATGCAAAATTAGCAGCCCTGCAAAGAGCGATGTAATCGTCGGTAAAGATTTGTTCAGAATCAAGCTCATAACCCGGGCGCATTACCATTAATTCTGTGATGCCAGAGTTAAGCCCGACTTCCTGTGTTCTTTGTGTATTCGAAAAGGTCAGGTAAACAAAACCATGTTCATTAGAAGGAGGCCCTGGTATGACAAGCTCAAAATATGTTGTGTTTGAAGCTTCATCCCAGCTTCTATTCTGAATGCTTGCGCCGCTCCCAAACAGGCTTACATCCGCCCGGCCTTTGAAGCTTGACTTGTAAGTTCCGCTGTAATCTACGCGGTATTCTTCAGGATCGTCTATTCCGTCAGACCACTCCCTCGCAGGGCGGTTATCCATTAATACCAATTCAAAATCGCTTTCAGGCCATCCCAGTGAATCGAAGGATTGGGCGTTTAAATACCTGTTTGTGTGATTGATGATATTGACAAATGCACCCTGGTCAACAAGATTTATTCCTAAGTTTTGATAAGAATAAGCAGTGCTGAAAATTAAAATACTTAAAAAACTGGCATACCACATTTTACTATCCTCTCTATTGATATAATCTCAAGATAAGCCGTTTATCAAATAAACGAAAATTCCGAAACGTTTTTCTTAACGACTAATTAATTAATTATTATTAATTTATAACATTAAACGATAAGTTAAACCAATAATACAGGCATTATGAAAAAATTCTATCACTCATTGCTGACTATTCCCGTAACTTTACTCCTCCTTACTATGCTATTTACAAGTTGTGCCGAAAAAGCTGATGAAGGCACCAAAGAGATGACAGGCGATTCCGTGCAAGAAAAAATACCCGCTATTGATAATGAGGCTACATATAAGTCCATCAAAGCAAGGCTTGAGTCCGATGAAGACAATATGGTAAAAAACAGGCCATTTGGGTTTAAAACTGCGCATTTCAAAATCGAAAACAAACTCGATGAAAAAGTAATTTCTACTGAAGAATACTGGATTGCAGAGCATGGTGCAATAGCGAGGAATGAATTAACAAGGGGGAACATTAAAACGACTACAATCAGGCATGGCTGGGATTACTACAAAGTTCAGGATGACAAAAAGACACTATTCAAACATCTGGGGAATGCTTCAGGTACAAGCCTGACAAAAATCATGCGTGACCCGCCTAACGGATATGAAAAGACCGGCAATGATACTCACCTGGGTTTTAAATGTGATATCTACAGGCAGGAGTACCCCAACGTCCAACGCGAATACTGGGTTTACAAAAACTTCCTGATGAAACAGTATTCTATGGATAATCATACTACAGGTTATGAAATAACAATGTTCGAAGAGGATATTGACATACCTGAAGAGATGCTTAAGCTGCCTAAAGACTATAAGATAAGAGAGTAATTGGCGTTAAATAATATTGTCAATATATGTCACACTTCGGCTCCGCTAAGTGTGACACTTTTTTATTTATGTATTGCTCCATATTTAATAATTTGCAGGATGAATGATAGATTAAAGACCATTTTTAAAACCCTTGCAATAACATTAGCTGCTGTTATAATCAAATTTGAATACGAGCCAATTAACAATGAAGTTGATGTAATTCCAAGCGCATACCAGTTTGTGAATCCTGACTGGATACCGGAAGATTGGTATTTGAATCTCGATGTTAATTACAGACAACTGTTTAACTACCCTGTAGGGTATATGGTTGAGGTTTTGGGCTTCTTCTGGACTATTTTGATTGGAAGGATATTTACTTATGCACTTTTCGCCTATGCAATTACTAAATTACTCAAAATACTGAATCTGGATTATCTCCTTGCCCTCCCTTTTATTGTTTTGTTTTTCTATGACCAGTCAATAATTGCAGGAGAGTGGATGATTGGGGGGCTGGAAACAAAGGCTATTGCATATCCAATGGCTATTCTTGGCATTATTTTATTCTCAAGTAAAAAGTATCTTAAATCTTTCATATTCCTTGGATTGGCCTTGTCATTCCACATACTTGTCGGGATATACAGTGTTTACAGCTTAATTCTGTGTGCATTCATCCAATACAGAGAATTTGCACCCGATTTAAATAAAATCATTAAATCAGGCGGGATATATTTGGTATCCGGCTTCCCCGGCCTTTTGACAATTTTTAGTTATTTATTTGGAGTCGGACGTGAAAGCAACGAAGGCTGGGATATTTATGTTAATCTGCGAGTCGCTCATCATGTCATACCTGACTGGGGATTTGGCACATGGATGCATTTCATCGCATTCTTACTTATTGTATTAATAGCTTACATGAGGTTTAAAGAAAGGAAGGTTCGTTACATCGGATTGATTGCGTTTTCATCATTTTCACTAGCGATAATAGGGGGATTAATACATTGGACAGGTAATGATGCATTCCTTAGATTTTATTGGTTCAGGTTGCCCGATACTATAATACCATTAGTATGCTACATGTTGCTCGCACTTCTGATTCAGGAATTTTACAAAAAACTAACCATGGAATCACCCACAATCAAAGAGAGAATTAAAACTGTTACAGGCAAAGCTATAACAAGTTTTGTAATACTTGTCGGATTTTTCATTATTTACAGCGAAAAAATACAGGGATTAATTAATTTATCGAACTATTCCAACAAGAAATTTGTTAGTAACGCATCATTTGATGTCGAAACTGCGGAATGGATTCGAGAGAATACAAGCAAAGATGATATGTTCATATTCCCACCTGAAATTCAGGATTTTTATATTTCCTGTGCACGACCTGTATTAGTTTCATATCGGCACTCCCCACAAAATAGCAGTGATATTGTTGAATGGAATGAACGATTGAGAGCTTTGAACAAAGGAATTGATTTTGAACGGAACGGTATTGGTTTGTCTGAGCAGTTAAGGAAGAATTATAAAACTTTGACAAGAAATGATTTACTGGAAATCCGCAGAAAATACAGGGTGGATTATATCCTTGGATACGCTGAAATGAAAATAGATTTAGAATCGGTTTACCAATCAGATAACTATAAAATCTGGAAAATCGGATCTTGATAAATTGTACGAAATTTCGATTCTTATTTCCTGAATATTTGTTAATTTATATTTCATTTATAATCAAAAACCGAAACACATGGAATCAAAACCAGTTAAATCTATATATGGTGCGAAAATCCTCGAATTAAAGAGGAATGATGATGTCCGGGGCAGCCTGACAGAAGTTTATCGCGGCGAATGGGAAAACAACCCGCAGATTGTTCAGTGGAATCTTGTATATTCCACTCCTGATTCAATAAGGGGATTCCATGTTCACTTAAAGAGGACTGATTATCTGGTAAGCATTTCCGGCAATGTATTTATAGCAGTCAAAGACCTTAGAAAAGAGTCCCCAACATTTGAGAAGGTTTACACACATACTTTTAAAACTGGGAAAAAAGAGGTAATCATTATCCCTCCGGGAGTGGCTCACGGTTTTTATTATCCCGGTGAAGCAACCCTACTTTATGGACTTTCAAATTATTGGAGCATGGATGATGAATTCGGGTGTGTGTGGAACGATCCTGAGCTTGGAATACCCTGGCCAACAAAAAATCCTAAAATATCAGACCGGGATAGGAACGAAAAAGGTTACCGGGAATTACTTGCACTTGTTGAAACATTGAGAATTGAATTGAAATGAGTGATATTGTCAAAATTGGTCTGGTTGGTTGTGGTAACTGGGGAAAGTTTATTTTGCGCGACCTTAAGAGCATTGGGGCAGAGGTTTGGGTTGCTTACAAAAGTGAGAAAGGGCTAAATAACGCAAGAGAATTTAATGCAGATGGAGTAGTTGGAGTTCTCGAACAACTTCCTGATTATTTAGACGGGTATATTGTAGCTGTTGATACTAAGTACCACTATGATGTTATTAAAAAGTTAATTCCAACCGGAAAACCAATTTATTGTGAAAAACCCCTGACGAATGGATTAGACCAAACAATAGATCTATATGAGCAGGAACCCGGTAAAATATTCACAATGCACAAATGGCGATACCACCCGGCCGTTGAAAAAATGAGGGAAATTGCCCAATCAGGAAAATATGGCAGCATTATTGGAATTAATACGGTAAGGCACCAATGGAATTACAGCCATCACGGGGATGTTGACCCGTTTTGGATATTA
>CAYVVD010000027.1:0-33384 GCA_964454975.1 uncultured Hyphomicrobiales bacterium | reverse complement strand
CCACCCTCTCCGCTTGATATATACTCGATACCGTGGGTTCTACCGAAGGGATCACTCTGTGAGAATCACACCCTCTCCGCTTGATATATACTCGCTACCGTGGGTTCTCCCGAAGGGATCACCCTGTGAGAATCCCACCCTCTCCGCTTGATATATACTCGCTACCGTGGGTTCTACCGAAGGGATCACCCTGTGAGAATCACACATTAAGTCTTTAAAATAAAAGAATGCGGATTCCCCTATAAATCAATCACAAGTAATGTTTGAATTAAGATTTTTGCTCAAAAGTTTATCTTGATAGAATTAATTCTCAAGCTATTATGATCTCATTTTTTTGATGGGGTACACGTTTATTATTTTGGACCTAAACACCAATACATATTAAGTTCACCTCTGTTTCTGGCAGCTATTAATCCTCTATATTCAAATTCAAAATATTCATTAGTCTTAAGATAAATTTCCCTTGAGACGTTTATCATTCCATTGGCGCTGTTTTGTTCAAGGCGTGCTGCTACGTTTACAGTATCGCCCCATACGTCATATTGAAATTTGTTTTTCCCTACAACACCCGCAATAACCGGCCCGATATGAACTCCAATTCTAAAACCCAAAGGATTCTTTATCAGTTGATCCCGGTTAGATTCCCTGCAAAAATTTCTCATTTCTATAGCAAGATTTAGAATATCAAGAGCAGTAGTTTGCTTGCTTTCCAATAAATTGCCTGCTGCCAGATAAGCATCTCCGATTGTTTTTATCTTCTCTATTTCATGTTTCTCACATAACAGATCAAACTGATAAAAATAATAATTCAACGTGTCAATTAATTCAACTGAGTCAATCGATTCAGCAAAATTTGTAAACCCAATAACATCGGCAAAAAGTATTGTGACATTATCGAAATGCCTGGCTTTAACTGAGCCGAATTTTTTTAATTCTTTCGCTGTTTCTTCTGGTAATATGTTCAGGAGTAATTTTTCGGAAGATTCCTTCTCTTTTTCTAATTCGATTGTCCTTTCTTTTACCTTTTTCTCCAGTTCCTGGTTATACTTTTCGATCCTGATTTTCAGATCGCGCTCTTCGAGCTCGATCTTTTTCTTTTTTTCTATATCAGCTAAAATACTAATAATGTTATCAGCCAAATATCTATTGCTTTCTGTGAAAGGTAAATTCAGACGCAAGTCTTCCGTTTTCCTGCTGAAAAGAATTGCCCTTTTTGTAGAATCATCTTTTCTCCAAAGCAAAAATGGGTAGCCCAGAGCTTCTTCTATTTCAGAAGTTATCGGGTCATTCTTGCTGGAAAACATAAACTCCTTTGATGAGAATAAGTCTAAAGAAATGTTAGTCGGAAGATTCAGGCAAGTAAGAGCTTCGACAGAGTTCCCATTTAAAAAATAAATACCTGCACCATCCACATTCATCTTCTCAATCAGATATTGCACGAAAGAAGAATAAAACTTAGCCAGATCAACACTTTCATTTGCCAACTTATAAGCGTAGCTAATAACTGATGCCGCAAGATTACTCCTACGCACATCCGTTTTAGCACGAGTGGTTTCTTCCTGGCTTTTTAATAGTTTACCACCCAGCTCATTGGAGATTTTTATATAAAAATCTCTTTCCTGGATTAGTAGTTCGTATGTATCCATGAGTTTATTTCGAAAATGTCATCAATACACCTGTCCAATCCAAAGGTCTGCTTTTTCCCAGAAGTGGAGCAATTTCTACTCCTGAATAAAAACCGGACAGCGGCATATCGCTGAACACTTCCTGAATAAGCTCTGCATCGTCCTGATCTGCACCACTAAAAGGCCTGCACCTTCCTGCACAATCTATATAAAAGCAAAAGGTGTTTTCAACATTTACTTCAGAAAGTAAGGATTCTGCGTTTTTTCTCGCGGATTCGATCATCAAGTCATTTGATCTCGACATGATTTGGATGCGCGTACCCACTTCAAAATCGGCCTCAAAAAGTATAATGGATCCATTTTCAGGATTTCCCATTATGATCATCCTGTTTACATATTTGGACTCATCATAGTCTCCGAATGGTTCGCCCCTGTTTTCTCCTAAGGTGACAACAGTTGTAAGGCTCTTAATATTGTCTTCGGTGGGATCTAATCCGAGCGCATCCAATACAACTTCCAAAGCAGGGCGGTTATCTATTTCGAATACTACCGGGCCTTCGATTTTAGTAATTGTCATATAAGAACTTATAGGCTCGCAGCCATGAAGGATCCTATAGTTCATCTTTATTTCAGAAGGAATAACAACTGCGGAGACAATATGTTTTTCGGCCTTGCCCCCTGAGAACACATAACTATCCATTAGGTTCATATCTGCTACAAGTCCGGAACCAAGTATTGTATAATCGTCACCTCCAATCCCCAAATTGAATCCGTTAATAATTTCCGATCCCGAATACATCTGCGGCGGAGGAGTGCTTACCAAAGTGTCGAAAAACATAAGAATAGTATCATCTTTAGTTACCTTCCCGCTGAGCTTTTCGCCCAGCTCCCTGCCACCTTCCAGTTGCCCATTGGTTAAATCGCCTGTAGCAATTGCTTTGTATCTCATCTCTTCCCCAAAAAGTGTAAGACTTGCTTCGAATCCATCGTATCCGAAGAAATCATTGGTAATAATGCCTACGGCGGCGCCACCAAAAACCGGGATATCTCCGAGAACATTTCTAATTCCGCTTAAGAAAGCTTCTTTGTCATGCTTGCCGGCACAATATGCAATAGCCCAGGTTGGACTGCTTCCCAGCTTTGCCTTTGTACTGTTCGCCAGCTCTTTCCCTGCTTCAGCAGAATTGCCATTAGTAGTTTTATCTATAGCAACCATTTTTCTCCTGTGGATTGATATTTTAGTTGGAAATTTAACTATTTAATATATTTGATTCTAATCTAAAATCCAAATATTCACTTTTTACAACCTAATTGGTGCATAATTGTAATATTTTGTAAAATGTATTTTGCTTTTAGTTGCCTCATAGAACGTCCGATAGTACAGTTCTGGCTAGTTTTTGGGTTGAACCAGCTTATTAAAAACCGGATCACTATCGTATGCCATCTTATAGAACATGAACTGAAAATAACCATAAGCATTGGGATATGAACTTAGCTTTTCGTAATTATCATTGAAATATTTTTCCGGATCATCGCCAGCGGGAACAGGATTTTCTAATGTTTTCCAGACCATCTGAGACCAGCCTATGACTGTATCCAGCGTTGCTTGCTCACCCTGGAGCTTCCAAAAGGCAACAGCGATTTTATTAGCATTTAATTCCGCATCCCAATTTGTCATGTTGTCATTTTGAATAGCCTGAATATAGTGACCTAGTTCATGAGCTGCTAAAAACCAGTTGAAATTAATTTTAAAATATTGCTCGCCAGTAAATTTGCCTCCGGCATCTTTTGCCCATGTATCAAATATCATTACCTCGCCTGAGGTACATCCGCTCCACTCCGGCGCAACTAATATTTTGTCTTCGTAGTAGATTAGTTGAGGTGTATTCTTAATTATAACTTCCGGAATAAATGGCGTTTCAATTCCGGCATTTTGTGTTGCGGAAATAAAATCGCCTACTATTTTTTTAATTAATTGCTTTAGATTTAGGCTCATAATAATTGTCCTTTGATTGTAATTTAAAAAGCTTCCCCGAAAGAAATATAAAAGCCATCGGAATTTTGTCCGAGTGCATAGTCAATTCTAAAATAAGTGTTTTCTATTTTGTCTATTAAGAACCTTATGCCCGTTCCATAGCTTGGTTTGATTGAATTGAATTTTTGCAATGAGCTTGCTACACTGCCTCCCCCTGCGAATACTGCCGCAGCAAATCTCCAATATATATCAAATCTGTATTCGGCTTGAGCAGACAGATAATGATCATCACGGTATCTTCCCCTGTAGTAGCCTCTCATATGACTCGAACTCCCCAATTGGCTCAGCTGGTAAAAAGGGGTGTCTCCGAAAGTTAATGTTCCAAAAAACTGTAGGGCGAGCAAACTCTTCCAATTGTTAATGCTTACCGGGATGTATCTTCTCAAGTCTATTTCGCTGGAAATAAAATTATACTCTGAGCCTAATATCGAGTTATATCCAAGCATTGAGGCAGAAAGAAATGCGCCTTTAGTTGGAGTCAATATACTATTTCTGTTATCATAAGCGATGTAAAAACCGGCGCCGGAAGAAACCCCACCTCCGGAGCCTGTTATATTGTCCCGGACTAACATGTCAAGGGCATCTCCGGATAAATATAGAGAATTATAGTAATTATAGCGTGCTCCGAAGTATATATTATCAAGAATTTGATGTGACATTGTAAAGTCTAATTTAATAAATCTCTGAGTAAAGAATTCCTGTGCATCTAATTTGCTATTGCTGCCAATTCCGAAAAAAAGTTGTGGAAAATGGCTAAAACTAATTTCACCGAAGCAGTACCATAAGTTTTCTTCAGAGAAAATCTGCCACCGGTTTTCTAAGATGAACTGATGATTCTGCGTGTAAGTGATTTCAGTTTTCGAATTCGATGTTCTTGTAATTGAATCATGTGCTAATTTGAAGTCAAATAAAGCAACAGCCCCGATATATCCTCTTGTTTCCTTTTCATAGCCAATTGCAGGGACAGCGAGCACACCCCACTTTTTGCTATCGTCTTGTTTAATCTTTGAGCTATCTGGCAACCCGGCTGAGAAAACTGGACTGGTATGGCTAAATAGCAGCAATATGAGTACCCCGAAAACATTATGCTTGTCATGCAATACTTTGCCAATAAGCCATACAGCAATAGCTATAAGTATTCCCAACAGGAAGCTATACGCGCTTGTCTCTATACTGACTGCCTCACAACCAATTAGAGCGTATATTATTGATGCAGGCAGATATCCAAGAAAGGACATCACTATCAGCTTCCAAGGGGAATAACTCATTGCTCCTGCCATAATAGCAACTGTTTCTGAGATGAGTGGTATTGGCCTTGATATGAGTATACCCAGCATCCCCCATTTCTCAAGAAACATTGTTGCCCTTTCTCGTTCGTCATTGGGAACAGTCCTGTCCAAGAAAGTTTGACCCAATTTGCCAATAAAAAAACCGATATAAGTAGATATTATGCCTCCGGCAAGAGATAATGCCGAACCAAGAAATAAACCAAAAACCGCTCCGTTTCCAATCATTATCAGGCTTGATGGAACAGGCAGGAAAATGTCCAAAATGAGCAGTAATATCCCAACCAGACCAATTGATATTCCCGTTGTCCGGGTTATCAACAGTGGATCCTGAAGAAATTTTACGTCTAACCATTCAACAAGCCCAAACAGCAAGGTAAAACTTGCTACAAGTCCCAATGATACAAATAAGTAACGTTTCATTTTAAGGTACTATTCGAGTTATTTTTACCTCGTAGAGTACATTATTCGCTTCGGTATTAACATAAGAGGGTATCCATTGAGTTGTCGGGCCGTTAGATTTTATCCCGCCATACATATATCCGATGCTTATCGTATCGCCCTGAGGAGCCAGTTTATTGCCATCAATAAAAGATGGGTAACCTTCTAATAGCATATCTTCCAATGCAATGAACTTGGCATCGGAACCCAGGTAGCCTGGCAGCAATTTAGCGCCATTTGAAGGTAATTGCAGGACTTCTACCGTAAAACCGGAAGTCGTCCACAAGATATTATTCATATTTGACCAGGGCAGAGAATCGAGCATATTGCTGCCGGGAGCAAGAGGCGTACCTGCTTTTAAACTATTACTTGATCTTTCCCAGGAATAACCCGTAATGCCACCAATAAGGTTAACCATAGTAAGTGAGCCTCCAGCCGCTGCAATCGAAAAAGAAGCGCACTTATATAAATTATTCTTCTGGTAAAGAGTAGTATCAACTTTTATAGAGATATTGCCTGACTCACATCCGAATATGTACACAGGGTTTGTATAAGCTCCATTGCCGGGTGTAAATACTCCGCCAAAAATAGCAGGTACAACATTCCCTGAATTATCGAGGACTTCAACGACATTATGATCTCTCCTATGTAGATTAATTGGGTCTATGTATGATGAAGTGTCAGTAATTACCCAGCCTCCCGAACTATCGGGATCGATGCTAAATCTCCGAACTGCGTTGGTATATTTGCCATTATAACCTCCTATATAGGTAGTATCATAATTCTGGCCGCCTATTAGATAAATATAATTTTCATTTGCATACATTTCGCCGCCTGTTACCTGTACATAAGGGCTATTGAACTGCTTCAATATCGTTCTTGCAAAGTCTCCACCAGTTTTTACATAACTAACAAGTGCATTTATATCGAACTCAATAAATAGGTCTGAAGTCCAGTTTGAACGGTCATTGGTATCAAATTGCCTGGTAAATCCACCGCAGAAATAAAGACTGTTTCCTATCTGATATGACTGGGGATTGGAACACGATAATGAATTCCGAAACTGACCCGGAATAGGAGCGCCCCAGCTCATCTGCTCTTCCAGATCAATCACCCATATCGAATCATTTGCGACTGATGATAAGAATGAGTTTTGCTCATCAGTACCATGGTAGCCATCTTTCTTGCCGGCCAATACTACCCAAGTATCTCCATCTGCCTTAGCCAGAGCAAAAGAGTTCAAGCCTGGCATTTTGAATTTATATTGCGAAGGAATCAGCATTACATGATAAATATCCCAAACACTTTCTTCAGATATACTCTTGCCGGTTGGAAAGTTTGGTTTTGCTGAATTGTTGCCAGTTGAGGTTCCCATGCAAGAAACCAAAGCAAATGCGATGATAATAACTAAATATTTATTTTTCATAGTTCTGTTTCTTGTTGGTTAATGATTTGATCTGCCCAGAATTTCAACAGAGTTCTTTGCTGCTGAGTGAGTCCCCTGGTAACCGGCATATAACGAAGATATTGCCAATAATCAAGGCTAATCATCGCCTTCAGTTGATTCAGGAATATTGTATCCGACCAATTTTTTTTATTGATCAAATGTACTGCATCCATTATAGGAAGCATTGTCTTGTATTCTCTTAAGACATTTTCATAGACTGCATCCCAGGTTACAGGTTCAGATCCATTTGTATATTTCTCAAGACCTTGCTCATGCGCCAAAACTCTGATCGCAATAAATGAAACAAGTCCGTAGAAATTCATTGCTGTATTTTTATACTGATAGTTTAAATCAGAGTACAAACCAAAAGAAAAGCATCCTGCCGAAATTACATTAAAGGGTGGAGCTGAATAGATGATCTGCATACCGTCATAAACTTGTACTTCAACAACAGGTGGATTTGTGTTGTTTGGATTCTGCCAATAAAAGGTAACCGGGTTTTGTTGTTGAATAGCCACACCTCTAGTGAAAGCTCTTAAATAGCATTTTTCCATAGGCAGCTTTTGTGTAAGGTATGGCCCGGAGATGCCGTTCTGTTCACAATATGCCCCGGATTGATCAGACAACACCCAACTCTCATCTTCAATCATAACTATTCCGTCATCAGTTCCGACAAAACCATTTAGCACTAACTGAAATGTTCCCTTGGAATAATCTTCGCTGGCATCTACAGGAAGATCGACCATGCCCCCGTTAGCCAGAAACTGATTCATGTTATAATCATTTTCCCAGTTGAATTTTCCAATAGTATTTGGGGCTCCTCCACCGTCTTGTGTCCATTGCAAATGGAATGTACCAAAATTACAGTTCTCGAACTTAGAAAATGGTTTAACATCCCCGCCGGCAGATGTCGATGGATAAGGGGTACCCTCGGTAACTATCCCATATTCGTTGATTGCATTTATTAGATCGAGGGAAACCAGGTTATATCGGCTGTTGTGTAGAAACTGAATATTTGGCAGATCGACTGATGAATTTATAGGAACCTTAGTATTATTCTCATCATTTTGAATAAGCTGGCTAATTGAACCGGAATAACTCGGCCAGGTCGGCAGCTCTTTAAGATCAATTAATCCACTGCTAAAGTTTGCCGGACGTGTGTTGTTTGTTTTTAGCATACGGCTAATTGTACCCGTTTGCATATCTTCTGCTTTATAAGGACAGAATGAGCCTGTAAAAGTAGCTTTTGCCGGATTTCTCTTAGTGCTGTTATTATAAAAATCTTTCACTTCTTGCGAAGGCAGTTTTGAATAATCGGGATTTCTTACTTCGAATACCTGGTGAATATTGATTTTCATGAACAGGGCATGAATAGCATCTTCACCGATGTACCCTGCCATAGCTTTCGAGAGCTTATCAGATATAGTGCCAGAGCTTAGATCAACATAGGAGAAAAAACTTGCCGAACCACCTGTTGGCGCTATGTTGGATGTATTTATAACTCTTTTCAGATTCATCCATCGCGTTGAGCTTTTTACAGGCATTCCGCTAATAAGAGTTTCTCCGGTAGAGCTACTAAGTCCGGTTGGCCCCCAGAAAATCTGAGTTAATAGCTGCCCGATTGAATCAAGATCACATAGATATGCCTGAGTGTCCACTTTTGCTGTAAGAAGAGGAAGAAACTCAACTGGGCAGGCTCCGGGATTAGATGGAATAAAAGTAACTACCCCTCCAGATTCGCCCGGTACAGTTATTCCTGTTACTTTAAGATTGATATTCCTTACAGACATATCGCCCCAAAGATCCCAGTATCCGGGGCATATCCCCTTTTGGAAATTATCTTTATAGCAGGCTGAATACATCGCATTATAATCAGCATCAATTCCATTATCACCACCGATTGGAGTCTGAGCCCAATCTTGATAATTATTATCATTAATAAGTTCCAGTTCTACATATTTTTGTGTAGGATCATCAGGATCGTCATAGATGGTAAGTCCTGCCTGCTTTGCCGTATATAACCCTGTTTGATTATTAGATTCTATATAAAGCCTGGGTGGCATATAAGCCTTGGACTCCTTTTGGTTAAAGAGAACCAGAGGATGGTGGTATCCATTGTTTGCAGTCCCGACATCCAGCCATACACTACCACTAAAATTGATTCTTGGAAAATCAAATTGACTCATTTAAAAACTCCAATAAAATTACATCATCTTCAGTAGGCAGGAGAGAAAGGCTAATAATTCTATATAATAGCGAATTACGCCTTAATAATTCACCCCGTTGAGTTCAATATACCACTTTTCGATAGCGAATCAAAACAGGTGTAAATTAATTAATTATTTAGTTGAAGCTAACAAGTGAATTAATAATTGTTTAAATAAAAATGAAAATATGAACTTAATATTTGTTCCATAATTCCCACCCTCTCGGTAAGTAAATCATTAAAAAAGCCGGCTCCTGAAGAACCGGCTTTTTGTTGGTATTTTAAGTATATTTTAGAGAGTATAGCGGATACCGAACTGCATCTGCCAGCGTGAATTCAGGTCATTTGTATTTAACAGGTCGTCAAATGTATTATCACCCCTTGGTGAATAACTTGCCCTGACTGCACCCGTTTCCTTGTCATAACCTTCAAACCTGAAGAGGCCGTATGTACCAAAATTGATGTATTGGTCATGTCCCCAATCAGGATTTAACAAATTAAGCACATTGAGAATATCGAGGTAAAGTTCAATTTTCTGGTCTTCGAAAGTAGGAATGACCTGCGAAATCCTTATGTCAAAAACATCAACCCAGGGTTCCGTAATTGAGTTGCGCTCCATTATTTTACCTCTTTGGTCATCAAGGCCATCGAACTGGTCAAGAAATGCATTTAGCTCATTCCAGTTATCGCTTGTTAAGATAAAGTCAGGATCCTCTGGTCCGGTAGGAACATAGATCAAATCATTGCCCCAGATATTGTCATTGTTGGCATCCTTTACCTTTGAATCTGCCACAACATCCGGGTCAAAGTTGAAGCTTGATGAGGTGTAATACAGGAATGAGAATGGTGAGCCGCTCCTGCCTTCATAGAATAATCCGATTGATGTAGCGAATCCATCGAGATATTCAAATGTATAATTTAAGTTGGCCAGTATCCTGTTCCTGACTTCGAAATTAGATGTTGAGAGAGACGGATCGTTCGGGTCATCAGCAGGGTTGAACTGCCAGTTGGATATTGCCCTGCTTGATGTAAGACTGTTCAGGTCCTGGGTGCGATTGTAAGTATATGCAAGGTTTGCTGACAAGTTCGGTAATATTCCTGCTCCATAAGGTTTCTGTAATTGGAGAATGAAGCTGGTCTGCGAACCTTTATCAGTGTTGGTCATAAGTAGAACACGGGTGAAGTTCGAATCAACCTTGGTTGCATTTGATTCTCCCTGGTACATTGGCCTGCCGTCAGGAGCTGTTACAACATTTCCGTTTCCGTCTTCCTGATACTGAATATTGATATTCTGGAAAAATACATCATTAACAGCCTGGCCATAAAGGAATTCAACTGTTCCGATGAAGCCCATTGGAAGTTGGTAATCAAGAGCCAAGTCCCCACGCATAATTTGCGGCATTTTGAAATCGGGATCAGTAACATTGATTTCAGCTGTTGCGAGGGCTACGTTATCCGGGCGGGGCTGGTTGAACGGATCTGGAACAAATGGAGTTGTAGGATTCCTTTCGTCGAGCCTGAAGATATCAACACCGGTATTGGAAAACTGGTTGGAAATCCAAACGCCGGGAGTTCTTCCAGAGAACAAACCTATACCGCCTCTTACCTGAATCTGCCGGTCTTCCTGGACATCCCAGTTGAATCCGAGACGCGGTGAGAAACCTACAGGAGCAGGCATTTCACTTGTATTGAGCGTAGTGGGACTGTCGAAGCCAAACCACTGGCGGGGATTTGCAAATCTATCATTTTCGTATGGATCGTCAAGGTAGGAGAACATATCAATTCTGACACCACCTGTTACTTTCATATTGCTTAGTACTGACCATTCATCCTGGAGATAGAAACCAATTTGTGCATAAGAAAATTCGGCAAAAGGTTTATCGCTGCCGCCTGTTACATCGGTATTTGCCCAGGAAAGCGACCTGCGTGAAGATTTTCCGGCAATGAAATCATCCAATGATGCAAATTCCCAATTGCCGTAATAATCCTGCAGGAAGAGGTTTTTAAATGAAACAATTTGGTTGTTTGTTCCTATGGTAATTACGTGGTCACCCAGAAAATAATTAAAGTTATTTGTTATTTCAATGATATCCTGGTCAAGAGAGTTAGCTTGAGAGAACCGGCCTACTCCAAAGCTGACATCACCTTTTCCTTCAGTACCCAGATTCTGGATTGTAACCTGCGGGAACGGGCTTCCAACCGGGTCGCGTTTGTCGCGAATTGTTGTGTAAGCTGCCCTGAATTCATTGGCCATTGACTGGCCAAATATACTGTTTAGCTGCAAAACTGTCTGGTTCTGAACACTGTTGAATATGTATTCCTGGTTCGACAATGAGAAATCATCGAAATCTCTGACAATGTCATTCCCTTGGTTAGCATTAACCATGTTGTGTCTTAGGGACAACCTATGCTGCGGAGACAGGTTATAGTCGAGTTTCAGAAATATCTTGAAATCATCGGTTTCTCTTGTGTACTGGTCAAAGCTCCCTGGGTCATATCCATAATTGTTAATCGCAGCATCCCTAATCAGGTTGAATGTATCTCTTGACAAAGGGAATATATTTGCCTCATTATCGCCTAACAAGCCAATAACTGTGGGGTCATTTCGCTTTTTATATTCTCCGTTTACAAAGAAAAAGAGTTCGTTTTCGATGATTGCTCCACCAACTCTTCCACCAATCTGCATTTCGTCAAAATCCGGATATGGCGCCCTGTTGCCATCTTTATCTTCTAACGGGCTGTCGCCAATAAATGCCTGGTTGCGTGTATAGTAGTAAACTGAGCCGGATAAACTGTTTGTACCACCCTTTGTAATAGCATTAAGCAGTCCTCCGGTAAATCCGCCTTCGCGAACATCAAATGGAGAGATTGAGACTTCAAATTCCTGGATAGCATCAAGTGAAATAGCCTCTGAACCTGCCTGCCCGCCAGGTGTTCCTGAAGATGCCAGTCCAAAAGCATCGCTCATGATAGCACCGTCAACTGTGATGCTGTTAAACTTTGAATTACGTCCTGCAACATTTGAACCACTGCCTGTTGAAGATACTACCAATGGGGACAATCGTGAATAATCATGTATGCTGCGTGAAATCGTAGGCAGTGCATCTATGTCCTTCTGTGAAACATGTTGGGACGAACCCATCCTGTTAGCCGAAATAATCTCATTCTTATCGGCTGTTACGGTTACTTCATCAGATGTTACACCGGATTCCGGTAACAAAATTTTTGTGTCGTAGTTCTGGTTGATAGAAAGCCAGATACCAATTTGCTCAACTTTTTCGCGTCCAACCATGCTGACTGTCATTTTGTAAGGGCCGCCGATTTTAAGGCCGACTACAGTAAATTTACCTGTAGATGTTGAGAAGCCACCGGTCTTTGTTCCTGTGGGAACGTGTTCGAGCAAGATAGTTGCTCCTTGCAAAGGCATACCTTCAGTATCATAGACAAACCCGGTTACAGATGCCGTGGTGTTTGCTTGTGATAAAAGTGCCAGTGGGGAGATTAATAATAGAAGAAATGCGATTTGGTAGAGCTTGTTCATTATACCCGCCTTTTATTATAAATAATAATGAATAGAATTCTCTTCGAAAAATCGGGTAAAATTAAACTTCCTATATAAATTCTAAACAAATATACTGTTAACTAATCTTCTCATAAGTGGCTGTTTGTTAACATATTTTAGCAATCATTAGTAGAATTTTTCAACAATTGTATTTATTATTGAAACAGCCTTGGTTTCGAAATTTTCAAAGGTGTTAACATGTTGTTAACTCTTATTTATAATCAGATATTCAATGCAATAGCGATAATAATGTGTAATAGCACCCGTTTTGGTATTTTTTAATTCACATTTTAATTAAATTCTGATTTGTTGTTTTAATTTTTGGTTCATTTTTTTATTTTTGCAGCCTTAATATTTCTACTCATATTTTTAATTGGATGGCATTGTGATTAACAAACTATTCGCATTTGCATTTATTGCCTTAAGCTTGTTGTTTGTATCCTGCTCTGATGATGATGACAATGGAACAAACTCGAATAACAGTAGCACCCTAAAAATCGGTGAAATGAAAGCAAAAATAAACGGCCAGTCCTGGAGCAGCGCCAGTGCCTTGGCAATTCGAGCAGGTGGCATCAACATTCAGATTTCAGGCGGAACCATGGACGCTTCTTCATCAATCAGCATTACAATTGACAAAGAAAATCCCGGCTCCTATTTTGACGGGAATGGATTCTACTCTGAGCTTGATATTCAGAATCCGCAAAACACAAAAACATATGCCGCATCTGAGATTCAATACGAAATAGCTAAATTCGGCGATAATGAAATTGAAGGTACATTCAGCTTTACAGGTACTCTTGTAAATGGTACTGAAGAAAAAGTAATTACTGAAGGCAAATTCAGAGTTAGTTTTGTAAATTAAATTTATTTGAATTAGGACAAAGCCCTGCTGGTCGGTGGGGCTTTTTTGTTTTAAATTAATGCATACTTTAATCGTTAATAAAATGATGAATAAAGATGAGCAAAAGAAGAAGGTTTCTATCTATAACCTTGGCTGTAAGGTTAACTTTGCTGATATAAGCCAGATTAGCAGCAGCTTCGAGGAGATGGGACACACGATTGTCAAATTTGGCGAAGAGTCTGACATTGTGCTCATTAACACCTGTACAGTTACAAACCGTGCCGACAAAGATGCCCGCAAAATCACCCGACGTGCATTGAAGAATTCCCCGGGTGCTTATATTGGCGTTATGGGCTGCTATGCACAACTTAAACCGGAAGAACTTGCGAAAATAAAAGGAGTAGACGCTGTATTTGGTAACCGCGAGAAGTTCGACATCACTAACCTGGTGCAGGATTTCAGTAAAAGTAATTTAGTTGACATATTAGTTTCGGATCTTGAAGACGCTCCATTCCATACTTCAGTATCAGTGGATAACGAGAGCCGCACACGTGTTGTTTTGAAACTCCAGGATGGTTGCAATTACAACTGTACATATTGCACTATTCCAATGGCGCGAGGCGCCAGCAGGAGCATGGCCTTCGATGATATACTGCCCGAAATTGAGAAAATCAGGGCAAACGGTAAATACGAAGTTGTACTTTCAGGTATAAATCTCGGGGATTACCACGATAAACAAGGCCACAGATTTGTTGATGTTGCCAGGCTGATAGACGAAAACATCACTGGAATGCGTTTTAGGATATCCTCAATTGAGCCTAACCTGCTGACTGATAAGATTTTGGATATAGTTGCCAAGTCGGAAGTTTTTGTACCGCATTTCCACATTCCACTTCAAAGCGGCTCACCCGGAGTTCTACGTAAAATGCGCCGCAGGTACAAAGCATCGGACTACAGGAAACTTATACTCAAAATTAAGGATAGCATACATCATTGCTGTATAGGCGCTGATGTAATCACTGGCTTCCCCGGGGAAACTGATGAAAATTTTGCCGAAACATACAAATTCCTTGAGGAACTTCCGGTCTCGTATCTCCACGCATTTACATATTCAGAGCGGGACAATACTATCGCTGCTGAGATGGGACAGGTTGTTCCTATGCACGTCCGCAAGTATCGCACCAACAGGCTCCGCAAGCTTTCTAACAAGAAAAAAACAGCCTTTTACGACTCGCAACTTGGTAGTATTAGAATAACAATTCCGGAAACATACAATCCGGCAAGTGGTTACTGGACGGGTTGGACTGAAAACTATGTCCGCGTACATTTCCCGGGGCCGGAAGGCCTTGAGCAAAACTTTACTTCAATCCGCCTTCTCGAATTGGGCGATGCTCATGTAAACGCAGAGTTGGTGTAGATGAAGAATCTGTGCATATTTGGAGCCGGGGGATTTGGAAGGGAATGTGCGATCTGGGCTGCTGATACACTGGGAAACAAAGACTCAATTTTATTCGCAGTTCAGCAGGAATACAAAACTTCCGAAGAAATTAACGGTATCCCTGTTCTATTGCCTCAACATGTTGACCATACTAATTACCGCATGGTCATAGCAATAGGTAACCCCGCAACCCGCAAAGAAATTCATAGTGAATTCAAAGGGAAATTCGAGTTTGGCGAAATAATCCATCCCCGGGCAATTGCGGGCGCTAAAATGAAAGATTTTTATGGAACAGGTACGATCATCTGCCCAGGTGCTATACTGACGGATAATATACGCCTTGGCCAACATGTCCATATAAACCTCAATGCGACTATAGGGCACGACTCAGTCATTGGCGACTTCTGCACTATCTCTCCCGGTGCAAATATCAGTGGCAATGTAACAATTGGCAGTAATTGCTTTATAGGAACAAACGCAGCCGTCCGAGAAAATGTAAGCATCTGCGATGATGTTATTATTGGAATGGGCGCCGTTGTATTGAGCGATATTTCCGAGCCGGGGACTTATCTCGGCATCCCTGCTAAGAAAAACTAAGCCGCATAATATTTGATTCTTTTAAAGTTTATAGTCTATCACCAAATTAATTTAGAATTTTTCCATTCCCTTTTCCCCTTTTCCATTCCTTTTCTTAATTTGCTGAATGGCCGGTGAGCCGCATATAGTAAATAAATTCCAGGAATGGCTCGGTATTTCCAAAGGCGAGCTGCTTGTTGCGGGACTTATAGCAGCAGGGCTTGCCATCGGATTGCTGTATCAAAACTTTGCCGTTGAGGAAGAAGACAGTTTCCGCGAGGATTACTACCGGGTGCTGGACAGCCTTGCCGAAGCGCACAAGACAACTTACACTGGCTCTGACTTTGAGGGCAATGTATATGAAGAGATTGCTAAAGGCGATACAGTAGTGGAGAAGGAATCCTTCTTCCCTACTCCCAGGAAGAAAGAACTGCCGGATGATAAAATTAATATAAACACTGCCTCAATAACTGAACTGCAAATGCTTCCGGGAGTAGGTCCTGCAACCGCGAAGAAGATTATTGCATTCCGTGAGAACACTCCATTTGAAAAGCCTGAAGATATCATTAAGATAAATGGTGTCGGCTCTAAGACCTACGAGAAAATGAAGAGTTTTATCCGAGTGAATTAATTAGTAAATTTAGATGATTTTTCAATAAACAGGAATGAAAATGAAACAAACTGCTTTTTATGAAATACACAAGCAACTCGGTGCCAAGATGGTTAGTTTTGCAGGTTACGAAATGCCTATCCAGTACCCAAAAGGGATTATAAGCGAACACCGCGTAGTACGGCAGAATGTGGGTGTTTTTGATGTTACACACATGGGTGAGTTTGAGGTAAAAGGTCCCGATGCTCTGGCTTTTGTTCAGAAGACAACAATCAATGACGCCTCAAATCTGGACTTCGGCAAGGCGCAGTATTCGGCAATGTGCTTCGAGAATGGCGGCATCGTTGACGACCTGCTTGTTTATCGTCTTGAAGATGGATTCATGCTCGTTGTGAATGCTTCCAACATCGATAAAAATTTTGAATGGCTAAGTGAAAACACAGCAGGATATGATGTTCAGCTGACAAATATCAGCGATGAAATCAACCTGCTCGCTATCCAGGGACCTCAATCGTTAGATACACTAAATCCCCTTGCTGATGTAGATATGTCCCAAATCGAATTTTATAACTTCGCTCTTGGTAAAATCGCCGGAGTAGATGCAATAATATCCCGCACAGGCTACACTGGAGAGCTTGGTTTCGAAATATACTTTCGCGGAGACGTGGCCAGGGCTGAGCATGTCTGGAACGAGATATTCATGTCAGGCGACCAATATGGCATAGAGCCGGTCGGGCTTGGCGCGCGCGACACACTCCGTCTCGAAAAGGGATATTGCCTCTATGGGAACGATATTGACCAGAGCACCAACCCCATTGAAGCCGGACTCGGCTGGATAACAAAGGTTGACAAGGGTGAATTCAACGGCAGGGACATAATTGTAAAAGTAAAGGAAGAAAAGCCAGACCGCCGTCTCGTAGCATTCAGGGTAAACAGTGGTAGGTTTATTCCGCGAAAGGATTACCGCATACTAATTGAGGGCAAAGAAGCTGGTGTAGTTACCAGCGGGAACCTCTCCCCAATGCTTGACCAGCCAATAGGCATGGGGTATGTAGTATGGGAACACAAAGCGCCGGGAACAATACTCGAACTCGAAGCTCGCGGCCGCACAGCAACGGCTGAGATTATTAAGCTGCCGTTTGTTTAATATTGTGTGTAATTAGGGATAAATTATAAATGGCCTCTTGCATAATCCTGAGGTGTAGTTTAATACCTTTTTAATAATGTATTTTCAATTTGATTAAATTTCCTAACAAGGAGCTTCAGTAAAACACATCAAAATCATCGTCTTGCTCATTGCTATTATTTCTACAAACCTGCTATTTGCTGAAGAAGACACTCTTGATGTTAAAATCAGGAAGTTAATAGAAGTTTTGGGAACCAAAAAACAATTTGAAGTTCCTATTGATAATATGTTAGAAATCCAAAAAAGAAATCTGAGAACTGACTGGAATGATGATTTCTGGATGGAATTTCGCACAGAAATAAAAAAACCGGTTTTGATATGATTTATGAGATGCTTGTACCAATCTATAAGAAGCACCTAACCGAGAATGAAATAGTTGCTATGATTGAGTTCTATGAAGCTGACGAAGGTAAGTCAGTTGTGTCAAATCTGCCGAGGATCCCGGCAGATTCTATGCAGGTTGACGTCTGTTGGGGGTGAGTTTATCAGCGAAGAGGACATCCGTGTGGTCGCCATTTGATTTTGGAGTGATGTACAACTTACATCGAATAGAGAATAACGAGTAATTTACTATTCAAAATTCCACATCATACTCTTAGCAAACACTCCTGAAGCCCCTGGCGGCATAGTAGGATTCAGCGCTATTGTGTTATGTGAAAACATGCTCGTAACGGCAGTCGTAGAAGATAGCGCCCCCGAGATTCCTGATTGCTGCAGGTGTTTTAACCCAACTCGACGTTTTCCTGTCAAATTTATCTAATTTCTGCAGTTCCCTGTATTGTTTTTCTTGAAGCAACTCAATTCCAAGCGCTCCTAAATATTTTACTACTAAACAAGTAGAGACAAGGCATGCCTTGTCTCTACATTAATACATCATTTGTAAACTGTCAACTATAATCACTTCTAAATATCTACCAGCTTCCTTTCGGAAAGGGCGATTTTATACAGCCCGGTAATTACCAATAGTCCCATTGCGTAGATGCCAATTGATATCATCATCTCCGGGAGTGTCGGCCAGTAGCTTACGACTTCCCCAAGAGGCGTAGGTGTAAACCCTGCTACGATGAGGCCAAGACCCTTGTCAATCCATATCGAAAGGAACACGAAGATGGACGCCCAAATCAAGGCTGTGTGGTTTTCACGCAGTCGGGGATTAAGCAATATCAAAAGCGAACCCGCTGCCATTATGATTGAGGTCCACATCCACGGAACAAGAGTTGTATTGCCCTCCAGCCCGAAATACATGAACTGGAACGGTAAGGCGTGGTGGTGTATTCCGCTGTAAAGAGCCGTGAATAGCTCGAGAAGCAGGAAGAATATGTTTAGAATCATAGCATAAGTAACAATCAATGCCAGCTTTTTAAGCGGCTCTTCGCCCGCGTTAAATCGCGTTACCTTTGATAGAAGGACGCATAGTAAAATCAATAAAGCCGGGCCGGCAGCAAAGGCAGTTGCCAAAAAACGCGGCGCCATGATTGCCGACATCCAGAACGGACGTGCAGCAAGGCCTGAGTACAAGAACGCTGTAACTGTGTGAATGGACACAGCCCAGGGAACCGAGAAAATAATTACCGGTTTTATCCACTTGGGCGGTGCTATGTCATTATGTTCCGCGTTCATCACAACGCGGCTGATTATTACATTTAATACTAAATAGCCAAAAAGCGAGACTGAGTCCCAGAACATCATTGAGTTTGGGCTGGGATGGAGAAATACATTCATTATCCTGAGCGGCTGGCCCATGTCCACGAAGATGAAAGTCATGCACATCAGCACCGAGCCAATAGCAAGAAATTCACCCAGGATTGTTATTTTTCCGAATGCTTTGTAGTTGTGCAGGTAGTAGGGCAGGACGACCATTACAGCTGATGCCGCAACACCAACAAGGAATGTAAACTGGGCGATGTAAAATCCCCAGGTTACGTCGCGGCTAAGCCCGGTCACACCCAACCCTTCGTTGAACTGGTAGATATAGAAGCCTGTGCCTATCCCAACCAGAACAAGCAGGAATATTATCCACAACCAGTAGTTCCTGCTACCCTGAAAGGCTTTTTCTAACATTTATTCCACCTCTTAGATTAAATAATATACTTCCGGTTGAGTGCCCAATTCGGGCTTCCTGCGTATTGAATAGCGTTCGCGCAGGACACTGTTAATTTCAGAGTTTTTATCATTAAGATTACCAAATACAAGCTCCATATCGTCGCACACTTCAACACACTTCGGCATTTTGCCATGTGATATAAGTTCAGCGCAGAATGTACATTTCTCAACGACACCCTTTGTACGTGTCGGGAACTCAATATTAATCTTACCCAGGTACTTCCTCGGCTCAATCCAGTTGAAACTACGCGATCCATAAGGGCATGCTGCTACGCAATAACGGCAGCCAATGCACCTGTGCCAGTCCATCATCACGATCCCGTCCTCTTCGCGCTTCCATGTAGCCTCTGTTGGGCATACATGTGTGCAGGGTGGATTGTCGCAGTGGTTGCAGAAAAGCAGCACCGACCTCTCTGCATAATCTTTTGGCAGGTGTTCGTTCTCCTGCTCAATAAATGCACGGCGGTAATCTTCCTTCCAGATCCACTTAATTTCGTGCATTTTATTCGGTATTTCAGGCACGTTGTGGTAGTCGTGGCAGGCATCAATGCACTTTTGGAATACATTATTTTCTGCACACTTTTTCAGGTCAACTGCCATAGCCCAGCGAATTTTGCTTTTGTTTCCGTTCGATGCTATAGCATCAACAGCAGTTTTGCCAACAAACCCGATTGCTACCGCACTTCCAAGCATACCAATGAATTTTCTCCTGTTCATGGCTTTACCTCCCCGGGTTCCACGTGGCATTCCCAGCAATAAGGGTGAACTTCGAGGTAATCGTGGCACTGGTCGCAAAAATCAGCTTTGTTGCTGTGGCAATCCATACATGTTTTGCTAAGGCTCATTTCGTATTTCTTACCGTTAACCTCTATAAACCTTGCATTGCCCCTGACAACCAGGTCGCGCCATTCGTCAAGCATATCCATGTGGTACGCCCTCATGTAGTCTTTGTCCTTAATACAAAATTCCTCGCCTTCCGGATAGACAAGATCCGGAACGTTATGAGCATCCCCGCCTGACATATTGAGCCAGAAAGGAGATGAGGCAAGCAGGAGGAATATTAATATTCCGAGAATAACTTTACCGTTCATTTTCTTCTTTCTCCTCATTTGAATCAAGAGGCTGGCCGCGCATATCAACTTCGCGCTCTTTCTCGCCCTTCATAACAAGTGCATTGCCAACCATTTCATGTACACCGCCAACTTCCATACCCGGCACCCAATAGTCCATCAGTCCCGGCAGAGTGGCTTTGTCAATAGCGCAGATGCAAAGCAGTATGTTTACATCATTCTTTTCCTGAACATATTTTACTGCGTTCGCGCGAGGCAGTCCTCCCCTCATTCTCATCTCGAGGTTTTCCTCGGTTCCGAGGCCCGAGCCGCTTCCGCAGCAGAATGTTTGCTCACGAATTGTATTTTCCGGCATATCAGTGAATTTGTTCATCACGTTTCGTATTACATAGCGGGGTTCCTCGAGCAAGCCCATTCCCCGCGAGGGATTGCAGGAATCGTGGAAAGTTGCATTCCAGTGATTGTTCCTGCTTGGGTCCAGTTTCAACTTGCCGTTCTTAATCAAATCCGCTGTAAACTCTGTGATATGCACCATTTTTGTTGATTTGGCGTTGTCGAAAACTGTTCCTGTTATTGATGATTTTGGTACCCGCAAAAAATCAGCCGGCCCATTCATTGTATCCATGTATTGATGCAGCACCCGCCACATGTGGCCGCACTCGCCGCCGAGTATCCACTTTACGCCAAGTCGCTTTGCTTCGGCGTAAATCTTATTGTTAAGTCGTTTCATCAGGTCATGCGATACAAATGAACCAAAGTTTCCACCTTCAGATGCATAAGTTGACCATGTGTAGTCCAGCCCGATTTCATGGAACAATGCAAGATAGCCAAGCAGGGTAAAGTAGTGCGGCTCGCCGAAGTAATCGGCTGATGGTGTTACAAACAGCACCTCGTGGCCTTTTTCGTTGATTGGAGCATTGACCTTGATTCCTGTAATTTCTTCAAGGTCGTCAACAGCAAATTCAATACTGTCAACGAATCCATGAGGCTGGATACCAAGGTGGTTACCTGTCCTGTATGAATTTGCAACAGGAGTCATCACCCAGTCAATGTTAACGCCAATCAGATTCATCAACTCACGAGTAAGAAATGTGATTTCGGCGGTGTCAATACCAAAGGGACAGAACACAGAGCACCTGCGGCATTGAGTGCATTGATAGAAGTAGTAGAACCACTCTTTAAGCACATCAATAGTAAGTTCGCGAGCGCCGACCATCTTGCCCATCAGCTTGCCTGCCATTGTAAAATCCCGCCTGTAAACCGAGCGGAGAAGTTCAGCGCGAAGGACAGGCATGTTTTTCGGGTCGCCTGAACCCAGGTAGAAGTGGCATTTATCTGCACATGCACCGCAGCGAACGCATATATCCATAAATAACTTAAGAGAACGGAATTTATCGAGTCTTTCCCTCATTCCTTCAAATATTATCTCTTTCCAGTTTTCGGGTAGTTTCCAATCTTCCTCGTAGGGCTGCCATTTCCGGGGATTTGCCTGTCCGACATATTTTACGCTGTCAGGCACGGCAGCATGATTATATGTTCCCTGCTTCATTTCAACCGGGATGTCCGTCCAGCCTTTACCGGGGACATTATACCCGATTGTTTGTGCAAGTTCCATTGGTTTTAGTTTATTTGACATTTTCACCCTCCTCTTTTTCCAAAGGCAGGTCAACAGATTTCATCAAATCCCTGAATTCTTCTTCATATTCCTCGTAGGTGTGTACTTCCACGTCAGGATTCCACGGATTAACATGCCTCTCAGCCCTGTTGTTGTTAGGTAGCACACGTGTTGGCGACATAAATACACCCGGTGCATGAACCAGTTTACTCATGGGGAAGTAAGCCAGCAGGGCGCATACAAGGAATAAATGAATAAATGCAAGCACTCCTACACCTTCCGGTACAATCGGTGCAAAAGCAAACAATCCTGATACCATTTCCTTGACAGGAACAAGGTCAACTTTTGTAAAGTGCCTCATCATGATTCCTGTAACAGCAATAGATAGTATGAGCAAAAGCGGGAAATAGTCTGAACTTAAAGAGATGTACCTTACCTGACCATCAAAGAATCGCCTTGCAAGCAGGTAAAGCACGCCTACAGTTATTCCTGCAGTTGTGAGAAATATAATCGGAACCCCAACCTGGAAGAAACCGTCCAATACTTCGATTGGCGCTACAAACCAGGGAGCCGGTTCCGTAAAAATCCTGAAATGCCTAAGTACCACTACAAGGAATGAGTAGTGGAATATGATGCTAAAGAGCCATAACCATTTGTTGGCGGTATAAGTCAGCTTAGGCCCGTCCTTGATGTCCGCCGTGGTATTCCTGAAAAGTGACCTGAATGTCATAACTTCAAGCGCCATCCTAAGGAAAACCTGGAACCTCGTGAAAGGACTGTCCAGCTTATTTTGCCGGATAAAGCTGAGGGACTTCTGCTGGCCGCATGTTGTCGTAATCCTGAAGGGAACCGGAGAGGAAGCCCACTTAACTATACGAACAATAATACCGATTATGAAGGCCGCAATGGCAATATAGGGGATTATCACCCCGAATATGTATGGGGCCTGTGCTCCGAGGGAGCCAATCAGTATGAGCGCAGCCACCGCCAATAGTGAAACCAATACGCCCATTTTTTACCTCAGATATTTATAATAAAAAACTATTTACCATTGCTAAGATTTAACTTTCGTTCTCTTGCATTAAGCCAGATTATAATTATAGCGCCTACAAGTATATACTGTGCGAACAACACAGCATTCACAAACTTATCACCATGGGTTGGCCACAAATCCCAGGTATGGAACTCATTCGACCAGTAAGTGATAAACGGGAAAACCTGCCCATAATCAGACGGGAATTGGGGGATTACCCAAAATAATCTCTGCGCAAGAACCTGGAGCAATACAAAAAACGCAATAAGCGAAACTGATTTATATAATGGCCATTCGGCCTCTATTGCCATTCCAATTAAAAGGTAAACCACAGGCATGCCCCAAAATGCAAATCTCAATGTATCAGTCCCGCCAATTTGTGCAAGAACCATTATCATTAAGAAATACATAAGCAGGTGCTGCCGTTCTCCTAAGAATTTAAGCGATACCCTCCAGTTATAAAGCATTATAAATAACACCGGGCCGTATGCCACACACCAGGCTGCCATATAGACAGGCAGTGGTTTGCGGAAAGCCCATTTGGCAGCATTATAAAAGAATGAATAGTCATTTGTCTGGGTTGAGATGGCCTGGATAATCAATAGTCCGGTTATACCCGCAATCAGTGGGATGAAAAATTTAAAATTTGGAATTTTAATACCAGTGAAACTAAATTTAGGTTTTGTCTCAAATTTTACCGGATTATCGACAAACAGTAATATTATAGCTATTGCAAAAACAATCTCGCGGAAAAACACACCTACAAACACGAGTACTGCAAGCAAGTAAATCTGGCTGTCCTGTTTGTATTTGTGAACAAGGTGCACAAGAATGAGGCCAAGCAGCAGGAAAACTATCGCCCAATGATCAACATGCACCGGGTAGTAATGAAGCAACCGGGAAGGAGCATGCCACATTGTTATATACAGAGAAACAAGCAGGACACGCATCCACATGCTATTTATAAACAGCGAAAGAAAAATACAGAGCAAAATAACAATAAATGTATTTCCTGCCAGGTTAAACCAGAAAAAGCCTGCATCAAGATCACCGGGTGATAATAATGCCACAGTCATTGGCGTGCCAAAACGGTAAACAAATGGGGCGTGCGATTCAAGCATTGAATTGTCTGCAGATTGCTCTGCTACTTCGTAATAGTATCTACCGTCAAATCCCTGCCCGTTATTTAATTGAATACGTTCCTGGAATGAATAGCTCAGCAGGTTGGTCACGGCAAATATAGTGAGTAAAATCAGTACTTCAGCAAACTTTATGTTTCCCTTCCCGTTCACTTTTGCAAACCGCCATTCTTTTTGTTCATAGATTCATACTTCTGGTTCAGCCTTTCGACCATCCTTCCAAAAATCTTATTAGTCTGGCCTGCACGCATCTCGGCAAGCTTTAGCCTGTCATCAAGGTAAATGCTAAAGCAATGCAAGGCACATTCGTCAATCTTAGAATATAGCCTGTGCACTTCCTTATTGCTAAATTTTTCACCTGATTTGGAAATATCAGTATCAATAATATTCTTAATCACATATAAGAACTTCAGGCTCTCATCAGGAGGAATCTCCTGAACTGCCCTAATCCTGATAAAATTTTCAAGTTTTAGAGCAAGTGATTTGGGGTCGTCTTTGAAAAGAGCATCAATAAAAGCGTGTACTTCGCTTGAAGCCGTGTGTCCAACCGGGTTGCCAAACTGCTTTCCTGATTTGAGCAGGTATTTTGCAGATTCCTCCGGATAAGAACCAACAATGGCATTAAACCATTCGTTGCATATCCTTTCTTTATGCTTATCTATATATTTTTCGAGGCTCTTCAAATTTACATCCACTAATCTGTTTACAGCATCATATTAATACCTTGCACACAAAGTAAACAGAGGGATTTTCATTCTGTAATTCACTGTGTGTGTACATTTTCACTGCCATTTCCCGCCGAAAGTATCCTGTTTGCAATTAGTTCGAGGTTTCTTAGAGGGAACAACATCTCGAATACAGTTTTCTTGTCTTTTTCCATATTAACAAATACCGAGCCACCATGACGAATTATCATCAACTCCGCCAATAAAAGTTCCAGTGTCAGCTCATACTTTTCTGCCTTTACATCACTAATTCTACACCTTTCGCAATCATACTCAGCAAAGTTTCCTTCAATTTTAAATGCCAGGATTTTCCCATCAGATTTACTACTGAGTGCGATCTTTTTAGCACCTTTTTTCTGTGAAACGTTTAAATCACATATAAACTCAAGAAAAGTTGTAATAGCAGATTCCAGCCCAAGCCTGTCCATTAACCCCGGCCTTACATTAGGATCGGGATCAACACTTATTCTTCTGGTTTTATATTCAGACTTCCCGGTAAATTCTTCTGCAATCTCCTTGATTACATAATTTGGATGGATGTGAGCAAAATTCCCATACCCACTATTAGCTTTCTTTGCATATTCAATTATCTGTGATTTGCGGTGTTGCAAATTTTCAATTGCAATCTTTCTATCCGATTGTTCTCCTATTATAGCTGATTCTGCAAATTCTTCGGAAATCCGGTCCAGGGAATCAACTATTCTCTCGTAAATCCTTCCTTTAGCAACTCCGATTTCACTATCCATCATGCTGTATTTCTCGCTTAATATCTCATCCCTGTTTTTTATGATTGCAAGCCTCCCTAAGTTGCCCTTCTCTCCTATTGCATAAGACTTGAATTCAACTATCTTTTCGAGCCCTGAATCGTCCTTTAACTTGTGCATCTTAGAGCAAAAAAGTTCTTCCCCAAAATGTTTTTCCATCATAAAATATTCGTCCGGCAGTAATTTTTTAAGTTTTGCGGAGCCCGGCCTGCGAGGATTGTTCCAGTCAAAAAGTTTCTTAGCAGCAGAATTTATCAGTTGGACCTTGTCCCGCGAGTCAACAATAATAACTCCATCGTCGATATGGTCGATGATTGAATTGTAGAATTCATTTAATTGTGAGAGTTGTTCCTGGATTTTTGTAAGCTCTGTAATATCATTCGCAATTTCCATAACCAGGTTGGGTTTGCCCCCTGAATCTGTCATTGGCAAGGTATTTACAACATAATATGCTTTTTCCCCTGAACTTGTTTTTCCAATCTCAGTTGCAAGGGATTCAACACCTGAATTAAAAGTATCCCTAGCAGGACAACTGTCGCATTGGGATTTCTTTTTTTTGTAAACCTCGTAGCAATGCTTGCCCCTAACGTCGCCGAATGTTTCCCTGAATTTTTCGTTAGCTCTGATAATTCTGAAATCCCTGTCAATCACGGTGATATAATTGGGAGATTTTTCGAACAGGAGGTTATACTCTTTTTGCCAGTTTGCCTGGCCTGTAATATCAGAAGATAACTCGAGGACATATTTTACTTTACCTGAATCATCTTTTAGAGGAACCATGTGAACATAATAATCACAAGTCCTGCCATAAGCATTTAGGCCTTTTTCATTAATAGACCTTGCATCACCGGTTTCAAAAACAATCTCAGCCTGGCAATGTGAACAACCGGAATACATTTTCTTGCAGACTTCATGGCATTTTTTGCCTTCCCAGTTCCCAAAAAAATCTCCGAATCTTTTGTTAGCTTTGATAACATTAAAATAGCGGTCAATAATAGCTGAATTAAAGGGCAACGATTCAATAAAATCGCTCTCAACAATTTGTTTAATTAGTTTTTCCATAGCCGGAATCCTTAAATAATACAAAGCGGCCCGCTGGAACTGAATTCAAATCCGGGCCGCTTTTATTAAATCTGATTGATTTATTTACATCATGTCAAAGTCAAGGAACGGTTCCTTTATATCAACCATAGCATTAACTATCAATTCAACAAGCCCGCCATAATATATTCCTGATTTATCCTTAACTCCGTAGTAATCGAGCATATCACGTATCTGCCCTTTGCAGTTGGAGCAGGGTGCACATACATATTTCTTTGTTTCAGGGCTCGGGTCTTCATCAGCAAACGCATTAAGTATCTGCTGGAGTTTCTTCCTGCCGGAGATATGCATCCTCCAATCCAAGAAGTTATAGGGCGACATAATAGCAAAACCCGAACCGCCACCACAGCAGTAATTTTCTACTCCGTGTGGAGTCATCTCCCTGAATTGGGGTGCAAGATAACGCAGGATCCTTCTTTGCGGCTCTACAATACCCAGATTTCGGACAACATTACATGGGTCATGCAATGTAACAGGGAAATTGTTTTTCGATGGGTCAAACTCAATTTTACCGCTGAAAACAATTTCTTCTAAAAGTGTTAGCGCTGATTCCCTGGGAACATCTGCTGCCAGTCTCTCAGTTGTCACAGCAAGAACCTTGCTCTCGTGGCCGCACTCACCAAGAATAATTTTCTTTACGCTAAGTTTACGGGCAATTTCGAGATGCTTAACAGCTATCTTAGCCAGTTGAATATCATCGTAGAAAAGTCCGTAATTCACCCCATCGTATCCAACAAGCTCACTGGAAAGTGTCCATGAAATCCCTGCCTTTTCGAGAATCAGTGCAAAAGCACCGGGGTTTTCCGGCCAGGCAATTATTTCTCCGGCATTGTGTATTAGCAATACATCAGCGCCCTCAACATCCCATTTGGATTCTACTTTAATCCCGGTCCGGTCTTCCATGTCTTCATCAATGAAATCCATGTTGTCCTTTACTGCTTCCGGATTCATTCCGGTAGAAGAACCTACTTTCAGTTGCTGCACAGTACCCTTTTCATGAAGTTCTTTTGGTGACCAGCCAAGCTCCTGGCTGAATAGTTTCCTTAGTTCATGTGATATAAGCCCGTTATCCACGCTTATCGGGCAGGACTGTGCACACCTACGGCAAAGAGTACAACGGTAGCTTAATTCAAACAGTCTTGAAATTAAGGTCCAGTTTAAATCAATATCACCTTGTTGGAATTTTTTAAACCAGTTGTTTCCGTCTTTTACATATTTAAAATATAATTTCCGGAGTATCTCAGCCCTGTATGTTGGCCTGTAAAGCTCATTATGGCCGGATGATTCATAAATTGGGCAGTTATCGTTGCATGTCTGGCATTTTGCGCAATGCTCCATGGAAAGCAGCAATGGCTGAATAAAAGTCCAGTTGTCCTCGTTTGAAAAGAGTTTTTTTAATCCGCTGATAAATTTCTCGATAAACTCTTTTTCTTCTTCCTCTGTTTCAGGTTTTGGTATTCCTACAGCCACGACACCGTCAAGAGAGTCATCAACAGTTTCTCTCTGCTTGTCAGTAAGTTTTTTAAAACCGGGAAGTTCCTCCAGTTTATCGTAAGGAGGCGGCAACGGCACAAAATCCTGGGGGTCGAGTTCAGTAACCGGTTTATTAGGGATACTGATATCGTCAATTTTAATTTTATTTATCATTTTTTTCCTCCTCCTGAGATTCTGTTGCAATAGCAAGCCATGTTTTAGTGCCATCTGCTCCAATGTGCGGAGCTGCCCAGCTTACCGGGTATTGTAATTGTTTTGCAATTTGTTTCTCAATTTTTCCTCCTGCAACATTTGGCTCATCCTCCCACCTTACTTTGTGATAGGTGAAGTACTTTGTGAAGAAATGAGTCATGTGTGTCATAGGAAGGTAAAAAAGGAAGAAAAGTACGATGCTGAAGTGAACATAGCCCCAAGTTCCCAGGTAAGGCAAATCAGAAAATGACATCAGACCGGCATACAAGCCTGATAGATTTTCTGTATATGCAGTGTCGCCGGAAACCCAGCCAATTGCAGAAATGTAAATTGCACCAAGCAGGATAATATTAAAATAGTGACTTGGTGTGGCAAATGTTGAAAGGCTCCTGTCAAAACTGCGAAGGAAAAGCATTACGACTGAGCCAATAAATCCAAGGATACCCCCAGCCCATGTCAACAAGGTAATTAATGAAGCCAAAAATCCGGCAAAACCCTCTGCTCCGTGTGTAATGGCAGTACCGCCAACTGACAAAATACCTGCAACAAACAAGGCAGCCATATTGACAATTAATAAGTAAAGCCCGAAGTGCAGCGGAAATGAGCCGAACCAAAGTTTTTTATTGTGTTCCCATACTCCCCGAAGCAGGATAATCTCTGTAAGCATTTCCTTTGCCTCATTGAACATATCTTTTTCTGTCTCCTTTCCCCAGGATTCTCTTTCCTCGAGTCGGGAGCCTCCGTAGTGTGCCCTGCCCTTTTCGTGCGGCACGGGGTAAAGTTCCCAACGCAAATGGACAGGTGCGGTCATTATCTTAATAGCTCTTTTGATAATAAGTATCAGGAAAAAGAGCAAAACAAGATAAGTTAATAGATGTAGAATGGTCATTGCAGTCCCTAAAGCTATTTTATATCAGTTTATTGCTATCACCAGAAGGAATGCCCGGAGCTAAGGTTGAAAGGATTTAGAAACTTTGGTTATACTTCGAGGCCTCAGAGTATGACAAGTAGCCGGCTTTTTTGAGTTATGCTTTGTACCTTGTCACGCAATTATAATCGGTAACCAACACACATCATTACTTTACATTCACAACCTCAATCCTAAGGATTCCCTTGTTTTAAAAAAGCCCCCGGAAGCGGGAGAAGTAAACCGCTTTCGCCGGGGGCAAATTATTTAATGCAAGGTATTAGACACAACCGGTCGGTTTAGCCAATCCTGCTACTTTACATGCTCCCTTTGCCGGACCCGACGGGAATAATTCATAGATTTTCTTGAGCGGGAAGCCTGTTTCTTTGCACAGTTTGCGAATCATAGGAGCAATACCGTACTTTTTGTAATAGTCTCTCAGGTAGTTGACCAATTTCCAATGGTCTTCTGTAAGTTCAGTTACGTCTTCTGTTGTTGCGAGCGCTTTAGCTATTTCTTCGTTCCAATCTTCGGGGTTTTCCATGAACCCGTCTTCATCCACCTGGATTTTTACTGTTTCGTATTCAAATACTGGCATTATGAATCTCCTGTAAGAATTAAAAAGAATTATTAATCTATTGTACCCTGTTCAGCTTCTGAAGCTCACCCGTCATTGGGTGTTTCATTTCTATATATCCGCATGGGCATGCTTCAGCACATTTTGAGCAGCCTTTGCACGAATCAAGCTTAAATGTATATGTCTGGAATTTCTGCAATGGTTTTTTGATAACCTGGTCCTGGCAGAGGCTCCAACATGTGCCACAGTCGAAACAGTGTCCGCAGCTCATGCATCGTGCTGCTTCGTCATTCAATTGCTCGGCTGTGAATGTGCAAGAAATCTCCTTGTCCAATTCTGCAAGCCTTTCGTCGGGTGGCATGTGGAAAGCTTCATTCCTTGCCTTTTCAGCATAATAGCTCATAACAACCTGGTCTTTTTCAACTGTAGGTCTGTCATCATCTTCAGGTAACGGCAGCCCCCTGAAACCGGCATGTATTGTTTCCGCTGCTTTCCTTCCCTGGAAGATAGCTATTGTTACGAGGCCAAGATCGGTCACATCACCACCGGCCCATGTCTTTTCAAGTTTGGTAACAACACCTTTTTCGTCAATTTTCACCCAGTCGCGACCTTCCCGGAGATCTTCGAGCCCTTCGAATTCAGGTTCCTGGCTGATTGCTGCAATAATAGTTGTGCATTCAAGGTCGAAAATCTCGCCTTCAACCGGAACAGGCCTTCTTCTGCCTGAATCATCCGGTTCGCCGAGTTCCATCTGCTGGCATTTCATTTTAATAACTTTTTCACCGTCCATAATCAGCTCTGTTGGCGCTGCAAGGAAGTGGAAATGGATATTTTCTTCCTCTGCGCCGACGATTTCTTCCTCTATAGCCGGCATTTCGTTCCGTGTACGGCGATAAACAATGGTAACATCCGAACCGAGCCTGCGAGCTATGCGTGCAGCATCGATTGCAGTGTCGCCACCTCCGATAACAAGCACTTTGTCGCCTATATCAACCTTAACGCCGGAATTGATTTTGTTCAGGAATTCGGTTCCGGTCCATACGTTAGGAGCATCTTCGTTCTCAAGGCGAAGTTTCTTGCCATGATGAGCGCCAATGCCAACAAATATAGCGTTGTAATCCTCCTGGAGTTTCGAGTACTCAATATCTTTACCGATAATGGTATTATACTGAATTTTAACTCCGAGGCTTTCGATTCTGCGTACCTCACTGTCCAGTACTTCAGTAGGGAGCCTGTAGTCCGGGATACCATAACGCAGCATTCCACCGGATTTGCTGAATGCTTCAAATACATCCACACTGTAACCGCGTTTTGCAAGCTGGTAAGCACATGAAAGGCCAGCGGGGCCTGCGCCAATAACAGCTATTTTCTCAGGATGCTTCTCATCTGATAAATCCGGAATAGGAAGATCATGTTCTATAGCATAATCACCGAGGAAACGTTCGATATTATTAATGGCCACCGAGCCATCTTTATATTGCCTGTTGCAACCTCCCTCACACGGATGCGGGCAAACCCTGCCACAAACAGCCGGAAAGGGGTTCTTTTCCATTATTATATTGTAAGCCTGTGTGTAAGATTCATCGTAAGTCCTGCCTGCATCTTCAGTTTGTGAGATGGTGGTAAGTACATCACGAATTTTTGTTCCGCTCGGGCAGGCGTGCATACATGGTGGTTTCTTTTCAACATGAATTGGCCTGTACGGTGAGGTTTCCCTTGAATCACCGGACGAGCCTCCGCCACGTACTTTTAACCCGCCTAAGCTTTTTTTAGCTTTCCTCTGGAGTCCCAATTTATTATTCCTCCCTGGCCCAATGGCCACTGCATGTTAGTTCACTATCAATTGATTGTGATTATCCGTATGGATACATCTTATTTTTAATTTCAGAAATCTGCTCGAGCAGGTTATCATGTTTCCTTTCATCTACAAGCAGATAGTCAATAAGGTACCTGACAATAGCAGAATTTGATTTTTCTTTTGCTTCAGTAGCAAGCTTGATGACCTTCTTTTCCATTTCATCATGCTGCTCTATTTTATCCCAAAACTCAGAGAGTTCCTCAACATTCATATAGAAAGCCTGTTTTTCAAAATTATCTATTATAAGCTGCTGCACACGCCTGTGCATAACAGAATCCTGCCTGATAATTTCCATTACAATCTGGATAAGCGGATTATCAGTGCTTTTGATTATTTCAGTTGTGCTCTGGACAGCTGTATCTTCCAGCTTTTGCCAGTTTCTCAAAATCTCGATGAGCTTTTCATTTGCTTCTTTCTGTGTAGCCATTGGGATGCTCCCTTAAATTAATGATGTAATGTATCTAAGTTTTAATAGTTTTACCATTACATAAAGATTACTTTTTATTAAGAATTTATTTCCCTGAATTCCAGTGCTTTACTAATGAAACGCGGAGCCCACTCCCTAACTGTATTGGAGTGCAGGTGAAGATAGCTCCCGAATGTATTTTTGTAAACCAGGCCGTCCCTTTTGTCAAGGCTTCCTTTGCCTCTTTCAACGGCCAGGCAGGTTTCAGTATCCACGTTTTTGTTAACAATGTGAGTGTAGTGGAACTCATGCCCTTTCAATACAGTTCCCTCATCAAAGAACGGGTTTGCCTTGTCTGCCCTCATAATGGCATAACCATGCCCCTGGGGCTTTTCTTCCATTTTTAGTGTTACCGGGAATATTCCGGCGAGAGGGTATTCTTTGTCATTATAAATAAGTTTCTCACCGAGATAAATCAATCCGCCGCATTCGGCATAAATCGGCATGCCGCGGCTGCTCATTTCTTTTACGCCATTCATCAAGCCTGTATTCCCTGTAAGGAGCTCTGCATTAGTTTCGGGAAATCCGCCTCCGATATAAAGTGCGTCAATATCAGGCAGTTCCTTGTCTTCTATAGAGTTAATCCTCACCAATTCAGCGCCGTTTGCCTCCAGTGCTTCAAGATTCTCGGGATAATAAAATGAAAATACCCTGTCGCTGAAATATCCGATTTTTACCTTAGTTTCCTTATTCTCTTCCTGTATCCTTGAATCAATCTTAAACTCAGGCGCTGTCTTTGCAATTGCTATTATTTTATCAATATCGCAGCAGCTTTCAACAAGTTCTGTAGCAGCATTAATGCTCTCTACCGCATTCCCGTATTCACCGGGCATAATCAGCCCGAGATGCCTGGAGGGGAAAAATTCACGCTTTACTGAAGGTATTGCCCCGATTACCGGAATTCCACAGACCTGTTCTATTGATTCGCGAAGGATCTTTTCGTGCCTTTTGCCTGCAACCCTGTTCAATACAATACCGGCAATGTCCACAGAGCTGTCCAGTAGTTTCATTCCAAGGACAACAGCTGCTGCAGTCCTTGTTACTTTAACCACGGGAATTACCAGGATAACGGGTGTCTTCAGCAGCT
>CAYVVD010000026.1:0-34126 GCA_964454975.1 uncultured Hyphomicrobiales bacterium | reverse complement strand
TGTTCCTGAGTTTTTCTCCCAACGGCATATTTTATATTTTCTAATCTGAGCCGATTATTTATTTAATTGCCGGTAATCTTTAAATTAAATGCTTATGAAAAAAAACATTCTCATATGCTTTTTAGTGTTGATATCCATATCATATTCAAGGGATAATATTGTAACAACATGCAAACCTGTGTATTTAGTTTTAAATGAAATTTGCGGATTAAGAATTAACATTGAGAATATCGTACCAGATTCCCTGGAGCCGGGCAATTACTCTCCCAATACACTCCAGGCATTCAGGATTAATTCTGCGGCAGCATTTATCTTCCTTCATGACAGTATCGAAACATGGGCTGCAAACGTTAATCCATCAGTTAAACTCAGTGTAATCAGCCTGCTTGATTCAATGCCTGATGAATTTGGATTAACTGACACATTAGATGAGGATGATGTATTCTTTTGGTTTAACCCCTTGGCAGCTGCTGAATTTGCCGCGGTAATAAGCGACACACTGTCAAAAATCTTTCCTGATGAAGCCGACAGAATTAAGAGTAATACAATATCGTTCAAAGCCAAGTGCAAGATAATGGCTGTCAGGACTTTGAACATACTTGGCGAAAAGCAAGACAGGCCGGTAAATATTCTTGGCTCCGGGTTGGATTATTTCACTCGTGGATTTGGGCTCATGACTGTGAATTACCCGGATTTAGATTCATTGGTTGAAAGTGATATTTTTAAGTCTGAATTTAAACCTATTCAGTATCTTGTAACCGGAAGATTTACTCAGAATGAAAATATAGACCTGAAAGAAAGGCTTGGTGCAAATATTTTACAAATAAAACCGTTTGGCAATTATCCGGATATTAACAAATATTCTGATTTAGTTTTATATGTAGGCAGGATTTTTGCCTTGGCGATGTAACGCATTGACATTAAATGGCTTAAGGGATTCTCCTAAAAATTATCTCATGCGATTTTGTCCTTGGCATTGTGAAATATATAATTTATATTGTGTGAACACACGGGGTGGATTCTCTTTCTCTTCCAGAATTCGGTTAATATATGAGCTTGAAACTTATACCTGTAATATTTGCTACAGCACTGTTTTTAACGTCAGGCGCGTTTGCACAGACAAGCAGCCTTAAACCTTTCTCCTCATACAAACTTTACCCTGATGAGTATTCCGAATTGGACGATGTGCCTACAGCGGTATACACAGAAGATGAATACATCCTTGAAACACTTGAAAATGCCCGCCAGAAATATGTTCAGGCTTTAATAATGATTGAAAACGGCGATACTCTTCTCGCCGCAAAATACTTTGAAAGAGCAATTGAAATAATAAACGAACTGGTTTCATATCCCAACATCGAAGATAACCGCGATTTTACTGAGCTGTCCTACTCAGTAATTGAAGATTATGAGACAATGGTTCCCGGGACCAGTTTTTTCGATGAGGATACTCCACTCTTTATACTTCATGACAGGATCAACCGCGAGCTTGAGAACAAAGCGCCTATTGCAGGTGTACAGATTGAACCTATTAAACGCGAACCGGATTCAATACCATCAATTGATAAGTATTATGCAATAAAACAAGATACATTCATAATTCCAATGCCAATAAATGAGTACGTTGAAAAGAATATCGAGTTCTTTTCCAAAAACGAGCTCGGCAGAAAGTACATGGAAAAATGGATTGCCCGCTCTAAGCGCTGGTATCCGATGATGCACAGGATAATGGATGAAGAGTCGATGCCACACGAATTGGTTTATCTCTCTATGATTGAAAGCGGACTAAACCCAAATGCTGTTTCGAGAGCAAAAGCTGTTGGGCTCTGGCAATTTATGCGGCCGACCGGGCTTGATTATGGTTTGAATGCTGGAAATTCACCCTGGATTGATGAACGTCGCGACCCGGAAAAAGCTACTCGTGCGGCAATGAGGCATCTGAGAGACCTCTATTACATTTTCGGCGACTGGCATCTTGCTTTGGCTGCTTACAATTGTGGCGCAGGGTGCGTTAGCAGGAGAATAAAAATGTCCGGCAAAGATAATCCTGATTTCTGGGACATTCGTGATTACCTGCCAAAAGAAACTCGCTGGTATGTTCCAAAATTCATTGCAGCGGCAACTATTGCAACGAATCCGGAAAAGTACGGATTCAGAATAGATACTATTCAATACGACAATGAATTGTTGTATGAAACATACAAAATTGATGAAGCGATTAATTTAAATGCGTTGGCCAAATGCATCAATATCTCTGTAGATTCGCTCCAGCTTTATAATCCCGAACTTGTAAGGATGTCAACTCCGCCGGACGTAAAAGAATATGAATTTAAAATACCCCAAGGTAAACGGCAGAGTTTTATTGCTAACCTCGCTCTCCTTACTGAACAGGATAAAAGACCATGGGTTGACCACAAAGTAACACGGGGGCAAACGCTTTACGGCATAGCAAGGCAGTATGGAACCAGCGCCTCACTTATAGCTGAAGCTAATAAACTAAGAAGCTACAGGTCGAAACTGTACATTGGACAGATGCTAAAAATTCCTGTTAGCCCTGATGCTGTTGAACTGGCAGATGGCAACACTATTGCTTCAGATGCAGATTTATACCACTATGTCCGCAGTGGCGAATCACTATCTTCAATTTCGGGCAAGTATGGTATCAGCCTGAGCCAACTTCGCGATTTAAACGATATTTCCAGGTGGAATGACAAGATTCATGTGGGCCAGCGTCTGCTGGTAGCAAAGGCTGTTACAAAACAAAGCACTACTGAAACAACTGTTTCAAAATTAGAAAAGCCGAAAATAGTCCGCCATATTGTTAAATCAGGTGAAACCCTGGCAAAGATTGCTGACATGTACGATGTTAACATTTCGAGCATCCAAAATCTTAACAGGATGAGCGGCACAAAAATTATAATCGGCCAGGCATTAAAAATTCAGACTTCTATTGAACCGAAGAAATCAACTCCATCCATAGCAAAATCAAGCACAGGCCCTGTTTATCATAAGGTAAGGCGCGGAGAGACTATAAGCACTATTGCCTCCAGATATGGTGTTACTGATAATGAATTAAAAAGCTGGAACGAAGGCAGAATCAGGGGGAATACAATATTCTCCGGCTCCACACTTAAAATTTACCCATCTTCCACAGGAAAAGGTGGTTCATACAATTCAAATTCAGACGTAAATGTATCTCCAAAGTACTACACTGTTCGACGCGGCGATACTCTCTATGAAATAGCACGGAAGTTTGGCGTAAGCGTAAGCACAATCCGCTCAAAGAATAAAAACCTCAATGAGCGATACCTCCGAGTTGGCCAGAAGATTAGAATTCAGTGATGTTGCGAGAAATATTATTTAGTTTAAGGAGTAAGTAAATCCGGAACAAATATGAAACTTCTCCTGATTTTCCTGCTTGCGTTTCAATTACATGCAGAAATCCTAATGCAGCCATGGCTCCAGGGGGTTACTGCATCTTCAGCTTATATTCTTGTTGAATCTGACAGCAAAGACGAAATTACCGCTCAAATTACCGGTAGTGATGGAAATCAATTCTCTACTGCTTCCTCACAATATGTTAATACAGAAAAAAACGTTGAACCAACTTTTGTCCACAGGATAAAGCTTGAGAATCTAAAGCCCGGAACTTATTATAAGTATGAAATTTCCAACGCAATAAAGAATTATTCCGGAAAATTTACTACTCTCAAAAGCAGTGGAATTATCAGATTTGCAGTTTGTGGAGATTCCCGCTCTGCGCCCAAAATATTTGCCCAAATTTGTGAAGAGATGGCTAAACAAGAGCCTGAGTTTGTGTTAATGACTGGTGATATAGCTTACAACAGAAAATATGACACCTGGAAGGATGAATTTTTTATTCATGAGCTGCAAGATTTAGCTGCTGAAACTCCTTTTTATAATTCAATCGGTAATCATGAAGGATGGCATCAAAATTCGAAGGCATTCCTTCAAGCTCCGGATTCAAAATCACCTGCCCAGGATTATTACTCATTTGAAAGCGGAGATGCCTACTTCCTTGTGTTGAATACAGAAGCCCCTTTTAATCCCGCCTCCGGCCAGATGAAGTTTGCTACAGAAGACCTGCAGAGAACAAAAAAGAAATGGAAGTTCGTTGTCTTTCATATCCCTGCTTATTGCGGGGGTGGGCATGGTGAAAGCGCTACAATGAAAACAATGACGAAAAATGTTTTTGAAAAGTTTGGTGTTGACATTGTACTCAACGGACATTCCCATTTTTACCAGCGAAATTATGTCAACGGGATTTATCATTTGATTATGGCAGGCGGAGGCGCCCCACTATATAAGCCTGCTAAAAAATCTTATACTCTAAAGTCTGTTCGGGAACATCACTACGGGATATTCGAAATAAATAGCAATATTCTGAAACTTAACGTTTATAATATAGACGGTAAATTGATTGACAGCCTGGAATTGAAGAAATGAAATATTTTGTTATTATCGGCCTGGTATTGCTTTTCTCCTGTGATAGTGGATTACAAGTTATCCCGGATGAGGCGACACATCCTTATCTACCGCTTGGGATTGGCAATTATTGGGAATATTACGATGGTTTAAGAGTAATTTCCTTTAGCGAACCATTTGAAGAAAACCGCTTTATTTTCAAATTTATTGAAGAATTAGACAAAGAATGGGATCTGGATGAACCGGTATTATTGGCAACATTTCGTTCTATAGACTCCCTTAACCCGTTTGATAAGAGTTTTGTTCGATATTATACCAAAATTTCGGATGGATATTTAATTGGCAGGGAAAACGATAAAGGCCGGATATCACCATTGCTCTTCATACCGGATACATTAAAGAGTCAAACAATAACCCGCCACGGAATTAAAACCAAATGGGTGTTTTTCCATCTTGGCAAGCGATACCCGAAATTTACCGGGGGAGAGCCTGAAGAGATTTTTTTTGGTAATCTGTGGGAGTTTACTTCAACAGGGCCTACAAGTATTGTCAATGGATCGTTAAACCCGGATTACACATTTGTCACTTTGAGTGACACAAGCTGGACATTGAGGGAGATGATACTTAACAGCACAAATGCTGAAAAATAGCGTAGAGCCGTTGCATGCAACGGCTCTACGGCATAATAAAAGATTATTTAGTAAATGGTTCCAATACAGAAGCGATATCAGGTTTTCCGATTTCTGTCAGTTCATAATAGACACGAGTGTTCGGTTTATTGATTTTGATAAACCTGTTAAGGTTTATCGGTGTACCGATTACAACAGAATCACACTCAACATTGTTAATCGTTGCTTCAAGGTCTTGCATTTGTTCTTTACCATATCCCATAGCAGGAAGCAAGGTTCCAATCTCGGGATATGTTTCAAAGGTATCTATAAGTTTGCCTGCAAGGTAAGGACGCGGGTCAACTAATCCACTTGCGCCGAAACGCCTTGCTGCAACAATTCCGGCTCCAAAGTCCATTTCTCCGTGAGTTAAAGTAGGGCCATCTTCGATAGCAAGCACATCTTTGCCAAGGATAATATCCGGATCATCAACCATAACCGAGGAAGCAGCAAGTATTATCCTTGCTTTAGGATTGTATTCACGAATATTGTCCATTACTTCTTCCACATCTTCGGGGTATGCGGAATCAACCTTGTTGATAACAACAACATCAGCCATTCTCAGGTTTACTTCGCCCGGGTAGTAGCTTATTTCATGCCCGGGACGAAGCGGGTCAGCAACTACGATTGAAAGGTCAGGTTTGTAGAAGGGCATGTCATTGTTACCGCCGTCCCACACAATAATATCAGCTTCTTTTTCAGCCTCACGAACTATTGCTTCATAATCCACACCGGCGTATATCACGCTGCCCATTGCGATATGAGGTTCATATTCTTCCATCTCTTCGATTGTACAGTTGTATTTATCCATATCTTCCATTTCAGCAAAGCGCTGTACTCGCTGTTCAACTAAGTTTCCGTAAGGCATGGGGTGACGAATAGATACAACTTTCTTTCCGGCGTCAATCAAAGCACGCACAACTGCACGTGTTGTCTGGCTCTTGCCGCAACCTGTACGAACAGCTGTAATCGAAATTACGGGTTTGCTTGATTTAATCATTGTTGGATAAGAGCCCATCATAGAAAATTTTGCACCTGCTGTCATAACTTGAGAGCCGATATGCATTACTTTTTCATAAGGTAAATCAGAGTAAGAAAGAACACATTCATCAACGCTCAATTCAGAAATGAGTTTCTCAAGGTCTTCTTCAGCGTAAATCGGAATGCCATCGGGATATAGCTCCCCGGCAAGCTCAGCTGGATACTTGCGACCGTCAATATCAGGAATCTGTGCTGCAGTAAAAGCAACAATTTCAACGTCGGGATTATTCCTGTAAACAACGTTGAAATTATGAAAATCGCGGCCTGCCGCTCCAATGATAATTACTTTTGTTTTAGCCATTTCAATAAATCCTTAATAATAAAAGTACATTTGTTTTCAGTTTATTCTACCGGGTTTTCGTCCAGTTCTGCAACTACTTCCTTTACACGTTCTATTGCCCAGTCCAGGTCTTCATAGCTGATTACCAGCGGCGGAGCGAATCGAATGATATTTTCATGTGTCTCTTTGCAAAGTATGCCACGCCCCATCAGCCTCTCGCAGTAGGGACGGGCAGGGACGTCAAGTACAAATCCTATCCACAAGCCTCTTCCGCGTATTTCAACAAGGCGGGGACTATTAATTTCGCTGAGTTTTTCGATGAAATATCTGCCCATCTCGTAGGAACGTTCAATAAGCTTTTCTTCTTCGATTACTTCGAGGGCACGAACAGCCACAGCAGCTGCTAAAGGGTTCCCGCCAAAAGTCGAACCGTGCTGTCCGGGTTTTATTACTCCCAGAATTTCTTCATCAGCCAGTATTGCTGAAACCGGGTAAAAACCTCCTGAAAGCGCCTTACCGATAATCACGATATCCGGGCGTACATCTTCATAATAGTGTGCGAATAATTTACCGCTTCTGCCAAGGCCTGATTGTATCTCATCACAAATGAACAGGATTTTGTTTTCGCGGCATAGTTTTTCTATTTCTTTAAGATAACCATCCGGGGGAATAACGATTCCGCCTTCGCCCTGGATTGGCTCAACGAGTATTCCGGCAGTGTTTTTGTTTATCTTGCTTTTCAAATCCTCTATGTTTCCATATTCATGTGTTGGAAAAGCCGAGTGCAAATAAGGGCCAAAACCTCCAAATGAACTAGGATCATCAGAAAAACCAACAATGGTTGTTGTCCTTCCATGAAAGTTACCGGAAGCAACGATTATCTCTGCTTTGTCCTTGTCTATTCCTTTAACGTCATATCCCCATCTGCGGCAGGTCTTTATCGCTGTTTCGACAGCTTCGGCACCGGAATTCATAGGAAGCGACATTCCGTAACCGGTCATTTCGTGCAGCTTTTTGTAAAGGAATGGCAATTTGTCATTCCTGAAAGCACGTGAAGTTAAGGTTACATTTTTTGACTGTTCAATAAACACTTCCATAATCTTTGGGTGGCAGTGGCCCTGATTTACAGCCGAATAAGCTGCTAGGCAGTCCATATATTGCCTGCCCTCAACATCATATACCCAAACGCCTTCTGCGCGGGATACAACAATATCCAGCGGATGGTAGTTATGAGCACCAAATTTGTCTTCGATAGAGATATAATCCAATGGGTTCATAAATCACCTGTCATTAATTACTCTAATTCTGATTTGTCCATTAACATTGCCAAAGTCGCCATTCGTACGTATAGTCCATTCATTGTCTGTCTGAAGTATGCTGCTCGATTATCGCTGTCAATATCATGACTTATTTCAACAGAGCGAGGTAGCGGGTGCATAATGATTGAATCATATTTCATCCGCTGAAGAACGCTTTTATCAATATTATAAATTGATATATCGTGGTGCTCGTCGATTAATCTTGCCTTGTCAATTCGAGTTTGGTAAACTACGTCAACTTTATTTATTATATCATCTGTGCTGTTTGCAAGCTCGTAAGTAACACTTTTTTCATCAAGATATTCCAGTATATCCTGCTTTATCTGCATTTCATCCGGAGCAATAAAATACAATTTTACCCTGTCGAATTTGCTCAGCAGGTATGCCAACGACCGAACTGTTCTTCCATGGTCAAGAGCGCCGATGAAAGCAACGGAGAGACCGTCAAGTGTTTTGCATTCATCATAGATGGTATATAAATCAAGCAATGCCTGTGTGGGGTGCTGGCCGCCGGAACCGTCCCCGGCATTGATAATTGGAACACTACTGATTGCTGCAGCCCTTTTAGCGCCGCCCTCTTCGTGATGGCGGAGCACAATAACGTCGCAATAATTACCTATAATTTTAATGGTATCTTCAAGGAATTCTCCTTTTACTTCGGATGAAAACTCATTTGCCTGTTCAGTTGTAAGCACTTTCCCGCCCAAGCGGTACATAGCGGCCTCGAATGAGAAACGAGTTCTGGTTGAAGGTTTATAAAAAAGCGTAGCAAGAATTTTTTTCTCATAATCTCTCGTACCGCCACGCGCTACAATTTTCTTCATTTGGCGTGTACGCTCGAAAAGTTCCATCAGGCGTGGAACAGTAAATTGTTGAGATTCTACAACGTGGTTTAGCATGATTACCTCTATGTATTTGTTTACTTGTTTACGGGTTTATCACTGGTCAATTGATTTTTTTAGTGCATTTAGTTTAAAAGCAATTTCGTTTAATTTATTTCTAAGTTCATTCAAATCCTTAATCATCAATTAGATTTAGCTCATTAGCTACAAAAAGCAATGAAAGCAACTCCAATAGTGAACTAAAAGCAACGGTATAAAATTTGGCTTGGTCTTTTGGACGATTTCTCCCCAAACCTTCGGCAATATTAGTTGGTATCGAAACGACAGCTCTGTTAATTTGAGATATTAAAGCATATTTCACATTTGTTGGGAAATTTGAAGTTGATTTATAGACTTCTATAATTAACTCTTTAGCCAATTTCCATACATTCAACTTCTCAAATGAGAACATATAGTCTTTATTTACCATTAATCACCTATAATCCAATTCAATCCGTAAATCCGTAAACTAGTAAACCGGTAAAGCAATTCACCCTTGCACATGTGTTCCCGCCTTTCCATCAAGTGCATCCATCAAATATTCGTAAGATGTAATTATAGCCTCTTTGCCGCCATTTCGGATGTACCTGATTACAGATTCTACTTTTGGCCCCATACTACCCGGAGGGAAATGGCCTTCATTGGAGTATTTCTCCATTTCGTCGGCTGTTGCCTTTGCTATTCCCTGTTCACCATCCTTACGGTAGTTTAGATAGACCTGGTCGGTGTCTGTACTGATGATAAATAAATCAACATTCATCTCTACTGCCAGTAATGCTGATGACCGGTCTTTGTCAATAACAGCTTCAGAGCCAATTATCTTTTTATCTTTCTTAATTACCGGAATCCCGCCGCCACCAAGGGCTATTGTTATAACACCTAAATCAGTGGTTTTTTTGATAAGCTCCAGTTGAAGCACTTCTTTAGGTTCGGGTGAAGCTACAACACGCCTGTAACCCCTGGATGCATCCTCTACGATATCCCAGCCCAGTGAGCGTTTCTTTTCCTCGGCTACTTCCTTGTCATAAAATGGCCCGATTGGCTTGCTCGGCTTTTTGAAAGCCGGGTCTTCAGGGTCAACAACTACCATAGTCGGGATTACCGAGATCAGTTTGTTTATACCTTCCAGCTTAAGCTCATACTCAAGCGCCCTTTGCATAATATACCCGATTTCGCTCTGGGTAGTGGCAACACACATGTCGAGAGTATGTGTATAAACCTCTCCTGCGGCGCGTTCAGAACGGAGCAATGCAGCTCCTGCCTGCGGACCGTTGCCATGTGATATAACGACATCCCAGCCGAGCTTGATCATTTGTACAATAGCCCTGGCTGTTGCATGGGCATTGGCGAGCTGTTCATCAATCGTACCTCGCTCACCGGCTCTAATAAGTGAATTGCCTCCAACTGCTATAAGTGCTTTTTTGGGCATTATTTCCTCATTTCATGAGTTTGTGCATAATCGCTTTCTGAACGTGTAACCTGTTTTCAGCCTCTGGGAATACGACCGAATAACCGGCGTCAATAACTTCGTCTGTTACTTCATCGCCTCGGTGAGCGGGCAGGCAATGCATGAATATAGCGTCGTCCTTTGCGTGTTTCATAAGCTCGCCGTTCACCTGGTAAGGCATAAAAGTTTTCCTTCGTTCTGCAGATTCCGATTCCTGGCCCATCGAAGCCCAAACATCTGTATAAAGAGCATCTGCGCCTTCCACACCTTTTGCAGGGTCGTGCTCAACTTCTATCTTAGCACCTGTTGCTTTTGCTACTTCAGTTGCTTCCATAAACAAAGTAAGATTTGGTTCGTAACCCGGAGGGCAGACAACAGTAACATCAACACCAAGCCTTGCTCCTGCAAGCATAAGCGAATGGGCTACATTATTTCCGTCGCCGACATAAGCCAGCTTTCTTCCCTTAAAATCACCTCTGTATTCTTTGAATGTAAGGAAATCTGCCATTGCCTGGCAAGGATGAGTGTAATCTGTAAGGCCGTTGATAATCGGAATTGATGACCATTTTGATAAATCTTCAACCACCTGGTGGGCAAAAGTACGAATCATTATACCCTGAACCATCCTTTCCAGGTTTTTTGCTACGTCATAAACCGATTCCCTTTTGCCAAGATTTATCTCAGCAGGTGAGAGATAGATGGAATAGCCGCCAAGTTGCTGGATACCCACATCGAAAGTAGTGCGGGTACGCAGGGAAGGCTTTTCAAAAATCAATGCTAATGTTTCACCTTCGAGAGCTTTGGAATACTTCTTCCTGTCAGCTTTCATATCAATAGCCAGGTCGAAAGTTTCCATTATTTCATCGCTTGTAAAATCAGTAACCTTAAGAAAATCTCTTTTCACGGTTAGCTCCTTTAAGAATTAGAATTATATAAATTTTATTATTTACGGGCACATTTACGCTCAATTACACGGGAGCGTCGGTTGTATAGTGCTGGAAATTTATGATTTTGCTAGCGCGGGATTTCGGTGAATTCGGGACGGTACTTATAGCATGCCTCTCCCTGGAGAGTAATTCGTAAAGATATTGAGTGCGGCAGGCCATCGTAAACCGATAAATTTAAAACATTTAATTCATTACCCCGCAAAGTTAATAAAGGGGATTCAAATAACGAAGTGAATTATTGTTAATAAAAAAATCCTCCCGGGGAGGGAGGATTTTTGTTGGGGTTTGGGTTTATTATCGCTTGAGCAGTGTTGTTTCGCCGAGGAGTTGGTCGCTTACGGTCACGGTTCTGGATGCTGCCTCGAACGCCCTCTGCGTCGCGATCATATCTGTAAATTCTCTTGTAAGGTCAACGTTGGATTGCTCCAGCGCTGCACCTATTACGCTCGTTGATGGGAAGTTTTCACCTGCGGTACCAATGTTTGCAAGGCCGCTATTAGGTGAAATCGAGTAAAAGTTATTGCCTTCCTTAACAAGGCCTTCGGGATTTGTGAATTTTGCTATCACAACCTGCCCCAGCACCTCCGCCTGGCCGTTAGTGAATGCTCCCCACACCTTGCCCTCGGGGTCAACCGAGAGGCTGATTAAATCGCCTGCCTGGTAGCCATCCTGTTCAATCATTGTGGCTGTGTTTGATCCGCCAAATTGTGTTAGGCCGCCGAGAAGGTTGTCAGTTTCTGCAAGTGTTATTGCAAGGTCATTCGGAGTGGTTTCGTCAAACACAACAGAACCTATTGCAGCATTTAAATCTGATGCTGTAATCTGCAACTGGAGTGGTGTGTTTAAAGTGCCGTCAGTATTAAATGTGATTGTTGACTCGTCGGTTGCAACATCTAGTCCGTCTATTTGTGCTGTGACGCCGAATTCATTGTCATTTGCTGTTTTCACGAAAGTCAAAGTTAATGTTCTGGTTCCGCCGGCATTGTCAAAAATGTTGATGCTTGTAGTTCTTTCTTCGCCCTCGGGAGTGGCTGCATTTAAGTTCCCCGTAATTGCAATGCTGGATGTCTGCCGGGGTGGTGAAATTACACCGGCAGGAATTTGCAGATTATCTACCCTGCGATTGAGTATATTAATACCATTTGAATCCTTTACGATTTTCCCATTAGCGTCAATTTGCATATTGTACCCTTGCAGGTATGCACCCGTTGATGTATCCACGAGGAAACCTTCGGTATCCCGTGAAACAGCCCCGGCACGCGAATATAGTTGGCGGCCATTTGCCTGGTAAACAAACATCCCTTCTCCGTTTAACGCCATATCGAGAGGTCGGTTTGTAGTTTCAACAATGCCTTGCGACATGTCTTTCTGTACTGCTCCGATTTTTACACCCAGGCCGAACTGAAGCGGATTGATACCGCCAAGCCCGATACCACCTTCGCTATCAGGCGATGAACCGAAGCGAAGTGTCTGGCTGAGCAAATCCTGGAAGACTGCCCTGCTGGACTTATAGCCTATAGTGTTAACATTTGCGAGGTTATTGGAAATTACATCGAATCGCTGCTGGTGAGCCCGTAAGGAACTGGCTCCTGTCGAAAGTGAGCGGGTAAGGCCCATTTTAACCCTCCATGGTTATTAAATATAATATTCTTCCTTGAATACGGCCTTCTGTCATTCAGGCCGTGGGTGAGCCTTCCCGCCTTGCGGCCGGGTCCGGGCTCAGTGATTCAGGCGAAAACCGCCGAATCGATATTAGAAATTACATTTGATTGCAGGCTGCCCTTATTGAACAGCGTTACAACCGTTTTGTTAGGAATATTGACTATAAATGCATTATCGTCCATGATAATCAGCGATTCAACCGCACCTTTATCCTTTGCAAGTTCGTAGGCGCTTTCAAGCCTGTTAATTGCATCGCTGTCCAGCACAATATTCCTGCTCTCAATCCTTGACAAAGCATGCCCCGAAAATTTGACCTTTTCGAGAGCTTCATTTAAAAAATCCTTAAATGCTTTCTCCGGTTGTACGCCGGGAAATTTGTTCACCGGACGAGTCTGGTCACCACCTGCCGGTAAAAAAGGAACCTGTATGCCATTAATTTCCGGCATTATCCCCTTAAACTGATGTCTGTAATATTCTGAAGAGGTATTTCGATTCCGCCTACTACTAAAATAGTCCCTTCATTCTTGAATTTCACTGATTCAATCATCCCTTCGATGAATGTAAAAGTATTTATCTTGCTTCCATTTGAGTCGGTGAATTCTGCCTCGATTTTATACTTCCCGGTTCCTTTTTCATTGCCGCTCATATCTGTGCCGTCCCATTCGATTGTTTTGTCGCCGGTTCTAAGCTGCAATCCGCTCAAATCAAATACTTTTACCAGTCCGCCGGATTCATCAAGTATTTTAATCTTACCTGTTGAAGCTGCCTGCTGAAGATTATAACCAATTTTAACCGATGAATCGCCATCGAAGTAAAGAGTATCGCTGTAAGCCCGGGCATTCTTGCCTATCATCCCCGGCAATGCGGAATTTGTCATTGTCTGGCCAAGCAGGAGGTTTGCCTCTACCTGGTTTTCCAGCAGAGATCTGATATCGGTTAACTGCTCAAGCTGTGAGAACTGGGCTAGTTGTGTGGCAAATTCCTGGTTGTCATAAGGCTTCAGCGGATTCTGTGCTTTTAGCTGGAAAGTAAGCAGCTTCAGGAATTCATCTCTGCCTACTGTTTCATTTCTGCTTGTCTTGGGTCTGACATTATTTGTCAGGAATCCCGATATTTCGTTTATCATATCGCCTCCACACCCTTGTAATAAAACCTGTTGCCGGGTATATAGAAGATTTCATTTCCGCCACTCAAATCCTGCAAGGCTTTTAAAGCCTCTTCTCTGTACCTTCGCTTCTGCTTTTCTTTTGCCTGTTCCTGCTGAGTATGTGCATAAGTGCCGGCATACTGCTCTCTGTTTCCGAACTCGAAAATTCCCGGTTTAAGCCCTGCTGAAGCTATGTTTTCCCTTAATACAACAGCCTGGCTTTCTATGAATTTAAATGTTTCCGATTTTTCTGCGTTAAATTTTATGTTGACCACATTACCTGTAACATTAATGTTAATATCAAGTGTCCCAAGACTGGCCGGTTTTAACAAAAGCCTTGCACTTGATGTTTCACCGGGGTTAGTGGATTTTATTATTCTCATCGTTGTTTTGACAATTTCTCCCTGTGGAATTTCAAGCCTTGTCACTCCTGATTTTGAAGTCTCAACAGGCCTTGCCTTTTGAGCTATTACACTCTTAATTCCTCTCCCGTCCTTTAAAACCAGCCTTTCCAATATCTTACTTTCAGGGGTTTTAATTTCCACCGTTAACTTATCATTTACTATTTGTTTGGGTTGATTGCCTTCTTCCTTAATACTCTTTGTATTTACCGATTTTAAACCGGGATCCTTATCTGAAGGGGCAATCCAATTATTTTCTATTGATGAATCAATAGTATAATTATGAACGGGTTTTGAAACTGTCCCTGAATTACTATTTTTCAGATTTTGTTTTCTGAAAGTGAATGCGGGCAGAAACTCAGCTATTTTTTCAGTTGTATTTTCCGGAACATTCAAATATAATTCCGTTTTTGATTCATTTATGTTCATCTCTTTAAAATGCCGGAGAAGAGTTGATATATTGCTCAAAAGTGGTTGAACACTTTTCAGTGCCATTTGTGCAGAAGAAATATTAGGAGGCTTTGTTACATTTGGTAATTCTGCTGACTTTTGCTCTTTTGTATGCTCGATAAACCTGCTAATCATTTCAGCCGGATTTTCATCAGAGGCAATATTATCAAATTTGATAAGCGGGTTCTCGATTCCTTTTATCCGTTTTAGAATGGACTGCAAATGATTAATAAGCAATTGAATTTCAGGTTTTACCGAAGCTTCAGAGGCATCAATTGCAGGAAGTGCCTGATTGTTTTGTCCCGGTCTCACAATTTCATTTGTTATTAATTCTGTAAGGGAGGACGAAATCCCATTTTTTGTATTCTTGGTCAGGTCTACTTGTTTTGTAACATCCTTTTTATCTGAATTGAATGCAATTTCCCCGTCTATATTAACAGTCAATTCAATACCGACGGCTCGCAGGGAATAAATCAATTCATTAATTATATTCCCTTCAAACGTAAAATCGCCGGAGGTGTAAGCGCTATCACCGGTATGTTTGCTTTTTGCATTCATTCCGATTTCTTCTTCGGTGTTATATGTTAATGGAAAAGCTGTTTCGCCTACGGAATCTTTAGAATTGAAATTACCGGGTGAGATTAAGGTGCTGACGAGGGCATTGTTCAGCAGGCCGGCAAAGATTCCTTTTTCAGTCGGCTCAAAAAACACGGCTTGCCTGCCAAAATCGGTGGCTGCCTGTTTAGCTATATCCAATGATAATAACAAAATAGCGCTTCCATGCACTTATTGGACATCCTTGTCCTAATTTGCCAACAGCAATATAGCTGCGGCTCTGTCTGGTGACATAGCCTCAATTACCTTGCCAGCTTTTTTCTTTTGCATGAATTTTAGAATTTGAGCCGCGTCTCTTTCATCAATTTGTTGGAGGATATCCGCAACTTCTTTTGGATCAGTGTTTTCGTACATCTTGGCGAAAAGCTGAAAGTTTGCTTTTTGAACAGAGTCTTCTTTTTGAATAATAAATTCTTCCTGATCTTTAACCAATTGCTCGGTCGATTTCAAATTCTTGAGTGTTTTTTCGTACAATTGTTCAAGATTAGCCAGAGAGTCGTTTTTCTTGCTAACGTTTTGTTTTGATTCTTTCAGCTTCTCAACAATACCTGAAACCGAATCTTTGTAAGAAATTGTAATGCTGCTTATTGATTTGATTGAATCGGCAAGTTGTTTCCTGGCTTTTTTTAATGAATCCAGTTGCCTGCTTAGCCGTTCTTTTTCGATTAATTCTTTTTCAAATTTTTTCAGGCGGGATTCAGTTATTTCGAGAGTAGGATTTACTTCGAGGGCTTCTTTGCCGGCCAGGGAGTCAGTATTTCTCGGCGGGTATCCAAGCAAGGCAGGTTCGTAATAATAAATTCCGAGAACAGCAATGAAAATCATGGTCAGCGAGACTGAACCAAAAATCATCAGTATGATAAACTGCCTTGAGTTCATATTTCATCAGAATACTTATAGCTTAATATCTTTTTCGCCATGCCTTCTCAATGCAATTTCATCAAAAGTCTGGTTTTCCTCTTTAAGGCTTTCCTCAAGGTATTGTTCCTTTCTTCTTGATTTAAGCTTCTCGAGAACCTTTTCTTCTTTCATCGCATTGTTCAGGTTTAGCCGTTTAAATTCTTCAATTTCATTAATCCTCTCCTTTTGGTTGTTCAGGTCATCCAGCTCGTTTTCTACATTAGCAAGGTGATGAATCCTTGCCTGGAGATTCGCTGCTGTGGAAGATTTAATCTCCCTGCCAACAACATCCCGGTAATACTGTTGCTTGTTGTCAATCTCATCTTCCTTTTCTCTCTTTACTTTCAACACATCATTCAGTTCTTGTTTTGCAACGGAAACTTCGTGATTTCTGAGTTTTAATACCGGGTCCAGCCTGAAATTGAATTTCTTAGCCATGTCACTTTAAGTATCGGATGAAAATTGAAATTATTCAGAAAAAAGTTTAAGTGCAAGTTAAGTTTCGCCGGTAATTGTCAACAATCCTGCAATTGTTGCTTCAAACGTTGTTAATTCTGCGACTTTTTGCTTAAGGAAACCGTTGATTACTTCGTTTAACTCGATTGCTTTATCCAATTTGGAATTAGTGCCTTTTTTATACGCGCCAACGCTAATCAGGTCCTCTGATGATTTGTAAACAGCAAGCAACTCTTTGATTACATTAGCTGCTTCCAGTTGTTCTTCGCTGATAATATCCCTCATCACACGGCTAATGCTTTCGTTAATGTCCACAGCGGGGTAATGACCTATTGAAGCAAGCCTTCTTGAAAGAACTATATGTCCGTCGAGAATACCCCTTGCTGCATCTGAGATAGGTTCATTTAAGTCATCGCCTTCAACTAGAATTGAATACAGGCCTGTAATTGAGCCTTTGCTTGAAGTACCGGCTCGTTCCATTGTTTTCTGCAGCAGGCTGAACACTGAAGGTGTATAGCCTTTTGTTGTCGGAGGTTCACCTATTGTAAGGCCTACTTCCCGCTGGGCATAAGCAAGCCTTGTAGCAGAATCCATCATGAACATAACATCGAGGCCCCTGTCACGGAAATATTCGGCAATTGTGGTTGCTGTTAAAGCTGCCTTGACCCTGACAAGCGGTGGATTATCACTTGTTGCTACTATAACAACAGAGCGTTTCAGGCCATCTTCACCGAGGTCATTCTCGATAAATTCTTTTACTTCCCTTCCACGCTCGCCTATTAAAGCTATTATATTAATATCGGCGGAAGTATTACGGGCAATCATTCCTATCAATGTGGACTTGCCAACACCCGAACCTGAAAAAATCCCTGCTCTCTGGCCCTTGCCAAGTGTAAGCAAGGCATCAATTGAACGTATCCCTGTTGCAATTGGTTCTTTTATCCTGCTGCGTTGGAGCGGATTCGGAGCTTGTGCATATATAGAGCGTTTCTGTCCTGTACGCAATGGCCCCAGTTCATCAATTGGCTTGCCGAGACCATCAAGAACTCTTCCGAGAAGTGCATCACCTACACTAACGCTAAGAGATTCGCCAAGTGCAATTATTTTCATTCCCGGGCTGATTTCATCAGGCTCTCCCAGAACCATAGAAAGGATTGTATTCTTATCCTTAAAACCGACTATTTCGGAACGGGTTACTTCCCTGCCAAGCCTGTCAACAAGAGAACATACATTACCAATAGAAGCTTTGGGCCCTTCAGATTCAAGCACCAGCCCGATAACTTTGCTGATATTGCCGATTCGGCTCAGCGTATCGGTTTTTTTTATTGCATTTGATAAACGGGATTTTAGCAGTTCGGAATTAATCATTATGATTATTCCTTTTCTTCTGTTATTTCGGAATCACCGAGGGGCAATTGGCTGAGTTTTGAGAGCATAATATCAAGCTGTTTACTTATCCTTGCATCGATTGTCCCTGCAGAAGTTTCAAGCACACAAGAGCCTCGGTCAATTTCTTCATCGCTGCTTAATTTTACATTTGCAGTCATAGACGGATCTGAAACAAGTCTGCTTTTGCTTTTTTCCAGCACTTCGAGGTCAAACGGGTTTACTTTTATCCTGAATATTTTATCTTCGTCAAGGGAGAGAATTGCTTTTCTTACCTGCTCAATAACAATCTCCGGATTTGATTTTATTTCATGCCCGATTATATGTTCGGCAATATTTACTGACAAAGCCACGATTAATTCCTCAAGTTCTTTGAGCTGGTCCTTGAATTGCTCCTGCAGTAATTCAGCAATACTGTCAATATTCCTAACCCACTCCTGGTATTGCGTTAGCTCGGACATGTATATAGCACGTGCTGAATCCTGGCCGTCCTCGATGCCCTTGTCGTATGCCATCTGGACTTCCGCCTTAACATCTTCGAGCGGAAGTACATCTTCAGGTAGATCCCGGAGTGAAATCTCAAGAGGTTGGTTACTATCAGAGATTACATATTTCTGTGTGAATTGTGCCCTGTTATTCTCGGCGATTTCCTTGGGACTTAGTTGTGGCTTTTCCTCTTCGATTTCCTGTTTTTTACGGATGTCTCTTTGGAGCTCGAATGGTGAAAATGCAACTCTTATCTTTGTTTTTTTTCGCGGTACTTTAATTCTGATAGTATTCATGATTTACCATCCGATTATACGAATACGTCTTCCTTGCCGCGTCCGCCGACAACAATTTCATCCTGCTCTTCAAGCTTTTTGATGACATCCACGATTCGCATCTGGGCAGACTCGACTTCCTTGAGTTTAACGGGACCCATAAATTCAAGTTCTTCTTTAACAACTGATGCAGCACGTTCTGACATATTCTTGAAGATCTTCTCTTTGATTTTTTCATCAGCAACTTTGAGAGCGAGCGCAAGATCACGTTTGTCAACATCGCGCAGGATGCGCTGTATACTTTTATCATCAATCATGATTATATCCTCGAAGAGGAACATGAGACGCTTTATTTCGATTGACAAGTTGTAATCTTTTTCTTCAATATTCTCAAGCATTGCCTTAGCAGAAGCATTGTTGCTCTTGTTGAGAATATTTGCGACAAGGTCTGCACCACCTGTTGTTGCCAGGTTTTGCGAAAGCGTTGACTCAGCAATCTGGTCAACCACATGCTCAATCTGGGATACAAGCTGAGGCGAAACCTTTCCGATTGTTGCAATCCTGATTATAGTCTCAGATCGGAGGTCTTCATTAAATTCGTTTAAAACTTCTGCAGACTGGTCAGGTGGCAGGTGAGATAAAATCAAAGCAATAGTCTGTGGATGCTCTTTTGAAAGAAAGCTCGCCAGCTGCTGGGGATCGGCCTTCTTCAAGATGTTAAAACCACGGACTGTTGTTAGTATACGGATTTTTTCGACAATCTCCCTTGCTTCCTCAACACCATAGGTTTTTTCAAGTATTAGCTGGGCATATTCGATGCCGCCTTCAATCATGTAATTTGAAGCGGTCATCAACTGGTAGAATTCTTCAATTACGTCTTCAACCATTGAAGGGGAGAGATCCTTCAGGTTTGTAATTTCAACAGCAATCTGCTCAACCTCTTTCATTTCCAGTTCTTTAAAGACCTTGGCAGCGACATCCACATCCATAGACATAAGCAGGATAGCTGCCTTTTGCTTGCCGGTCAATTCTTCCAAGTTTACTTTTTTTTTCTCTGTTTTTGCCACAGCTTCTATTAGTTTATTTAACTAAAATGTAAGTAATTAATTTCTAAAAATTCTTCTGGTCGTAGTCAGTTGCTATTAACAACCTGATCATTTTAACGGCTTCTTCTGTTTTGGAGTCTAAAAAGTCTTCAACTTTATTTTTTAGCTCAAGTTTGAGCATAGCATCTTCACTCATCGGAGTCGGTTCGATATATTCGGCGCTTGCCATATCGGCGAGGTCGCGGCTATCATAACCCGGCATACCCTCAAGCTCGAACGGATCCTCTTCTTCTCTTCTTTCAGATTCAAGAAGCAACTGTTCCGGCAGGTCAGCCGGCAATAGCAACAATTCTTCTTCATCCAGGTCTATTTCATCGAGGTCTTCGTCGTCTTCTTCGATTTCTTCTTCGCTTACATCAATCTTCTCTGGCAGTGCCATTGCTATCCTCACACGTTCACGGATTGCTTTGGATGATAATAGCCTGTACATAAGGTAAGCTGAAATAAGAATAATTGCTGCAAGGATTATGATGCGCCGGTTATCCGGGTCTTCATACCATCTAACTTCTTGAAGAACATCCGGATCAAAATCGTCAATTGCAGTTTCAAATGCAAAATTAATAACTGAAACCTGGTCATTTCGGTTTGGGTCATATCCAACTGCATTTTTTACTATTTCAGTCAATTTCTGCATTTCTTCTTCAGAACGTGGGTTGTATTCAAGTGCCTTTTCTTCTTCACGTTCAACTACACTGTAGATACCATTTACCATTGCAGCAACCGTCAGTCTTTTAACCCCACCTGTGCTATGAACTATATGCTCTACATTTTTTGATATTTCATAATTAGAGATAACATTCTGCTGGTCCTTTGCCATGTTGACGTAAGGATAGCTAAGTGAATCTGCCGACTGGCTCGTTTCATTAATCGTTTGCTCGCTCCGTACTACCTGTTTATCAGGGTCAAAATTAGTATTTGTTTCTTCAATTTGGGTAAAATCTAACTCAGCGTTTACATGTACTTCGCTGTTGCCATAGCCCAGCACACCATCGAGCATACTTTTTACTTTATCGGAAAGGTACATTTCTACTTTGCGCTGCTGTTCAAGCTGTTGTGCTGTCATACCGGCAATGGTTGTACCGTCAATTTGCGCTTCAGATAATATCTTGCCGCGCTGGTCAACTACGGTCACATCATCGGGCTGCATTCCTTCAACACTATTTGCTACCATATTCTGGATGCCCTCAACGCTAAGCTTGCTTATACTTTTCCCGGAGCTGAGATGGAGAGTCACAGACGAAGTCGGTGTTTTCTGGTCTTTTATGAATAATGCTTTTTCAGGAATTACTATATGAACACGGGCTTTTTTGACTTCTTCAAGGGATGAAATTGTTTTTGATAATTCTCCTTCGAGTGCGCGCCTGTAATTAAGCTTTTGCACAAAGTCTGACATTCCCAGGTTTGTACGGTCGAATATTTCATATCCGACATTACTTGTTTCCGGCAGTCCTTCGTTTGCAAGGCGGATTCTCTGGTCGTTTACAGATTCCTTCTCAACGAGGATAGTTGTTCCTTTGTCTTTCAGCTCATAGTTTATATTATTTTCAGTAAGGTTCTGGACAATCTTACCGGCATCTGATTCATCAAGAGAACTGTAAAGAACAGCCATTGGTGGTTCTGATGTTGAGTAGATTATGTAAAACAATACGCCAAACACGGCTACTATCGAAGCGCCGATAACAATTTTCTGAACCAGGCTTAGTTTTTTAAAGAAATCCCCGGCTTGTTCCGCTGCTGTTGTCTTAGCCATATTCCCCCGCTACACCTGCATTCTTTGAATTTCACGGTAAAGCTCGAGTCCTTTGTTGCGAAGTTCCATCAGAAGCTGGAAACCCGTTTTAGCTTTCTCGGAAGCTATCATAACGTCGTGGATGTCAACAGACTCTCCTTTTATGAACTTCTCTGTAAGCAGGCCAGACTCTTTCTGAAGGCTGTTTACATCATCGATAATTTCTTTAAGAGTATCAGTGAATTTTGGCCCGGCTTCCGGTTTTATCCCGGTTTCAGCCTGTTGCTGCTGAACGAGTGGAAGGTATTGCTTCCCTGCAACTGTCTCGTTGATAATCATCTGAATCCTTTCAGTTTTTTGATAAAAATCAGGCTCTGCCGTCGAACAGTATTCCTTTATTTATATCAGGAGTCTGTAGTTTTCCGTTCCTGTTAAACAAGGTGTAGTTTTTAATTTGTTCCGAATTCTCCGGGAACATCTGCATGAAAAACTCACGTTCGCTGGATGACAGTGTGTATAAGTCATTATTCCCGTTTTTGCTAAGCCCATTGGAATTAGAAGGTTCGACTTCGGTATTTATTTCCTTACCTCGTTGTACTCCATTTTCATTCGTGTTTATCGAATGTGCGGCATACGCTTCTATTCCGTTGATCTTCATTTAGTCTCTCAGATTTCCAGTGATTCCCTTGCGATATTCTTGGCGGCTTCAACAACGGAGGCATTAGCCTCGAATGCCCGCTGTGCAGTAATCATTTCAACCATTTCGGTCACAATATTAATGTTTGGCATATGAACATAACCGTAAGTGTCAGCATCAGGATGCGAAGGATCATAAACCAATCGCGGTTCTGTGCTGTCTTTTGTAGATTTTGCCATCAGCACATCATTCTTTCCTTCAAGGGGTTTCAGGGTTGCGTTGCCTGAATGCGAGGGAGAAGTTTTGCTAAGAGTAATCTGGTTATCATATTCGCTGCCGAACGGGCTGCCGGGAATATGTCTTACGATAACCACTTCCCGCCTGTAAGGCATTCCGTTCTCTGCCTTAGTTGTATTGACATTGGCGATATTTTTAGCCACAGCACTCAATCTCTGGCGCTGTACGCTCATTCCTTGCCCGCTAATGTCAAATGATGAAAAAATGTTCTCTGCCATATTCAAAATTATTTAATTATTTCATAATTAAGTATTAGTAGAATTACCTAATTTTCCACATAAGTCTTATTGATTGTTACCTGTTATGGCATTTCCAATTCCGGTGAAATACTTCTTGACAGCTCTTGATGCGAAGCGGAAACGAATCTGATTTTGTGCAAGTTCGGACATCTCCTTGTCAATATTCACGTGCGTCTCACCTGAGAAATAAATTTCAGGCTGTGGTATTTCCCGCGCCATCTTTTCGCCTTCAACATCCAGCGGCTGTGGCTTACCAACAGGTATGTGTAATTCATCGGTTTTTGTGCCTGGAATTACAACTTCTATATCTCTAAAGAACTCCTCGAATTTTACACGTTCGGGGCGGTAATGGGGAGAGCTTGAATTGGCGATGTTCTTGGCAGTTGTTTGCTGACGAAGTGCATATGCATCCAATGCCCTGTTCATCAAAGGCAGCTTCCCCTTGAATAAGTGATATCTAACTAACATATTCTTCCGTGAACCGTATTTTCCTAGCCCAATGATAACAATTTGAGTGCCAAAGTTATCAACATGGAGTTTCAATCATTTAAATAGAGTTATCCTTATTTTCCTGTATTTTTATGTAAAATTTCTGGCGAATAATATAATCTGGCTGTTTTTAGCCATTGATAGCACAAACTGACGCATCATTCGTAATATTAGAAAATGCAGGATTATTCATGGCAGTTGACACAAAAAACATAATTAACCTTGTATCACTCATCGAGCTTAGTGCGCGGCTTAATGACACTTATGACCGGAGGTTCATTCTTAATTCAGCACTGCTTAGTATTATGGGAAAATTGAAATTTCTCAGGGCTTGTGTTCTGGTGCCTAAATCCACAAGTTCACTGAAAATTTATTTGTGCAAGGGGATTCAGCAAAAAGGTGAAATTAAAGCAATTGAGTTGAGCAATTTCAAAACTCTTGGAAGCAGTTCTGAAGCTGAGAATCAGTTGATTCAATTGGGATTTGTTTACTGTCTCCCTGTGCAATACGGTGGAAAATTATTAGCGATGATTGCACTTGGGAGCAGAATTGACAGGACTTCACCGGTAATTGAAGAAATAAAATATGCTGAGCTTGTTGCTACGATTACAGCAAATGCTCTTCAGAATGCATCCAACCATAAGTCTCTAATTAATGCTAAACAGCGTGTTGAACAGCGAAACCAGTTATTAACTACTATGTTCGAAATCAGCCGCGATTTTAACTCGCTTCTGAACAGGGAGGAAATTATTAAAATCATGTCCTACTCCCTGATGGGTCAATTAATGGTAAGCAGGTTTGCACTTTTTCTATTTGAAGGAGACAAAATCGAAGTGCTAGTTAACAGATTTGATGCAAATCCGTCATCCAATGTATTAAACGAGTTAAAAGATTTGAAAAAAGTGGTCAGGGTTTTTGAACTTGATACTTGCTGTGAGTTGGAAGAATACTTGTTACTTGTTGAAGCAAGGGCTGTCGCTCCATTGGTTGTCTCCGGCACAACCAAGGGATTCTTAATAATCGGAAAAAAACTTGGCTCAGGAAGGTTAACCGTTGATAATCTGCAGTTTATAGAGTCCCTTGCTAATACAGCTATACTCGCTCTTGAAAACGAACGGCTGTTCAGAGAAGAACTTGAGAAAAAGCGCATAGAGAGCGAAATGCAATTAGCTCTTGAAATACAGAAAAATCTGCTTCCCAAGGCAATGCCGGATATTGAAAATTATTGTATAGCCGCAGAAAGCAGGCCATCTGCTCATGTAGGCGGTGATTATTTTGATATTATCATGCTAAGCAAAAAAAAGTATTTGGTTGCGATTGCTGATGTATCGGGAAAGGGAATTCCCGCAGCGCTATTAATGGCAAATGTGCAAGCGGCACTCAGGACACTTGCTCCCCTGGTTTTGGATTTAAAACAAGTGGTGGCGAGAATTAACAAAGTGCTCATAGATAACACATCGCCGGATAAATTCGTTACTTTTTTTATTGCTGTTTTGAATCTGGAAGAAAATACATTCGAGTACATCAATGCCGGGCATAATCCGCCAATTATTTCCAGGCAAAACGGCGAAGTGGAACTTCTTAAACAGGGGGGACTTATCCTTGGTTTTATGGAAAGTGGGCAGGATTACAATTCAGAAACCATACCGATAGGAAGCGGTGATTTAATTTTTTTATATACAGACGGTGTTACAGAGGCTGTGAATGAAAAACAGGAAGAATACGGTTTTGCCAGGTTGAACAAATTTGTATCTGAGAACAGTGGATTTACTCCTGCACAAATAAACATCAATTTAAAAAGCGAACTGGAGGGATACAGCTCAATGGAGCATCTCAGGGATGACATTACAGTATTAATTATAAAAAGAACAGGGTAGTTGCGATTTGTTTGATAGCAAAAAAAAGCCATGCTGAAATTCAACATGGCCTTTTAAATTTATAATGCATCAATTTCCCTGTTCAGGTGCATCCTGTTTTGGATTATCCGGGGCAGGAATATTTGAAGGCATTATGGGCGATGGCACATTTGACTCCTGCGCTTCAATTTCCGTAACAGCTCTTTCCACTGTTTCTGCAGGACCTACTATAAATAAATTCGTAATCAGTGCAAGGCCCATAATAATACCTGCAAAGATAATTGTAGCTCGCGACAGTATATTCATCGTTCTACCGGCGCCAAATACGTTGCTGAATTGTGAGCCGATACCGCTAAGGCCGGAAATCATATCACTCTTGCCCGGCTGGAGCAATATAACTGCAACCAATAGTACCGACACAAGTATTAATATTATAGATAAAGCTTCAAACATCGTTTTCCTTTCAATAATTGGACTACAAATTTAATAAGCGAATGAGAAATAAAAAAATTATATCGTAATTTATAATCTTATGATGAACCTTGTTGACAGATATATTATCAGGGCGCATATCGGGCCTTTCCTGTTCGGGACATTTACTGTCATGTTCCTGTTCCTGATGCAGTTTATCCTTAATAACATTGATAAACTCGTCGGAAAAGGCCTGGATGAGTGGATAATCATACAATTGATAGCATTTAATCTTGCATGGATGCTTGTTTTAGCTGTTCCCATGGGTGTCCTATTCTCAACATTGATGGCTTTTGGATCAATGTCTGCTGCCCATGAAGTAACAATTCTAAAAGCCAGCGGGGGAAGCCTTGTCAGGATGATGGCCCCTGCCCTGATTGTTGGGGTTATATTAAGCTACCTGCTTTTCTTATTTAACGACAGGATTTTACCTGACACTAATCACAAGGCAAAAACTCTTATAAGCGATATACAGAGAAAGAAGCCCTCGTTTTCTCTTGAATCATCCCGCTTTTCCTCTGAAATCGAGGGATATACAATACTTGCGAGGGAAGTTGATACTACGGGATGGCTTCATGACGTAACAATTTATGACCACAAAACTCCCCAGAAACTGAATATCGTTTCTGCAGATTCCGGTTTCTTCAATTACCTGGCTTACGAATCAAAAATTTCCCTTGATTTATTTAGCGGCGAAGTCCACCAGATGGTTGGAAATGAAGTAAATAACTACCGCAAGATAGAGTTTGACGACTATACGATTTACATGGATGCCAGAGGATTTGAATTTTCCAGGACTGGGGAAGACGTTCTTTCGCGTGGCGACAGGGAATTAAAAATCGCTGATATGCAGGAAATCGTTGATAAATCAGTCGGCAGGGCTGATGAATTGCAGCTTGAAATAGATACTTCCTTAAACTCGCATTTAAATTATTTATCCGGGATAAATGAGGAAAGTGCTTCCGATGAAAACAGGAAACAAGTAATAACTGCTTTGGATGATTCTACTGCTTCAGAAGCTTATAAACGGGTGGTTAACAGGCTCTCCTTCCTTCAATCAAGAATATCTTCAGATATAAGGCAAAAGGAGGATTACCTGCAGAGGGCATGGCAATACGAAGTTGAGATTCAGAAGAAGTATGCGATACCATTTGCATGCCTTGTGTTTGTGCTGCTTGGATGCCCGCTTGGCGTACTTACAAAGGGAGGCAACTTCGGCCTCAGTGCCGCTTTCAGCCTTGGTTTTTACATAGTTTACTGGGCATGTCTGATTGGTGGTGAAAAACTTGCGGACAGGGGGGCGGTTTCTCCAGCTCTTGGTATGTGGCTCGGTAATATTATTATTGCGTTTGCAGGGATTATCCTTACGCTTCGTGTAAACTTCGAATCGGTTTTTGGCCCATTGGCTAATTTATTCAATAAACTGCTCAATCGGAATTAAAGAGCGATTTGTGAAGCCTGTTAACTATTTTGCCTGCTTCATCAATCTTGACTATTGCCACAAGGAATCCTTTATATTCTGATAATAGCATCAGCCCGCTACAATCAGAAATGTTTTTAGATATAACTTCCAGGCAGGTATTTTTTTCAATTCCTGTTATTGATATTGCAACAGCTTTCCCGATGACTTTGTTTATCAATCTGACAGGTATTTCGTTAATACCAAAATAAGTAATGTTATTTCTAATCATCATGGATTTAGCAAATGCCCTGTTTAGAGTTGCTTCAGGAATATCTTCATTTGTATAGAGCAGTTCCTTTGTGCAAATAACAGGAACTCCGGAATCAAGCTTTGAGACGATTGTATAATCGCCATTCAAATCATTAATATTCCTGTATCTTAATTCAATGTTTCCAATTTGGGCTATTTCAATCATACCCGGATAAAATAATTTAAGCCCGAGAATTGCGGAATGTTGGGCCCGTTCATAGGATAAATTTTGAGCACAAATCGTTGATTTAACAAACAGGGGGTCGGCGCTTCTGATTCCACTTACATTTGTTATAATATCCACTTTCTTGCAAAGTAATGCATCTGCAATCAGGGCAGTTGTCAGGTTGGAACTTTCAAAACCCATTGTTGTTGTATTGCCGGATTCATCCTTGCCTGTATAGCCCTGAGTGAAGTAAACCCCGGGTCCGGAGCTTTCGAAAAAATCCCTGATTCTTTCTTTTGTCTTTTCAATCAAAGGATTAGCTTCGCCATAATTTGAATCTGTTATAATGAAGTCTCCCGCATCTGCTTTATAAACTTCCGGGGTGTCATGTATTATAGAGCTTAGTAATTCAAGTGCGAGATATTCCCCCATGCTCATTACACGGTCAAGCGTTTTGCGGGTAAGCTCTTTAGTGACAGCAATGCTTGATTGAAGTTTGCTTAGTTCAGCGGAGAATGAATCAAGGATATTTTCGAGACGTTGATTGCCAATGAAGCCAAAAAACAATTTTCTGTGATTTTCAATTATCTCCTCACCGATTTGAACTGATTTTTCAGTCTGTCCGTTGGATGCAATAATTGCAGCCTGCCTGAGAAGTGAAGTTGTTTTGCCTATTGCTGAAATCACTACAATCTTAGTATCATTATGATTACTGAATAAATCGTTGATTGTAGCAATCTCTTCACGAACGGATAAAGCACTACCACCTATTTTAATTACTTTAAATTTCATTTTCCCTGTAACAAAAATTGAATTATATTGTTATCCTTTTAATCTACGACGGAATCCCCGCACTGTCTAATTGCATCCCTGTATTTTTATTGAAAAATAGCTAAAATAAATTCTGTAACAAACTATTGGAAATAGTGTTTAGTAATCAGTTAGAAAGAGCAATTCAATCTACATTTATTGGGAAGTTTCTTTTAAACCTTTTGTTTAATTAATATAATAGGTGCATCATGACTAAATCATTACCCGTAAGCCTGGCAAGGACAATTTTTGCCATTGCTTTTATTGCGGGATTTTTCAGCGTTGCTCAGAAAGCAAACGCGCAATACTGTATCCCGGGTGAAGATCTCCCTAGCTATATGACATATTATTGCTGGTCGGATTACTACTGGGACAACTATGGATTTGAGTATTATTATCATGCCTGGTTTACAAATGTAAAAGTCGTTGATATGAATAATACCAGCGATGTCCGTCTTGAAAGAAGTTCTGACAATGACGGCTGTTACATCAACACAGAAGTAGAAGGACGCGTTTTCGTAGGGAAGTCCTACGATGTACAGACTGTACGTTACCAAAATTACTACAATGCAGGCTATTACACATACAACACAATCCGTATGTGGGTAGACTGGGGCATTGACGGCAGTTTTGAAGAAGACGAAGATTTCATTTACCAGAACACAAACTACCCAAACAATGATTCTGACAGGTTCTATGTCAGGGGCCAACAATCACATAATTTTACCTTTAAAATTGATATCCCGTCAGACAACCCGCTTGGCAAAACCCGGATGAGACTTGCAACATCTTACTATTATCCTTACCCGACTTACGCATGGTGGAATGATGCATGTATAAACGGTTATTACTACGACAACGGATCATACGGTTACATGTACAGTTACGGCGAAGTAGAAGATTATATTCTTGATATATCAATAGGCCTGAAAGACTTATTCCCTGATGACAATGATATCCTCTTTGCCGGCGAAAACTATAACGGCGAAACCAGGACATGGCAGGGCCAGCCTTATTATTATGAAAGGCCATTTGTAGAATTCCTCAGCACTCAGCCATCGGGTTCGCAGATGCGTTACTCAATCAGCGGCCCTCTACCAGGCTCAGATGAAGTTTATGTAGCCCTTGACGGCAGCGGAAACGAATGGATTGATGTTGGAACAGGGGCGACAATGTTCCAGTTCACCAACTCAACCGGTTCAAAATCACCAAATGGCGACGGCGCATTCATGTCAAGTAACGGCGGAGTTTACAGAGTAAACTTGCAAATGAAAGTGCCCGGAATTCCCAACCCGCTTAACATATTCCGCATATTTACAGTAGCCTGGAATAACGATCTCCAGACCCGCGACATTGTTTCGCCGAAGACCAACCAGGAACCATATCTCTTTAAGTATCTGATTGGTAATATAATTCCTGTAACAGGCAAGTTCCAGAACGTTGGTTTGAACCCTGTAACATCATTCGATGCAACAGCAAGACTTTACTACCCGAACGGGGATTTATTCCAGGAGTTTTCCACCAGGTGGGATGCCAACGACCCGGGAAATAATCCTCTTCAAACCGGGCAGGAAGTAGAAATCAGCTTTGGAACAGTAAGGATTCAAAACGCAGGCACATACACAGTAGAAATGTGTGCGGACCTGTTGAATGCAGTAGACCAGGAAGCATATAACGACTGCCTTCCACGTCCTGATCAGGGAGATCATACAATAGAAATAACATATGAGATCCAGCTCCAGTCATACGATGTGATGAAACCTTCTTCAGGAGAGGAACTGATTGGCAGCCGGCCGTTAAGACCCCGCGGAATCTTCCGCAACGTGGGCATCGGCGATGCATCGGAAGTACCTGCAACAATGGTTGTAACTAATTCTGCAGGCGATGAAGTTTACAGGAGCGACCTAATAGTACAGGACATTCCATCCGGTAAGTACAATACCCGCGCAGTAAACTTCGATATCATGCAGATCAATGAGACAGGCAACTACACACTATGCATAATCATCAGCGCCCCTGAAGACGTAGTGAGCGATGACGATACCCTCTGCATCAACTTCTCAGTAAAAGCAGGCCTGAGCGGCACCTACACGATCGGAACAACCAACTCCGGCAGCAGCCGAAACTACGCAACAATAGAAGATGCGATGGAAGATGTATATCTCCTCGGCCTTGCCGGTTCGACATTATTCGAATTCACAGATGCAAACTATACAACAAGCAGTCCATATGATTTTATGCCTGCCTGGGACTTCACGACAAACATTATCGGTCTCGGCAAGAATGAAGAGACCGGCGAGATAAACACATTGACCTTCAAGCCTTCGAGGACCCGGTCATTGCAGCGCGGAGGTGTAACAATCAACCTGGAAGCCGGTAACGGTCAGGGTATTCGCTTCGGGCAGTCAGTATCCCCGGCCTACCAGTATGCAGTATATAACGAGTTTGCCGGAGTAGAAAACGCAAACGGCAAAGGTTATATCATTTTTGACGGTGGCGACCAGAAGTCACTCAGGTTTGTCCTGAACAGTAAATCACAGGGATTTGGTTCAGCGTTCTACCTGGGAACAGGTGCATCCAACATCACAATCCAAAACACATTGATAGAAAACAACACATCATGGATTGCCAATAATTCGAGGCTTCCGGTAATCAGCTACGATCCTCAGCTTGGCTTTGCATTCGGCCCGGATTCAACGATCCTGCAGGGAGGCGGAGTAACAGGTTACTCGGCAGGCGTAACAATGCGCTCGAAGCTACTATCCAATGAAGAGCAGAACTTTACCCCACTCGACTCATTGCCCAATACATACAACGTAATAGACAACAACGAGATAAGCGGCTTCGGCTACGGAGTAGTATCATTAGGGTACGGCGCATTGTTCTTAAACGGTGATGCAAAATGGCAAGAGTTCTACAACATGGACAATACCATCAGCAACAACTACATATATGATGTAGCACGCGCCGGTATCTTCCTGGGCAACGAAGACATGACAACAGTGAAGAACAATCGCATCGAAGGCGTAGAGAACACAATGTACGACGTAGCCGGCATCTGGGCAGGTGGAATGTCTCAGGGCGAAATCCTGGGCTACAACAACACCCGCCTGACATTAGACGGCAATGAAGTAAGCGGGCTTAGGTCACCAAGCATGATGACCGGTATCCGCCTGGAGCAGACCCGTACGGAGTTCCTTGACGCTATCCAGGGAGTGGTACACTTCCCGAGAATAGATGAAAACAACCGCATCGTAAACAACGTAGTCTGGGGCTTCAACCCGAACAGTGCAAGCGCAGGCCGTGCTGGTATCCACGTGTTCACCGAACGCGACCGTAACGGCGGCATCAATGATGCCCGCTTCCCCGACTACTGGACGAACAACGATGAAGTAGTAAACAACACAGTGATAATCAACAGCGACCAGGGTCTTATAAACACAGGCGCAGTAGTAGGTATCGGTTTACAGCATACAGACAATGCACAGCTTTATAACAACGCAATAGCCATCCTTGATGACAACCTGGATCAGAACAGTCCGGTAGCCTCAGGCATCCTGTACCAGGGCCATTTCCCCGGCAGCGGAGAAGGCTTAATTTCCGACAGGAACGCATTGTGGTTTGACGCAAGCCGTAGCAATGCAAACTTCGGCCGTTTCGTAGAAATGGAAGGCAATGCAATAGTAGAATCCGGTTACAGGAATGAGTTCCGTAACCTGAGCCAGTGGCAACAGTGGACAGGTGCGGATTTAAACTCAGTATTCGGCAACTTCACAACAGACTTGCAGTATGCAGGCAATGCGCCACAGAAACTGAGAATCAACCGCAATCCATTGCCATTGGGTTCAATCCTTGACAACCGTGGCGAACGATTCAGCTGGTTAGAGACAGACATAGACGGTACAATCCGCGGCCAGGCAGGTCAGCGGTATGACATCGGCGCCGAAGAGTTCAGCGGCGACCAGTACGTAATCGACCTTGAAGTAGTGAGCATCCCGACCCCCGGTGAATACCGTTCATCGGTAGGGACCTTCAGCGATGCAGAATACATCATGACCAAGGCCCCGATAGAAGTAATCAGCCGCATCCGAAACAACGGAACAGTACAGGCCAACGGCATCGAAGTAACAGTGAATATCTACATGGAGAACTCAGACGGGAACTTCCCGACAAGTCCGTCCATGAGCGAGACAGTCGAAATCAACGTAGGCCCGAGCGAGACAGTGAACGTACCGTTCCTTCTTGCAGACGGACAGGGCGATGATTTCAACCCGCAGACCTATGCAGAACTGCCATCATACGCAGTGCCGCAGATATTCACAACAATGTCAAACAACGTAACTCCGCGTTACAAGATAGAAGTAATCCTCGAATCAGACCAGAGGAATGCGAACAACGAGTCAAGTAAAGAAGTAAGGTTCTACCTGCACAAGTCAGAGTTGAACATATTGTTCTCAGTAGAGAACAGCTTCAGCGACATCAACGGTTCATCAGACGTAGATGCAATCGCAGGCAATCTGAACTACGATGCCTTGATGACCGGCTTTAACGACCTTGGCTGGAACAATGACGATGAAATCAACATCGACAACTTCGACCGCCTCGGTTGGGAACCCCGCGCAGTAAACTACAGCTACCACCAGTCCTTATTCTGGACAGATGGCGACGACAAGCCATTCACCAGGCTCCAGACGCTTGATGTAGAGAACTTCCTGATGCATGGCGACAACTGGCAGAAGAAGAACTTAGTAGCGTTCAGCCAGGAAGCCGCCCGCAGCAACCCCGGCAGCAAGTTCGTAAACGACTACCTGAGAGCAAGCAACGTAGCCCCGGGCAACCCGATGGGCGCCGGCGTATCAAACGACGGTAACTCAGTGATCGGCTACCGCGTACAGCGCGACCTCGAAGAGTTCATCCGGGCGACAGGCTATACAAATGATGCAGAGCCTTATTGCGGCCTTGTAAGCGTAATAGAAGAAGGTGAAGGTCTTGCAGGCGTAGCCTACAACTACGTAAACACCGACGCATCAGTAAGCGAAACCACAATGGGTGTAGCCACCTCAACTCTAACAACAAACCAGATAGCATTGATGGTGGACACCCGCCACTTTGCCGACATGGAATCAGTACTGAGGGGAGTAATAGACTACATCGAGAACAACGGAGGATATGTAATCCCTGTAGAGTTGTTGAGCTTCGACGCAGAACGCGTATCGAACCATGTAGAGCTTAACTGGGTAACAGCAAGCGAATACAACACAGCCCGGTTCGAAGTAGAGCGCGCAGTGGAAGGCGAAGCAGGCCTGAGCGAGTTCGTCAGGATAGACGAAGTATCTGCAGCGGGCAAGAGCAGCAGCGAGCTTAGCTACGGCCCTGTAGTTGACAACAAAGTAGAGTTTGGCAGCACATATGCATACAGGCTGAAGATGGTAGACCTTAACGGCGAATGGGAATACAGCGGCGAACGCTATGTAACCATGACAGCCGACGGCGGCTACATCTCCCTGAGCGAAGCAATGCCGAACCCGGCAGTAAACGAAACCAAGTTCGAATACACGACAAGCGGTGACATGGCAGTAACATTCGAAGTGTATGATATGAGCGGCAGCCTTGTAGGCAGCTACAGCCAGAACGGCGGCAGCAAGAATATCTTCACACTTGATGTAATGGATATGTCAAGCGGAACATACACAGTGGTAATGCGCGCAGGCGATGCAAGCATCATCCGCAGTGTAAATGTAGTCAGGTAATCGAACCTGCATAAATAACCTAAGGCTCTTCCCACCCGGGAAGGGCCTTTTTTATTGT
>CAYVVD010000025.1:0-46667 GCA_964454975.1 uncultured Hyphomicrobiales bacterium | reverse complement strand
ACTGTTTGGAATTACCTGCTTCCGCAGGCATGACACTGTTTGGAATTACCTGCTTTCGCAGGCATGACACTTTTTTCATCACTCCTTTGCGCCGGCTGCCATTTCCTCAAGCTCGCTACGGAGACGCGGCAATCCCTTCAGGACTTTCTTTATCGCCGGGATGTCGAATTTATCCACTGATGTGCGGAAGCGCTTTACGTAGTCGGAGAAGATTTTGATTCCGTAGCGCTGCTCCATCAGCGTTAGCTCATCGAGGAATTCCTTTATGTCGTCTATTATGAATGTGTCAACCATGTAGGCAGCATCGCCGAGCATCTCTTCGGTGATGGAGCCAAGGAGCCATTGCAGGCTCTTAGAATCGAATTGCTCATCACGGATGAAATCTGCTTCCTCTTCGGGTGCCGGTTGCCCTTCTTCTGTTGTGAATTTGTCAGGTAAGTATTTTTGGAGTATGCCAACAACGTCCGCAGTACGGATGGGTTTTGCAAGCAGGTCGTTGAAAAGCTCCTTATTGATTTTGTATTTGTCGTGGGAGGCTGTATAGGCAACGAGTGGGCATTTGTTGTAGTCCACGCGCTCGAGTATGAGGTCGGCGATTTCGGAGCCGTCCATGCCCGGTATCACGAGGTCAATGAATATAATGTCGAAGCTATTATCATCGAGCCGGATTATAGTATCCTCAGCGCCTGCCGCTTCGTGCACTTCAACACCAAGCGATTCCAGCTTCTCCTTAAGGATTTGCCTGTTTGATTCGAGGTCGTCTACAACGAGCGCCCTGCAATCGCTGATTTTGAATTCATCGTAGTTCCAACTATCATCGCGGGAGTGATCCTCTCGATCGAATGTTTCCAGGCCGCGGAAGCGAATGCTGAATTTGGAGCCGAGCCCAACGCGGCTTTCCACTTCAATCCTGCCTTTCATGGACTCAATGAGCCTGCGGGTGATTGTAAGCCCAAGGCCGGTACCTACACGCTCAGTATTATTGTGCCAGCGCTCCTGTGCAAATGCATCGAAAATTGTTTTTATGTTCTTCTGCGATATTCCGATGCCGCTGTCCTCCACCTCGATGAAAACAGACACCTTATTGTCGGAAGTATGGTTAAACCCTGCCGAAAGGCGGATAAAGCCTTTGTGGGTAAACTTGATTGCGTTGCTAACGAGGTTGTAAAGCACCTGGCGAAGCCTGGTTTCGTCAATTAAAAATGCAGCCGGCATGTCCTCGGGGAAGTCAATAATAAAGCGTAGCCCCTTTGCTTTCCAGCCGGATTCGAACATGTCTTTCACTTCGAAGAAAACCCGGGTTATATCCACACGTGTTGGATTAATTTCCAGCTTCCCGGCCTCAATTTTGGATATATCGAGTAAATCATTGATAATTGAAAGCAGCGTATTGCAATTGCTTATAATCGAGTTGAGGATACGCCTTTTTTCGTCATCTTCAGATTTTTTATAAAGCAGCTCGCTGTAGCCAATAATAACATTCATCGGGGTACGGATTTCGTGCGAGATATTGGCAATGAACTGGCTTTTAATGTGGTTGGCCTGCATTGCTTCGTCACGTGAAGCGCGAAGGTCAGCCTCAGACATTTCCATCAGAGTGTTTTTTATTCGAAGCTCTTCGAGTAAGTTCAACAGCTCATTTGTACGCTTGCGGACGCGCTCCTCAAGCTCTGTATTCATTGCAAGCAGATGCCTTTCGTATTCCTTTCGTTTACTTACGTCCAGGCACATTAAGAACACAGAAGTATTCTCTTTTATTAATACTTTTACAGATGTAATCTCTACTTCAATTTCCTTCCCGTTGAGCTTGTTAACTGCTTTTGCATCATTAATTTTACAGAAACCGTTTATGGGCGGGTTGAGCAGTTCGTGTTTGTCATTATCAGATGGAAACCTGAATACATCATCAATCTGCACTGTGTTGATAATTTCGTCATTTCCCATTCCCAACAGAAATACAGCAGCATTGTTTGCGTACACAATGTGATTATTAATAATCGTAAAGTATGGAATAGGCGAAGAATCAAGCAAGAGCCGGTTACGTTCTTCGCTTGTTGTTACTTCCTCAAGCGTGTGTTCAAATTTCTCACGATAGAGTTCAATGATACTGAGCATCTTGTTGAAGTTTTTCTTTAGCTTTCCAAGCTCATCTTCGCTGCCTTCAGAAACCCTTACTGAATAATCGTTGCTTTCAATAACATCGCTTGTGACTTTCATAAGCTGCATAACTGGATTAGTTACCAGCTTCTGCACCCAATATGCCAATACAACAGATATGAATAATATGAAAAACAATAATTCAATAATCTCAGGCAGGTAATCTTCGATAATATTTAAACCTGTGGGTTCTGCAACAATTACTATCCGTCCGGTAATATTCCCCTTGTACTTAACAGTTTGCGAATAAAACATCTTATGGCTGATTTCCCTGAAAACCTCTTCATCTCTTGGCAATTCTTCAATTATTGCAGGATTGCAGCCTGGGGATTTCTCCTTAGAATAATCAGCAAATAACTTACCTTGATTATCAATTAGCGCAGCATAGCATATTTCCGGGATAATCTTACAATCATTGAGGATTTCTTCAGCCATCGTCCTGTTTTCTGAATTTAGCAGCGGTGCGATTAAGTCGCCGATAACAATACTATGGTGTTTTAAGTCAGATTCCTGCTTTTTCTTAAGCCTTTGATTTTCATTAAAGCTGAATATAGACAATCCAATTGCAGAACAGAAAAGCGCAAGAGTAGCAAAGAGGATAATCAGTTTGAACCTAATGGGTATATTTGAAAGAATACCCATTAAAGAACCTGAACTGAACAAGTATGATTTACAAAATTTCTTACCGTGTAGAAGAATGAGATGAAAGACCGGGTTTTCTCGGTGTAACCGGACATGAGCATTCCATTATTTAAAGCAACTGAATTAGAAGCATCTAAAAGAGATTAATAGCTTTCGAGAAGGTTCGATTCCATTGTCAGCTTAATAAGCCCGAGAGTATTTTTTGCACCTGTCTTGCGCAAAATATTCTTCCTGTGCGTTTCTACAGTCCGAATGCTAATACACAATAATTCAGCAATTTCTTTATTTGTGTATTCCTCAGCAATCAGTTTCAGAACCTGTCGCTCCCTCTTGCTCAATGGCTTAATTTCTGATACAATGTCTTTTTGCTCCTCTTTTCCCGAATAGTTTGCAAGCAAGCTTTGCATGCTATTGCGACAGAAGTAGCTCTCCCCATGTCTCACTTTATTTATGGCTTCGAGAACTTCGTCAGTATCAGCCAGTTTTGTAATGTAACCATTTGCGCCAAGATCCATCGCCTTTTTAATAATCCAGGATTCACTGTGATTTGAGAGCATAATAGCCTTTGTATCCCGGTAGTTCTTTTTGATTGTTTCTAATACTTTGAGGCCGTTAATTTCCGGCATATCAATATCGAGAAGGATTAAATCAACTTGGCGGCCTTCAAATATATTTAATATTTCATTGCTGTCCCGAGCGATTCCTATTACATTGAAACCGTTTGCAGCTTTAAGCATCATTTTGATAAGCTTAGCAACCAGGTAGTGGTCGTCTGCTATTAAGATGTTATAGTTATCATCCATGACTAAGAGTTGGAGGAATTTTTATAATTTGGGTCGTAATATAACCGAAACAATTATTAATTCATATACCATATTCGGGTTATTTTGCAAAATACCAACTTATACGGATATAGGTTTTACTTTTAATTATCGCAATAAAACAACAAATCACATACAAAAACAGCAAAAAACTGCCTTTTTAACCTTTTGTAGTCAAAATTAATCATTTTTAATCCAATTTGTAACGATAAGACAAAATCATACACTTAGCGTTAAATTGGGACTTTCCATTTATTAATCATCATTCATAATCCCTCAATATCCTTTAGAATCAAGGTTTTATGATTATTTCGAACTATTGATTCTACTTTTCTCTTCGGTTATATTGCTTTTGGGTTATTAAATAAGCAATACCCTATCAGCAATAATGCGGGAAGAAGAAATGGATACGAAAGCGGCTAAAGATGAGAATTTCAGCAAATTTAAGTTAGCTCCTGAAGCAATCCCGGAAATGAAATACATTGTTGAAAATGCTCCTAAGGGAAATCGTGTAAGTAAGTTCCTCGATATTTTTGCAACAATCCTGAAATATTCTAATTACCGTCCGGCACTTGAGCATTTCATAAAAGTAAGTGCCAAATGCTCACGTTGCAGCGTAGCCTGCCAGATTTACCAGGCTACAGAACTCCCGGAAGACATCCCCTGCTACAGATCTGAATTGCTTTTGAGTATTTACAGGCGGTATTTTTCATTTGAAGGTTCACTTTACGCAAGAATATTCGGTGGTTTTGAGCTTACTGAAGAACATATTGATGAAATGGCTGAATCATTCTGGAAATGCACTGCCTGCCGCAAATGTGTTTTGGAATGCCCAATGGGCATTGACCATGGAATGATTACCCACCTTGCAAGGTATATTCTTGCTGAAATGGATATATCCCCTCGCGCATTAATAATATCAACACGCGAACAGCTTGAAGGAAAAACAAAGAACACTTCTGCTATCCCCTGGGTTGGTATGGCGGATTCAATAGAATTCCTCGAGGAAGAAATTGAGGAAATGCACGGAGTAAAAGTAAAATTCCCTGTTGATGTGGAGGGAGCAGAATACGTCTTTTTCAGTCCGGTTTCCGACTGGCTGATGGAGGCCGAGACTTTAATGGGAATTGCATGTGTGATGAATGCTGCCGGTGTCAGCTGGACGATCAGCTCAAAATATAATGATGCAATTAATTATGGCCTGTTTTACAGCGACTTGGTGTTGGAGCGCAATCTCCGGATGATTCAACAGGAAATGCAAAGACTTAAAGGTAAAAAAGTGCTTATAGGAGAATGTGGACATGCCAGCAGAAGCGCAACATTTCTAAAAACTTACTGGGAAGGAGAAAATTGCCCGCCTGTTTACAACATTCTTGAACTTACAGCAGAGTTACTCAAACAAGGTAAATTCAAACTCAATTCTGATATTATTAAAGAAAAGGTAACATACCATGACCCATGCAACCTTGCCCGCCAGAACTGGGTAGTAGAGCAACCAAGGGAGATACTGAAAGCATTTTGCAATGATTATGTCGAAATGTTACCAAATAAATCTGAACAATATTGCTGTGGCGGAGGTGGTGGCACTGTGTCAATCGATGAAGTACGCAAATACCGTACAGTTGTTAACGGTCGCAGGAAGGCAAAGCAGATACATGATTCAAAGGCGCATTACATTGTTGCTCCCTGTGCAAATTGTAAAAAACAGATTAGGGAATTGATGGAAGATAATGGAGTTGACGGTGAACTTGTAGGATTGCATGACCTGATACTAAAAGCAATTGTATTTGACAAAAAAGAAGAAACAACGGGGAACTGATAGATGGATACCATATTAAATTTTGCAGAAGGGCCGCTTTTCAGGTTGTCATTTGGGATAATGGTGCTCGGACTGATCAGAATGATTGTCCTTTCCCTAATGAACGGCTTCGAAGCAAGAAGGCTGGCTAAAGATAAAGCCATACCAACTCAATATGTAAATAAACTCACTTTTGGATTCCTGTTTCCCATAAGGGCATTCAGAGTAAAGCCGTTTTACAGTATATTTTCTATCGCATTTCATATTGGATTGATTGCTACTCCGCTGCTGCTTTTTGACCATGCATTGCTTTTTAAGAATTCCATAAACATCAGCTGGCTTGGGATTACTCTTGGCAAAGACATTGCCGACTGGCTTACAATATTAACAGTATTAACAGGAATTGCACTGCTTCTTTATAGGATTGCAGGTTCTGCTTCAAGAGCATTAAGCAGAAAACAGGATTACCTTTGGCCGGTATTGTTAATTATTCCTTTCGTTACAGGCTTTATTTGCGCCAATTACTCCATTTCACCCGATGCATACATAGGATTTATGCTTGCACATGTATTGAGTGGTGAGTTGATTTTTATATTGCTGCCTTTTTCAAAGATTGCCCATTGCGTACTGATGCCAATCGGGCAATGGATAGTAGCCCGTTCATGGAAATTTATTCCCGGAGCTCCTGAAGAAATTACAATCAGCCTCGGCAAGGAGGGACAAAAATTATGAAAGCTATTCTAACTGATGTTACGAAGTGTATCGGATGTGCAGAGTGCGTAAACGCTTGCAAGATCATTAACAGTCTTGATTATGATAATCCTCGTTCATGGCAGAAAAACGATGGCCTTTCAGCAGAGAACTGGACATCTGTCCTTCATAATGGGGAATACCACGTTCGAAAACAGTGCAGGCATTGTTTAGAACCTGCCTGCGTATCTGTCTGCCCCGTTGGAGCATTGCATAAAACTGAAACAGGAGCTGTGGTTTATGACAGCGAGAAATGCCTTGGCTGCCGTTATTGTATGATGGCATGTCCCTATGGTATACCGCGTTATGACTGGGCAAACCCGGTACCTTATGTTAAAAAATGTATTATGTGTTACGACAAAATACAAGCCGGGGAAATTGACCAGCCTGCATGTACAAAAGCGTGCCCCGAAGAAGCAACAATCTATGGTGAGAGAGAAGAACTTCTTATAATAGCCCGGAAGAGAATAAAAGAGAGTCCCGATAAATATCTTAACCATATCTATGGGGAAAAGGAAGTCGGAGGCACAAATGTGCTTTATATAACATCAAAAGACTGTCCGCTTGATTTTTTAAACTATTACAGCAATTCAAGGCTCAATGGAAAATCTTACGGGATGCCTGATATCAACAAGCCAATTCCAAATACTACTTCAATTGCAATGAATAGTGTTCCATTTGCTTTCCTGGGAATGGGAGCTATAATGTCAGGGGCATACTGGATTATCAACCGCAGACAAAAATTGATGGAAAAAAACAAGCAAAGTGAGGAGAAGAATGATGCAAAGGATTGACAAAGTCAAGGCATTTTTATGGGCAATTCTCGGAATCGCTGTTGCAGTTGGAATAACGAGATTTATTTTCGGGCTCGGTGTTACAACAAACCTTACGGACAATACTCCATGGGGCTTCTGGATTGGTTTCGATGTTATGGGAGGCGTTGCCTTAGCTGCTGGTGGATTTGTTATAGCCGGAATTAACTACATTTTTGGTTTTAAAAAATTCGGGCCTATAAGCCGTGCCGCTATTCTCACAGCATTTCTCGGCTATATTGCCGTTGCTGTAGGCCTCCTGTTTGACCTGGGCCTGCCCTGGAATATCTGGCATATGACGATATTCTGGAATCCTCATTCACCGCTCTTTGAAGTAGGATGGTGTGTGATGCTTTATCTTAGTGTGCTATTCCTGGAATTTGCACCTGTCGTATTAGAGAGGTTTCCAGATATTAAGCTTGTTTCAGCTATCTACAAGTTTCTGAATAAAATAAAAATACCTTTGGTCATATTGGGAATAATGCTATCCACTTTGCACCAGTCATCACTTGGGAGTCTTTTCCTTGCAATGCCTTACAAGCTTCATCCACTTTGGTACAGCCCGATCCTACCACTGATATTTTTCGTTTCTGCTATTTGCCTTGGTTTCATGATGGTAATGGTAGAAAGCACAGCAACAAGCTACTTTTATAAAAAAGAACCTGAAAGGGATATTATCAATAGCCTGAGAATCTCGGGAATAGTAATGATTATCATCTACACCCTCCTCAGGTTTGGCGATATCTTCGCACGTGGCGCCGGTGAACTAATATTTGACGGTTCTTGGGAGAGCAGCCTTTTCATTTCAGAAATTGCTTTTACAATGATAATCCCCATATTTTTATTTATTCTTCCTGCGGCCCGTAAAAATGTATCCATCGTTTTTGCAGGAGCGCTTACAGGTGTATTCGGTATAGTATTCAACAGGTTGAATGTTGGTGGAATAACACACATAAACAACATTGGAGAGTCGGGTGAATTTTATGTGCCGGCATTAACCGAGCTTGCAATTTCTGCCGGTGTAGTAGCAGGGGCTTTACTTGTTTTCTTCTACTTTATTGAAAACTATAATGTGTGGCATGAAAAGCCAAAACACCCCGATGACGACATTAAGATAAGACCACGTTTTGGTGCCAGCCATACTTATTTTGGCCCGGTAAGCGCAGCGAACAGGACAAGATTCTCTTTTTATTTTGTTATTGCATTTGGGATAACTTTTGCGTTAATTCCTGCAGAAGCTATTTATAGCGGAGGTTATGAAGATGTGGAGGTTACACGTGCCAGGGGCGGTGATACACTCTATATCGATGGTAACCGGGATGGTTACAGGGTAATGTTCAAACATACATTCCATGATTCGCTTGATATTTCATGTGGCACCTGCCACCACATGAACAAACCTGATGATCAGGCTACCGGTTGTTATGAATGCCACAACCAAATGTACCAAATGAGTAATGCATTTAATCACGACTGGCATGCATCTGAAAACGGGGCAGATCTTAATTGTTTTGAATGTCACGATAAGGATATAAGCAAAGGAAGGAAATTTATGGAAAGGGATTCGCTTTCCAAAGAGTTGTGCAAAGATTGTCATGATGGAATGTTTGCAGTAGATGCCTTGTTCAACGAATACCATGATTTTAAAACAGTTTCCTACACCCAGGCAATGCACGGATTATGCATTACATGTCATGATACAGAACTGAAGAAGGACTCGGTACTTAGAGAGGAAAAACCGAACTTAAGTAAATGCGAAAATTGCCACGAGACAATTCGTGACGAGGATAAAAAAGAGCTCTTTGAAACCAGGTCTAAAAACAAATGGGTGGTTGTTCCTCCCAGGATAAAATAAGATGTCCGGAAAGAAAGAAATTAAAAAATTACTTCAAAACCAGCTTTATGATTTGCTGCCTTCAGCGCTTTCGGTGATAGATGAAGAGTACAATATCCTTATGGCAAATAAGAGCTTCAGAAATTACTTTGGTGAATATGAAGGGAAAAAATGCTATGAAGTATATAAAAAGAAGACCTGCCCATGCTCACATTGCAGAGTACATGAGGTTTTCAGCGAAGGAAAAACTGTAGTTTCAAACGAGCAGGGGCTTGATAAAAACAGCAAGCAGTGTTTTTATGTAGTTCACCAGGAGCCCTTAAAGGATAAAGAGGGTAAGGTAAAATACGTTGTCGAAATGTCAACTGACGTTACTGAAAGCACACGGTACCAACATGAATACAACATACTTTTTGAGCGTGTTCCCGGGTTTATCTCTATCATTGACAGGAACTACCGTATAATCCGGTCAAACAAAAAACTGAGGGACACTTTCGGCGAGGTTGAAGGTAAATTCTGTTACGAAGTGTATAAAAAGAGAAAATCAATCTGCAAGAATTGCCCGGCAGCTCTGACTTTCGAAGATGGTAAAGACCATATCTCTTCAGAGACCGGTAAAGACTTATCGGGTGAGGATACGCAATACTTAGTAAATACAACTCCACTTACACACAATGGCGAGGTGAACCTTGTTATTGAAATTGCTAATGATATAACTGAACTTGTCCATTTACACCGTGAAGTCAGGCAAATTAACGACTTTTTTGCAACATTGATTCAAAATTCCCAGGCAGCGATACTTGCAATTAACAACCACGGGAAAACTGAAATTTTTAACCCTGAAGCAAAGCGTATGTTTGGCTGGACATCCTTCCGAAAACCGGTAATGAACCAAATTGAAAAGATGATGCCGAAAGAGTTCTTTAGTAAGGCTAATGGAAACGGTGAGATAATCAATGTTTCTGAAACAACTGTTTATACACTTGATGATGAAGCAATTCCGGTTAGAATGAAAGCTGTTGAGTTACGCAGTAAGAATGACGTACTCGGAAGGGTTGCCTTTATGCAGGATTTGAGGATTCTAAAGCAGCTTGAAAAACAAAAAATTGAAGCTGAAAGGCTTGGCGCGGTAGGCCAGACTGTTGCCGGACTTGCACACACAATCAAAAATCTCCTGATGGGGCTTGAGGGTGGGATGTATATGGTTGATACGGGCCTGAAAAAAGGTGATGCTGCTCGAATAATGGAGGGCTGGGATGTATTGCAACGAAACTTCAAAAAAACAACAAACCTAGTTAAGGATTTTCTTAGCTTTTCCAAAGGAAGGCTGCCTGAATTACAGAAAATCCAACCCAACCATCTTGTAAAGAGTATTGTAGAATTATATAAAGACGCAGCAGCGAAACAAGGTGTTGAATTGTCAATGAAACTTCATCCTCGCCTCAGAAAAGCCTATCTCGATCCGGATGGGATGGAAGCATGCCTGACTAATTTTGTTTCCAATGCTATTGATGCTGCAACTCTACAGAAGGAACAACCCGGGAAAGTACAAATTAGAACCACCGATAAAGATGATTCCCTTGTCTTTGAAGTCCAGGACAATGGATTGGGTATGGACTCAGAAGTGAGAGACAAAATTTTTACAACATTTTTTACAACAAAAGGCGGCAAAGGAACAGGCCTGGGACTTCTGACTACTCGAAAAATAGTAACAGAGCACGCCGGTAAAATTGAATTTGATACTATAGAAGGTGTGGGATCTGTATTCAGAATTTTACTTTCCCGCTCAAGACTTGAATCCATTTGGAGAGAACTTAAAAGCTTAACAAAAAATTAAATGGTGATGATATGCCAGTAATCTTAAACAAAAAAATATTAGTCGTTGACGATGAGGAAGATGTAAGGAATTATCTTGCTACAGCACTTGATGACGCCGGTTTTGATGTAATAAAAGCATCCGATGGCTTTGAAGCTCTCGAAATTGCAAAGAAGGAAAAACCAGACCTCGTTTCGCTGGATCTTGTTATGCCAAAACATTCAGGTGTAAAATTTCACTTCGAAATGAAAAAAAATAAAGAGCTTTCAAGAATACCGATACTGATTGTAACAGGTCACGCGAGGGATGACCTCGGAAAAGCTGACTTTGAAACACTGACTATGCAGGGGCCTGGAATCTATATCGAAAAACCAGTTTCCCCCAAAAAATATGTATCTACGATTTGCAAAATTCTGGATATAGATACACCTGAATCTTTCAGGGTTGAAGAGAATGATCCGGAGGAACTACGGAATAAGTTGTTCAACTCTCTTGCAGATGCAGATAAAGATACTCTTCAAAAAGCGCTTGATGCATTAAAGAATAAATAGAATATTAAATGGAGTAGATCATGTCTGAAAAATCAAAAACCATCCTAATCGCCGACGATGAGCCGGATGTAAGGTCATATTTATGCACATTGCTTAGAGACAATGGGTATATAGTTTTAGAAGCTACAAACGGCAGGGAAGCGTATGACATTGCCACATCAAAACATCCTGACCTTGTTTCCCTGGATATTTCTATGCCTGAGGAATCAGGTACGCGGGCATTCCGTGATATTCAGGATAACGAGTCAACTAAGGACATTCCTGTAATTATCGTAACCGGTATTGACAGCAGGTATAAAAAATTCATACACACACGAAAACAAGTGGCTCCCCCCGCAGGTTATTTTGAGAAACCAATAAACCGGGAAGAATTCCTGGGAAAAGTCAAAGAAATTCTCAAGAATTAAACACGCCTTGTTCAGTGTGGCCGGCGGAAATGCTATTCAGATGTAGAATGGTCAGCCTAAATGCTTTTCCCTGCCGGCCACATGTATTATTACATACACAGCTTATTTATATATTGATTCTGCTTATTTGAATTAAATTCATTAATATTGCCATATAGAAATATAATTTATGTTCTGATTATGCCCTTAATGCTTGAAATTGATAAGGTTGAAGAAGGGATGGTTCTTTACGAGCCGGTCACAAATAATTTTGGCCAAACCTTGCTCTCGTCAGGTACCGAACTAACACAAAAGCATATTAATATGCTTAAGATGTGGAGCATTTCTGAGATAAATATTACTACCGGAGATGACAAACCCCAGGAGGAATCCTCTATAAGTCAGGAACTTCTGGAAATGGCAAGAAAGACACTCGATGCCAGAATGTCCTGGAAGCCGAAAAATGAGATGGAAGAAGAGTTAGTTCAATTGGCCCTGGAATCCATTGTTAAAAATTCAGGTAAACGATTTACTTAATACTTATGAAGATTGAACAAGTCATTGATAAATTAGAAGATTTCCCAACACTTCCAACTATTTATACCCAGTTGATGGATGTACTTTCTAATCCCCGTTCTACTGTGCAGGATGTGGCGGATGTAATAATAATGGATCAGGCATCTACTACGAAAGTATTAAAAGTAGTCAATTCTCCGCTATTTGCTTTGAAAACGAAAGTATTGAATGTTTCACAAGCAATTTTTTATATAGGTTTCAATGAAGTAAAGAATATAATACTGGCTCTTTCAGTAATGGACATTTTCGCTAAAATGTCGGGTATGGCTGCTTTTAACATTACTAACTTATGGAAACATTCGATTGCCGTTGGTGTTATCAATAAACTGCTTGGGACAAAGCTTGGGGAGTCAAATACAGAGGACTATTTCGTCAGTGGAATTATTCATGACATTGGCGTTTTATTCCTTATTAATGCACTTGGTGAACAATACCGGAGCGTAGTAACAAATGCAATTGAAAACAACACTTCATTGTCCCGGGCTGAACGGGTAGTATTTGGATTTGACCATCACCAGGTTGGAGAACTTGTAGCCGAGAAATGGGATTTGCCTGATCAAATTAAAAATGTTATCAGGCATCAGTACGTTGGTACATTGAACAGCAAACCTGATAAAATGGTTGCTTGTGTTCATTTAGCAAATATAATGGCAATTATAATGAATTTAAATTACCAGCTTGATTCCAGGATTCCTCAGCCAAATTTTGAAATATGGAACGTCCTTAAATTCGAGAAAGGAGATTTAATGGGACTCCAAAGGCCAATATTGAATGCATATAACGAATCAGTATCAATTTTGCAGTTAAAAAAATAATGTCAGAAAGGGAACACAACATAGAACTTGATGCTATATCATTCAATTTACTCAACAAAATGTCAAAGCTGGCAGAGAAACAACTTTCTCATTTACAGCTATACGATCTTGTCCAGGAAGGCTTACTGCCTGTAAAAGTCTTCCCGGGGTATCTTGGACATGCCCTGTACCTGCTGATACAGGATACATTTGAATTTGAGCTGAAAGTAGAAGAAATTACAGATGGAAAAACTAAAATTTCCGGGCAATTCCAGAATCTTATAAACCAGGGTACAATTGGCCAGGCGCTACAGTCTGGTAATTTGGCATATCACAGTGAAAATGGAGAAGTAATTTACTGCCTTCCGATGCTTTCAAGTGACGGAGTACTTGGAATTATTCTTATAAAAAGTACAGTCGAGTTCGGAAAAATTGAATATGGCTTTATAAGGCTTTTAAGAGTTTACTCAAGGTTGATAGCGGGATATATTGAAAATTTCAGGCTCTATCTATATAACCGCCAGAACCAGGATCTTCTCGACCAGTTCGTTGCAAAACGGACTCTTAAATTGATTGCCAGCCAGAAAGAACTCGGCGACAAACTTGAGAACATGAAGGCAAACCTTTTAATGTCAATACCTCATGAATTCCGTACGCCTATTAACCAGATACTCGGAATTTCAAATTACCTGATAAATTATTTCACTGAGTTTGAATCAGAAAAAGCGGATGATATTTCAGATTTTCTTAACGATATTAAATTTTCCGCCGAGAGACTCAAAAACGTATTCGAGAATTACATCTATTATGCAAACCTGACGCTTATTTCAACAAACATTGAGGACCTTGACTTAATCAAAAACCAGGTGTGCCACTACCCTGACTCAATTATTTATGAAAGCTCTATGTTCAGGGCAAATGCTTATAAACGAGACAACGACCTCGAAATAAACCTTGTTAGCAAACCCGTTGCTATGAGCGAAGAGCACCTGACTAAAATAACACACGAAATCGCTGACAATTGCTTTAAATATTCCAAAGAAGGGAAAAAGGTCATTGTAAGCTCGCACTTAGAAAAGAACAAGTATGTAATCTGTTTCCACGACAACGGGATAGGGTTCGAAGAAGAGAAATTCCAGAAGATTGATGCATACATGCAGTTCGACAGGCTCAAAAATGAGCAGCAGGGTATCGGGCTGGGACTTTCGATAGTTAACAAGATACTCGATATTTATAGGGGGGCTATCGAACTCGAAAGCAAAGAAGGAGAATACACAAAACTGTTTGTGAAAATCCCCTTATCGCTAAAAGCTTCTCTGGATGAGATTTAATTTGAATTCTTCCCAATTCAGATATCAGCATTATGACTATTGATTGGTCCACGTGCAGTACAAGACTCGAAATCACCATTTATTATCAGTTTTTTAATAGAATCGAACTTCAAACATGCAACCTGAATTGTTAGATACCTTAGTACCAATATCAAATTGAATATTTTCATAATATCTGTATTATGGCGATTGCTATCAACCAGCGCAATCTAAAAATTAATCAATAAGAACCGGCGAATAAAAGGGCATATAAACTTCAATATACACTGTTCCAGGTATCAACTGTGATTCATAATACAGAGAAGGCGTCAACTAAATTCTAAAAGAACCGTCTCTCTTGGGCAGCACTTATGATTTTTCCATACAACTAAATTAATTTAAATAAGAGGAAATATTAAGCAGATATTATTTTCAATATCGAAAAATTTTGTTTAAGGTACGTTTAAAGATTTATTTTTTACATTCCAGGTGTGGAATAGTTACAGTTATCTTTGTTCCTTTCCCTTCGCTGCTTTCAACATTGATGTTGCCGGCGTGCGTATCCACAAATTCTTTAGTAATCATAAGTCCAAGGCCGGTCCCCTTTTCGTTATTTGTCCCCCTTGAAGAATTCACGTACTCTATACTAAAAAGCCCGTCAATTTGTTTCTGTGACATTCCGATACCGGTATCGGAAACAAGCAGTTGAATTGCGCCGTTCCGGTTATTTAATTTAAGCTCAACCTTTCCTCCGTTCTCTGTAAATTTAATGGCATTGGTTACAAGGTTACGCAAGATTGAATTTAACATGTTTCGGTCAGCAAAAGCAGTACTATCACCATCATACATTACTTCCAGCAAAACATTCTTTTCCTCAGCTTGTAATTTCAGCAGATTTATGTTTTCCTCAATCAGTTCCTTAATATTAATCTGCACAGGCTGGAATTCTATCTTGCCGAGTTGAGAACGCGACCATATAAGCAGGTTGTTGAGCAATTCGAGAATTGAATATGATGAAGTTCTCATCAGGTTAAGGAATTCCTTTCGTGTCCTGTGGTCGAAATTCTCATAATCATCGAGCATTTCATCAACGAGTTTCCTGAACGCATCAATAGGATTTATCAGGTCGTGTGCAATAATACTGAAGAATTTGTCCTTGTGTGCATTCAACTCGTTAAGCTGCTTATTCTTATCTGAAATGAGCCTGTTTATTCTTTTTAATGCCTTGTGCCTGTTGTATAATACATAACCGAGCGCAATGCTAAGCAATATTATTATTCCAAATATTATCATTTGGTAATACTGTATAAGTTTCTGCTTTGCTATCTCACTGTCCTTTTTCTGGGATTCATACCTTTCCTTCAGTGCAGCAAGCAGTTTATTCTTGCTTTCGTAAAAAAGTGAGTCCTGTATTCCTGAAGCCTGCTCATGAAAGTAAAGACCTTCCTCGAATTGACCTTTCAAGCTGTGAGCCCGGGAAAGTATTATGGCAGGGTAAGTTGCCTGGTAACGCAAGTTATGTTCATTGCAATAGTCATACGCAATATTTGCATAAAATATTGCCGAGTCAGGATTTCCGGTTCTATACCACGTATCTCCAATATTGCTCATGATAGTTGCATAGAAATGTATATGCTTTTCGAGAGGTATTTTTGTAAGGCCTTTTCGAAAGTATGTAATAGCCTGCTTATAATCCCCATTGTCCCGTTTAACAGCACCAAGGATATTATAATTATTAGCCATCAATTCATCGTTTTTATTTTTTACCGCAATGTTATTAGAAAGCTCGGCGTAAACCTGTGCCTCTTCCAGGTAATCTCCTTTCCTCACTTCAAAGTGTGTAGCAGCCATTCTGTTGTAGGTTGCTGCAATCCCAGCATCGTCATATTGTAATTTATAAAGTTCAGCGGCTTTTTCAAGGTATTCAAGCGACTCTTTAAAATCCTTGCTCGAGCGGTATGTTTCACCAAGATTCCTATACGCAAGAGCAAGATTGTAATTGTCACCTTTTGCTTCTGCAGCATCGATAGATCTAAGAAGGTATTCGGCGGAACTCAGGAAGTCGCCATACAGCCAGTAATACTTACCAATTTTGATATAGAGCGCAGCAAGAGAATCGTTGTTCCCGGTTGATTTGATAAGGCTGTCTGCCTTATTCAGATAATAGTAAGTATCTTTGCTGAGTAAATCATTTTTCCGGTCAATTATTTCAAGCAATTGAACTATCGAGTCAGGAGATGGCTTCTCTTCATTACTCGCAAATACTGCTAACGAAGAAAAAACTGAAATTATTGAGAACAGAAACAGCTTCATAATTGCCTGAAAACACTGAATTTAGTGAAAATAATCCTTATCCGTTGCAAGATAATATCTAATAAAAATTTTGAAAAATAATTTTTATTCATTAACGGCGAGAGCCGTTGTCAAGGTATATATGCAGGGAATTATCCTCATTTGTATTAAGACTTTTAATATATTCAATAAGTGGCAGTCTCCAGTTAATACTTGTTGAGTAGAATTCAGAATCAAATTCCTTAAACCTGTAACTTTCTGTTTGCTCATACACGTAGTTTGTAAGCAACACAGAATACAGCGAATCCGGCAATATCTCTTCACCATTTATCAGCTCAAAAGAACCTTTGGTCGTCAACCCGCCGAGAAGGAGTGAATTTCCATCGAGACATTGTTTCAATTCACTGCCTGTCAGGTCAATTTCATAAATCTCATTTTCAAAGGGCAGAATTCCCATTATCGTTGAGAATGTAATCTCTCCCGCAGGTATCCCCTGCCTGATGCCTCCCCTGTTCATTATAGAGACATGTGAATCGGGAAAATATTTAAGCCAGGAGTCACATATCAGATTCTGCAATCCATTTGTGTATTGGCCAATGTCATCAGTTGTGTATCCAATGTGCTCGTTAAGCATTTCTCCTGCTTTAACGCGCCATGTTTCAACAATTGACATTACATCTCCATCGAGGTCATTAGTTGAGTTCTCTACAAAATCTATGTCCAGGTCCACGACAACAGAATCCTCAATATCATACTCAATTGAAACTCTCGCATACTTTCGGTAGTAACAGTGTGCCTCTACAAATCCGAGCCTTCCGGTTACATTTTGAAAGGTCCTGTGGCAATGACCAGCCCCGACAAGTGTTATCCCTAAATCACTTGCTACTTCAACAAGAGTTCCCATATCTTTGGCACAAACATGGCAAACAAGAAATATCAACTGCGCCCCCTGCATCCTGACCACCGGGACAAGGTCATACAAGGTTTCATCATAGGGTGCAAAATAGTAATCCTTAACATTTTCCTTCAATGTAGTTGAAGGTGTATGGATTGTGGACAAGCCGATAATTCCGATTTTGACCCCGTTGACTTCTTTAATAATATATGGTGTTGCAAAGTCAGGTATATTATTTGTACCAGTTTCTCTTATGTTGGCAGCAAGGTAAGTAAAGTTTGCTTCGCTTACCCGTGCCCTTAATTCAGCAATACCAAAATCAAATTCATGGTTACCAATTGCCGATGCATCGTATCCCATTTCATTCATTATCTCGACCATTGCCTTCCCTTTGGTAGTCGTGGAAATAGCGGGGCCGGTCCAGTTGTCTCCTCCGCTTAGAATAAGGATGTTATCCTTTGATTCAATTTCCTCTTTTTCTTTCCAAAGGCTCATTATAGCTGCTGAACCACCATGTTCTGTATTTGGTTCAAGCCATCCATGCTCGTCATTTGTATAGAGAACTATTATCTCTCTTACGCTGCTTTTGCTTCCGGGATTATCTTCAGCAACAGCACATCCCCAGATTAGAAGGAAGATAATTCCAGTTAAGTATTTGGATTTATATTTCATTTCACTTCTCAATAATTATTAGTGTTCCAAATGATGAATCCGTCCGATTAAACTCAATTTTATAAGTACCATTGCGGATATTGTAAGTATTTAAAGCAACTTGGTTTACGCCCTTTTTTAGAGACAGCTTTCCACTGTCAACTAATCTTCCGAAAATGTCCAGTATCCTATAGTTGTGAATTTCAGTTGCGGATGAATACACTTTCAGGCTGATATTATCTACTGCAGGATGGCTTCCTGCCAACTCAATTCCATTAGCCGGTCTTTCCCGGATAGAACGCAATGTTGGCATACACACGCTGTCTATCTCGAACCTGCCGTTATTTGTAATGATTTCATTATCTGTATCTGCATTGATAGAAACATTAGAAATGATTAATTCCGAAATATGATTATCCCCGATAAAAACTTCTGAATTTATGTAAGCAAGAATCCCATCTCTTATTTGATTCGGATTTTCAATCTGAATTGACAAATTCATCATTCCATCAGAAAGACTAAGCTGGGGAGAACCCGAAACAGCAGCTTCGTCTGTCACCGCTTCATAAGGAACAAGCAGTGTATTATTATACTCAATGCTCAAATCAATACTGTTGATATTTGCATCGGCAAGCGCCATTTCACTTCTACCGTTAATAATAACAGGTATTTGTGTATCCCTGCCCGGAATTCCTTTCACTACAGGAATTGAGACCGTAAATGTATCGGGTTGCGCTTCACTCGCGCTTCCAAGTAGTGTGACATTTTCAGAGAAATTACAAGGTTCGCCGAATTCAAGGATAATATTAACAGTATCATCATTTATTTCAACAGGAAGGTAAGTAAAGCTAAATGTAACATCGGTACCTGTATCCAGAAGATATGGCAAAGTTGGATTGTTTATTGAGAACGGCGCTGCTATTCCGCTCACACCAGTTATATTCAAATCAACTAAACCGGTGTTCGAAACTGTAAATTCACCATAGACAGGCTGATTAGGCCTGGTTCTGCCAAAATCAACGGTTTTATAATCCAGTGAATACGAGGGAGTGTATTTCGAACCTTTAACAAAAATCCGCTTTTCTATATTGCAAGGCTCGAGAATCAGTACTATTTCCCCTTCAAATTCACCATCAACAGATGGATTAAACTCAATGATGTTTTCATTGTTTGCGCCCAGAATCTCATTTGTAGTTATTTGCCCTGTGAATCCCTCAGGCATAACATACGATATAATTCTTGGATTTTCACTAAAATCTCCACTTACATTTAAAATCATTGTTTCTGTTGGGACCATCCAGTAACCGCAATCATAATTTACTCCGAAATCGAGAGTATCTTTTTCAAGACTAAAAACAATTCCTTTTTTGTCACCTGACAGGTTTAATATGTATTTAAGATTGCAAGGCATAGCATTTATTGAAATTTTTTCGTTTACATGCCCTTCATTTGCAGGACTAAATCTTATGTTCAATACTTCATTTCCTCCGGACGGGATATCAATAGGTGTGCTGTTTAAAATAGAAAAACTAAGGGAATTAATTATGCCAGTAATGCTGACATCTGCATCGGAATTATTATAAACAGAGATTACAGATTCCTTTGATTCATCACAACTTCCCAATGCACCTAAATTGATATTTAATTCATCAAACTGCAGTTCAGGCATAATCACACGGCCATGAAGAGATATTGCAATAGTATCTGCTTCACCTTTAATTTCAAATGGTATTATCATAAATTCATCAAATAGCCCCTGACTGATAGGATTGAACTGAATATTAATAATTGCGCTTTCGCTTTCAGCCAACTCAATCGGGAAATTGGATGACAACACAGTGTATGGACTATTTATTATGGGCTGATAAATTGTAATAATGTCTTTACCCGTATTTGAAAGAGTGAGACTTGTGTCCCTTGTGCTAAGTTCACATTCATACATCATCGAATAGCTTATCGAAAGAATAGATGACTGAAGTGTTGAACTTGATTTAAAAGCATAAACAGGAATTTCTATTTCGCCACATTGAGTTGCAAACTTAATAAGCAGAATAACTTCACCGGGTGCTTGAGGTGTGTACCTGATAGTGAATATTACACTTCCACCAGGAGATATTGTTTGTGGAAGAACAGGACTGACGATTTCAAAACCCGGTGGCAGGTCAGCTTTCTCGAGGATCAATTCATCACTGCCATCATTGTTTATTGTAAATTGGCGTGTTTTGTTGATGTCGTCAATATCAAGTTCGAAACGAATAGTATCAGTATCAAAAGAGACATTTTCCTCAAAATACTCGATTGTTACCTTGAACGATGAATCAGAACATAAGCCCGAGTTTGTATTTACAGTGTAATAAGTCCCTTCGCGGTTTGTTATAATCTCAATGCCATTCGCACCGCTTATATAATTTTCGTTGTTTACCCATTGATAATTCTCAGCAGAAGTTGTCCTGAGTTTAACTTCCCTTCCATTGCACACTTTAATAACTGTATCGCTGTAAATCCGGTTATTATCTACAAATATATCCGGAACCGGGAATTCGATTACATTAATAGTGACCTGCTCAGAATTGCTTTCACAACCATTTTCAAACATTGCAACTGCATAATAAATACCTTGTTTTTTCGCATAATAGAAATTCTTGCCGGAACCGCTTATTGCCTGATTATTGTGCATCCATCGCCATGTAACATTGTTATCAGTTGTCGTTGCTTCTAACCTGACACTATCACCTTCACAAATATTAAAAACTCCAGATTCTGCAATACCCGGTTTAGCAGGAACATCCTTTTTTACGTTTAATTCAGCATAATTTTCCTCATTGTATGAGCGGCCATGCGCGTTTTTAGGTTGTGGATCATTGCCTTCGTACCTGAAAGCATAAACCCTGTAAATAAATGAGTCTCCACATGGAAAGAACGAATTATCTGAAAAGGTTGTTGTAGTAGAAGAAGTTATTATGTCTAAAACTTCGCCAGTTCCAAGTGAACTTCCTGCTGAATAAACTGTTCCGTCAACCGGGTGTGTAGCTCCGGAAATCTGATCTTCAGGTATTTTGACAATCAAGTATCCCTGGATTCCATCCTGCGGATATGCATCTTCGGCTGCATTCCAGCTAAGTTCGATAGTCAGTGGTTTAATATTTGCACTCAAAACAGGATTGCCCCATTCCGGTTGGCGTAATTCCCTCCAGAATAGTTGATTCTGGTCAACATGATTAGTGCTGTTGTTAGGGAAACCTTTGGTGATATTGGCCGTTGATTCGGCTGTCTGGTCAGTACCGGAACCGCTTCCATAAGCTGAGAGGTCTAATCCGGGTACAACCCTTATTGTGGCTCCATTTCTCAAGGCAACTGTAATTTCATGGTTTGCTTTTGGCCCCTGGATATCCACATAGTCTCCTAACGGTGTTGGCATATGACTAAGTGAATGAACATGCTCGTCATTTTGGTCAATAATCTGAACAATCTCTGTTACCTGGGCAAGATTGAGGGCGGCACTCTCCCATTCAGGCAATGTACAGCCCCAGCAAACTTGATCATAATAAGTAGTGTTTTCACCTTCTATTTCTAAATAGCCGTCGCTTGCATCGGTATCAATAGCATTGCTGCCTCTATGATTGATGACGATAATTGTACCTGCACGAAGGTTTTGCCAGAGAGGTATATTTCTAAATCTGACTCCCCCAACCCACTGGGATGGATTGCCATCAGAACCAGCGTTATCACGAAGGCTATAGCCTGCAATTGATACGTTGTCCTGAATCACAAGCAATTCAGTCCATTCGCGCTGCGGATTTCCCGATACATTGTAATATTCACTAACTACGATCTCCTGAGAAACCGCCGGGAGCACCATGAGCGCTATGATTAAAGTAATTATTTTTTTCATTGACTTCCAGAACTATTATTTCAAAATAAGAAAGCAAGTTATCTGCAAGTAATTATTATTTCAAGTTAAATTTGTGTTAATTAATCAACGACATTCTTAACAATACGAAATCAATACTTTGATTATACGCTTTTGACAAGCATTTTCAAGAAAAATTAACCAGAAACATATGCGACATATTGGACATTCGCCTAACTACTTATTTTACATACACTTATTGTTTTGGGATTGTACCGGCATTAGTTTTTCTCTTAATTTTAATTTCATCTTCCCTTAACAAAAAGCGCACTCTTTTTTCTTATGTTTCGATTTCTTGTAATGCAAGATTTCATCCATATCGAACAGTATTTTTATTTAATATTTCAAGGAGTGTGGAATGTATTTTAAATCAAGAAACAGGTACTCGAAACCTGAGTTTTTTTTAAAAGCATTGCTTACTATTGTAACAATGTTATTTACAACTCAGTTTGCTACTGCAAACACAATCATTGAATCTGAAGATTTTGAATCGGGAACATTCGGCGACTGGACTACTTATAGTGTCAAAAGTGACGAAGACTGGGAAATCAGAAGCTACAGCGGGAACTATTATGCCTATGCAAATGGTTTTGGCGCTGACGAAGCATCGGACGATTGGCTGATCTCGCCACAACTTGATCTAAGCGACTACTCATGGGTTAAACTTGATTTTTTGACAGCCCGCAATTACGGCGGCCCGGACTTACAGGTTAAAATATCTGATAATTACAGTGGTGGATCCCCAACAAGTGCTACATGGACAGACCTGAGCGCAACACTTTCCTCAGGCGGCTGGACTTGGACAAGTTCAGGGGACATAAGCCTTAATGATTTTATCGGGTCTAATGTTCATATTGCTTTTCGCTATATATCTACCAGCCCTAACGGTGGCGATGGCGCCGGTTATGAAGTCGATGATATTGAAGTAACAGGTTTCAAGCCGATAATAATCGAATCAGAAGATTTCGAAGATGGTACACTCGGTAACTGGACAGCATACAGTGTTAAGAGTAACCGGGACTGGCATAATTACACATATTCAGGTGAAAAATTTGCCCGGATGTCTGGTTACAATGCCGACGAAGGTTCTGATGATTGGCTTATTTCACCTGAGCTAGATTTCACTTACTACTCAGAATTATATCTGATGTTCAGGAATGCCCAAAACTACTCCGGTAAGGATATGACAGTAAAAATTTCCAGAGATTATGAGGATGGTAATCCTTATCAGGCTACATGGGAAACACTGGATTATAATAAATCATCCGGTGGATTTGTTTGGGTGAATTCGGGAAATGTTAATATTAGTGATTATTCCGGATATAGTAGTGTTTATATAGCTTTCCATTATTTATCGGACAGCCCATCCAGCTCCGACACAAAAACATGGGAAGTTGACGATATTATAGTAAAGGAAGACAATATCCCCAAGGCTCAGAAATACACTCTTTTCGCAGAAAGTTTTGAACATGAAACTTTCGGCTGTATGCAAACTTTCAGTAAATCAAGCAATAAAGACTGGGAAGTAAGAAGTTTTAGTGGAAGGTATTATGCATACGCAAATGGCTATGGTGGAGATGAAGGAAGTAATGATTGGCTTATAACTCCATTGCTTGACCTCAGGGTGTTTAAAAATGTTCAAATGACATTCTGGACTGCTAAGAACTATAGCGGCCCTGACATCCAGGTAAAAGTTTCAACTGATTACCCCGGCAAAGGAGACCCTGCCATGTACACCTGGGAAAACCTTGATGCTGAGTTATCAGGAGGTGGTTGGGACTGGACAGGTTCAGGTATCATCAGCTTTGACCAATTTATTGGTAAGAAGATATATGTTGCATGGCACTACTCATCAAATGGAGGCGCTGCTGCATGGGAAGTTGATGATATAGAGATTACCGGCGAAAGAACCAGGCATTCAATTGTCGACGAAGGATTCAACGGTTCGTTTGGTGATTGGACAACTGTTAGCCTTTCAAGCAACCTGGATTGGATAACTGCTTCATTTGGCGGCAAAGAGTATGCTTATATGAACGGCTACCAGGCGGATGAAGCATCAAACGACTGGCTAATTTCACCAGTACTTGATTTCAGGGGTTTTAATGATTTGGTCCTGAATTTTGAAACTGCTGCGAAATGGGGCGGGCCTTCTCTTAAAATATTAATTTCTACCGATTATGACGGAGGTAGCGACCCAACAACAGCAACATGGACTGAGCTATCTGCCATTCTCTCCCCTGACAACTATGTATGGACACCTTCGGGTGATATAGACCTCGATGCATGGAAGAACTCCGGGAATGTATATATAGCTTTCCAATATATCTCGACCAGCCCGAATTCTGGGGACGGCAGGATTTGGGAAGTTGATAATGTTGTTGTCACTGCCGACATGAGTACAATTTTCCCTGAAGCATTTGCCCTTTCCCAGGGAGATTACATTTTCCGCTGCTGGAGTGCTGAATCAGAAGCCGGTACTTATCCCGCCCATATAGAATACAGGATGGACGGCGACAGCAGCCCTGAATCCGATGAGGAATTTGAAGAAGCCTGGCCTCTTTCATATAACCTGACTTCACGTTCAAGAATTAACGGTCTTTACGAAGGGGGTGTTTTGTTCCAAAACACAAGCAGCACAAATAGCGGCGCGGAATATGCAGGTGCTGCAGTTGTTGCTCTAAACACTCTCGGAAGGGATGAGATTAAAATCGACTGGCTTGCAGGTGTTGAAAGTATGAACTCCAGCGGAAGGCTGTGGAGAATCAGGATCCAGTACAGGGTCGGAAACTCAGGTGATTTTATTGATATACTTGACAAGAACAGCCAGCCAGTAGAATTTAAATTTGATTACAGTATGAGCGAAGGCAAAGAAGAACACTTCACTACAATGCTTCCTGTCGCTACAGAAAATCAGGCATATGTTGAAGTTCGATGGATATATTATGAATATGATTCAAATGGTGGCGGCGCAAGGCCGGGACTCAGGCTTGACGATATCTGTATTACAAGCAAGGAGATCGGGGGATATCCTGTTAAACTGGCAATCACACAGATATTCCCGCCTCAACCATTGGTAAACCTGCCAATGACTTTTACTGTTGATGCTGTTAATAAATCCGGTTCACCCAAACCTGTTGAGAATGACACTGATGTAGAATTATTACTCATCGACGGGAACGGCAACCTGACAGGTCAGCTTACCGGATTAATCCCTGCCGGTCAATCCAGGCTTATCCTGCCTGATATATTCTATGACATTGTAGAGGATGACGTTACTGTGCAAGCTGTGACCACATCAGATGAACTTGAAAATTCAGACCCGGAAATGTTTGATGTGTTCGAAGGAGCTACATATGCATCATTTTTTGATGTATATTATAAAATTCATGTTGGTGAATTCCAGGGCCGCAAAATATACATTCCCGACTTCGAAGTAATAGCTTATAAGGACAATGATGAAATAGACCCCAATTATGTCTATCCGGTTGAACTTGAGCTTGTAAACGGGCCGGGGAACTTCCTTGGAACAAAGATGATTTACGCCGAGAAAGGCATCGCAGAGTTTGAAGACTTATGTTTCGACCAACCGGGAACCTATGTAATTAAAGCAAAATGCCCTGGTTTACCCGAAATAAACAGTGATGAATTCGAAGCTAATGCTGCCCCCACAATTACGGAAATCATTGTTCCTAAAAATATGAAGTCATCTGCAGGAGCAGGTGATGGAGGAAGGCTTCCGCATTATGCATTGATCGAACTTAACAATTTACACCAAAATACGGAATACAGGTTTATAACTGGAGCGAGAAACTCAGATTACATATATTTCAATCCTGGCCAGTTCGGCCCGGCAGATGATGAAGGTGCAGGTAATAACTTCCATTACGATTATGCATCAAATTCTTACTTCTATAATTCGAGCACTGACATTGATGATGATAATGAATTCTCAACATTCCATACTGGCTATGGAGATTTTTCTAAGAGAGTTTGGATAAATATTGTAAATACTGGTAATACAACATTTAACGAAGGTAATGAAGTTGAATGGATATTCATTCTGGGTAATGAAGAAGGTGACCTGATATCCAGAAACAGGCTGATTAATACATCAATAGCTGTTGATTTTGGTTCAAATCAGAATGACGCTACCGGTATTTATGATATTGACAGCTGGATTACACCTATGAACTTTGTGGTTCTCTATGATGACAGGGAAGGATATTCAATGCCTTTCTCAACTGCAATTGTCCAGGAAGACGGCGCCGGATTCTTCTCTTACAAGAGTGATGGAACTCCATGGCCAAGCCAGGGTCCGGTTTATTATGCAGACCTTGATGAAGCTACCGGTTCATGGGCAACACTAATTCCAAACAGCGTTTATTATTCTGATGAAGAGCCGACAGAGCCACAGGAAGGTTATGAACCAATCGCATTGATAAGGCTTGAGCAATATACTCATGACGGGCAGCTTGTTCATATTTGGCAGGATAATGATGGTATCTGGGCTGGTGTGAATACAAACAACCCCTCAGGAGGCTCTTACTATCCAATCAACTTTGAAACACCACAGTTGAGAATAAATTATCCTTCACAGGATTACAACAACGATATTTGCAATGATATGACTCTCGACTATTCATGGGAATCCCATGGCATCGCCAACCTGAAAATCCTCATATCAGAAGATGGCGGTGCAAGCTGGGAAACCTTGCAAGACAATATAAACGCAAGAAATGGCGAATACAGCTGGAATATACCCTACCAGGTATTCTCTGAAAATGAAAACATTTTCAGGATACTAACTGAAGAGTATGATTATTACCTTAATGAGGATGGGCTCTTCAGTGACATAACATCAACCAGTGGTAACCTGACAATATGGGATGCACCACAATTGGTTGATAATACAGTGTCATCAATTAACTGTGCAGGCAGCGATATAGAACTTCTCGTAGTGGCTAATGGCTCACAACTCAAATACGAATGGACAAAAGATGGTGAAAACTTACCACAGTTCAACGGCCCGATTCTAAACATCGACAATGTTGATTATCAAAATTCCGGTGTTTACCAGTGTACAATCTTTGGTAATGAAGTTTGTTCACCTGTTATTACTGAAAGGATTCCGGTCTACGTTGTTTCTAAACCTGATATTGTTCGCGAACCCAGTGATGCTCAAATAGTAGAAGGTGGAAAAGTAATGTTTGAGCTTGAAGCTCATGCAACCGGTGCGCCTGCTGACTATGAAATTACCGTACAATGGTACAGGGGAGCCACGCCTTTAGTTGACAATGATAAAATTTCAGGTTCGAGGTCTTCTGTCCTGACAGTATCAAATGTTGATGCAAGCGATGAAGGCAGTGATTACTATGCTGTCGTTACCGAAATGTGCGGAACTGCCCAGACACGTAATGTTAGCATTACATTGACAACTATCGAGATTGTTTCACAACCTGCTGACCTGCGTGAATGTGTTGGCAATGCAGCAAGGCTAAATGTTGAAGCACAAACAACAAATGGCGGAAATCTTGAGTACCAGTGGTTCAAAGATGGTGAAGCTCTTTATGATGACGGAAGGATAACCGGAACAAATTCACCAGAACTTGTTTTAAATGTCCTGAATTCTGATGACAAGGGTGTATACTACTGCCAAGTAACCCAGATGCCGGAAAACAGAGTATTAATGACAGAAGAAGCTGAGGTTCTTGTTTCAACAGTTCCAGTAATTGTAATTAACACTGACAGCCAGTTAACTGTAGAAGAAGGAAAGGAACTGAATCTTAGCGTAGAAACAGCTAAATCCGGTAACAGCTACCAATGGTATAAGAACGGACAGCCGATTTCGGGTGCAACATACAGCGAATATGCTGTAGATGCTGTACGAATGGATGATAATGGTTATTACCATTGTGAAATAACTAATGATTGTGGCATGGTGCAATCAATTGTTACTGCTGTAACTGTTGATGATGGTACATTTCCCACAGATGTTAGAACTGAACCAGTTACTGGTGGATATTACATCGGCGACTTCCGCCCGATGCCTGTAACCGGAAATGAAGCTACATTGTTCTTTATGGTTCCGGTTGATACCCGAGTCCAGATTGTGCTTGGAGATATTGCAGGAAATGAAGTAGCGATTCTCTATGAAGGATATGCATACTCCGGTGACAATGAAGTTACTATTGACTTCAGCAATCTGAATATTGCTTCGGGTGTTTATACTTACTCATTAATATCAGGCACTGTGAAAATCACAAATAAATTAGTCTTTAATTTGTAGGTAATATTCGATAAATTAACCCCGTCACGTTAATTTGCGTGGCGGGGTTTTTATTTTCATTCAATTTGTACTCCTCAACAAAGAAAACACTATGAAATATTTAATTTTATTTATTGTTATTCCGCTTAATCTATTCTCCCAAAATCCGGCTGTTTTTTTTTCGGAAAGTGAAGTGCAAATTCCAAAAGGAAAAGTTGGTGAACCTGTTCTGGATACTGTGTTTATAGTAAATAATTCCGGAAGCAGTCTGCTAATTCACGGTATTATAAGCGCTGAAAACCCAATAAATATTGAAGTACTTAGCTATAAAGACGAAATTCAGGACGGAGACAGTTCAGAAGTAATTTTAAGTATTACAGCTCTTACAGCCTTCCGGGAAACCGACCCGTTAATTGCAATAGTGGAATATAACAACAATGAATTTGAAATACTTTGCAAGCTCCATTCTGATTTTGATTTTCAGGAACCTTATTATGCCTCATTGAAAAACCTGGAAGGAGTTGCATTTTACGATGAACTTCAAAGAATTATTTCTGATGGTTTTTTCTCTCTTGGTTATAAAGAAGCTCGCAGAAAAATGTGGGGCGAAATTTGGAATGAGGGAGGATTCGTTGAGTGCGCTTATACCGGTAGGACGGTGAAGACCGATGATATTCCGGATGTGAACATTACCCATTTCAACACAGAGCACACCTGGCCAAGAAGCTTTGGCGCTGAAATTGAGCCTATGAAAAGCGACCTGTTCCATATACTGCCAACATGGGAAAATGCAAATACAACTAGAGAGGATTTCCCCTTTGACGATGTAAACAGTACTACTTTTTGGGAAGATGGAGGTTCGCAGCTTGGAGAACATATTGAAGCAGGCAAAAACAGGACAGTATTCCAAGTAAGGGAAGTTCATAAGGGGGATGTTGCAAGAGGCATTATGTATTATGCAATCAGATATGGTAACCAGGGTAAATATATTAGAACAGGCTATCAGCACGAAGATGCACTTAGGTTTTGGAATTACGAAGATTTGCCCGACAACAGGGAAAAAAACAGGAATGAATTGATTTTCAATTACCAGAAAAACAGGAATCCTTTTATTGATTATCCAACATTGGCAAATATGATTTTAGATTTTTCTGAAAGAAAGGATATTGACCTGACACCATTTTTACATACTCCCGAAACAATCCGCTTCTTTTTTGATGAAGGTATGGAAATGGAAAAGGAGCTAAACGCAATACTCTATAATAACAGCAGGTCTGAAGTTATAGTAAGCAGTCTGGAAATAACAGGAAATGATGCAAATTTCTTCCAATTATTAAATAAGCAGAATGAGTTTACTATCCAACCGGAAGAATTTGTAAACATAGGAATAAAGTCAATAAACACAAATGTTCAATACATAAGCGCAAAGCTGGTTATTCAAACGCTTGGCAACCCTTACGAAATTGAGCTTAGTGCAACATCAACCACAGACATAGAGAAAGAGAAGAGTTCTTCAATCAGGATTTTTCCAAATCCTGTAAATGATTTTGCGAAAATCGAATTTGATTACTCAATATCTTTACCCATCATACTTGAATTCTATGATTTGCAGGGAAGTTTTCTGTTGAGCGAAAATGTATTTAATAACATCTACAAATTAGATGTTATTCAATTAAGGCAATTTGGCAAAGTAATAGCCTGCCGTTTTAACAATGGCAGGCTGACAGAAACAAAATTTATATTCTTCGATTAATACCTGATTATTTTCTTGGTGATTTTTTTTCCATTTACTTCAATGTTGAGTAAATAGACACCAGATTTTAATTCCCATTCATCAAGGTCAACATCTATTGAGTAGTCTCCCTCCACTCTGAAGACATCTGAGATGTTGCCAATGAACTTACCGGGGATATCGGTCAGGAAGATTTTTACATTCCCGTTCCTTTCAAGGCTGTATTCCAACGTGAAGATGTCGGTAGTAGGATTCGGAAAAATGTTAATGTCTAAATCAAACATAAAGAAGTCCTCATCATCTTCTTCAATAGCGCTCACTCCGTCAGGAATATAGGCTTCAACAAAATTTGAGGGATTCTCTGCTGAACGTCCTCCAATTACATAAACAGCATTGTGGTAATTTACTGCTGACATTGAAGAACGTCCTGTTGGCATTGATGTTACTTCCCGAATTTCATTGTTAGCGGGATTAAACTCCTCAACTAATTGACTGCTTCCTTCAAATCCGGCTCCGCCTATTGCATAAATTTTACCGGATGAAGCCGAAGCTGCAAGCAAAAAACGAGTATTAATTTTTGCGTTCAGCCTTTCCCAGGAATCCAAATTTGGATCATATACATCAATTTCGGCAATGTTCTTATAGCTGCCATCAACCCAGTCGCTTCCGCCTAATATATAGGCTTTAGCATTAAGGACAGCAACAGCATGTGATGCACGTGGTTCTGGCATTTCAGCAGCGAATGTCCAGGTATCTGTTTCAGGGTCATAAACTTCAACACTTGCAAGTTCATCCTGGTTGTTTTGTGTATAATACTCTGAACCGCCAAATGCGTAAATCTTTCCATGTAATAAATCGGCAGCAAAATTCTTTCGAGGTTTACTCATTGGAGCTTTTTGAGACCATTGACCGGTAATAACATCATATTCATAAAGAGTATTAGTAGCTTCAGGGAAATCTATCGCTCCACCGAGTATATAAATCTTGTGTCCGATTGACACCATCTCGCACTGGCTGTTTGTTGCAGGCATGTTTGTTTCAATGCTCCATGAATCAGTTTGCGGGTTGAATACTTCGATTGTAGAGAGGGCATTGACACCATCAAAACCGCATCCAATGTATATTTTATCATCAATTACAACTCCATGCCCCGGCATGGAAGTCCTGTTAGTTAGCATTGGAGCTTTTGATACCCAGGTTCCCTGAGACAAAAGTATAACCGGAAGGCAAATTATTATAAATAATTTTATTAGATTATTCATTGTACCACCTTAAAATTCAATCCATAATGCAAGACTCCACCTAAGAGGCATACCAAAGAAAACATAAGCGTTTGCTGCATTTCTTTCAAAACCGCGTGGTTTTTCACTATCAGGGTCGTCTTCCCCGCCCTGATCATACAGGTTGCCCTCATCGGCATCTGAAATATACTTAGTATCGAAGAGATTAAAGACATTTAATTTCAGAGCAATATCACCGCCGTACGGGAATTCAAACGGCAGTGTATATTTTGCGTGCAGGTCTGCCAATCCGTAGTTTGGTATAATCCATGGTTGATCGCGCCTTGTTGGATCATCCCTCTTAATCGGGTCAAAGTTGGAATAATAATCCATAAAATATGTGTAGTTGATATTGAAGTAAGAACGGCGTGCAAAAAACCAGGTAATACCGGCACCGAGAGTTTTTTGTGCTGCATCTCCGACATGCAGACCATGTGAATATACGTTTACTGTGTCCTTCACATTTGGAAATTCATCGTTAGAAACAGTGGCGTTTACATCATTAATCCACTGCCAATCAGCATATGATGCCATCAAGTTCAGTTTCAGGTTCCTGAAAATATTATAATCTGCATCGAATTCTATCCCCATATGCCTTGCATCAATTCCTCGAAGAAGCACCCTGAACACTCTTCCCGTTGAATCATCGGTGGCGCTTGTGTTCCAGTTCCTGTCTTCCCAATAAGTGATGTAGGTGTTTAGATTTGCCCTAATACCGTCATCCATGTAACCTGTACCAAGTTCAACTGAATAAACATTTTCGTTGATAAGCGGATCCGTTACAGTATTGTCAAAATCAATTACCGCCCTGAAAAGAGGAGGCCTGGTATAGTATCCTGTATTTGCATAAATATTGACGGTCTTGCTGATATTATAATTCGCCCCGCCTTTTATTGTCCAGCCTGATAGATTTACCCAGTCCATTTCGTTAGATGGAGTTGATTCGGGTGTCCTGAAGTGGTCGAGCCTTTTGTACTGATTAAATGATGTAGAAAGGTTAATGTATGCTGTTATGTCTGCACCTCGATATTCAGCCTGTGCAAAACCACCATACCAATTAATTGTATTTTCATTGTGCCAACCAATTTTATCGCCGAGACGCCTCATCCATTTGTCTTTGTCATTTGCATTATTCAGGTTAGAGGTGGAGTCAGGAAACTCACCAAAGTTATTCCTGATTGTCTCAACATAGTAATCCCCGCCTAATAGGTTCCGCACTTCAGAATAATGCTCTCCTGTATAGAAGCGAATATCCAATCCTGCCTGAATGTACAAATTCCGTGTAGCCTGAATATCAAATGTACCCAGATATCCATACCAGTTGTGATTATTTACGTTGTTTCCAAGTGCCGTCAATGCTCTCGTTTCAGTCAGGCTCCATCTGTCATCTATATTAACCTGATGATTATCATATTTTTTCTGGAAGTCGAGCTGCCCGTCTTCACCAGGCCTGTCCTGAAGATAAAGAAACGGAAATCCCTTTCCTGATGAACCACCTCCGTTACCAAATGATGTATAAAAGACATTTGTAAGACTGACATTTTCACTAATCTGCCAAAACCAGTTAAGATTGATATATGGCTTGTGATAGTAATTTTCCCTGTCCATTAGCCTGTCATTAAATCGCGTGTCATGCAAGCTTCCGTTATAATATGACTGCCCCGGATCGCTTATATAACCCCAGTTAGGATTATAGCTGATACCCAGGTCGCTATTGACACGGTCATCAATATCATCTTCAGTTACTCCATTGTCCAGTGCGTATTCAGTATCAAAGACCCATATTTTTTGTTTGCTCCTGTAATATCGCTGGCCATGTTCCTGTGGAGCGCCTGTAACGTATAAATCAAACTGATGATCTATAGACAAATCATAGCTGGCGGCGAAATAGTACGTCCATTGATCATTGTATGTCATATCAATTGCGCCGTCACCGGTGGAGCGGATACCCATAAATGTAAATGCCCAATCATCCATTTTGCCTGTGTTTGCAATCAGGGATGATTTAAGGTACATATCGGATCCATAAGCCTGTCGGAATTCGAAACCAGGCCTTTGTTGGGCTGCATCTGAAACAATATTCATTGTTCCGCCTATTGAGGGATTGGCTATTCTGCTGGCGCCAAGTCCCCGCTGTATCTGTACCGAAGAAGTTACATCACCCAGACCTGCCCAGTTGGACCAGTAAACCCACCCGCTCTCCATATCGTTAATTGGAACACCGTTTATCATTACAGCTATGTTTCTCTGGTTAAATCCACGAATGTTAATTCTTGCATCACCTGCACCTCCACCATTTTCACTGGCATAAACACCCGGGGTCTGGTTCATAAGCATTGGTATGTCCCTGTTGCCAAGTTTTATTTCAAGCTCCTCCTTGGAAACTGTTGAGAAAGCAACAGGTGTTTCACGAAACTCTGCCCTGCTGGAAACAACAGATACCGCTTTGCTGGTTATATCACTTGTTTCCAGTTCAATAACAAGCTCTAATACTTGTCCGGAATTTAGTTCAGTATTTATATATTGAGTAGTATAACCAATAAAGCTGATTTTCAGCCTGTATTTTCCAGGAGCAATGTCTGTGATTTTGAATTCACCGTTACCCCCTGCCTTTGCACCGTATTTCGTACCTATAAGAAAAACATTTGCCCCATCCAGCTCGAGGCCGTCTTCTTCAGCTGTTATTACGCCGTTAATTGAAGCATTCTGTGCGAAAATTTCAGTGCTTGAAATTAGGATAATTATCAGTGCCAAGAATATTTTGAACATCAGTGCCCCAAAGAATTATTAATTTGAAGATGCAAGATTAACACACATTCTTGAATTAAGAATAAAGGATATGTTAATTTTCAATTAGTATTCAATTAAGGCTGTTATAAATCATCCGAATATCGTATGAATTCATATAAATTCAGGGAACCCTGGCTGGCAGCATCTTTGAGTTTTGTTCTTCCGGGATTGGGTATGCTTTTCATAAGGAAGATTTTTCCCGGAGTGATTGGAATAATGCTCTTTACAGGATTTATTATTTTCTTTTTTGTTCTACTGAGCCATCCTGCCGGAACCATATATCACCTTGCATATATTTTAACGGGATTAATACTCCTTTGCATATTATTTGCTTATTTCTCTTTAAGCATTGCCAAAAAAGCTAACAGTCCTTCAGATGAAAGTCAAAGAATAAAGATGAAAGAACCATGGTTTGCTCAATTTCTGAATATCATCCTACCCGGCCTTGGATTGCTCTATTACAAAAATGCTATTGGATGGATTATTGCTACTATTGCCATTTTAGTCGTATTCTTCCTTGACGATAAAATCATGCTCCTGCCTGCATGGGCTATTGCATTTTTTATAGCTTCCCGGATTACACATTATGTCTCCGGCAGGTACAGGGAAATCAACAGGAAGGATATTACAATACTAAATCTCAGTGTAATCCTGGTATTTTTTACCCTTAGTTACTCAATTAACCTCGTATTCAATAATTTCATTTATATTGTTTATTCTGACTCTGATTCGCTAAACGGTAATATTCGAAAAGGAGATTACATACTTGTAGAAATTAACAGCACTGACTCACTCCAAACAGGAGACATTGTCTTTTTTTATGAATTTCATGAAGATTCACTTCGATCATACTTCCTCAGAGTTTTTGCTTCTCCCGGCGATACACTTATTCCATCACCTGAAGGGATTTATATAAACGGTAAACTTAAGACTGATTCTCTCGGAACTGATTATGAGAAAATGGCTCAACAGGTTGACTCAAATGGTGTAATCCCTCTTTTCGGATATTTCTTGTTATCAGATAATTTTGAAAATGGGATTGATTCCCGGGATTTTGGACAGGTTAGCAGATATAAAATAATCGGCAAGCCATATAAAATCATATATCCTTCTAAGAGAACTATAGGAATCAATGAGAAGGAAGGCATAGAATCAATAAAAGGAATCTATTATTCAGGCAATCATAACCAATAAAAAATATATAATCTGGGCAATGTAAGAATGAATGAAAAGAGGTGGTATATTAAATTCTCTGACTTTTTGCAACCACAAAAATATATACGAATATATGCTCCCAAATGCAAACCAGGCAATATAATTTCTGACAGGTATATTGCCACTTTCCCATGACCAATACCCAAGCTTAACAGCCACAGGCTCAAGCATATAATCAAAAAGAGTCATAAAAAGAGCATTAATAATTACAAAAAGAAATATATTTCTTTTTTTGTCCCATTTTATAATCATTATTGTTAATCCTATTGATGCAAGAATTGTTGAAATCCATGCAAAACCAATAGCGAAAGGGACATCTGCTATTTGAGGTGATAGAACATTTCCATAATCATAGTTACCAAAAATAACACCGCTTTCAACTCCGGTATATTCCAGAAAAAAGCTCGAAACAATAACGAATCCGGAGTAAAATAAAATTTCAGCCTTTGAATTATTAACTCTAAGAAATTCATAAATCTGCAAAATTGCTATGGCGATAATGAAAGGGCCGGATATGATTCCCATTATATCACCAAACCAATCGAGAATATGCCACAGTCCCCCGGCAAATAAAAGGACATATAATATTATTATTCGATTCTTCTCCCATTTAACCATTTCGAGGAATTATACTCCTGCCTTTCCATTGAATTTCACCATTACTACTCATAAGAAATGACCTTATACCTATTAATACAATTCCTATAAAAGAGACCGGATACAAGATCACTCTCAAATAATTGTGTTTGTAACAAGTTGCGAGGATTGCTTGCCAAAACAAAATCATACCAAAAGGAATTAATGCATATAATGAAAATGGTAGAAATGCAAAAGGGATGATGCAAATAAACAGAAAGAAAAATAAAAACAGAAAAAAAACTGCAGGATTATTTCCTGTCAAACCATAAAGGTTTTTACCAAGTCCGTTCTTTATTTCTTCAAGACTCTCATACATCCTGGAATAAACAAGATCTTTGCCCGAAGCAACCAGTGTTTTAAGGCCTAATGATTTAGCCCTGCGCGCTAATTCAATATCTTCAACGACTTTACCTTTGACTGATTTATGCCCCCCTAACCTGAGATAAGCTTCCTTTCTTATTGCAATCCACTGGCCATTAGCAGCTGCAAGAGATTTAAATGGAAGCAGGTAAGTAAACCACATTGGCAGGAATGAATAGATTATCAGGTCAATCATCGGAACTATCATTTTCTCCCAGAAACTAATAGCAAATTGCTGGGGAAATGCACTTAGAAAATCAAGATTATGTTTTTGCATAGCTGAAACAGTTGATTTTACAGCATTAATTGAGTGCCTGTTATCAGCATCAGTAAAAATAAAGATGTTTCCTTTAGCAGAATCAGCTAATTGCTGGCAAGCCCAATTTTTTCCAAGCCATTCACCAGGCAGTACATTGCCTTTGATTATTTTCATTCTCTTGTCTTGATATTTGCTTCCCAGACTGTAGGTGCTATCGGTAGATTCGTCATCCAGAATGATTATTTCAAATTCAGGATAATCCTGTTCTTTAAGGCTTGTTATTATTCCCTCTATATTTTTTTCTTCATTCCTGGCAGGAACAAGGATTGATACAAATGGAGTATATTCAGTTGAACCATAATGTTTCAGATATGGTCCTGAGAAACCGTTGAAAATAGATATTGCCAGTGGGATAGCTAATAGAAATGATATTATTAATAAGAGAGTATCCATTTATACCATCACTTCTTGAAAAAACGAACTGATTTGCTGCTGACAGATTCACCACCTTTGAATATTTCTTCTGTTTTCCTCCCAGTCAGGATTGATTCCTCAATTCCGTCTAATAACTCTTCAACTTCTTCAGCAAGTGAAGTGATACCCTTAAATGATGCTGCGTCACAAATATGTTCTTCCCCAAACGAAAATAATACATCCGGTTTTTGCTCGCCGAGTAATTCTGCTTTCATTGCCATTGGAAGAATTGTAAGTTTCTTCCCGTAAATTTCAATTATCTTTTTAAGGCCTTTTTGAAATCTTATTGGCCGGATATTATTCGGAAGTAATTCACCTTGTGGAAAAATGAAAAAAACTGAGTCATGATTCAATATCCCTGCCGAGTAATGTATTGACTCTAGTACTTTTTTAGGAGCACTCTGTTCAATAGAAAATGCACCCAGTTTTGAAAAGAACTTATATTTATTTAGTTGTTTTTCCAACATCAACAAATAGAATTTTCTCATGAAAAATTGTTCATTCAGAAGGTAGACAAAAAAACCATCCCACCAGGTGGAATGATTCGGTGTAATAATCAATGGTAAACTATTGTTAATATTAGGTATTTCGCCAACAAGCCTAAATGAATGAAAAGAACTTTTTACAAGCCTTTTGAGGTATAATTTAAAAATAAAGTGAGCAAAATTGCTGTGCTGTGCTTTAATCATTTATTGGCAAAACCGGATTTAAACCTAAGATACTCTCTGAGTATAATCTTCAGTTTTTTTGTTTTTGATACAAAAACCCTTCCGAGAAAAGGATTGTAATTGTTTTTTTCGATTTTATTTAAAATTCTGCTATATATTCTGCTTGCCGCTACTATTGAGAATGCTGAATCATTATCAAGCATTTTTATTCCGGGTTCTGCTTCAATATAATATTTTCGAGCTCTCTCAACCTGTAATATTAGTAATTCTTTCAAATTATCCGACATTCTGGATTCAAAAATCTCGTCATCGCTTACATCATACTCCTGCATCTCATTCATTGGCAGATATATCCTTCCCATTTCACTATCTTCTTTAATATCTCTGAGTATGTTGGTAAGCTGCATTGCAACACCAAGCTTTTCTGCGTAAAAGAGAGTGTTCTTATCTTTAAAGCCCAGTACATAAGTCATCATTAAACCTACTACGGCGGCTACTCTGTAGCAAAAGACATACAACTTCTTAAAACTCTCATACCTGTTAATTTCAAGATCCATCCTGACTCCTGCAATCAAGTCTAAAGGATATTCGAATGGTATATTATACTCCTTTACAGCAATTACAAACGGACCGATCGCAGGGTGTTCAGATTCACCATTTTGAAGTGCGATAATCAGTTCATTTCTAAACGCCTCCAGCTCTTCCAGCTTCTGTTTATCTGATCTGTTGCGTGGTTTATCGATAATATTATCCGCGAATCGGCAAAATGCATAAATAGCAAAAGTAGCATACCTTTTTTTCTTCGGAATAAATTTTGAAGCTAAGTAAAAGCTCTTTGCATGATGCATAATTAAAGCTTTTGCATAATTGAAAGAAGGAGCATGATCACTATTTTTGAATTTTAGCGATTTTTTTTCTTGAGACACTTTAACAGCATCAATCACATCATTCTCCCGATAATATAATCTGAAAGTCCAAGCAGAGCAGTTTTATTCTCACTTGATTCAAAATTTGCAAGTAAAGCCTTAGCTTCTCCAATCAGGTTATGTGCTTTCCCGGCAGCATAATTAATTCCACCTGAGTGCTTTACAAAATTCAGTATTTCTTCAACAGAATCATCTTGAATTTCTTCTTTTCTGAAGAGATCCTCAATCGCATGGACATAGCCATTGTGAGCTTTGGAATAAGAATAAATTAATGGCAGTGTGAGTTTCTTTTCAACTAAATCGCTTAAGGCGGGCTTTCCAAGTACTGCGGGGTTTTGTATATAATCCAGTATGTCATCCTTAATCTGGAAAGCAATACCGATTTTCTCCCCGAATTGTCTTAGTATTTTAACCTCATTCTCACAAGCTCCTACTGAAATTGCACCTAACTCACAGCAAGCTGAAATCAAAGATGCCGATTTGGAATAAATAATTTCATTATAAGCAATTTCATCAAGTTCCAGGTCGCCTGTTTTTTGCTTTTGAAGCAATTCACCTTTTACCATTTCGCTAAACACCCTGCTAATGATTTCAAGAAATCTATATTCCCCATTATCGGATAAAATCCGGAAAAGTCTCGAAATCAGGTAATCACCAAACAGCAGGGCTGTTCCGTCATCCCATCTGGCATTAAATGTTTGATTGTTTCTTCTCAACTTAGCATTATCCACAATATCATCATGTACCAATGATGCATTGTGGAGCATCTCAACAAGGGCAGCAGCTAGAAATGTTCTATCGTTTACTCTTTTATATAGCCCGGCTGCCAAAAAAACAAGCGCCGGCCGTATTAATTTGCCCTTTTTATTTTGCAAGTGTGAAATTAAAGAACTTTCGAATTCAGTTTCAGGTTTAAATTGTTTGTCATAATAAGCGCCGAATTCCTCTAATAATCCCGCCACAGGTTTAATTATACCTTGCAGCATCATACAACACCTATTTATGAATAATTCTTAATCAATAACGCACGTTATCATTTTTTAATTTGAATTTTCCATTATCATTTTTTCAGTTGCTTCAGCGGAAAGCATTACACCCGGCAGACCTGCCCCGGGATGTGTGCCTGCTCCGACAAGATAAAAATTGTCAAGCAATCCGGGTTTGTTGTGCGGTCTGAAATATGCAGATTGTGTCAGAATTGGCTCCATCCCCCATGGAGTACCAAGCCAGGAATTTCTCTCTTTTTCGAAATCATCAGTGGTATAGATTCTTCTAACAATAAGGTTCTGTTCAAGGCCTTCAAGCCCGAAATCTTTTTCAAGAAATTGAATTACCCTGCCGGTAAATTCCTCTTTAATAGATGACCAGTCAATCCCTGAACTTTTATTTGCCACCGGAATCAGTATATAAATACTTTCACAGCCTTCAGGCGCCATAGATTTATCGGTCCTGCTTGGTACATGCAGGTACATTGAGAAATCATTAGGCAATATTTTCGCTTCGAAGATATCATTGACCAGCCCCTCATAGCGTGGTGAAAGTATTAATGTATGGTGCAACAATTCCGGGTATTTTTTCTTAACTCCAAGGTAGAGTATTACAGTACTCATCGAATATTTATTTCTCTTGATCTTAGAAATGCTCCAAACCGGCTTACCATTTATTTTCAATAGCTCTGAAAATGTATGTGTGGTATCAGCATTTGAAACGATAATATCTGCTTCCCGGATATTGCCTTCAACTTTTACTCCGGTAGCTCTCGAACCACTTGTTACAATTTCCTCAACCGGTGAATTTACATTCACCTTACCTCCAAGTTCCCTGAATAATTTTTCGAATGCTTCGACCAGACTATACATTCCACCCCTTGTAAACCAAACACCCCCTTTTTTTTCCAGGTAAGAAATCATAAGATAAATCCCCGGAACATTGAATGGATTACCACCAATAAACAGAGGATGGAATGAAAACATAAAGCGGTGGCGGAAGTCTTTGAAAAACTTTGCAGCAGACTTGTATGCAGGTGAAAGTGCATTTAATTTCAGGGCCCTTGGGAGGAATTTCAGCATTACGGTTAATTTATTGAACGGTGTAGCTCCGAGTCCATCAGTAATTACAGAATCATAAATTCTCCTGGAATATTCAATAAACTCATCATATTTTGCAGCATCCTCTTCATTGAACCCGGCCATTTGCTGCTTCATTTTTTCTGAGTCCCCCGTGTAATCAATGAATGACTTGTCGTGAAAATGAATTCTGTAGAATGGGTCGAGGGGTATCATTTCCAAGTAATCTTCTGTTTTCTTGCCTGCAGTTTTGAAAATATCATTAATTATTTCAGGGGCAGTAACTAATGATGGCCCCATATCAAATGTAAATCCGCTTTCGGTAAATTGGCTTGCATGCCCGCCGGCACGACCATTCTTCTCAAAAATATTAACATCGAAGCCTCTTGCCTGCAATCGAATTGCGAGGGCTAAAGCTCCAAAACCTGAACCAATAATAGCTACTTTTCTCATTATTCTCCATTTTCTATTTTGTATTTAATCAAATTAGCACAATGTTTCCCTGACAATATTGCAAGAGGAATACCGCCTCCCGGATGCACCGAACCACTGGCAAAATATAAATTTTTAATTTCACGAGACCTGTTTGCTGGCCTTTTGAATGCTGTCATTTTACTGTTTGAAGAAATTCCATATATACTCCCCTTGTTGCTGCCGTACATCTTGTATAAATCGTGGGGCGTAAATACTTTCTCGTATTCTATTTTCGACTCGATATCAAAGCCATACTTTTTTAGCTTATTAAGTACTTTTTCTCGGAGAAAATCTACGGAAGCTGCCCAATTAATATTTTCGTTTAAATATGGTGTATTTACAAGAACAAACCAATTCTCGCAACCGGAAGGAGCATGTTTTAATTCTCGTTTTGAGCTTATAGAAATATATACTGTTGGATCGCCGGGAATCATTTTTTCTAAAAATACTTCTTCAAACTCTTTTCTGTAATCATCAGCAAAGAAAACATTGTGGTGTTCCATACCCTGATGCAAGCCGTTAATACCCCAAAGAAAGATAAACCCAGACATTGAAGGTTCGAGTTGATTAAGCCTTTGTCTTGTTCTTTCAAATCCTTTTATCAAATGATTGTATGTTTCCACAACGTCAGCATTGCTGATAATAAAGTCATAGAAATTCTCACCATTTCTTGATTTTAAGCCGAGCGCCACATTGTTTTTAATTATTATATTTTCCACAGGGCAATCGAATTTAAACCCCACCCCAAGGTTCAAGGCAAGATTATAGAGTCTGTCGGCTAACTTATACATTCCCCCCATAACATAATATGAACCAATTATATATTCAACGTATGGTATGATATTAAGTGTTGCCGGCGCTCGGTATGGATTTGAGCCGTTATATGTTGCAAACCGGTCGAAGATTTTAACTATATCCCGGTGTGAGAAAAAACTACTGTTTGCTTTATGCACCGTCCTTAAAGCATCAATTTTAAATAAAGTAGCAAGTGAAGGGATTTTTCCTTCTTTCCTTAACTTTTTGATTTCATGGAATGGCTCAAAAAGAAAAATATGGGCTGTGCTTTCATAAATCTTCCTGCTGTACTCAAGGTATTTATCAAGATTAAGTGCATCACGGGTTGATAACTTTGAAATATTATTTGCAAATTTTTCAACCTCGGAAGAGCTGTCAATAAAAACACCATCGCTAAAGAAATTACGTGAACTTGTATCTATCCTGATTATCTTGAGGTGGTCTGTAAGCTCCTCACCTGCAGAATTGAAAAGTTCGTTAATAACAAATGGCATTGTAAGTAATGATGGCCCTGTATCGAAATAGTAGGAATCCGATTGATGGAAATTCATCTTCCCGCCCGGCCGGGTATTCTTTTCAAATACCTCAACGTCATATCCATTTGAAGCGAGACTGATAGCAGCACTAAGGCCGCCAAGGCCACTGCCGACTATAGCTATTTTTGTATTCTCAGGAGTCATTTTTCCGCAATGTCGCGGAGAAGCAAATCAACCTTTTTCTTCTGATTTGAATTAATTTCTGCATTTTCCCGGATAAATTCAAGGGCATTTTGAATCAAATCAGCACCATAAATAAGAACTGAGTCCTCGTTTACAAGGTTAATAATTTTATTGAAACTCTTTTCCGCATCATCTCCTTTGCCAAAAAAAAAGGGTAAATGGTAGCAGGTTGCACCATAAATAAACAACGCTTCAATATTATTGGAATCGAGCTTTAAGCCCTGTTCCATTATTTCAATCCCATCTTTGGCATAAGAGTACTTACTTTGTGGCCAGAAAGTATCCCTTGCCTTTATCGCAGTTAAAGAGCCTATGTAGGTAAGAGCTAAACCTTTATACTTAGGGATTTCATTACTTAGATTTTCAAATCCTTTGATTGCCTTTTCAATTTCTTCACTTCCTTCAGTCACATCGTAATAAGTCTTCCTCACAGACTCAAGCGAATCGGATAAAAGGGGAGCTACAAGACTGCCAACAAGCAATATGTAAAACAGAATTTTCAATACGCAATTAACAAATTTTAATAATTGCATTTGACGATAATGTATTGAATTATTGCTAAAGAAAAACCCCGCCAAAGACGGGGTTTTAGAATCATCGTGGTTTATTAAGCTTAATTACCTTGATATAACTACACTGTTGTAATATTTCTGACCATTAGCAATAAGCTCAATTATATAGCTTCCATTTGAAAGGCCGGCGGTGTTCATATCAAGATTATTCAACCCCTGTGAGAGCCGTCTTGTTGTGCTGCTAATTATCTCACCTGTCAATGAATACAGATTGATAGTAGTGTTAGCTTCTACATCAAGAGTAACATCCAAGTTATAGACACCATTAGCCGGGTTCGGATAGACGTTGTTGATACCCCAAATATCATAATTTGGTTCGGGGGAAACGTGGGTTCCGCCCAATATCAGCACAGTTGAAGAAAGTCTGTCATTGGCAGCGTTTTCATCAACTTCGCCATTAATTTTGGAAATCCACACTTCGATCTTGTAGCTTCCCTTTTCCTCAGGCGACCATTCTTCAGGATGAATAAACAATTCAGTACCACCTTCGAGAACATTAAGGTCGCTCATAGTAGCAGTAACCGGCGAACCACCGTTAATTGAATAATTTATTTCAATTGAGTTAACAGTTTTTATTCCGTGGTTTGTAAATGTTCCTGAAATCTGGAATGGAGCATCGTCAAGTGATTTTGTGCCTTTCAGGTTAATAACTTCGATTTCGCAATCATAAAGTGTAGGCTCAATCCCGCCATCTCCGAGAGCAGCGTTATAAACATTCTTCGATGCATTGTCCTGAATCCATCCGATAACATAGAGATTGTTAAAATCTTCCACATGGTGGTTATGGTCTGAAAACATTCTGGTCAGATCTACCTTAAGGGGTTCACCTGCAGTGATTGCAGGAAGAGTGTATCCTGATCCATTTGGCAACATCATCTGTTCTACATCAAAGAACTCCGTTTCGCCGTTCGTACGTATATTTTTAGTTGTCCTTGTTTCCAATACCGCAAGGTAAAGTTTGGCGCCACTGATATTTACTTTTGAATTGATTGTTACCTGTGCATCAACCTTCGCCTGGCTGATTTCATAGTTAATGTCTAAATCAACAAAAGCGGGGACGCTGTGATACTGGTCAAGAACTTCCTGAGAGAATGAGTTCGAGTTTCCATTCCAGCCGCCATCCACCTGCATCCATGGAACGGAGTTGATATTATAATATGTCCTCCTGGTCTGGCCATCATTATTAAAATAAGGATCTCCGGCTCCGGGCCAGCTCATCTGGTATTTAACCTGAACCCACTTGCCATCATTTGCCGGTTTCCTGACTATGCCTTCGGTGTTTATATTACCCGGTGTGCAGGGAGGACAGGTTGAACTTGTGAATATCTCGAGAAGTACTGTCCTCGGATATGTATTGTCTGAACTATAAACAATGGAAGATGCTTCATAATTAGTTCCAGACTGGGATTCTGCCCCGTTAATTTTAGAAACCCAGAAAGTAAAATCTGTTGTTCCTTCGCTTTCGACTACTATACCTGTAAGATTGATTTCAGATTCTGTGAGAGGACTTAGATCCAACCCTTCAAATGTAATGGTCTGAATATCTCCGCTATTAACAGTGTAACTTACTTCAATTGAAGTAATTAATGAAGAACCTTCATTCCTCAGCATTGCCATGAAATTGAACGGAGCATTGTTAATGTCCATATAATCCGGAATATCAACACTTGTAAATGCTGCTCCTGATTCTGCAAGGTCAACTACACCGATATAATCGAGAAATAATGCATTGCCGCCTTCGGATTCATTTCTGAATGCAATCCATATATCGGTATTGGCAAAGCCATGGTCAGGAAGGAAAGCACTTCTCCATTGGAAATCAGCGCCATCTTCTGGTACATCAAACACAACAGTTTCGAATGAAGCCATATCCGGGCCTGTTGTAGAAACCCTGACTTCGTAGCCATCGCGAACAACCTGTGAGTAGGCCATTGATTCCCATTCAATTGCTGTATTTGCACCAATTGTTATTTTTGGTGTAATCAGCCAGTCATCTGCTTTACCGCCTGTTGTAAACCATGATGAGCTTAATGCAACCTTTCTTACAATCGTTGCATCTGTATAAAATTGCCAAGAGCCATTAGTAATAAATGTGTACCTATTGGGTAATTTATCTCCATCAATAACTGTAAATGTTGAAGGAATTGCTGTGTCAAATCCCTCGAAGAAAATTTGTGAACCGCTCAATACGGGGTTCATTTCTGTATTCTGAACCTTTAAATCCGAATTTCCGGGACGAAGGACATCAGATTCCTCAATGAATACCTGAGAATTCAGGTTTGTAAACACAAATAGAGCAATTAAAATAGTAAACAGATGTTTCATAACATCTCTCCCAGTTTATAAAAAATTAATAATTAGTCATTCTATTATCTACACTTGTGACAATAATTCGTTCCGAATTACTTCGGAACTGTAGATTTCACGGATTATAGAACTTAATCAAAAATTAACAAATTAAAAATTACTAATTGATAATATTAACAGTATGGTTCTACAAAAAATTACTGTTGCACCTATCTTTAGAAATAGTTTTGAAAGTTGAATTTGTTACAGCTTACAAGGAAAATAATTTAAAGAATCTGCACGGAACTGTCCTTGAGATAGGTTCAGGCACCGGACTAAACATACCGCACTATCCCGGAGAAGTTGAGCAGTTCTTGCTTTTGAATCCCAACGAAGGAATGCACAACAGAGTGAAAGGAAAAGTCAAAACTAAAACAAAAATAAAGAAGATAATAGCCTTTTGTGAGAATATTCCACCCAATAATGATAGTGTTGATTTTGTAGTGAGCAGTTGGGCCTTGTGCAGCTTCGGAAATGTTTCTCAATCTTTAAATGAAATACGAAGGATTTTAAAACCCGGAGGCAAGTTGACTTTTATTGAGCATGGAAAAGCCCGGATAAGCACATTTTTAAAATGCAGAAATTTCTGAATCCTTTTCAGAAGTTAGTTGCTGATGGCTGCCGACCGAATGTAGATATGGAAGATGAGATTAAAACATCAGACCTTTAAATTACATCACTGGCGAATTTTACTCTTCAAAAAGTTCCCGGGATATGGGGCTATTTTTACATGGGCAGAGCAAAGAAATAGTTTTTTCAATTTATGCTCTTTCCGTATATTTGTGTTCTTGTAAATTTGCTAAACTAATTTTTTAGGTAATATGGCGCACCATAAGTCAGCGATAAAAAGAATACGCCAGAACAGGAGAAAGAAGCTCTACAACCGTCTAAACATGAAGCATATGCGCGAAGCTGTGAAGGCTGTCAAGAACGCAGAAAATCATGAAGAGGCACTGGAGCTTTACCGCAAGGCAACCAGTATCCTGGACAAGGTAACGGCAAGGGGCGTAATACACAAGAACAATGCGGCACGTAAAAAATCGCGCCTCTGCCAACACGGCGAGGTGCTGGGACACCGCGGGCCGGCTAATC
>CAYVVD010000024.1:0-47267 GCA_964454975.1 uncultured Hyphomicrobiales bacterium | reverse complement strand
GCTTTTTCAGCAGCCTTTCCAATCGCTTGCGAGCCGCTGCAGGTGTGCAGTTGAGCTCTTTGGCAACTTCGTGTGATTTAAGATTATTGAATAAAAATAAATTTATTAAATGCCTCTCATTTTCATGCAAAGATTCAATAATTTCATGCAAATTCTCTGATTGCTCACGAACCCATTCATCATATTTATCGCTATAATCCACCAAAATACAATCTTCAAACGGGATATATTTCTTATTCTTTTTCTTGTTTCTTAAGATATTCCTTGCAGTCTTATAAATCCAGGAGTGAAACTGCAGGTCGTTTTCAAACTCTACCTTTTTAATATAATAAAGCAGACAAGCCTCCTGCACAGCATCTTCGATGCCATCAATTGCCGGATTTCCGTTCTTCAATCTCTGGCAAATATAGGCTGTCTCTATGTCATTCCTTCCAGAATCCACACCTACTCCTTATACATACCTGCCCAATGCCTGTTGATACTGATATATAGTAGCTTATAATTGAATTTAACTATAAAAATTATATTCTGCAATATATTATTGGTTCATTAATGCAACTAACATCACATACATACAACTGTATGATTCATCTTTTAGGCAAGGCTAATATTCACAGCTTTTTTACCTGTATTATAAAAACACCGTCAACCATAAATTTCCATTGTCCTGTTCCGGGAACAACTTGGTTATGAATTAAGATTTATGAATTATGATTTTGAAGATCAATGTAATATAATTATAATACGTACTCTATGTGTCTATGTGGTAAAAAGGGAAATTCAGCTTTCCTGAAAAAGGTTCCTGCTTTCGCAGGAATGACATAGCGTTCATCAGAACTCATTTACATTGCCTTCGATAGTATTAAGGTAAATTCCAATTCCTTGCTTAAATTGCAACGGCAAAATAAGAGGTTGATTATGTTTTCAATAAATCACTATGATTCTGTTAAGCACAAGGTTGTTGAACTATTTGTGGCATCGGACAATCGTGAATGGGATAAGGTTCTCGATTGTTTCGATGAAGTAGTTCTGTTAGACTACTCTTCATTCGGCGGGCCGGAAGCTAAAAAGATTAAGCGAGTGGAGATTATTAGCTCGTGGAAGGCGCTGCTGTCCGGTTTTGACTCTACCCAACACATGGTTTCTAACTTCCACTGCGAAGTAAATGACGACGATGCGGAATGCTTCTGCTATGGCCTGGCACTGCACTACCTCGAGAATAAAAGCAGCAACAATGTTTTGACAGTCGTTGGCACTTATGATTTTAAGCTATACAAGCATTTCCGCGAATGGGTAATAACAAAGATGAAATTCAACTTTAAGTATATGGACGGCAACCCGGAACTGCTTGATATGGCACGTAAGAGAGCATGATTAACTCTCTCCGGGATATTTAAACAGTTTCTCTACAGGCCTGTAGTTGAATTCCATGTCCCATTCAAACTTATCGTAGTACAGATGTTTTTTGCCGACAAAATACCTGCCCAATATATCTACGAAATTATAATATAGTTTTGCATTTTTAAATTCATTCAATGCCAACATTTTGTAAAACAACATGTCAATGATATTTCTGTCAATGTCGTGCCATACATAGAATTGGTAAAGCGCATCGTGCACAAGCGAAGCATGGTAAGCTTTTGGCAGCCCGTCCTTGCCGCTTGGCCCGTCGAAGGTTCCGAATACAAACGCCTTTAGGATAAGAAACTTTGGTGTACAGCCGTCCCAGGCATAATCTTTTGGAATAAATATTCTGCCGTCCGGAAATACTTTCAGCCATTTTGATGAGAACGTATGTCCCATTATGTCGGATTGGCAGCAAAAGTCATCTACGAGCTTGTAAGTCCAGAAACCCGTCTTTGATGACTCTTTGAAATTAGAATATAGCTCCAGGTGCATTGTCATTGTAAAATTCCTGATTAATTTGCCGATGTCGAATTTTATCAATTAAAATAATGATTTTGGAGTTAAAAAAAACATACAGGAAAATATTCCCTGATTTTCTGAGTGAGTTCACAAAATTGGCGGAGGGATATTCATCTATCCTCGATGTGGGATGTGGGAATAATTCCGCAGTTCAGTACTTGTCAGATGATTCTTACAAAGTTGGGGTGGATGCATTTGAACCAAGCATAGAAAAAAGCCGTGAAAAAGGAATTCACAACAAATACTACAAACTGGACGTATTAGAGATTGAAAAGGAGTTCGGCGCGAATTCATTTGATTGCGTTGTCGCTATAGACTTAATCGAACACCTTGAGAAAACCGATGGATTAGAATTGTTGAGGCAGTTGGAAAGCATCGCTAAAAAGCGGATGATTATATTTACTCCAGCTGGATTTCTCCCACAGGGAGAGTATGACAACAACCCCTGGCAGGTACATTTATCGGGCTGGGAAGTGAAGGAAATGGAAAGCTATGGATATAAAGTAATTGGTATAAACGGCTGGAAGCACCTGCGTGGGGAATATGCAGAGTTAAAATATAAACCACACAGATTTTGGCAACTTTTTTCCGATATTACACAATTAATTGTGAAAAACAAGCCCGAAATGGCTTTCCAGATACTTTGTTATAAGGATGTTATAAACTAATAATTATTAAAGTGAAATTATGGAAATTGTATTCATGATAATCGGGATTGCCGGGATAGCTTTTTTCCTTTTCCAGGCAATAAGCTACAAGTACGGGAAAAGTAGCCGTAAACCTATGCACAACCTTATTTTTATTTTGGGTGCTCTCTTTTTTATCGTAGGACTCGCAACTGAGGTATATTCGTTCCTGTTGGTAGGCCTTGCATATATGGTTGTAAGCTCATTTGCAAAGTCGGCAGCTACAAAAAAGAAAAAAATAACGGCAAGTTAGTGCAACCACGGGTATTTTCCTGCATAATGATTATCTTTTTCCTTGGATGTTCTAATGATAAGAGCCTAAACAGGATTGAGTTCCCTGAAGGAAAAAGATTAAAAACTGTTTATAGTGATTCTGCATATTGGTGCTGGGGCGGCAGCTGTATAAAAACCGAAGGAGGGATATATCATATCTTTATGAGCCGGTGGCCAAAATCAAGCTGTTTTTCACCTTCCTGGGTTACAAGCAGCGAAGTTGTTCATCTAATCTCAGATTCTCTTCACGGACCTTATGTGTTTTCGGACATTGCATTGCCCAGGAGAGGAAAGGAATTCTGGGACGGAATGATGGCATGCAATCCCTCAATCCAAAAATATAAAGATACATTCCTGCTTTTTTATACGGGTACAACTTATGATTTTACACCTCCTGACTCCGGCTACCTGCCTAGAAAAGAAGAATACAAGTTAGCAAGGGAAAATCAGCGAATCGGAGTAGCATGGAGCCTGTCGCCTTTTGGCCCCTGGAACAGAAGGGACAACCCTATATTAGATGTTGGTACAAATAGCTGGGATGCTGAATATGTTACAAACCCTACGACTCTTATTGATTCAACAGGAGATGTGATTTTGGTTTATAAATCAAGAAAATATAACGTGCGAGGGCTGAAACTTGGACTGGCAAGTTCTGATAATTACATAGGAAAATATAATAAACTTTTTGAAAGAAGTATTAATTCTTCCCACTATGGATTAGAAGACCCATTCATCTACAAAAACGGATATTACATCTTGATTTATAAGAAATTCCCGGATAAGGGCGAGAAGACTAAAATCTGTTATTCAATTTCTTCAGATGGAATAAACTGGGACTTGTCATCATATCAAGCTTTCCCGGATAGTATTCTAACTATGGAAGGGGAATATCCCTTCAGGCTTGAACAGCCTTCGGTTTTCTATGATAATGGAGAAAACTACTTACTTTTGGCCACAGGGATTGGTAACCAGGATTCGTTAAGGGATTCATTTCTTTCAATTATAAAAATCGAAATGCCTGATGAATAAATGCTGCCATTTGTTAAATTGCCCGCTGGTTGGTTTACAAATTAATATTTATTGATGGCAAAATACAGCTTTCTGATTGGTACACACTCTTACCTGCTCAAATGCGATTTTGACGATAAATGGGAGCTGATTGGCTCAAAAAAGCTAAATGAAGGACATCATTACGGGATGTCAGTAGCCCGGGCAAATCAGACCGCCGCTTACTACTGTAAAAACAAGGACTCATTTTACGATGTTTACGATAAGAATACTTTAAGCCACAAAGGTAAAATCGAATTCAGTCACCCCGGAGAACATGTTCACCAGGTTGTGCATGCAAATGATGGCTACTACATAACAGACACCAAGTACAACAACCTTGTTTTTGAGCATAAAGGCGGGCAGCCCAAAATTGTGTTGAATGTAAACAGCGAGAGCGAGGATGTAAACCATATCAACTCTGTTTATATATGTGGCAGACAGGTTTTTGCCCTACTGCATAACCGGGGCAGGAAAAAGTCTGAAGTTATGGTGATAGACCATTCTAAGCCTGATGAGTTGGTACCAAAATACCTCTTCCCCCTTCTTGATAAAGGCTGCCACAATATTTACATCGAAAACAACTATGCTTTCTACAATGCCTCGAGTAAGGGTTACTTCGTAATTGTTGACATGATTAAAAGGACGCAGTATAAACGACATGAGCTGCCCGGCCACACAAAAGGACTGAGCGTTTTATTTGACAAAATGGTGTTTGGTTTTTCAGACCACGCTGAGCGCGAGGAAAGAAAAACTACAAAAGGGCACATCGCTATTATTGACAAAACCGGATTTGATATAATAAAAACCCTTAAAATTACTTGTGAAGATATTGACGGGGAAGTGGGGAATATAAACGAGATACGCTGTATCTCAGAAAGAGATTATTCGGAATATTATCCTTCGAGCATCAATTTTGATTTCAGTAAATTCAAGCTCAAAAAGCGATTTCTGTTCTTTTAAAAAAAGCAACCTACAGAAACAATTGCCGGTTGGTAACCCCGAAGTATTTGGAATTGCCCGGGAGATTTCCGGCTTGGGTGTGGGCGAATTCTATAAAAGTTATTACCTAAGCACCTCGAACATCCTTGTGATTGTACCCCGTGAAGTCCTGATATTGTTTTGGGGATACAAAAAACCTTAATTTACCCTGGTGTCTCTATTATATAAGACAACCCATAGTATTGCGTCAGATGCTGTTTTTTTTTCATCCCCTCTGTCTGTTTCACTCACATACAACCTTATTACTCTAATCAACTCCCATCCATTTTCAGGATTGAATTGTTTGTATATGTATTCATATTCGACATCAATATCCCAAAATGGTGATATAATAAAATCATATCCATGGTGATAGGGAGAATTTGAATAAATTGGAAAATATTCAATCCGCCAATCGAACATATCCCTGTTCAATTTTTTGTAGGAGTCGGGGTACTCCCTCTCATTAACCGGGTTATCCGGGGTTGTGGAAATTTTACTATCCTCGCCACATATATTCTGACTAAAGATATCAGGGATTAAATAGCAACCAAGTAAATAAATAATCATGAAATAACATATATTCTTCATATTATTCGTCCCGAGAAACTATTATAATAAATAGTATCTATTTTGGGAATCGCATAATTAACATTAAGAATCGAATTGCCTTGTTCAGGCCAGGCCAGTACTAACATTTCCCCTATTATATACTAATCAGTTATTTATCTTCTATTTATCAACAGGTTATGCCATCATTACCGGCTGTGGGAAGAAACCAAACATCAATATCAATCTATCTTTGGATTTAATTTATGAAAAAAATAATACAATTAATATTTCTTCATAATTCCCTTTTTTTCATAATCTGATTTTTCAGTCCTTAATCTCGATTTACTATAAAATAAAATTGTTAAATTGCTAAATCAATGTGTTAATTCATTATTATGGTAGTTCTTATGCTTGTCTCAACTACAGAAACAATTGCCGGCAGGGAAATTTCGGAAGTACTTGGAATTGCCCGTGGCAGCACAGTACGTGCACGCAATATCGGCAGAGATATATTTGCCGGCCTTAAAAATATCGTTGGCGGTGAAATCCGGGAATATACTGAATTGCAGGCAGATGCCCGTGAACAGGCATTGCAAAGGATGATGAAAGATGCTGAGCGTATGGGCGCCAACGCAGTCGTTTGCGTAAGGATGCAAACCTCAATGATTATGCAGGGTGCTTCGGAGATTCTGCTCTATGGAACAGCTGTTAAGCTTAGGTAGTAAGATTGTGGGGATATTCTTCCTCCTTGTATATGCCGGAGGTGCGATTTTTGTTGTAATCGCGCTGATTTATCTTATTTTCAAAAGGGCAAAGGAAAACAAGGAAGAAGATTTTGAAAGAAGAAAATTTTGAATAACTTGACAACTCTGGCAGTTTTTGGGGCGTAGCCATCCCTTGAGAATGCCATGTCAGAGTTTGTATTTCCGGGCAGAAGTCTTGCCCATTTTAAATTTATCATCCATTTTATAATTCCCTGTTTCCGTAATATACAAACCAGGATATAAACCTTTCTATTTAAAAACTGTATAATAGCGAATATAAGAGTGAGGCTGTTATGAATAACCTGAATTCTTTTATTTTTAATCGTAATTGGTGTATCCCGGCTTATGTCTCCAATAATTATTTATTCAATTTCTAATCTCGAATAATCATTAACTTACATTAATTTGAGAACCCAATTATGCTATTAATTGTTGATAATCAGAGCGCTTATATAAAAAAATTTAAAAGGGAATACCTGACAGAACAGGATTTCGACTATATTTTTATTGACCACAACCAACCGGCAGCAATCTCGAAGAAAATTAAATTGAAAGGTGTAATATTGTCTGGTGGACGTGGCAACCCTTATGAACCATTGAACCTTACTGCAAATTATGTCGCCCTTATAAATTATAAGGTTCCAATTATTGGGTTTTGCCTTGGACACGAAATCATCGCTGTTGGTTACCACGGAAGGATAAAACGGCTTCCTGCCTACAATAACAGAAAAGAAAAAGTAAGGATTCTTAAACCGGAAGACCCTATTTTTAAGGGAATCACCAATTGTGAAATTTTGTTGCAAAAGAAGCATAGCTACCAAGTATCAGAAGTACCGCATGATTTCGAAATCCTGGCTGAATCAGACACCTGCCACGCCGAAATTATCAAGCATAAATCAAAACCAATATATGGATTCCAGTCACACCCGGAAGTTTCCGGCAAAGATGGCATACAAATAGTTAATAATTTTCTCAGTTTTTGCGGAATTGATGTAGCCTGAATTATGAAAGTTGCTATAATATATAATAAGGATATGACCGGAGTAATCAACGTCTTCGGCATGCAAAACAAAGAGGTTTACAATCCCAAAACTGTCAAGATGGTTGCCAGTGCGCTTGAAAATGGGGGCCACAACGTAGAGATTATAGATGGCAATATGCACGTTATCGAACGATTGCAAAATTTCATGCCTAAAGTGATTGAAGGTGAACGGCTTGGTATGGTATTCAACATGGCATATGGCATTCAGGGTGAAAGCCGTTACACTCACATCCCTTCTATGCTCGAAATGCTTGGCATTCCCTATGTTGGTTCTAACCCTTCAGGCCACGCTCTTGCACTTGATAAAGTGATAACTAAAATTATTATGCAGAAAAATGGGATACCTACACCTGATTTCTGGGTTTTCTCATCTGAAAAAGATGATTTTATCAACGTAACATATCCTGTGATTGTTAAGCCTAAGATGGAAAGCGTGTCCTACGGATTGAAAATTGTTAATAATTCCGCAGAACTTAAAAAAGCCATAACATATATAGTAAGTGAGTATAATCAGCAAGCTCTTGTTGAGCAGTTTATACCCGGCAGGGAATTTGCAATTGGTATTCTTGGCAATAATCCTGCGGAAACATTCCCAGTTGTTGAGATTAATCTTGCTGGCGATCCATGGGGAATACAAACCGACGAACACAAGCTGCACAAGCCCTTACAAAAAATCTGCCCTGCAGATATTCCTGTTGAACTTGCTCAAAAAATGCAAAAACTATGCCTGGATGCTTTTCATGCGTTACAACTAAGAGACTTTTCAAGGGTGGATATCCGGCTTGACAAGGATGACAATATTTACCTCCTTGAAATAAATTCTATGGCAAGCCTCGGCAGGACAGGCTCATACGTACTTGGAGCAGAGAAATCCGGTTATGACTATGATGCTTTGGTTAACAAAATACTTGATGTAGCAGTAGTAAGATATTTTGCAGGAAAGAACCTTCTGGTTGAAGAAGTAAATAATCGGATGCCGCTCAACATCCGCATCCGAAGTTTTATCCGAGGCAGGCAGGGGCATACCCTCGAGATGATAAAGGAAATTACCGACACAAACACTTACGTCCGCAACCTGGAGGGGGTTAATAAAGCAGGTAATTTCATGAGAAGACAGCTAAGTGCAATCGGCTTCAGTCACCAGGTCTATCCTCAGGTTGAAATTGGGCACATGCTCTATTTCTCCAACTTCGATTCAGGTGATTCCGACATTCTGGTTTTGGGCAATCTGGATAATTCCACCAAGCCAAATTCTCATAAATATTTTAGAAAGACAGACCAGAAGTTCTTTGGCTCAGGAGTTTGGGAGCACAAGGGCGGACTGGTTGCGATGTTGCTCGCGTTGCAATCATTAAGGTTTACAAGGCATTTGAGAAAGGCTAAAATCAATATTTTGCTTGCAACTGATGATACGCTCCAAGGGAAATTTTCACAAAATTTAATCAAAAGTAAATCGGAGCAGGCAAAATTTATATTTAGCCTTCATGGAGCCTCGCTCACAGGGGGTATCGTTACATCAAGGTCAGGGGCAGCCGTCTATAAATGTTCAATGAACCTTAAGAATACGGATTCTGCCGATAATGTTGCAAAAGCAGCCTATGCTTTTACAAAACTTGTTACAGCTTGGTCTGAATTAACTGATTTCGAAAAAGGGATTATCATTGCACCTGGTGAAATGCACATTGAATCAAATATTACTGAGCCGCATGCGCATGGCGAAGTAAACCTGAGTGTAAGGTTCAATGACAACGAAGCAGCCGAAAATATTGATAAAAAGATAAGAAGCAAAATTCCCACAAAATTCAAAGAGCTTGTTCACTTTCAACTTGAGGGAAGTATCCGCCGTCCTGCAATGCACAGTACCGAACACGTTGAACAGCTTTGGCTTAGAGCAAAAAAATTAGCTACCAGACTTGATATCAGCCTCACAAAAGAACATCGCTGGAGTTCGGCAAGTTTGGCATTTGCCGATAATAAAAGATACATGATTGACGGGCTAGGCCCGGTCGGGATAAAAATGCACAATAACGAAGAATATATTCTAAGATACAGTGTTGCAGAAAGGGCATCCTTATTAGCGATGCTGATATATGATATTGTAACAAAAGGTGAATAATACTATATTAAGTTATGAAAGACTTTCTTAAAATAATAAATGAACCATTTTTTAAGACAGATAATTTCCAGGTCGCGATTGCCGATATAATCATATCTGTCGTAATAATTCTGGCAGCCGTTATCGTTTTTAAATTCGTAAAGCGATTTATTAGAAAAATGATTAATAAGGGCCAGGTGGAGGAAGGCGGTGCATGGTCAATATTTTCAATAATAAAATACTTCCTTTGGGTTATTATCATCATACTGATCCTGGATATCTATGGTGTCAAGTTTTCTATACTTCTTGCATCGGTAGCAGCTCTTCTTGTCGGCGTTGGCCTTGGTATTCAGCAATTATTCAATGACATCGCTTCGGGTATCCTGATTCTTATCGAAAAAAATATTCTTATTAATGATATTGTCGAACTGGAGGATGGTACTGTTGGCAAGGTAGTCAGTATTGGTATAAGAACAACAAAAGTAAACACACGCGATGATATAATAACAATTATTCCCAACTCATATTTTGTAAATAACCAGATAATCAACTGGAGCCACCTGAGCGATTTGAGCAGGTTCAGGATACTCGTGGGGGTTTCCTATGACAGTGATGTATTACTTGTTCGCGACATACTCGTGAAATGTGCTAAAGAAAATAAACGTGTTTCGCTTGATCCAAAAAAGCCATTTGTCCGCCTCGAAAACTTTGGTGATTCCTCAATTGACTTCTTATTATTCTTTTGGGTAAAAAAAGAAGAAACGTTTAGTGTTGAAAGCTTGAAAAGTGAAATTCGCTTCGCTATTGTAGAGGAATTCCGTAAAAACGGCATAAAGATACCTTTCCCTCAGCGTGATTTGCATTTTAAATCTGATGAGAGAGTCAGAAGTAAACTTATTGATGGATAAGATTGAACACAAAATTGCAAAATAAGACAACTAACCTGCGAAATGATTTAGGACTACTTGGTGATGCAATTAAAACAATCAACCCAGATATTTCAAAAACAGCAGGTTTAATTCAATTTTTCTATCTCCCTTTTTCAGCTTTCCCGGAAATTGAATTTCGCTCGCCGATGTGGGATTGCAAAGAGGTGGATTAGGAAAAAATTCCATATTTTGCTTTCATGGATTGGCTACTACTTATAATCGCAGGACTATTTGAAGCAGGCTTTGCAACCTGCCTTGGCAAAGCAAAAGAAACAAGCGGGGCAGAATCAACATGGTGGTTTGTGGGCTTTTTGCTTAGCCTTGCAATCAGTATGCTGCTGCTTTATAAAGCCATCCAAACTTTGCCAATCGGAACAGCTTATGCAGTGTGGACCGGGATAGGAGCAGTCGGTACAGCCCTTGTCGGCATTTTCATATTCAAAGAGCCTGCTGAATTCTGGCGACTGTTCTTCATTTTTACTCTCATTGCCTCAATCGTTGGATTAAAAATAGTTTCAAATTAATAACACTTGCCTGAAAGAACCCATTTGAATAATTTGCATGTTGTTAACAATTTAATTGATGGAAATGAGAACATTTTTATTGCTGATTTTTGTTTTTGCAAGCACCTTTGCTGTTGCATCTGACCTGGAAAATTATAATCTATCAGGCCTTGTCAAATTTATGAAAGAGGTATTCTCAGGAGCAATTGAAAAGGATGGAAAAATCGTCAAGGGCAGTGAGTCTGCGGGAAAGAACACCCATGTAAAATTCGATGAAGATGGCAATCTACTTGAAGAAACTAAATATTACTCTTCAACAGGGGCAATGGCTTCCGTGAGAGTAATTGAATATGATGATGAAGGGAATAAAATTTCCGATGCAATTTTAGATAAGGATGGAAATGAAACGAATAAGTGGGTTTATAAATATGACAGCGATATTTTGGTTTCAAAACAAATGTTCCTTAAGGAAAAGTTATATATTGATACTAAAATCGAGTACGATAAAAACTGGAACAAAATTGCTGAAATCAATTTAGACCCTGAAGGAGAAGAAATAGACAGAACAACTTATACATATAATGATTCAGGTGAACTCATTGAAGAATTCAGGAGAGGTACTGATAAGTTCATTTATGGTAAAAACGGCCTTGCAAGCTCTCTGGAAAGATACGCATCAAAAGACAAACTGCAATTCAGATACAACTTTGAGTATGATGAAGCAGATAATTTAATAAGCAAAAAAAGGACCCAGGCCATTGGGAATGTTGACCTTATTGAGACAATGAAATACGATGAAAACGGACTGCTTCTTGTAGAGAATGGAGTATTCAACGGAGAACCATTTTATACTTATTCTTATAGCTATGATGAGTATGGCAATGTCATCAGCAAATTAATGGAAGAATCCGGCGAAGAAGAGGCAAATCATGAATTCCGCTATCAATATGATGAAAATGGCAATTGGACGGAAAATATCCACCTTTTGAACGGGAAACCGCTTTATATCTATGAGAGGTCTATAGAATATTGGGAATAAACTATGAGTGACAATTTGTAAAACAAAACGCTGTATTATAACATATTTATGATCCCTTCAATTCCTGTTTCACTTGCTGATAAAATCTCAAAGCTCTAAAATCACAATTAATCCTGAATTAAAATACAAGGAAATCCAGAGGCCGGGAGGCTCATTCTGGCGTTGATCCTCCAAATCATACTGCCATGCCCTGTTTTTCAGACAATATGCTGAGAATGGCAGTTTAAGACATAGGCATAAATCGTGTAAGGACGATTTGCTGATTCAAGAGTGAAAGTTTCGTTTTGGTAGATATTTTATCCCCTGTTTTTTATTTTATTACCAAAATCGGAATACAGTCTATTCCGCCGGAATGCTGTGCTAAGATGAAATACATTCCGTTGCCGATATGTGAGCAGTCCCATTTCAGCTCGCCGGTATAGCCTTCATACTTATCAAAACTCATATTTTCCTTACCCTCAAACTTCTCGCCGTATATATTGTAAACCCCGTCTATTGATTCCATTATATCATTCATCCCGCTCCACGCTAAGCGCACATGTATCTTATCTACGCCAGGTTGAGGATACGGCACAGAAGCCCAGAAATGTGTTGTGTCATATTCCTTTTCTGTCTCATTTTCAACGTTAATTGAGGTTGGTGATTTTTCCCTTAGCATTATTCGGTAATTGTTGGATGGCCGAAGGCTGTCGCTTAGCTTAGCCAAGGCTACGTTGCCTCTGAATATTACCGATTCGAACGATGGAAGACCATAATCCCACTCAGCGACTTTCCATTGTGTTAAATCATCTCTATTTGTGTTTTCAAGAAATATTTTCTCACCAACTATGTAGAATTTGTTGCTTAAAATCATCAGCAATATTTTTTTATCTTCATTCCCCTGGTATAGTGTATCTATTTTATTTCTTTGCCTGTCGTAAAGGTAAAGCCTGTCCGGGTTTGAGGTAGAAAAGAACAAAGAATCCTTATTATGTTCATAAAATTGGTTGAAGTGTAATTCCTGGTCAATTGACAAAATAGGTTTGCGAACCCTTCCACTGTCGGAAGTTTCATAAATGACAAATCTTATATGTTCCAGGTCGTTTTCGTCTTGAGCACTGGCAAAAATCAGATATTTTTCAAAATTATCGGCAAGAAAATAATGAGCAAAATACATCGTGTCATAGCCGATAGCATAAGGTTTTCTGTTTGCGTGAATTTCGGTTATATTACGGAGGTTCGTATCAGGTATGTATATCGTCGTTAAGTATTTATCATTGTCAATACCACTAATATAATAAGTTGCAAACAAGTATTTATCTCTTATGTTGACAACATTGCTGAAAGACGGATTATCTCTCGGGTTACCAAAATGTATTCTGTCTGCTCCAAACCCTGCGTAATTTCTGCCACTGTCATAGGTTACAACGAATCTATTCCTTATTTCATTAGATTTCCTATCACCTCCGAAGAATCCCTTGCCCGTATCGTCCATATAGAAAATTGCATTATCTCTAAAATCGCGTAAGATACTTGTTGCAGGTTCTAATAATTCGTTTCTTGGGATATTTGTAGGCTGAAATGTAGTCCCGTAGTCGTAAGTACGGTTGACATAATTTTGGCCGAGTCCAAAAAATGAAAGCGCGTCTTCGAAAAAGATGTATGTAGAATCGTTGAAGATATATTTCGGATTACCAGACACATACGACACTAATTCCCATGTTTGAGCTTTATCGCGAGATTGTAGCAATGATCTATCGTTGCCTATTTTAACCAGTAAGGAATCTTCGAATTGAAGGAACTGTTCCAATTTTTGTAAACCACCAAAATTAGGTGGTACTGGATAGAATTTATTTTCAAAAATATTACCGTAAAGCAAAAACGTGTCTTTAGGTTCAGAGAGATATTTTAATATGCGAAAACCCATGATCAGCATAGAGTCTGTATTTCTTTCGAATCCACCCTGAATACATAAGCTGGAATCAAAAACGCCATAAGCTGCTCTGTTACTTCTATCTATTGTTTAGGTTTCTAAACGAAGTATCGGCGAAAAAGTATGTCCACTCGCTAAAGTCTTCGTTTGAGTAATACAAATGCCCGCCCACATTATATACCGGTTCTTCATTTAGAAAAAGTATTTCGTTTAAGCGATATCCAGAGATAGAGTCGCTGCGATAGAATTTGTCTATCAAATTAATGAACTTCATATCGTCTAAGTCTTTCGTTAAGATAACAAAACCTTGTTCTATGTTTTTTTCGCCGTAGCCTTTATCTGCTTCTAATACTAATTGGTTGTTTATATATTTCAAAAAATTACCGGTTCCCTGTGTAAGGGTATCTGTGAACGATCTCTCAATTTCAAAATTTCTGTTCAGCTTATATACCGAGTTTCTGCTTTTTATGTAAATGCTATTGTCTGTCAGTTCGAGATCCCTGAAGAAATCATTCTCCTCCAGCACAATGATTTTATATTTGTTCCATGTGTATCCGTTATCGAGTGATTGTATAATATAACCGATATTGCCTACTTTATGAATCCCACTAATAAGTCCCCACAAGGTATCTCTATAATCTACGATTTCAAGAATTCGGCCAAATTCGTCTTTGAGCGAATATTGTTCCCAGGTTTTCCCTTTATCCGTAGTCATCAGATAGGCGCCGAAATTACCGTAAGCAATTACATTAGCTCCGGAGGCAACGACGCCACTAAAATCAATATTCATTGGCACGATATCGAATTCCTTAGCCGCGAGCGTGGCAGCTCCAAGCAGAATGTATAGAGCAATAATAGTGCGTTTCAGCAGAAAATCGTTTTTAACTCTGCTTTTTACAAGCCTTCTGGTTTCCATTACACCCTCCGTCTCCAAAAATAGTCGCCGCAAGTAAATGTTGTTACTTCTATTCTTCTGATTCCTTCGCTACAGGGATGATTGCCGCAGAACGATTCGGCATTGTCAAGGATATATTCAATCCCTGCATCCCATATCGCATCCGCGCAGGCCAAGTCCCAATTCGACAATTCTATTAGATCAATTCGTGTGATATTTTGAGTTGGATCGCAGTAGTAACAAGCATAGTATGTAACCAATCCACAATCCCCTCCGATATTTAATTGAAACGAGGTGCATTGGTATGGTGTGACGCAATTTTCGCATTGTGCCTTCACCTCATTTTGGCCCGCAACAAGGAACAAAGCCAATATTAAGAAAACTACTATTTTTTTCATGTTTTTCTCTTTTTAAATTGAATAATTAATTGTATTTTATTCCTGATAAATCTAAGTGATGAAACAAGTTATGGTTTATCTCCGGTTCAGCCGGTGGGTCTGTCTGCCGGCTGTGCTTATTAATGCCCTGAATTTTCCTTTTGTTTTCTTGCAATTCCTCCGGTTAATTTAATTCTGCGATGTATAATCTTTGTACTTTTTTCAAAGTACAAAGATGACCCGGATAACGAGGAGTTGCATAATATTAATCTAATTGTAGTTATTGATTAATAAATGCTGTTTTAAATTCCCCTTAATTATATATTTATCAGTTACTTATCTTCTATTTACCAACCGGTTCAATTATCATTACCGGCTGTGGGAAGAAATCAAACATCTATATTATAGTAGCGTTGGTTTCATTATAAAAAAAAACCAAATAAATACAATTAATTATTATTCATAATTAAAAAAATAAAGGAAATGATATTTCAGAAGTATTCGGGATTGCCCCTGATAGTATAGTAAATTTAACAAATATTGTCAGAAATGTATTTGCCGGTTTTAAAAATATCAATGACAGTAAAATCAGAAAATCGAATAATTGCAAATGAAAGGGTGATGATTGGAGGGAATAATTAGATTTCACCCGGTGACTACAAAGTCACCGGATGAATTATTTTCTTAAGGTTTATAGTTTGCCTTTACGAAATCGCAAAGTTTCTTACCGGCGCCTTTTAACGGACCTTTTGTGGTCATAGTAACTTCATCTTCTTTTGTTTGAAAATTCTCAACTCTGGTTTTAGAACTAACCTTCTTTTTATTATCATTCTCAAATTCAGTAACAAGGTCATTTAGCTCCTGTTTCTTTTCGCCTTTTAATTGGCTCGATAATTTGACAAGGTCAATAACCATTGCTGCATCGTCATTGTAGGACGGACAGCCGCACATCCAGTTTGTTACGGAGAATTCTTTTGTAGTCGTGGAAACTGAAACAACCCCACGAATTTCTTCTTTGGCATGAAGACCAATCGAAACAATAATTAACAGTATTGCAATTATGGATATTTTCATTTCATTCTCCTTATCTTTGGTGGTTGCGGACAAAATCGCAAAGCCTCTTGCCTGCGCCTTCGTCTTTACCGGTAGTTTCTGATACAACTTTGTCACTTTCTGTAACATTGTCAGTCACCTTAGTCTCACTATTGATTTTGTTACCATTTTCATGCTCAAATTCCATGATCAGTTGGTGAAGCTGTAGTTGCTTTTTCTCATCGAGCCTTTTCATAAGGTCGCCAACAGTAATTATCAGAGCAGAATGGCCTTCGCAAGGCGGGCATCCAATCATCCATCCGGCTGTAATGAAGTCTTTTGTGGTGTGCTTAACAATTACATTCCCATCTTGATTGTTGCTGTTGTTTTGATTGTCTGTCTTGCCGCCCTTGTTGTTGAGGCGATCTTTGCGACTTGTATTGTTAGATTTATCTTTAGTCTCGCCCTCGTTAATTAGACGTTCTTTGCGACTTGAGCCTTCGCCTTCGGGGCGTGTTTCGTTTTTTAAACGTGATCGCCTGTCATCTGCTTCCAGCAATGCTACTGAAAGAAAACAAACAATAAGTAAAGTAATCAGGTTTTTACAAGACATAATCTCTCCAAATATATTAATGGAATTACATTAAATTAATAAATTATCATGTTTAGTTTACGCTAATTTTTTAAAAAGTTCCTTAATTTTTTTAGAGATTTCTGTAAATCATCTACTGCCGCTACTATCAGGGTAATTTTATGTTGCAAAATAATCAGTCATGAAACAGCGGATATCCTAATATTTCTTCTTGGAATTGAACTTCAGGTTTTCCTGGCATAAGGATATTGGACTGGCAGCGACCAGGGACACCTGTTGTCCCTGGAATTCAGATTTTCTGACAAGGGCATCTTAGAACCATCTGCTATACTAAAAGATTGCGCAGGAATGAACCCCACTTTGGATTGTTCCTCAATTTCGTTTACCATTGGTTTATTTCTTTATAATTCAATTAGAAAAGGATATTATCAGGGAACTATTCTACCTTGTTTATATAGGATCTGAGATATCCGTAATCGTATTCATTGGATTCTGACAGGAAAAATTCAATTGGATTGAACATTTGCCGGAAGGCATTTTAGAAGGGCAAGCCCCTGATCTTGAGATAATAATCCCACCAATGAAGTAAGATGGATAATTCATTTTTCCAATTAAGCTGCTTTTACTATTTTGCGGAAATATTTAATATTTATAAGTTTTATACGAGATATTTATATGAGTAGCGATAGCGGAACAAACCTTGTAAGAATCGGCATTTTCTACGACGGCAACTACTTCCTCCACGTAAGCAATTATTATAATTATGTACATGAAAGAAAAAGCAGGATCAGCATAGCCGGCCTTCATGAATTTATCCGTTACAAAGTAGCTGAAGCAGAGGGCGAAACATCTGATTACCGCCACTGCCAGATTGTGGATGCACATTATTTCCGGGGGAGGCTTTATGCCGGAGATGCCATCAAGAAAGGAAATCAACTGTACAACGATCGCGTTTTTGATGACATTCTTATGTCCCAGGGTGTTACAACTCATTACCTTCCTCTTAAATCAAACAACACACAGAAATTCGAAAAAGGAGTTGACGTTTGGTTTGCTCTCGAAGCATTTGAGCAAACTCTCCACAAACGGTTCAACATCCTCGTTCTGATTGCATCAGACGGGGATTATGTGCCACTTGTACGTAAAATAAATACTCTCGGCACAAGCGTAATGTTACTTTCCTGGGATTTTGAATATACCGACGATTACGGAAACCTCCGGACAACTCGCACATCACAAGATCTTCTTGACAGCGTGACATATCCTGTATCAATGCATGAGATAATCAACAACCGTGTTGTTAAGGACAAATTTATCGTAAATAACCTCTTTGTCCCACAGGAATTACGCAACAACCACTCCAAAATGATGGAAGAACCGATTGAGGATGGCAATGGCGGTCATATAAGTACAATAATGACTTTAAAATCGGGTTTCGGATTTATCAAATACCCGAATAACAATCTATTCTTCCACTACGAGAACCTGATTGGGTGCGATTTCAGCGAACTGGAAATAGGCGATAAAGTCCGGTTCAACATTGCACAGAATGACATGGGGGATGATATTGCAATAGAAGTTGAGCCGGTAGCATAGGAAAAATATCATTTTCTTTTGTTTGTTTATTAATTAATTTTCATATATTAGTTTATCCTTATCATCATTAGCAACGAGGCATTAATGAAAAGAATTGCTATCTTTTTTACTATTTTGCTATGCGTATTTGCTTTCGAAGCAAAGTCCGGTGAATTTTCAGATAATCTGGATGTAGGTTTAACTGTCTGCCCATCATTCCCAAGTGAAAATGATGGGGTTGAACTTGATCCCGGGTTAATTCTTTCATTAGATGCAAGGTATAAAATCAGTAATTTCATAAGCGCAGGAGTTTCGATTGGAAGGCATACCTGGACAGCAGGATATAATCAAATCTTTGAAACTTCATTTCCTCCTGTTAATAATAATGAAACAGATGTTTGTTCAGGAAAAGTTCCTGTACTGCTTGTTATTGCAATTCAATTGGCTCAGCTTGCTGCTGTATCTAATAATTACCAGGGAGATGTACCTGCTAATGAACCGGACTCAGAATCTGTGAATCCCTTCCAACCATTTGTAGAACTTGGCCTTGGGCCATATTATTGATTTTGGACTGAAGAAACTGATGGAGTTACTTATGAAGAGACCGGTTCAGGTATGATTTTAAATCTAACTTTAGGCAGTGAATACCGCCTCAGCAGCTTGACACAATTGGTAGGTGGAATTTCATATAATAATTATGATATTGACGCAGGTGGCGGATTTTATGCTTTTGGAATAGTTATAGGTGCAAGGCTAAATATGGGGCAATTGACGAATTGAATGAATGTACATTGAATAATTATACTCCGGATCAAACCGGTTTTTTTATTATTTTTCAGTAAGATAATAAATCTAAGTACTCATAATAATTACAAGAAAAAAATGGAATTGATACACTACATACCTATCATTACTACCCTCTTTTCAGTTTATTTCTTTTCCAGGCTCTATTCACATTATCGTGATAAGCCGGGAAAGATGTACCTGCTTTGGTGGACAATAGGAGTTGCTACCTTCGGATTTGGCACTATGACGGAGAGCATAAATGTCTTGTTTGGATGGAATGTTATTAATTTTAAATTATGGTATATAAGCGGTGCGCTGCTTGGTGGCTTCCCACTTGCACAGGGCACGGTTTACCTGTTGATGAACAGGAAGTTTGCAAATATTTCCACGATAATAGTATTAATATGTATAATCTGTGCTTCTGTTCTTGTAGTGTCATCACCGGTGCAACTTCCACAAGATTTTGACGGCGGGCTAACCGGCAAAGTACTTTCATGGGAATGGGTGCGTTATATTTCCCCTGCAATTAACTTATATGCATTTGTTTTTCTTTTCGGGGGTGCTGTTTATTCGGCTATAATTTATGCTCGTCAGGAGAATAAGGAGAGAAGATTTATTGGTAACATATATATCGCCTGCGGGGCTCTACTCCCGGGAATCGGAGGTTCGTTTACTCGTTTTGGGCATGTGGAAGTGCTGTATATTACAGAGCTTTTAGGGTTGATTTTAATATATCTTGGATATAATGTCATTAAGATGGATACTTCAAAATCGGTTCATAAAAGCCGGGATTGATATTCTAATCCCCCTCTTTTGTAATAATATTCAGAAAACGTGTTTTGCTGATATAATGGTCCTCGATCAGCTTACAATCCTTAATTAAGCTGAATACTCCAAAGCCTGAAGGAGCATTTCTCGCATCCAGCGAAGTTCCAATTCTGCGTATATTTAGTTCAATACCCGGCTCTTTCGCGGCTTTTTGCAAATCGTTTGCTGATTTATCATGCCATGGGCACTGGTCTGAATATAGCAGATGCCACCCGATAAAGCTACTTTTATTCTTCTCCCAACTAATGATCCTAGGTGTTTCTGTGTTTTCTTCGAAGTTCTTTGCAAGTAGTTCATACCTGCAGAGTTTGTCAACCACCTTGTAACCGTTATATTCGAATATCTGTTTGTCCACCATCCAAGTTCCACTGCTTGACATCACACAAACACCTGATTTTTGTTGCTCACGAGCATCTTTTTCGCACTCTCCAATCAACGATGTTCCGATTTTCTTATTCCTGAGAGGTTTCGAATAAACCGCCATGCAATGTATAAACAGAAAATTCTTTGCTTCAACCGGCCGCCAGGCATTCTCGGAATCAATGTACTCAAGGAAACCAATTTGCTTGTTTTCCCGTACTGCAATTTTAATCCTGACTCCCTTATTACCTTCCTGCCTGAACCAGCCAACTTTTGCCTTGTTTCCAGGGGCTTTCTTGTCCTTTGCACAGCACATCTCGACTTCCGCTATGTTATCAGGAGTCACATCAACAATCTTAAAATTTTCCAAGATTTTTCCCCTTCAATTTTCATTATCAATTCAATATAATCTTTATTCATATTTCATTACGATAATTAACCGTTGCTTAACATAAGATTAACACTATCGTTTAATTTATAATCCTTATTTTAGAATAAAGCCATTTAACAATAAATATAAGGGATCGACATGAATAAACATTTACTAACATTGCTTTTTGTGGCTATTTTCTTTAGTGGAGTTGTGCTAACAGCCCAAAATTACATGATTGAAATACCAATCGTCAAAAATGGTGCATCAGCAACAGATACTCTTGACGACGGAACAATCGTTACCTACGATCTCTCTTCAGATGACGCAGAGCAGGAAAATGATGAGATGGATGCATTGTATGATGATGACATTGATTCCGGATGGGAAGGCGAGCCGGACGACCAGAACGTATTGACAGCAGGATTCAGATTCCAGAATGTGTCGCTACCAAAAGGTGCTACAATTGATTCAGCCTTTATTTATGTTTATTCCCATGAAGAGAAATTAGAAACTGATGTTGCTATTATCAAAATTGTTGGTGAAGCTTCTGACTTTGCAGAGACATATAATTTTGAGAGCCTGATAACAGACCGTCCGCAGACAAACGCAAGCGTTACATGGACAGTAGATTATTATTGGGATATATGGGAAGAATACAGGACTGCCGATATCAGCCCGATAATCCAGGAAATTATCGACAGGCCGGGCTGGCAGTCGGGCAACCCCGTTGCAATTATGCTTCTTGGTTCAGATGAACAAGGGCCGAGCGATGATGAAAACGCCCGCGAAATGGAAGCTTTTGAAAACATTTCCGACCCGGAAGACGGAGGCGACGGTCAGAACCATCCCGAGCGCGTTCCGAGACTTAGGATTTATTACAACTACAATTCAAGCCTCATCATCAGGCCGATTGTTAAAAATGGTGCATCAGCAACAGATACTCTTGACGACGGAACAATCGTTACCTACGATCTCTCTTCAGATGACGCAGAGCAGGAAAATGATGAGATGGATGCATTGTATGATGATGACATTGATTCCGGATGGGAAGGCGAGCCGGACGACCAGAACGTATTGACAGCAGGATTCAGATTCCAGAATGTGTCGCTACCAAAAGGTGCTACAATTGATTCAGCCTTTATTTATGTTTATTCCCATGAAGAGAAATTAGAAACTGATGTTGCTATTATCAAAATTGTTGGTGAAGCTTCTGACTTTGCAGAGACATATAATTTTGAGAGCCTGATAACAGACCGTCCGCAGACAAACGCAAGCGTTACATGGACAGTAGATTATTATTGGGATATATGGGAAGAATACAGGACTGCCGATATCAGCCCGATAATCCAGGAAATTATCGACAGGCCGGGCTGGCAGTCGGGCAACCCCGTTGCAATTATGCTTCTTGGTTCAGATGAACAAGGGCCGAGCGATGATGAAAACGCCCGCGAAATGGAAGCTTTTGAAAACATTTCCGACCCGGAAGACGGAGGCGACGGTCAGAACCATCCCGAGCGCGTTCCGAGATTGTTTATTTATTACAGCTCTGTAACTTCGGTTGACGATATTATAGTTCACGCTAATAAGCTGGATGTATATCCAAATCCGTCGAACGGACTTCTCCATATCAACTTCCCGGATGAAGCTGATTATACATTAAGCGTTTACGATCAGCTTGGTAACCGGGTATTTGTTACGAAAACCGGCTACACAGCCAACTACGACCTCAACCTTGGCAATATACCTCCTGGTGTTTATTATGTAAAAGCCTCCAACGGCAAACATGTATACACACAGAAGGTTGTGAATAAGTAATTTTATCTATAAGGCTGCCCTTATTAGGGTAGCCTTGATTTTACTTACTTCATTAATGTTAACCATTATCCCATATAAAAAAAGTTGATTTTATCATCATGGCATCAAACATGAAATTCCGCTTTGTTACCTTTTTTGCTTTTGTATTACTTTCTGCTGCTGCTATTGCACAAAACAAAGTTTCCGGCCGTGTTATTGATAAAGACAATGGTGAACCACTGCCGGGAGCCACTATTACTATCCTTGATACAAAAAGAGGTTCTATTTCTAACAAAAATGGAATTTTTGAAATTGAGAATATCAAGGAGAACCCTATCCGGCTGAGAATTAATTACATCGGCTACGATGCTGATACAATAAGTCATAACTTCAATACAAAAAAGAATCCTTTTTTTAATGTTGAACTGGCTTCACTGGCTGCTGAAATGGATGAGGTAACGGTAGAAGGCGAAGCTGAAGGCCAGATGAAAGCTTTCATAGAGCAAAGGGAAGCAGTTAATATTATTAATGTTGTCTCTTCAGAGCAGATTGAACAATTCCCGGATTTAAATGCAGCAGAAGCTATGCAGCGAATCCCCGGCATCACGCTTCAGCGGGATCAGGGAGAGGGAAAATATGTGCAGCTAAGAGGTACGCCACCCGAATTAACCAACTTCAACATCAATGGTGAACAGATACCTTCACCGGAAAGCGGAGTTCGTTATGTAGGTATGGATATAATTTCTGCAGACCAGATAGATTTTATCGAAATATCTAAAGTTTTAACTCCGGACATGGATGCAGACGGAATTGCAGGAAACGTTAACATTATTACAAAAAAGGCTACAAGTGAAATCCCAGAAATTAGGGCAACCATGTCCGGTGGTTACGGCAATCTTCGTCAATCCGGGAACTACCAGTTGCAGTTTTCATACGGACAGCGCAGGGGCGACTTTGGTTTTCATCTGAACAGCAGTTACTATCAGAATAACCAGGGCTCAGACAATATGGAATTCAAATATGCAAAAGGGCCGTTCTGGGGTAGTACAGGCGAAGGAAATGATAATTACCATATCCAGTACCGTGAAGTTCAATTACGACACTATAATATTACTCGCGAAAGAATTGGATTAAGTGCTACCTTTGATTATGACTTAGGGAATAACTCATCTTTATACTTGCGAGGTATGTTGAACCAATTCTCTGATAATGAATTACGCAGAGTCAAAGTATATGATTTGGACGATGCAATTAGCGAACGATACTACCTCTATGGCGGAATTGAACACGACATGCGGGAAAGGTTGGAAATTCAGAAGCTGAATACAATTAACTTTGGCGGCGATTTCGACCTCAATAACCTTTTTCTTAACTTCGAATTGTCATACGGAGTTGCGGCTGAAGACGAACCGGATAAAATTCAAGCTATATTTGAAAATCCAGGGCAGGCAATTGCAATGAAGTTCAACACTGATAACCCTGACTACCCTGTCGTAACTTACCCTGATCCTGAAAATGCACAGAATGCTACTGAATACGACCGATATGACCTTGAAGAACTGATTTTTGAAACTACCAATGTCAGAGATAGAAATTTAACAGCCAAGGTCAACTTTACGATTCCTTATAAGTTTGGTACGGACAATGCCGGCCACTTTAAGTTTGGGGGAAAAGCAAGATTCAAAAACAAGACCGCTGATATAACTTCCCAGGTTTACAGTGCATATTTCATGGATTCAAAAGTATACCCCGGAGAAGGCGATACTTTATCCCTCGAGCGTATTTCTTCTGATTTCAGCGAGGACAATCTCCTGGACAAGGGTTATCTTATTGATTACATGCCCGACCCCGGAAAAATGAGAAACTTTTTCGAGTTTTTCCCACAGTTTTTTATTTACGACAGAACAGCAACAAAAGCCCACTCCAACGGCGAGGATTATTCAGCAAAAGAAGATATATATGCCGTATATGGAATGGTAAGACATGATCTGGGTAATATAATGCTGCTTGGCGGATTGCGCTGGGAAGAAACCGATATTGATTACTCGGGAAGACTAATTCAAACAAGAAGAGGAAATTTCGAATCACTTGATACTTTGTATGACAAAAGGACGCATACATTTGTCCTGCCACAATTCCAGGTACGTTATGCAATAGATGATTTATCGAACTTAAGGGGTGCTGTTACATATACTTATTCCAGGCCGAATTTTGAAGACGTTCTTCCATACAGGGAGCAGGATCGCGAGGAAGTGCGTTATGGTAACCCTGACCTTATATTCCCGACATCATTGAATTTCGATTTATTGGGCGAGACATACTTAACTGCCGGTGGCGGAATCCTTTCCGGTGGTCTTTTCTATAAAAAAATTGATGACTTTATTTTTTATTTCAAACGATTTGCACATGAAGGTGTGGACTTCAGCGATTACGGCCTGGTTGAAATCGAAAAGTCAGTCAACGGAATCGAGGCAGAAGTTTATGGCGCTGAAATCCAGGCACAATTCAAATTTGATTTCCTAAAGAATACCAAACTGGACTTTTTAAGTAATTTTGGTATTTATACAAATTATACTTTCACTGAATCTTTCGCATACATTAACCAACGATACCCGGCAAATTATGCTGATGCAGTAGTGATTTTCGGCGAGGACGACCTTAGCCTCTACCAGAATGACTCTCTGCGCGAAGAATTAAAGCTTCCGGGTCAGGCCAAGCATACAACAAATATTGCATTGTATTATGATGACGGGCTATTTTATACAAAGATTTCGGCTAATTACCATGATGCTTTCCTTTACAGCCTTGGAGCAGATGAGGATCTTGATGTCTATTATGACGAAGCATGGCATCTTGATTTCACAGTAAATTACGCATTGACCGAGAATATTAAGTTTTTTGCCGATGTAATCAATTTGACAAATGCACCCTTGAAATTTTATCTCGGCAAATACGAAAAGGATGAAGACAAAAGAATACTCCAGCAGGAATTTTATTCCTGGTGGGGGCGTATTGGTGTTAAGTTATCGTATTAATGCGTTTTAAATAACTCTGAATGTGTTTCAATCCCTATCAGATTTGCCCTTTTTTCAAAATAATTAACATTAATTAACCGTTAATACTTAGTATTGAATTAACTAAAATGAAATACTATGGTAATAATAGCGTTCGTTGTCTTCCACTGGTACTTCTCACTCTTTTTCCAGACCTTTTTCCATCACAGGTATTCCGCCCATAAAATGTTCTCTATGTCTAAAACATGGGAGCGTGTCTTCTTTATTTTCTCGTTTATTGCACAAGGTTCCGCCTATCTCAGCCCTTATGCATACGGGATTCTCCACAGGATGCACCACGCAAATGCCGACACTGAACTCGATCCGCACTCTCCTAAATATGACAAAAATCTCTTCCTGATGATGTGGAGGACATCTGATGTGTATAGCAATATTTTGTGGAACAAAGTTGAGGTTGACCCTAAATACAAAAAGGATCTGCCCGAATGGCACGCATTTGACCGATTTGGCATTTCCTGGTGGACTAAATTCGTATGGGTGGGAATATATATCTCTATTTATGTAATGTTCGCTACTGAGTGGTGGATGTATATGTTCCTTCCTTTACATTTCCTGACCGGCCCGGTACATGGTGTAATAATCAACTGGTTTGCTCACAAATACGGATATGTAAACTTCAAGGTAAATGACACATCAAAAAATTTTCTTCCATTTGACTTTCTAATGCTCGGGGAGAGCTACCACAACAATCATCACAAGTTAAGCAGCAGGGCCAATTTCGGCGTACGCTGGCACGAGTTTGATCCTATCTGGCAGGTGATTAAGCTGTTCAACGCAATAGGAATAATAAAACTCAGGCAGATTGTTAAACCTGTAGCGGTGGAAAGCTTATAAATTTAGGCCGGGTTTTAAACCAAGTTCTATTAATTTAATCTTATCAATCTCTCTCATTTCTTTTCTTTGAGAGGACAAGTTCTTATCCCGAATGGTGCATATAAAGGACAGAAGCTGATTAAACTGGTTAAAACCATTACGCCTGCCAGTACTAAAAGTATGACACCAATTGCTCCCGAAATTGTTCCTGTTAGATAAAGAACTCCTACAATTGCAGCGATTGATACTCTAATAATTCTGTCTGCTGAACCCATGTTTTTCATATTTTAAAAATTTAATGGTTATTAAAAAATTACATTACAAATATAGGCGTTATTTTATTGCTATGCAGTGACTTCGGTCACCACTTAGCAATAATTTTTATTTCACCTGAATTTTGGACAACCCTCCCATCAGTTTCTAGTTTTTTCAAGACCCTGGAAATAACTTCTCGGGCAGTGCCTAATTCGGTAGCCAACTGATTATGACTCATCTTAATTGAGTCTTTATTAATCAATTCTAATTTCTTTTTTAAATGGTCATAAAGTCTCTTGTCCATTTTATTTAGCAACAAGCTTCCAATTATATTTATGAGTTCTGAATATCTAAGATTGAATTGATTATAAAATAATTCATTGAAATCCGGATACTCCTTTAACCATATTAGTAACAGATGAACAGGGATCATAAGTACAATTGAGTCTTCTTCAGTAATGGCAATCACCTTACTTGGAGTGTTTTTAAAGGCTGCATAGAATGTCATTACACAGCTTTGTGCAGGTTCTAAATAGTAGAGTAATAATTCCTTTTCGTCAAACCTTGAATATACTCTTACAAGTCCGTTGATTACAATCGGCAATGCTTTAACATACTCCTGCTCTTTTAGTATTTCAGTGCCTTTGGGGATTGACTCGACACTTGAATATTTAAGTATCTTATCAACTAATTCAGGTTTCAAAAAAGATAATATTTTTTTATCAATTTCCATTATTCCCGGTTCTAAGATTGCAAACATCTTGTCAGGATATAAGAAGCAAATACCGCTTCTTTAGTTTACAGCATCCATGCCTGAATTCGCTCAGCCGTACTCCACGCTTACCCACGCCGTTGCAATAGGTGCGGAGAGAATCCGGGCCAACGTCCCAATAAAAACGATATAATAAATTTTTGAAAAATAAATGAATGGCAAAATATATTAACCATTTGGGATAAATCAGGAACAACAAGCAACATCATGAAGGAAAAAGTGAGATAAACAATTTCAATAAGCTTTGCACTTACCTTGCGATTATTTAGGAAGAGATCTAAATCAGACAAATGATTCCGAATGATTAATGCTAATTAATTAGGTATTCAAAATTTTTCCTTTTATTTTGAAAATAGAATTGAAATGTTTACGTCAACTAATCGGAATTAATAGTCTGTTTATAACCAATATAATCTTGCAGGAATAAAATGAGCGAACTAATCAACAATTCAAATGTAAGGAAAGCACGGCTGAAGGAACTTATCCTGAAGCTGCACGAGGGGGAAACACCCGATAAAGTACGAGAGCAACTTGTAGAATCACTTGAACAAGTACCCTACGGAGAAGTTGTTCAGGTAGAGCAGGAATTAATAGAAGAAGGCCTCCCTGTTGAGGAAGTGCAACGACTTTGCGACATTCATCAGCTTGTGCTGAAGGGAAATATTGACCTGTCCGGGATTAGTATTGTCCCGCCGGGCCATCCGGTTGACGTCTTTCAAAAGGAAAACCGTGAACTTGAAAATGTGACCGGGCAATTCAAATCGTTACTGGGCTCAGTGGATAAGTTAAGTGGTGATGAGTTCTCCGGCGCAATGTTTAACCTGATTGGCATGCTCAACCAGGTAATGGATGTGGAGAAGCACTACCAACGCAAAGAATACCTGCTATTTCCCTATCTCGAAAAAGCAGGAATTACAGGCCCGCCAAAAGTAATGTGGGGCAAACACGATGAAATACGTGAACTACTAAAAGGCAGCCTGGAAATACTTAAAACCGAAGGTTTAACTCCTGATGACCTTGCATCATCTGCTGAGATAATTATAAAGCCTGCTATTCAGGGTGTTGAGGACATGATAAAAAAAGAAGAAGAAATACTCCTCCCCATGAGTATGGATAATCTTACAGACGTTGATTGGTACAGCATTAGCAGGCAGACAATGGAGATTGGTTTTTGCCTGTATGATCCGCCTGTAGAGTGGAAACCAAAAGATATAGCAGAAGCGCAATCAGATGAACAGACTGAGTTTGGAGACCACATCCAGCTTCCATCGGGTAGTTTCTCATCAGAAGAGATAAAAGCCATTCTGAATACAATGCCTGCTGACATTACATTTGTTGATAAGAATGACAAGGTGAAATTTTTCTCTCAGGGAAGCCATAGAATATTTACGAGGAGCCGCTCGATTATCAATCGGGATGTAAGGCTCTGCCACCCACCCGCAAGCGTACATATTGTTGAGAAAATTGTTGACGATTTCAAGAGTGGCAGGCAGGACCACGCTCCATTCTGGATAAATCTTGGAGGCAAACGATTTATCCATATTGAATATTTTGCTTTAAGAAACGATGACGGTGAATACCTCGGCACTCTCGAAGTTTCACAAGACCTGACAACTCACAGAAAACTTGAGGGCGAACAGCGGATCTTGAATTATTCGGAGAATAAAAATGGAGAATAAATTAATAATAACTCCAAAAACCAAAGTAGCAGAACTGCTGAATGCTTATCCGCAGCTTGAGGAAGTACTTTACGGGATAGCTCCTGAATTTAAAAAGTTGAAAAACCCGGTATTGAGAAATACAATAGCAAAAATTGCCACGCTCCGACAAGCCGCAGCAATAGGTAATCTGCGTGTTGATGTGCTCGTTAACAAACTTCGCAAGGTTGCAGGACAGGATAATTATGAAGCCTCAGACATTAAAGATTTGAATTATACAAGTTTACAGCCTGAATGGTTTGATAAAGAAAAAGTAGTTAATTCACTGGATGCCATTCCTATGCTCGAGGCAGGTGAACACCCTGTGCACCAGGTTATGGCTGACCTGAAAGCTCTTAATGATGGAGAGATATTCGAACTTAAAGCGCCCTTCTTGCCGGCTCCGCTAATAGAAAAGGCAATCAGCCTCAAATACAGGCATTGGGTAAATCAGAAAAGCGCAAATGAATTTTTAGTTTATTTTACAAGGGGAGAAAATGAATAACCAGATAGAACCTGCAAAGGTTAACAAGGTTGCTGATACCGTTACATACGCTGACAACTCAGTTGTCAGCAGGGCAATAGTTAAAAAGGGGACAGGTAATGTCACACTATTTGCTTTCGACAAAGGAGAAGCTCTCAGCGAGCATACTGCTCCGTTTGACGCTCTTGTCTGCGTGATAGACGGATCTGCCGAAATACGAATCGGCGGAAAACCACATGAAGTAAAATCCGGGGAAATGATTCTCATGCCTGCGAACATACCTCATGCTGTAAACGCAGTTGAGAAGTTTAAAATGATGCTCGTTATGATAAAAAGCAATTAATTTCAATTATTATTGAGTTAGATTTATTAGATTGGCAGCGGATAATATTTCGTTGCCAATTCTTATGTTAAGCTCAGAATTCGATAACATACATGTTGATGGTAATTCCCGACATGGCTTTGATACATTGCAGGAAACTGAGTATCTACTTGGAATTTTTTCAAAGTTCCTGGAATTAGAACCTGGTCTTTTCAATAATTATGATTTTTTCGTTTTTTCATCGCGTAACAGAGAAATTCAACCTGCTTCTTTAAAAGTTGAAAAGACCAATAAAATCCTAATTTATTTATCGGATGGAAATCCTGATATACCCTCACATTTAGCAGAACATTATCATTTAGTATTTAAGCACCACCTTCCATATCACCCAAAGGCAAAAACGAGAGTGTTTCCCCTGCCACTCGGCTATGTAAAAGGATATAAACCAATACCGATTGATTTTTTAAAGCGGGATATAAATGTTTTCTTTTCAGGGCAAATAAACACAAATAGGATTGATTTTTACAAGCAATTCTCGAATCTCAACTTTTTACCAAATGTTTTTATTCGCAATTCAATGTATCACAAGTTTTTAAAATCATTCTTTAAAATGGAATTTATCGAAAAGAAAAATGGATATTACATTAATTTCACAAGGCAATTTAAAGCAGGCTTAAGTATAGCAAAATATTCAGAATTACTCGGAAATACTAAAATCGCTCTATGCCCGGGTGGTTACACAAATCCCGAAACATTCCGCCATTGCGAAGCATTGATGTCCGGATGTGTCATTATATCAGACATGCTACCTGACTTGCCGTACTACGGTGGATCACCTATAATCCAGGTTGATAATTGGAAAGAAGGTATGAAAAAAGTCCGGCAACTACTTAAAAATCCGGAAGAAATGCTGGAAATCCACAAACAGTCCCATGCCTGGTATGAAAATCATTTCTCTGAAAAGGCAGTGGCAAAATACATGATTGATACTATCAAAGCTATTAACGTTTAATATTAACACTTTTAAAGAATTATATGCTGAGCTGGAAGCCTGTGGTACCGCAAGAAAAAGGAAGAGTTACCATCGGCATAGTGCCAGGAGTTAGATGTTTGTCTTAGCTTTGCTTCCCAGGGAAATAGTATAAATATCCCATTATTCTATTTCCATTTTGCATACCTGTCTAAGTAACGTAATTATATAGGTTAATCAAGTCGTACAAATTACTGAGCCAGGAATTTTAGGAAATATAATGAATGGTAAATGAACATGTCATTAATTATTTTTTAGTGATTTGATTTTTTATTATATTGCTCCAGGTTTCATTAACGGGGTAAATATATGGAACAGCAGGCACAAGTGCTAAAGGATGTTCACCTTAAAGATCTGATTGTGGCCTTTTCTCATTCTGTCGATGATGCGTTCGAAGAATTGATGAAATCAAACAACAATGTAAAAGTGGACGACCTTGAGTTTTCATTTACCGTCAACACAGAGATTTCGGATGATGCAATTCTCCGTGATCTTGAAAACCAGGTAAAAGGACTTCGCTTCGAGAAAGTAAGCGAATTGTTGCCTCCATCAAACGGAAATCATAACAGAAATGACAATTTGCTAAACATAAAGCTTACATTCTCGAATTACAAGTAATCAGGAACTCCGCCAGCCTCGGCTAACCCCCGGGGCTGGTATTATTTGAAGCAAATATTATCTTCAGGAAATGGCAAATACAGAACCTAAAATACTTACTCTGCACCACGAAGGGAAAAAAGGGGTGAATATATTAAAAAGGTGCTATGATTTGATTGCGACTTTTATTATAGGCACAATAGGAATAAACGGGGAAAATTCTAACAGTAAACAGGACGACCTTGCGAACAAAAAACTGAGTAATTAATTTGATAGTAAAATCAGTTTGTATGTCGTTACGGTAAAACTTGATTTCGAGGCACGCGGCATAATCGAAAGAGTAGAAGGAAAAGGGCATCACAAACTGAGGCTAAAAACAGTTAACGAATAATCTTATATACTGCATTCCAAAATGGGTGATGTCCACTCCAATGCCTGTTGTTAATGTTAGCCACACGGACATCACCCATTATGTTATATTTATCTATTCTCTTAACATCATAATATAAGGGATTTCCAAATACGGGATTTTCCATAATTTTTACAAATCCGGTTTCCCCGGTATGAAGTGTATCCCCTACTTCTGCATCCAAATCATGTTTATAAATATCTTTAAGTTCTTCAATATCAAGCAACTTACGGTAGTTAATCGAATTCATTGTTACAATGTAATCAACATCTTCTTTTTCAATAAATTCCTTTAGATTTTCTTTGCCTGTCAGAACGTTGTGGAATTCCCTGCCAACTATACCATCCATGCTAATACATTGTGCTTCAAGGAAGTATTGAGATTGTATTTCGTAGATAAGTAATTTGTCATCAGGAGTAGTAATTTTATTCATTTTAGCAGCCAGGCCTTTCAGCATTAGCTCATCGTAATCGCTGTCAAACCTTGTGATTTTATCTTTTATAACAAATATTCCTGCAAAAATTGCAATGGCGATTGCCATCCCGGCTATATTTAATGTCCTCTTGTTAATTTTCAGGCTCTGCCATAGAACAATCATATGCCAGATAATAAACGGAGTCACAGGTAGCAAATAGCGGTTTATGTACTGCCCGGGAGGAGATAAGATAAACAAGAGCAGCAATGCCCCGGGAAAGTATTTCTCCAAGGAAAACAGCTTTTTAATATCCTTTATCGCAAAAATTACAACAGTAAAAAAATAGAATAGATAGATTAATCCTTCAGGCCTGAGTACCCATCTGATTGTTTCAAGCAGCCTTTCGAGATAGCTGCCTGCTTCAATTGCATTTAACGAGCGTCCCACTACGCTGGAAGGTAATACTCCGCCTGTCATATCATACATGTACCAGTGATATGCAATTGCCGGAATCATGGATAAAAGAATTAGCAATGAATTCGTTAATAATTGTTTTTTTATGGCCAGGTATATCCATATCAATACTGAAAATAAGGCAAGTTCCGGCCTGATGAGATATAACATGCCCGATACCCATGATAACAAGCCGTAATTCTGCTGCCGGATACCGGAAAGAATTAGTGCGGAAGAGAGAAAAACCAGCGGAGTTTCATAAAGCTGCAACCCTGTCAAATAGAGATTTATTGAAGCAACGGCAAGCAAGACAAGTAAACCCGGATTGTGCTTGTCCCGAGGGATTTGTATAAGGATAAGCACAAAACCAAAGTAGATGATCATCAAATTAAGAATCTTTGCAATTGCTATCCAGGAGCTGCCACCAATGCTGTATATTATAGCAAGATATACTGTGTAGAGTGGTGATGTAGCTCCAAAGCTTACCTTCCCCTGTGAGTAAGAAAATGGCAAATCAAAGAAATTATTAGCGAAAGTGAAATAGATAGAAGCATCGCCGGAAACCGTATTAAAGAATATAAAAGCAATAACAATGCTGATAAGAAGAAGGAATATATGTGCTCTGTATTTCAATTATTGATTAAATTGCCATTATCAAGATTACTAATTTTAAAATAAATAAATTAAGTTGCATCAAGTTAAGGTTTATTTCTTTTAAAAACCTCTTGAATCTATGAAAAAGCTCCTCCTTTCGTTTTTTTTGATTATGTTCATTTCAGCATGCACTTCCGAAAAAGAAAAATCCGAACAGGGAGTTTATGCAAAAAACAAGGCTGAATTACTGGCAGAACAATACTGCACATCCTGTCACAAACTACCGGAACCTGACAAACTCGATAAAGCTTCATGGCGGGAATTCGTCTTGCCGCGGATGGGCTATTTTATGGGTATCTACCCAAATGATACAATACGGGAAAGCCTGATTGAACAGGGGCCGGGAGGTGAACTTATCAGAAAAGCAAATGTATTTCCCCAATCACCAACAATTCCTCTTGATGCCTGGGAAAAGATTCAGGAATATTATCTCATGAATGCACCTGAAAAGCCAATCCCCGCCCCGGTTAAAGAAATAAAAATCAACCTGAAACAATTTAAAGTAAATATCCCGGCTTATCGGCTGAAGCCACCGAGCACTACACTTGTTAAGTTTCTCGGTAATGAAATTTATGTTGGCGATGCCAATACGCAAAGCCTGTTGCATTTTAATTCTCAAATGGAACTGCAAAAAGCAGGTAAAGTACGTGAAGGCGCTGTGTGGCTGAATGACTTTGGAAAGTCATTTCTCGTTACTGTAATGGGATCATTCTCACCAACGGACGATCCCTCCGGCTTTATTATGAATCTGCCTAAGGATGGGAGCGCCAGGCCTATTGTATTAATTAAAAACCTGAGGAGGCCGGTACATACCGAAGTAAGCGATTTGGACGCTGATGGAATAGCCGATATCATCGTTAGCGAATTTGGGAAATGGACAGGCGGATTATCGTGGTACAAGTGGACCGGTGACGATAAGAATCCTGTTTACCAGAAAAATGTCCTCCGGGACAAACCCGGCGCAATCAAATCTTATGTACGCGACCTGAATGGCGATGCTCTTCCTGATATCATCTCACTCTTTGGTCAGGGTGATGAGGGTATTTTTGCTTACTTCAACCAGGGGCGCGGGAAGTTCGAAGAAAAGAGGCTGCTTCAGTTCTATTCATCATGGGGTTCGAGTTTCTTCAACCTGCATGATTTTAATGGGGACGGGCACCTGGATATACTTTATCTCGCTGGTGACAATGCCGATTTCAGACCGATTCTGAAGCACTATCACGGAATCAGGATATACATCAATGACGGTAATTTCAATTTCAAGGAAAAATTCTTCTACCATCTGAATGGCGCTTATAACGCTATTCCTGAAGATTACGATGGCGACGGTGACTTAGACATAGCGGCAATTTCATTTTTCCCGGATTTTTACGGCCAGCCGGAAGAAAGTTTTGTATATCTTGAGAATAAAGGCGATTTTATTTTCGAGGCAAGTACATTCGAGGATCCCACAATGGGGCGCTGGGTTGTGATGGATTCCGGGGATATCGACAAGGACGGCGATATTGACCTTATCCTCGGCTCGCTTGCATTTGAAGTAGTGCCTAAGGGGAATTTTGTTGAACGCTGGGCAAATGAGGGCATTCCATTCATTATACTTGAAAATAATAAGGACTGATATGAGCAATTACAAATTGATATTTATTCTGACTTTTATGTTTTTAGGATTGATTTCTTGTGGAGAAGATTTAAAAGATACTTTTACACCGGAGACTGAAAAACCGAACATCATCATTATATTCTGTGACGACCTTGGCTACGGAGATTTAGGATGTTACGGCCAGAACAGGATAAAGACACCTAACATTGATAAGCTGGCTGAAGAAGGTGTGAAATTCACAAATTATTATGCAGGTTCAACGGTTTGCGTACCTTCCAGGCTTTCTATATTAACGGGATTACACACCGGCCATACCAAGACAAATATAAACATCAATATTGCTCTTGACGGATCCGACACAACCATTGCACAAATTCTGAAGGCAAATGCCTATACATGCGGGATGATTGGCAAATGGGCATTGGGCGACAGCGGAACAAGCGGTGTACCGGGCAGGCATGGCTTTGACTACTTCTATGGCTACCTCAACCAGGTTCGTGCCCATAATTATTATCCCGATTATTTATGGGAAAATGAAGAAAAAGTATTTCTTGAAAACAAAGTGGTATATGGAAAAAACAATCCGAAATCTTATTCTACTAATAAAATCGAATACGCCCCCGACTTGTTTACTGAAAAAGCGTTGGAATTTATTGAAACAAACAAGACCTATCCATTTTTCCTTTATCTTCCATATATAATCCCTCACGCAAATAATTCATTCAGTAGTAAATTAAATACTCACGGAATCGAAGTTCCCGATCATGGAATTTATGCCGAAAAAAAATGGAGTGATGTAGAAAAGGCTTATGCCTCACTAATTACAAGGCTCGACAGCTATGTCGGCAACATCCGCCAGAAACTCACAGAACTTGGAATTGCTGAAAACACTATTATTATATTCACAAGCGACAACGGCCCACACAGCGAAGGTAAGTACAAAGCAGAGTATTTCAACAGCAGCGGAGGTTTAAAAGGAATAAAAAGGTCACTCAATGAGGGCGGCATCAGGGTACCGATGATTTTTTACTGGCCGGGTAACCCAAAAAACGGAACCGTTTCTGATTACCAAACTGCTGCCTGGGATATGCTACCCACTTTCTGCGAGCTGACTGGAACCGACCTAACTAAATACAGCGACGGAATTTCTTTAGTTCCGGCATTGCAGGGAAAAAGGAATGAAAGGGATGGCTACTTATATTGGGAGTTTCCACATAAAAGCACAATCCAGCAGGCCGCTAGAAAGGGGAAATGGAAGCTTTATATTAAAGATAAAGAGATTAGTCTTTTCAACCTAAAGGAAGATATTAAAGAGAGAAATGACATCTCTGCTGATTACCCGGAAATCAGGGATGAATTGATGCAAATAATAAATTCTCAGCAAAGAAGCGATATTAACAATAAATAAACTTCAACTTTATACTTAATTCCTATATTCCATTTTTTAACATTTCTGCCGGGAATATGAAGTACCTGATTCTCTTGCTTGCCATTTCATATACAATTTTCGCTCACAAGCCCCACCACCTGCATGAAGAGCGCAAAATCAATTTCCCTGATTTGCCGGGTTACATTACTCTTAAATGCGACCTCCACATGCACACAGTCTTCTCGGACGGCAGCGTATGGCCGAATATTCGAGTAGAGGAGGCAATCCGCGATGGACTTGATGCCATTGCAATGACCGACCACATCGAGTATCAGCCTTACAAGGACGACATCCCCCACCCGGACAGGAACCGCTCCTTCCAGCTTGCTAAGAAAGCGGCAAATAACAACGAGTTAATAGTAATTAATGGCTCTGAGATTACTCGCTCAATGCCTCCCGGCCACTCGAATGCTATCTTCCTGAAAGATGCTAACAAGCTGCTTGTTGACGACCCGATTGATGCATACCGCGAAGCTAAAAAGCAGGGTGCCTTCACATTCTGGAATCACCCACAATGGCCGGCTCAGTTCAAGGATGGCATTGCAAAACCGGACACAATGCACAAGTTGCTGATAAGTGAAGGATTGTTAAGCGGTATCGAAGTTGTAAATGATGTCTCGTATTCTGATGAGGCTTTGCAGATTGCTCTTGATAATAATCTCACATTAATCGGTAATTCCGACATTCACTTGCTGATTGACTGGCAATACAATGTGCCTGGTGGAGGGCACAGGCCTGTAACGCTCGTATTTGCCAAAGAAAAAAGCGAGGCGGGAATTAAAGAAGCTCTTGAAAGCCGCAGGACGGTTGTCTGGCACAACAATACACTGATAGGCCGTGAAGAGCAGATGATGCCGTTGCTCAACTCTTGTCTGAAAATAGAGTCTGCTGAATTCATTGGCGACACACAGATAGCATCAGTCAAAATCATCAACAACTCTGATGCTGAGTTTATTTTCCGGAACACAGGCCATTATACCTTCCACAAAAACCCGAATATAGTTATGATTGCCCCGCACGACACAACAGAAATCCAAGTAAAAACAATCACCAGGCAGAAGCAATTCGATCTTAAATTTGAAGTGATGAACTGCGTTACAGCACCGGGGAAACATCCGGAATTGACGTTAGGCGTGAAACCTGAATAATAGTTTTGAAGATTTTCTGAATATAGTTAGTAATTATACACCTACTGTTAAACCAGTTTAGAGCTATAAGATAATTTTTAATATCCGGTTTAAGTTAATTATTTCAAACATTCTTACCCTCATAATAGTCTAATTTGATTTAAACTTTTTATTATTAAAAAAAATGATTAATTTTTACTACATACGAAGCCCTATAGCGGCTCATTATAGTTTTATATTTAAAAATCCAAATACTCAATATTTAGTGTGAATAGTATGGACGAAAACATAAAATTAAATAAAGATGTTTTAATCAACATATATAATCACTTGTCAGAGGGAGTACAAATAATTAACAAAGAATTCAGATATCTCTATCTTAATAAAACAGCATTAGAACAATCAAAAATGAAAGAAAATGAAATTATTGGCAAAACGATGATGGAATGTTATCCGGGGATCCAATCCACACCTTTGTTTGCCAAGTTAAAAAACTCGACAGAAAATCAGGTGCACCAGTCTTTTGAAAACCACTTCTTCTATCCTGACGGTTCTGATGGCTGGTTCGAAGTTTTGATTGACCCGATTCCCGATGGTATTTTTATCCTTTCCTATGATATTACACAAAGAAAAAAAGAACGTATAGAACTTGAGAAATACAAAATCCTCTCTGACTTCGCTAGAGATATCATCCTCTTTTTTGAAACCAAAACCGGGAGATTGATTGACGTAAACTCATCCGCTTTAAATCATTATGGATATTCTAAAGAGGAAATGCTAAAACTAAATCTTAAAGACATTAGGCACTCACCGGATATGGGCCCTTCTATCAAGGAAATAAGAGAGAATGTTGGTAAGAGTTTCTTATTTGAAACAATACACAAAAGAAAAGATGGCAGCATATTCGATGTTGAAGTTAGTATCAATATCCAGTTATTGGATGATAATCCTGTAATTATTGAAATAATAAGAGATGTTACTGAAAGAAAAATGAACCAAAAGAGGATATTACAGCTAAACCGGATTTATGCCGTACTGAGCGATATTAATCAAGCAATAGTACGTATCCACGACAAGGATCAGCTCTTTAAGAAATCTTGTAGTATTGCCGTAGAAAAAGGATTGTTTAATACTGCGTGTATAGGATTTTACGATGAAACAACAAGCATAATAAAGATTGAAGTAGTTGAAGGAGAACACTTGTCCAGCTTCAAAGGGCTCCGTTTTCATTCGGATGATTTGAAATTAAATGGTAAAAATACAACTCAACTAATTCTAAATGGCGAACCGCTTATTATTAATGACATCGAAAAAATGCCTTCAAAATCATTAATCAAACTAAACCTGAGCAAATTAAATATTAATTCTTTTGCTATACTTCCTATAATTGTTTTTGGGAAACTCACAGGCTTTTTTCTGCTTTTCTCGGAATCTAAGGAAGTATTCAACGATGAAGAACTTGGATTGATAAAAGAACTTGCAATGGACATCTCCTTTGCTTTAAGTTATATCGAACAGGAAAAGAAACGCAAAGAATATGAAAAGGCTGTAGAAAAAAGCGAAGCCAAATTTCGTTCTTATATCGAGAATTCTCCTGATATTATTACCATGGCTAACCTCGACGGTGCAATTATAAGTATTAATAATGCCGGGATTACCAAGTTCGGTTATTCCGAAGAGGAAATATTACACAAGAAATTCACGCTGCTTTTGCATCAGGACTCCCTTCAGTTCGGTATAGAATCATTTGAAAAGTTGTGCCTTGAAGGAGAAGCATCAGGCGAAGCAAGGTGCAGATGTAAAGATGGTTCGGATTTCTTTGCTTTGTTTAATGCAATGAAATTGGAAGATAAGACATTAATCGCCTATTTGAAGGATATAACGTTTAAAAAAAACTACGAGCTGGAATTAGTCAGGGCGAAAGAACACGCGGAGGAATTGAACAAGATCAAATCCAGCTTCCTGGCTAATATGAGCCATGAATTAAGGACGCCAATGAATGGTATCCTGGGTTTTTCCGAGTTGATTCCCGAACTTAAGAACTTGGATGAAATTCGCGAAGTAGGTTCGATTATACATCAGAGCGGTTCCCGCCTTATGAACACTTTAAACTTAATCCTCGATTTATCAAGAATCGAAGCCGGTGAAACAAAGCTTAACTTTGAACTGACTGACCTTGCAAAAGAGTTAAGAGATATTGTGAAACTGTTCAGCGCAACAGCTAAACAAAAAGGTCTTTTCTTGAAATTAAATACCAAGTTTAAATCACTATTCACTCTAATTGATAAGAATGTGTTTGAAAGTATAATTAATAACCTGATTAACAATGCAATCAAATACACAGAAAAAGGAGGAATTAATATTTATCTCGACACCAGGGATACAGATGGCGAAAAAGAAATTATTATTGAAATTAACGACACAGGAATAGGTATTAACAATCATGATCAAGAACTGATTTTTCAGGAATTCAGGCAGGTAAGTGAAGGCCTGAACAGGCACTACGAAGGAACAGGCCTCGGGCTGACTCTCACCAGAAAGTACCTACGCCTTTTAAACGGCAAAATAAAACTGACAAGTTCACCCGGTAAAGGCTCTACTTTCAGGATTAATCTTCCTTATTATGAGAATGTGAATAAATCAAACTCTGAACTGAAGTATAAATCTCAAAATGAAAGGAATGAACTAATTACAAATAAAAAAAAGAAAGTACTTATAGTGGAAGACGATATTGTGAATATTAAGCTTGTTGAGAGAATTTTAAACCAAGCCTACACGATAGAATACATAACAACCGCAGATGAAGTGCTTGGGAAAGTTAATGAAAAAATCTACGACGTAATCATAATGGACATAAACCTCGGAGCAAGTGTTAATGGTATGGATCTGACCAGGCAGATTAGGGAATTGGATGATTACAAGGAAACTCCGATAATTGCAATGACAGCGTATGCAATGAAGGGCGACAGGGAAAGGTTTTTATCTTCGGGTTGCAGCCACTATATATCAAAGCCATTTGAAAAGAACAGCCTGATAAAAACATTCAACGAACTGTTTTTAGATTAGGTAAATAAAACACAGGTGTAATACACTTTTGAGGTGAGTACATGAGGGAATATTCCCCTTTTATCACTAAAATTTCCCCTTCTGCCAAACTAGTTAAAGGCTTTCCCACTCCTCAGACAACATCGGTCTCCTCTCAGAAGACCTTAACAGTTGAAACAGAAGTGTCGGAAAAGCATCGAATAAGATATTTAAGGCATTCCATATATCAAAAACATCCTTATGTGCTGAAAAAGACAATGCATGCAATGCCTCTTCATTAGAATATCACACAACACCAGCACATCATCTTACCTCGTCAGTATAACCCTTTCTCCTGCCCAGAGGCCGTCAATACTGTACTTGATAAAGTACACTCCTGAAGGGAAACTCCCCATGTTGATGGACTGCGTTCCGCGGCCTGCTTCTTCCATCCGCTGAAGTATTTTGCCGTTCATATCCACCAGGAAGAGATGCTCCAACTTGCCGCTGATTTCTATATTCAGAATGCCATTTGTCGGATTCGGGTAGATTTTAACCCCTGAGCCTGCGGTATTCTCCAGCCTTCCCTCGTCTTTGTTAAAAATGTTCTCATTCCCGCCTGTTACGGCTACTTCCCCGCTGCCGCATGCCTGCACAAATGTAAAGCTGTTTATCAACCTGATAAACAAGTCGTTCAGCTTCTCAACATCATATCTGTCAGTAGTCGGCTCTATATGTGGGTTACCCACGCCGCTGTGGTCAGTCAGGAAGACATACGTACCGTTTGTAGTAAGCGCAAGAGAACGGAGCAGGTACTCAGTACTTTTGTCAACACCGCTGCATGCAACCGGCACTATCCTTATTCCTTCGAGCGCTGCACGTGCAGACAATTCCCTCAACCTGATTTTCACGTCCGGGTTGCTATGCGGAGGTGCATCAAGCACGAGAAAAATAATTCTTGTAACAGCTTCATCAGACCACACGAACTCGTTGATTGCAGTTTGCATGGCAAAATCAACTGCCTCGGGGAAGTCTCCGCCTCCGCCTGCACGCTGGTTATTTACAAAGTTCTGCGTCTCCTCAATATTTTGCGAAAGCGGATTGCTGACTACGAGATAATCATCGCCTTCGTCGCGATAAAAAACGCTGCCCAACCGGAAGTTCAAATCACTGTGTATCTCCTTGACCTTACCCATAATATCAGTTATCTCAGCCTTCAGGTATTCCAGTTCGTCGCCCATGGAGCCGGTGGCATCCACAACAAATGCTATATCTACATCCCCAGGTCGGTCGCAGCCTTCTTCAATCCCCATAAAATTAACTCCGTCGTAAAACTCGCGCAAATTGTCTAACCTGTAAGTTTCCCCCTTATATTTAGCAATTGCATAAAGCCTTTCGTTGCGGTTTTGCCCCTCGAACATCTCAGCCCAAAGCTCTGCTTTGCCGGTGTTATCAGATTTTGCCTGCCATATTATCATATTGCCCGACATCAGGAAAACATCGCAATCAACAACAGGTCGGCTGTCCAGTGAGACAAGTTGTACTGTATAGCGCCGGGATGGATTGAACATCCACTCGCTGCGGTACTGTTTTAGTTCTTCGGAGGCAATATCCTGCCAATAGTCCCATTTGCGGAAATCGTTAACCTCGCCGGAGGTGAGTACACCTGCCTCACCCGCAGGCACCGATGCATGCTCAACCATAGGTGCATCTGAAAATTCTACTGCGTCAAGAGTAACTTTTTTAGTTTTAATACCATCACCGCCTGAACCTGACCACGTTTCCGGTATTAGTGCATCAGACCGGACTTCCTTTTTTTCCATCATTTCGCTGGCCGAGCCTAATGATAATTCATAGACTTCTGATTCTTCGTAATACCCTCCGTCATAGTCGCGGCCTTTAATTCGGTCAATAGATTTACGGACATATTTCTTTCGGGGGGATTTGTCAGCAATAAAAGCAAAGTCAAGATTCCTGGTTTTACCTTTTTCAACATTGTTTATCTCTTTTGATTCATCAATGTTGATAAAACTTCTCACTTTTACCATATAATTCCCTGCCGGCACATCAAACATGTACCTGCCATACCTGTCGCTGATTGTTTCTTGAAATACCTTGTTTGTATCATTGGCTTCAACGATTAAGACTTTTACTCCAGTAAGCGGCCTTTCATTGGCGTCTGTCAGTGTCCCTGTAATAGTTCCTGTTTCCCTGTCATTTGCCGATGTAAATGCAATCATAATCAGCAGCAATACCGATGCTATTCTCATATCAAACTCCTTTTGATTAGTTGCGTACCTACTTATTAGATACGTGGAGCTCCCTTAAAGTTACATTTGCAATGGAAAATGGGTAAAAATACTTAAAGACACACACAGTCTCCCTCATAAGAGGAGGTATTTTTAGGTATTTAAAAATTTTAAAATCATAAATAATTTACTATTAACCCAGCAATGAAACTTATTTACATTTACAGGTTTTAATTCAATTTGTTCATTCTTGCTTAAATCACCGTTTTCACCCCGATGTTCTTTCAGTCTTGCCAGTAATGGCGGAAACGGTTTGCCATTGCCGAGGTTTTTTCGGAGAATAATCGCATACCAATTGGGCGTGCTTCACTGCGGAGTTCTTTCCTGCGTTGATTGATAATCCCGAATAGCGACCGGAGCGTTCGGTTATCAATCAAATCGTTGTTTTCATCTAAAAGTATTTGCTTCAATACTGCAAGGTCGTGCTCCTCACCGAGAAATTCGGAGAGCTTGTGAACTTCCTCTGCATAATCTGTGAGGACATCCTGCCGGGATAGCTCAAGCAGCCGTGTGTGATACCAATGGTATTTCACACGCTTGCGCCACTCGTGGAAGCTTTCCACTGTTGGATAATTGTAAGCCTCATTCATTGCTTTATGTGCCCGTTTGTAGGTCTTGATACTGCCTCTTTGAGCAGCAAAAAAGTTATTCTTGTCCAGATGCCAGTAATCTATACGCTCTCTGCCGAGTATCATCCTTTGTTTAAATGCAGACAGCTTTTCCTTAAGATAATCGTTTCCGGTGATTTCCTCTTTTCTTAATTCGAGTGCTTCTTTGAGCGGGAGAAGTTCATCACTCATAATCACCTGGCTGAAATTTTCAAGCAACTTTTCAAGCGTATTTATGATAGTGTGAGAATCACGGATATGCGTGAGCTGTCTTGCAGAATCACGATACCAAACATTCTCAAATTTGTAGGTATCTTCAAATGCAGGGCGAACAAGGCGTACTAAGCCCCGAAACTCTTTGCAGCGCTTGCGTACCTCGTGAACTTTCATGTTTGGGTCCATCTCCTCGCTTTCGATATCTGCAATTGCTGTATCAACAAGTTCCTTAGCTATTCGCTGGATTCCTTCTTCGAGATTCTCTTCCCTGTTTAGCTGATAAGCCATTTTCAAATTGCTTTTTTCTGATTCAATCTTATATTTAACCTATTCTTAATTTTTACTAAACACGACCTGAACAGTTTTAGATTGAATCAATTGAATTAATAATGATAAATTGAATCTTTTTGAATTCTTGATTTATAATGAACTGCCGTATCTGCAACAACGATAATCTCGACTTCTTCTATTCCCAGGGAAAGAATGGGCAGTTCAGGTATTTCAAATGCAGGAACTGCAGTCTTGTAAACCTCGACATTACCGGTTTGGACATCAACACACAACAGGAAAAATACGAGTTTAATTTTGTTGACCCACGGGAAACATCACTTAATTCGGACACAGATGCTACTTATAGTTATTTAAGAAGAAAGATAAAGAAAAGAGGAAACTATCTCGACATTGGTTGCGGGAACGGAGCGCTGCTTTACTTTGCTTTGCAGGACGGATGGCAGGCAGAAGGCATTGAAATTTCTGAAAAGCTGGCGGATAAAGTGAGGGAAAGCCTCGGGGTAAAAGTTATTAAAGCGCAGTTCCCTGAAATGGATCTACCGGACGGGCATTATGATTTGGTTACCCTGCGGCATGTGCTGGAACACATCCCCGATTCAATAAAAGCGCTTACAAAAATCAACAACCTGCTCAAGCCCGGCGGCTATGCACTTATGGAATTCCCTAACATTATGGGAATCAGCTTTGCTCTGAAGAGGACATTAAGCAAACTGGGATTATATAAGAAGAAATATGGCCATGAATATGTACCAGGCCATTGTAATGAATTCTCCTTCAAATCCTACGAATATCTGATATCAAAAACCGGGTTCGAATTAATTGAATGGCAGACTTATTCCAAACGGGAATGGATGAACAGCTTATATGGTATTTTCAAAATTGGGACAAAGGCAAGAGCATTGATTAGAAAAATTACTTAGTGGCGAGAAAACCTCCAATTAATGCTTTTATCTTAATAAACCGTTTGTTTACCGAGTCGGCTTCAACCCCGAAAACTTCAAGAGCAGTTGCACCGAGAAGAAACAATAAGCCTTTGGGAGCTTTCGGGACATTACAAGGGATCCTATCTTCGAGCTATTCTTTTTCGAAATTTAATACCCCGAAAAGCCGCTTGTCTGTGCGATTGTTTGCATAAAATATAGTTCTTGAAGAAATAGGTTCGAACTCAACATTTTCTGCATAATCTTCCGGATTGATTGAATAGATGACTCCGGAGGTATTGATTCTCATAAAATTAGCGGCCTGTATATCCATCCGGTTTTTTCAATACCTCATCGGGAATATTAACTCCTTCTTCCACGCTTATTGCTTCGCGTATATAACCTTTTTTACCAACAGTATTATTTTCGATTTTCAGGTCAATTCCTTTCCAAATCCAGTACTTCGCATTAATGTTTTTGTTGTCCCAAACTGTACATGTTTTACCTGCAATATCTTCATCATCCATTTTCATATAACCAACTTTTTCCATGTATTCGGGCTTAGTTGTTGCTGCTGCCGGCGGCTCTGTGTCTTTTGGGCGGATTTTTCCGCTCCAAGATGTTTTTGCAATGTGGTCGTGAATCGTCGTCTTATCATCCTTCCAGATGATTGTCTTGTCCACATCATTTCCGAATTCTTTCTTTTTAGAAATAATCACAACTGTATTTCCCCAGTCATCTATAAAGTAAGTTTCAGTTCCTTCAAAAATTCCGGTGTAAAGAAACTCAATTTGGGCTGATTCGAAGCCGAAAAGTTTATCCATCCCTTCGTCCATCTTTTCCGTTTCCTTTGCTACAACATCCTCAGCCCCGCGGTCATTATCCATAGTTTCATCTTCAGATTTTTCTGAACAGGCAATAAGACCTATTGTTAGAAATAGTGTAAGTAAGAGCATATAGTTTTTCATTTAGAGGCATCTCCTGAAATATTAATGAATGAAACTTCAATAGAATTATCGGTAAATTTACCGATAAAAATGAACCATTATTAATAATTCAAGATACGTTTTTAGTTTTAGTAATCAAACTATGAATCTATAGCCACTTTCTTGTATTCATTTTATAAGAAAGATAAAGTTCACCAAATGCCTTTTCGCAATCCTTTGATAAACCGGAGCAAATAATAGCAATCCTATATAGTCTCCCGAGCAGTACCATCGGCGCTATAGGGCTTAACTACTCTGTTCGGAACCGGATTAATTCTATCAACATTAAATTTAATTACAGTTAATTTGCCGTCCCTGTTGCCTGTTGAATTGCAGCCCTAAACGTACAGCCAACAGGTTCAACGCAAACCAGTTTACCGTTTTGTGTTTCAGATTTTCTGCAAGCAAAGCATTCGCCGTCGTCCAATCCCTTTCCGTCGTGATGAAGCCAATCGGGGTCATTCTCTGTGGAATTTACTATAAATACTTTTTGCGGAAAGGCTTCATGGTAACATGAAAAAATTAACATTAAAAAAAGGATGAACAGTCTGTAATCCGATAGATTGCCCATAATCACCTCAGTAAGATTTAAATCAAGTAATCAATGCAGACAAAAACTGAAATAAGATTATGATTAATATATGTTTAGTATTTTATTTATCCTAATTATTCCTATTCTAATAATTAGCTTATATTTTTAATTATAAACAAATAATCGAAAAAAAATTGAATAAGTAGGATATTGTTACTTTGAAACAGTAACCGATGTGTTTTAAAGAATATATAAAGAATTGAATTCGTTAAAGGCAGACTCAAAAAAAAATCCGCTGATATAAAATCAGCGGATTATTAAATAAATATCCCGGCAACGACCTACTCTCCCACACAGTCTCCCGAGCAGTACCATCGGCGCTATAGGGCTTAACTACTCTGTTCGGAATGGGAAGAGGTGTATCCCCTACGCTATAGTCACCGGAAAAATTTTCACCGGGTTGCGAAAGAAAAGTATAGCAACGCCAAGTCACAAAGAAGGCACGGAAGCAAACATAGGAAAGAAATTTGAGTGACGGTAAGCCCATGGACAATTAGTACTTCTCGGCTGAACATATTACTATGCTTACACCTGAAGCCTATCAACCTGGTAATCTTCCAGGGTCCTTAGAGATACCTAATCTTGGAGTAGGTTTCGTGCTTGAGATGCTTTCAGCACTTATCCTTTACGCACATGGCTACTCTGCAATGCTGCTGGCGCAACAACAGATACACCGTAGGTGCGTTCGTTCCGGTCCTCTCGTACTAAGAACGGGTCTCCTCAAGTATCTTACGCCCGCACAGGATAGGGACCGAACTGTCTCACGACGTTCTGAACCCAGCTCACGTACCGCTTTAATTGGCGAACAGCCAAACCCTTGGGACCTTCT
>CAYVVD010000023.1:0-49354 GCA_964454975.1 uncultured Hyphomicrobiales bacterium | reverse complement strand
ATCCAATATTAATGAAGGTATGGAAGACCCGGTATTGGAGAATAATTTATCATTGTCCTACACAACCTATTTTGATTCAGGCTTACAGTTGCCATACGAAACGAGCTTTGAGGATCCTGAAACAGAATTGAGTAATTGGTTTTTGAATTCTTCAGGGAATGTCTTTACCTGGTCGATTGACAATACAACATCAATTGACGGTCAAAACTCACTAGTTACATTGAATATTCCTCTGTTCTTCTATTCAATTGGGTTGACAGAAGAGCTATATACACCGGTTTATGATTTGACATCAATAGAAAAACCGGGATTGTATTTCGATGTTGCTTATAATTACCTTAAATATACTCCGCCACAGGTTAGCCAGGAAACAGACTTTGCAGATACTCTCGAAATTTATATTTCGCAGGATTGCGGAGCTACATGGGAGAGGATATTTAAAAAAGGTGGAGCTGAGCTGGCAACGGCTGATGAGCCGCTATTAAATCAGCTTGACATTCAGGGCGCTGTATTTGTACCTGCAAACGATGAGTGGGCTACAGAAGAAATAGATCTAAGTGATTACTCTGATATTAAAAATGCCAGCTTTAGGTTTGACTATATATCAGATATGGGAGGTACAATATACTTAGACAAATTTGCAATCAGGACGATAGGCCCGAATGACATTATTAATCCGGTAGCGCCGGTTGTGGAATTTTCTGCTTTTCCGAATCCATCTACTGACAAAATAAGTTTAATGCTTCCTGGTGTAATTTCACCAAAGGGAAAGATTACAATTTACGATATGGAGGGCAGGATTCTGTTTAATTCAACTCTTGAGGATAATGGAAACCTGATCGACATAAGGGCATTAAATGCCGGTATGTACAGTATTGTCTTTTCTAACGGAACCGAAAATTACCGGACAAACTTTGTAAAAATTAAGTAATGGCTATCTATAGAGGCGCAAGTTTTTGCGCCTCTATACTTTTTATCCACACTATTTCTTCTTTTAATCCCTCTAATTTAAACTAACAGTGAATAAGCTCCTACCCTTTGCTTATATTTAATGATATCTTCACTATCACAATTGTAAGTCCGGGTGTAACTTTTAATATCAGATAACTGTATTTATTAATAGATTAATTACTAAAATGAAGGAAACGTAATGAAATTCATTTCAACTATTGCAATTTTAATACTTGCAGTGTCCTTTACAAGTGCGCACAGCAGTGAACACGAAGTACCGTTAAACAATGTAAATATCACTTCGAGCATTGGCTCAATGCAGGATTTGGATGCCTCCGCTGCAAAAAGCTGGAAACAATTTAAAGCTGAGAATCCTGAATGGAATGTAATGGTTAACAAAATCAGCGGTACTCCACACCGTGCATTCGGAAAAGGACTGAAAATTGAAGGTTATGAAAACATATCTACGTCTAATATTGAATCAGCAGCCCGCTCATTTATTGCCAAAAACAGTGCTATGTTCGGCGTTGATGCCGACAAACTGATTCTTAAGCATGCCACTTTCCGCAATCACCGGTGGTATGTTTCCTTTGCACAAATGTATAAAGATGTGGAAGTGCTCAATTCTGAGATTGAGTTAAGGATTTTCGAGAATGGCAATCTCTTTGCATTCGGATCGGTTACCTATGACGATATCGAAATCCCGGTAAATCCGGTTATCAGCAGTGCCCAGGCAATGCATGCAGCATACTCAGGAATTATGGGTTATAAAGATGAATCGCCGCGTGTGCAATCCACAGGAAGGATGTATGTTCTTCCTTCATACAACGGCAATAGCACAAACTACCATCTTGTATATGAAAACCAGGTTGTTACAAATGAACCCGGCGAAACATTTCTTTCTTATGTAGATGCACACTCAGGCGAACTGGTTTGGAGATTCCAGACATCCTCCGCTGCAGATATTACTTCCAGGGGCACCGTAAAATGGAAAACTCCTGTTGATGAGGCGGAAGAAAGAACCTTCCCATACCTTGATTTTAAAACATCGAATAAAACATATCAATTGGATAGCGAAGGAAAATTTCCAAGTGATTTTGAACCCGGTACAGAAATAAGGGCAAACCTTACCGGGAAGTACGCCGCTGTAACATACGCAGATGGCACAAGCGCACAATTCATAGGTGTTGTTGGTGAGGATGGCTCCCTCGATATAGAATGGACGGATGAGAATTCCACAAGCCTCGAGAGGAATGTTTTCTATTGGGGTACATATATCAGGGAGTATGTAAAAGAACTCGACCCTGATATTACAATTATGGACAGAAAGTATTCCTTCAATATTTATAACCAGTCGCAAAGTGGAGCAAATGCTTTTTATAATCCGTCGGATGCTTCCATATCATTTATTGGAGTTTCAAATCAAAGTGTACGTATGGCAGACGGCCCGTCAGTGCTTTTCCATGAATACGGCCACTTGATTAACGACAGACTTTACAAGGCGCTTGGAAGGGCCCAGGGGATGATTAATGGTTCTGCAAATGAAGGCTCTGCAGATGTACAGTCCGCAATGATCCTTGATATGCCTGAAGTTGGACTTGGTATATTTATGTCAAATCCTAACAGGGTAATCAGGAATACAGATAACAACAATACATACCCTGAAGACATTATTGGAGAAATTCATCATGACGGCCTTATTCTTGCCGGAGCCTTCTGGGATTTAAGAGAAGCAACATCTATCGAAGTTACTGAGAAGATATTCCACTTTGCACGTTATGGCACTCCTGATGATGTTACTATTGGCGGCGCTTATATGGAATGGTTTCTTGAAACTATCTTTGCTGATGACGATGATGGCGACCTTAGCAATGGTACTCCGCATTTCCTGGAAATACTCGAATCTTTCAACAAGCACAAAATCGGTACAGAACTGCTTTATTCATACGGATTTGCACACACACCCGGCAATTTGTTTGAAGAGCCTGAAGTTGCCCGCAACATCGTGTTCACGGTTGATTTTAATGGAATTGATGCTTTGAAGCCGGAAACAGTAAACGTGGTTTACACAACTAATAACTTTGAATCCAGCAACGCAATTGCAGCAGACAAAATACCCGGTGACGGTAATTACACAGCATCAATCCCCGGATTGCAAATTGGAGCTTTTGTGCAATACTATGTTTCTGTAACAGACAAATTTTCCGGAAAGGAATTTAAGCTTTCCGCAAACCCTGAATCCTTTGACCCATTTCTTTATATGGTTGGTTTTTCTGAGGCATATAAGGAGAACTTTAAGTCACAAGGTGATTGGACCATCAATGCCGGCGCTCAATCAGGAAACTGGGAATGGGCTATTCCGCAATATGCTCAATTGAACTTATACGGGGTTTATATCATTCCATTGCACCCGGAAAGCGATCATTCTGATGATGACAACCATTGCTTTATTACATCAAATAATACAAACTGGCAGCAGACTGTTGTGTTTGGCTCGACTACGATAACATCAGGTGAAATCGACATCAGTAATTACAGCAACCCGATACTGCTGATTCATAGGTGGGTTAAGAAAGTTGTGCTCCAGCAGTCAGGTGGAAATACAGAACTTACAATTGAAATCAATGACGGAATTTCCGGCTGGAAGACCGTGAACAGGATAGATGATACAGATTCAAACTGGGAACCACTTTTTATTCCAATAACTGCTTTTGTTGAGCCGACAAATAATTTCAAGATTAGGATTACAGCTACCAATACTTCACAGGGAACTCTTTTCGAAGCAGCAATTGATGATATTGCTATCCTTGTTGAACAAAATGAAATAAACACTTCTGTTGAAGATTTAGATTCTCAGTTAAGCATCTTTCCAAATCCTGTAAACAACGCTTTGAATATTAGCAGCACTTCTGCATCTGTGAACGATGTCCGGATTTATAATATGTTGGGCGAACTGATAAATACTTTTGAATTTACAGGCAGCAAGGTATGGAATCTTGTGGATTTATACAGCAATAGAGTTGCCCCCGGCATTTACATTATTGAAGTAAACAATAGCGAAGGTACAAGCAGGCAGAAACTGGTAATAAATTAGATTGAATCAATAATTTTCTACAAAAAAGAGACGCCCATTTGGGCGTCTCTTTTTAGTTTAATTAAATAATGCACAATCTTTGATTCTTGAAAATCAATTATCTTCTAACCCAACCTCTCGAATCTTGCCTGGAAGAATCGAAGGTACTTTGGTTCGTAAATCATCTTAAGGCCTTTTGCCTCTTTGCGCTTCTTGTATAGTTCGATAACGTGGTATGCAGCCACGTCAAGGTGCGACTGCATATAAACCCTGCGAGGGAATGTCAGGCGTACAAGTTCGAGTTTAGGATAGTAGTGATCACCGGTCTCCTTGTTTCGCCCTGCAGAAACTATTCCACGCTCCATGCCACGAACACCGGATTCGATGTAGAGGTCTGCTGCAAGGGTCTGTGCCGGGAACTGGTTCTGTGATAGATGCTCATAAAATGATCTTGCATCGAGGAATACGGCATGCCCGCCAATAGGCTTGACAATTGGCACCCCTTCTTCCATGAGCATTTCGCCGAAATACTGTATCTGGCCGATACGTGAGCGCATGTAGTCGTCGTCAAGCGCCTCGTCAATACCGCGAGCCATTGCTTCCATATCCCTGCCGGCGAGGCCGCCATAAGTGTGCAGGCCTTCATACACAACAACCATGTTGCGAAGCTCTTCGAAGATATCCCAGTCGTTTACAGCAACAAAACCGCCGATGTTAACCAGGAGATCCTTCTTGGCGCTCATGGTTGCAGCATCTGAATAACTCGCAAATTCTTTAAGGATTTCCCGGATATTCTTTTTTTCATAGCCGGATTCACGCATCTTAATGAAATATGCATTTTCCATTGCACGTGTTGCATCAAGTACAACAAGGATATTATGCTTGTGAGCGAGTTCGCTTACTTCTTTGATATTCTGCATTGATACAGGTTGCCCGCCTGCCATATTTACAGGTGCGCCAACTGTGATGTAAGGGATTTTATCAGCGCCTACATCATCAATTAGCTTCCGGAATTTATTGATATCAACATTGCCTTTGAACGGATGGACATTCTGCGAATCATGAGCCTCGTCAATAATCACATCCACGAAAGTTCCGCCCGCAAGCTCCTGGTGGAGGCGTGTTGTTGTGAAGTACATATTTCCGGGTACGTAATCGCCCTGCTTGATCAATGTCTGTGACAGCATGTGCTCGGCTCCACGTCCCTGGTGGGTTGGCACCAGGTATTTATATCCATAAGCTTCCTGTACTTTTTCCTCCAGATTGTAGAAATTTTTGCTCCCTGCATAAGCTTCGTCGCCCAGCATCATGCCGGCCCACTGGTTGTCGCTCATGGCATTTGTGCCGGAGTCAGTCAACAAATCAATATACACGTCTTCCGATTTCAACAGGAATGTGTTGTATCCTGCTTCTTTAGCCGCGTTCTCGCGGTACTCCCGTTCTGTTACTTTAAGCGGTTCAACCACCTTGATTTTGTATGGTTCCGCCCAGGGAATATGCTTAAAACTCATCGTAGAAATCCTTCTTAAAATTTATCTGTCACTTAAGTTTACAGTATTGCGATAAGCAAATTATAGATAATGCCGCTTGAAGCCAATTGCATAATTGAAATTGTAACTGCTATGTTTTTAAAAGCTTATTTATGAAAGGATGAAGTAAATATAACTATTTATATTCCTTCCACCACCGTGATAATAATCTGGGGCAGAGCGGTAGCGAGTTTTTCCTTTTTCATCCTTGCAGGTTGAATTACAAATCTGCCTGACTTGAGAGGACTTAGGAAAAATTTGACAATGGTCACAGCGCGCAATCTACCGTGTACTTTTTCAAGGTCTTTTTCGATTGAAGTAGGTTCGTTTTGCCGGAAATCTATTATCTGCGGGAGCTCCACATCTTTCAGCGGCACATCAAACTTGAATATCAACTCAAAATCCTGGTTCTTGTTGATTACAGTGTCCTCGATATTCGACCAGAAAAATGCCTGTTTTACAGTATCTTTTTCAGCTTCTTGCTCTGCCCTTGCAATAAGAGTATCCATAGACACGCTATCCGGCAGAATCAGCACATTGTCGTTGCCCGGTAACGGTTTTTCATGTCTGCATGTATCCACAAATATCGTTGTTTTTGTGCTGAGCAGGCTGTCAGTTCCGGTTTGAAATACAATCGAAGGCAGCTCGAGCTTCCCTTTCTTCTGAGGTATCACTTTTATCCGGACAATCGAGATGTGCCTGGTAGTCCCGCCAATAGATGAGAAGGTTGATGTGGTCATCGGACCGTATGTCTTGTGGAAATTCTCGTTGTAGTTTATCCTGAAGTCATCATACTTTTTGTACATTTTGTATTCGATGAGAAATTCCTCGTCCTGGCAGACAATTCCATTTTCAAGCTTTATTTCAATTTCATCTGAATAAGAATAAACAGTAATAATAAGGAAGAAATTGAAAAGATATAATCGCAGAGCATTCATATCCCAATTTAATTAACTAAGGGATATATAGCATAAAAAATGTTAGTGGATTTTGAAGAGTGTATTATTGCACGCTACCTTGTTAACTCTGACAGTTCCAATAACTATGCCAGAGTATTATATCTAAATATTTTTTGCTACCGGTTTCTGTTTTTCTTGATAATCAGTTTTGAAAACTATGTCCCAGATTGCACTGCTTACTCCATATCCGCGGTTCGGATCCCTGAAGTGGTGCTTCATGTGATGCTGTTTCAGCATTACCATGAACTTGTTTTTCCAGGCAAAGTGGTGGAAAGAGTAGTGGGAGATGTCATATATAAGGTAGCCAAGCAGGAATCCACTCGCGAACGGGGCGCTTAATTCCGGGCCGAGAGTAATCCTGAATAATATATAGAACATTGAGCTGAGTGAAAGGGACACAATAGGAGGCATTACAAGGCGATATTCGTCATTCGGGTAATCATGGTGCACTCCGTGAAAGATAAAATGAATCCTCTCCCCAATTTTGGTTTTTGGCTCATTGTGGAATACAAACCTGTGCAGAGAATATTCAGTAATTGTCCAGAAAAATAAGCCTCCGGTGAAAACCGGGACAATAGTACCGGGCGAAAGTGCAAATTCAAATATGGCGAAATAAAGAAATCCGAGAATTATAGGGATAAAAAGGTAGATGGGAACTGTCCAGTATACCTTGGTGAATTGTTCAAGGAAGTCGCTTTGGAATATTCTGGCAGATTCATTCTTATTAGAAACAAATAACTTAGCCATCTTAGTTTCTTCTACCCCGCTGTTTGACCCAAATATAACAATGACAACCAAAATATAAACGACGAATTATTTGCAAATTATTCTTTTTTCATACGAAGGGAATAATTACTTCGTCAGATTAGCAGTTTGTCAGTTAATCAAATAGAATAGAAATGGTGCAAAACACAGGTGATTTATTAAGATTCGGCAATGAAGATAAAAAGCCGCAAATTATAAGAACCTTCGAGAGATTTTTCAAAAGCAGCTCTTCAGGCGGAATTGTTCTGATTATTTTTACGGTAATTGCAATGGTATGGGCAAATTCGCCCTGGGGTGATTCGTACAGGCGTCTTTGGGAATCGTACCTTACAATTGGTTTTGGAGACTGGGAATTGTCCAAGCACCTGATTCACTGGATAAATGATGGCCTGATGGCAATTTTCTTCTTTGTTGTAGGGCTTGAGATTAAAAGGGAAATCCTCGTAGGCGAATTATCAACCCTGAAAAAAGCAATGTTGCCGATTGTGGGTGCAATTGGCGGGATGGCAGTGCCTGCACTTTTTTATTATTTTTTCAATAGTGGAACAGTAGAAATCCGTGGCTGGGGGATTCCCGTGGCAACTGATATTGCTTTCGCGATAGGCATTCTTGCGCTTCTCGGCCCCCGTGTGCCAATAGCCCTTAAAGTATTCCTCACAGCGCTGGCAATTGTGGATGATATTGGCGCCGTGGCAATCATCGCAATTTTCTATACTGCCGATTTATCAGTCATTATGCTCGGTATCGGTGCCGGTATTATAATCGTATTGATGATAATGAACTACTCCGGTGTTAAAGAGCCTGTTTTTTACATTATACCGGGTATAATTCTTTGGTATGTAGTATTGAAGTCCGGTGTACATGCAACGATTGCAGGTGTGGCACTTGCATTTACGATACCGGCTTCTTCCAGATTTAATAAGGATGAATTGGTTAACAAGGTGGATGCCCTTTGGAAAAGTTTCATTAAAGAGCCGAACCCAAAGGAGGAAAAAGAGTACAAGCTGGAATTGCTATATAACATCTCAAATAAATACCAACATGTTCAGTCGCCGCTTCACCGACTGGAGCATTTCCTATATCCATATGTAAGCTTTCTTATTATGCCGGTTTTTGCATTGGCTAATGCAGGTGTTTACCTGAGTTCTGAGGCTATTGCCGGTATTGGCAACAATGTGAGCCTGGGTATTATTTTCGGATTGTTTGTTGGCAAGCAGGTAGGGATTACATTAATAATATGGCTCACTAACCTGCTTGGGATAACGTCCCTGCCTGAAGGAATTCGCCTCAGTAAAATTTGGGGGGTAAGCCTGTTGTGTGGTGTAGGATTTACCATGTCCCTGTTTGTTTCGGGACTTGCTTTTGGAGGAACGGAAGTTGAAACCTACTCCAAGATGGGGATTCTTATTGCGTCTGTAATAGCAGGAATTACCGGTTATTTTGTATTGAAGGTATCATTAGCCAAAAAAGTAGAAGCATAAAAAAAAGCCCTGCAATTGCAGGGCTTCGTATCTTAAAACTAAAGCGGGAGCATCATAAAACCGGTAGTTCATCCGGCGCTTTAGTCAGGTACTCGCCGCCATTTCGGGTAACGTGGATATTGTCTTCTACCCTCATACCAAATTTATTCGGCAGGTAAATACCCGGTTCGATAGCGAGCACGGAATCTTCCGGAACAATCTGGTCGGCCATACGAAATGTTATTATTGGTTTTTCATGAGCCACAAGGCCGATACCGTGGCCAAGCGAATGTTGGAAATATTTTCCATACCCTGCTTTTTCAATCATGCTGCGCGCCGATTCATCCAGGTTTTTGCCGTTCATTCCCGGCCTTACGTATTCAATTGCAGCCTTCTTTGCGTCATTCAGCAGCTTGTATATGCTCTGCTGTTCTTTTGTAGCTTTCCCTAAGGCAAATGTACGTGTGATATCAGAACCAAAGCCGTTTACTTTGCAACCAAAATCCACCAGGATAATTTCATTTTTCTTGAGTTTTTTGTCGCTTGGTTTGCCGTGAACCAATGATCCACGTTCTCCACTAACGACAATAATATCGAAAGGTTCGCCTTCTGAGCCCATCTGGCGGGAGAGGTATGAAATCTCGTTTGCAATTTCTTTCTCCGTCATTCCAGGTTTAATCATACCGAGAATTTTATCGTAAACATCTTCTGCTATTTTACAAGCATCTTTGATATTATTTAACTCTTCAGGAGATTTTGGCATGGTAAAAGGCTCAATTTCACCCGGCGTGGGTTTGAATTTAACGGGCCTTATTTTATTACGTATCTCTACGGCTTCTGAATAAGGCATCCTGTCGGCTTCAAAACCAAGAGCGCCAATGTTCTTAAATAATTTTTTCTTTACGGCATATTCCCATACATCTCTGCTGATATGTGTTTTCAGGTTTGAAAGTGGATATAGTTCGGTTTTAATCTGTTCTTCATAGCGGTCGTCTGTTACAAAATCCATACCGTCCTGCCTGATGAACAGAGTAGCTGCCGAACCTGAGAAGTTTGTCAGGTACCTGATATTGGGCAGGTAAGTTACGACAATTGCATCTATTTTATTTTCTTCCATAGTGAATCGAATCTGTGTAAGCCTTCGGTCCACAAGTTCGGGATATTTAGGTATTTCTGCTTTTTTCTTGGTTTCTGCTTTCCTGGCCATAGTTATTTGCCTTTATTGTACAAAGTAATTAGGTGATTCCTTAGTTATCTGTATGTTATGCGGATGTGATTCCCTCAACCCGGCGTGAGACATCTGTATAAACCCTGCATTGTCCTGCATCTCGAGAACTGTTTTGCAGCCGCAGTATCCCATTGCCGAGCGAAGCCCGCCAATCATCTGGTAGATTGTCTCGCTAATGTGCCCCTTATAAGGTACCCTTCCTTCAATTCCCTCAGGAACGAACTTTGATATTTCTTCTTCAACGTCCTGGAAGTACCTGTCTGCTGCTCCCTGGCTCATTGCTCCGAGTGAACCCATTCCGCGGTAAATTTTGTAAGCCCTGCCTTCGTATATAACTTTTTCGCCGGGGCTTTCCTCGTGCCCGGCAAAAAGCCCGCCAATCATTACTGAATCAGCTCCTCCTGCAATTGCTTTAGGGACATCGCCTGTTTGTTTTATTCCGCCATCGGCAATCAGGGGAATGCCTGCTTTTTGCGTATAAGAATTTACAAGTATAATAGCTGTCAATTGCGGTACCCCAACTCCGGCAATAATCCTTGTTGTGCAGATAGAACCCGGGCCTATACCAACCTTTACAGCATTAACCCCGGCGTTAACCAAGGCTTCCGCGGCTTCAGCAGTTGCAATATTCCCTCCTACAATCTGAATGTAGTTGAATTTACCGCGAATTCTCTTTATTGTCTCGAGTACGCTCCTGGTATGCCCGTGAGCTGTGTCAACAAAAATAACATCAACGCCTGCCTCTTCGAGAGCTTCAACTCTTTCCATTGTATCGGAGGCAATCCCTACTGCAGCGCCGACTCGTAGCCTTCCCTGATCATCTTTGCATGCATTCGGGTATTTCTTCTTTTTCTGAATATCCTTGAATGTAATCAGGCCCACTAATTTGTAATCATCATCCACAACGGGAAGCTTTTCTATCCTGTAGTCCTGGAGTATTAATTCTGCATCTTCGAGAGTAGTGCCAACCGGAGCAGTAATAAGGTTGCTTGTTGTCATCGCAATTGATACAAGCTCCCCCGGATCCGGTTTAAACCTAAGGTCGCGGTTTGTAAGAATGCCTATTAGCTTTTTATTGTCATCAACAATCGGAATACCGGAAATACGGAATTTTGCCATTATTGCCTGGGCTTCGCCAATTGTCTTATCAACAGTCATAGTAATGGGCTTCTTAATCATTCCGGATTCGGAACGCTTGACAATATCCACATAATCAGCCTGTTTTTCAATGCTCAGATTCTTGTGTATTACTCCGATACCGCCCTCGCGTGCAATAGCTCGAGCCATTTCGGCTTCCGTAACAGTATCCATTGCCGCTGATACTAATGGAATGTTCAATTTAATGTCAGTCGTAAGTTTCGAATTGATGTCAGTGTCGCGGGGCAAAACCTCCGAATAACGCGGCATAAGAAGGACATCGTCGTAAGTTATCCCCTGGTGCAGTATTTTCGGGTTATCCATCAATTCTCCAAATTTGGCAAGATATAAAAGCAATTGACGATTTAAGCAATCGCTTATTCTTAATATATTTTACTAAAACAAACTATTACAAAAATAAAAAAAAAGCCCCCACTTTTTTTGGGGGCTTCTCAAAATCAGGAATTCAGATGTTTATCGAGAGCCTTAAGCTTGTTCTTAGCAATTCTGAGCAATTTTTTGTGCCTGTCTTTGTCATAAGCTTCAATTGCGTTTTCAAGGTCATGCCTTCTTTTTTCAATTTCGGCTTCAACCTGTTCTCTTTCGAGGTTTGAAGCATCATCGGCGTTTTCTACAAGGACAGAGATTTTGTTATTGGAAATCTCTGCAAATCCCTCGCTTGTGGCAAAATAGTGCCTTTCATGCCCTTGCCCTGACAGCTTGATCAATCCCAATTCGAGCGACGAAACAATCGGGGCGTGGTTATAAAGTACCTGGAAAGGGGATTTCGATCCCGGTAAAGATACCGACTCGGCCGTTCCCTTATACACTACTTTCTGCGGTGTTACTATTTCAATGTTTAGAGTTTTGTCTGCCATTGTTCACCTGTTCCATTAACCGGCTTTTTTAGCTGTTTCGAAAACTTCGTCTATTGTGCCTTTGTATGTAAATGCCTGTTCCGGGATTTCGTCGCAATCACCGTTAAGAATTGCATTGAAGCCCGATATTGTGTCGTCAATTTTTACATAGCGTCCTTCAAAGCCTGTAAACTGTTCTGCGACAAAGAACGGCTGTGAAAGGAAACGCTGAATTTTACGTGCACGGTAAACTGTTTGCTTGTCTTCGTCTGAAAGCTCGTCCATACCAAGGATGTTGATAATATCCTGTAGATCCTTGTAATTCTGAAGAACTCGCCTGCAGCGCATAGCCGTACCGTAATGCTCTTTACCAATTGCATTCGGATCCATAATCCTCGATGTTGAATCAAGCGGATCCACAGCAGGATAAAGGCCAAGCTCAGCAATCTGCCTTGAAAGCACTGTCTTGGCATCAAGGTGTGTAAACGTATTAGCAGGAGCAGGATCAGTCAAGTCATCAGCAGGCACATACACAGCCTGAACCGATGTTATAGACCCTTTGTCTGTAGATGCAATTCTCTCCTGTAGAATACCAAGCTCGGTTGCAAGAGTCGGCTGGTAGCCAACTGCTGAAGGCATACGCCCGAGAAGAGCGGATACTTCGGAACCGGCCTGGATAAAACGGAATATATTGTCAATGAACAACAGTACATCACGACCTTCGTAATCGCGGAAGTATTCAGCAACGGTCAGAGCTGTAAGAGCTACTCTTGAACGTGCACCCGGAGGTTCGTTCATCTGCCCGAATACCAGGGCTGCTTTGTCAATAACACCCGAATCAATCATTTCGAGGTAAAGGTCGTTTCCTTCGCGAGTACGCTCGCCAACACCGCCAAAAACTGAATAACCGCCGTGGTGCTTGGCAATATTGTGTATAAGTTCCTGGATGATAACAGTCTTTCCTACACCTGCGCCACCGAAAAGACCAGTCTTACCACCTTTGGTAAACGGTTGGATAAGGTCAATAACTTTGATTCCGGTTTCAAACATTTCTTTCTGAGTGGACAGGTTTTTGAATTCCGGTGAAGGGCGGTGAATCGGAAGTTTCATACTAGTTTCCAGAGGGCCCTTGCCGTCTATGGTCTGCCCGATAATATTAATCAATCTGCCCAGTACTTCCGGCCCAACAGGAATTGAAATTGGATTGCCGGTATCATATACTTTCATTCCCCTGACGAGGCCGTCTGTTGAATCCATAGCAACTGTGCGAACCCTGTCCTCGCCGAGGTGCTGCTGAATTTCGCAAATTAGTATTTCGCCTGTTTCTTTGCCGTCAACATCCACCCTGGGAATTTGCAAAGCATTCAACACTTCCGGTATATTTCCTTCCGTAAATTCACAGTCCACTACCGGACCGATCACTTGTACAATTTTGCCTTCGTTCATAATTTGAAATCCTGGTAGTATTTATAAACTATAATGAATTAAATTTCATAAATCCATGTATTTACGGGCATTTGCCCAATTTTGGAATCCAAAATTACATAAATAATTCGCTCTATCAAAGAATAGATTAGCCTTCATCTCCAAGCTCGATATCCATCGTTTTCATGCTCATCCCGCCGCCCATGTAGAAAACTTTATTATATCCGAGGTTCTTTAAATGTCTTGCAGCCTCATAAGAGCGGGTTCCCTTCTGGCATATTATAAAGATGTTCTCATCTTTATTTAACTCCTCCGCCCTTTTTCTGAACTCATGAAGCGGTATATTTATTGAATTTTGTATCTTGTGTGTTGCGTCTATTTCGAAGTCCTGCCGAACATCAATAATGCTTCCGTTAAAATCATCCATTACGCTTACAGGCTGGTTCTTTACTCCGTCAATATGCGACAATGCTATATATCCCAAGAAGTTAAGCGGATTGACCGGGCCGGAATGCGGCGGGTTGTATGCATGCTCAAAGTCACATAAATCATGGATTGTCCCTTTTCCGGCAATCAAGCATGAGAAAGAATCTATATATCGGGTTACTTCGCCCTTGCCGGCAATTTGCAGGCCAAGAAGCCTGCCCTCATTCTTAGAAAACAGCATTTTTGTATATAGATTTCTCACGTCAGGGTGATAATCAGGCCTGTCCTGGAATCCTGCAATTACGGATTCGTATTCAATCCCCCTGCTATTTGCTTCATTTTCATTAAACCCGCAAGCTGCCATTATAAACCCGAAAACCTGCATAGAAATTGCACCGGCAGCTCCATGGAATTTCGATTTTATTCCTGCGATATTATCTGCAATTACTCTGCCCTGCCTGTTTGCAAGCGAACCGAGAGGGAACCACGAATATTTATCATCAACAAGCGATTTTACCTCAACACAATCGCCTGCAGCCCAGATATTTGGGACATTCGTTTGCATTCTCTCATCAACAAGGATACCTCCGTAGTCACCTGTATGGAGACCAATTGAATTAGTAAGAGCGGTTTCCGGTTTAGTACCTGAGCAAATGAACAGGTAATCTACATTTAGTTCTTCACCATTATCTAACGAGAGGCTTATTCCTTCACCGGATTCTTCCGCTTTCAGGACAGAAATGCCGGTTTTGCAGCATATATCTTCATTCTCCAAAACTTTCTTAAGTATTCCGGATATTTCACCATCGAATGATTTCGGCAGCAGGTGGCTTTCCCTTTCGATGATTGTGGTTTCTATCCCCCAGAGGTTTACAAGAGCTTCGGCAAGTTCACACCCGATATAACCACCTCCTACGATTGCCGCCGAACCAATTTCCCCGCGCTGAGCTTTCTCGCGGAATTTCTTTGCATCCATGGGATTATGAAAATGAGAAATATTGTCTGACTCAGGGCATGGGAATGGTGTAGGGGAAGCTTTTGCTCCTGTTGTAATTATCAACTCATCGTATTCCAATTCAAACTCTTCCGAACCGTTCCTGCAAAGGACGATTTTTGCATCAACATCAATTTTAACTACGCTGGCATTTGTAAGAGCTTCCACACCTTTTACATTCCAGAAGAAATCAGCATTCCTGAGCATGCCGTAGGGCGTTGTTGCAAGTTCATCAAATGACTGCACTTCACCTGATGCATAGAGAGGCATCCCACAGGAGCCATAAGAAAGGAAATTTCTTTTCTCTACAATAGTAACACGTGAATCCGGCAGTACACGTTTCAGGCGCGCAGCAGCCTTGCAACCGGCTGCCATGCCGCCAACTATAACTATCTTTTTCATTTGGCCGCTTTTATAAAATTTTAAAAAAGAATAATACAAAGGAAGGCGTTATTTAAAACTAAAATTTATATTCTGTAACCAGGGTGGAATGCATTTTTTGTGGATTGGTGAATTATGCTGTCCGCTGGCATTAAAATTGCTGTTTACCTTTATCGGGAGCAACAATGAAAATGGCAAAAGTAAAATACCTTGAAAATGCTGCAGCCAGCCTTATTAAAGCAGGTGAATACCTGAATGCACTTGAAGTATTGGACTTAATTGAAGAATCCGAATCCGGTGCTGATGGAATAGATTATCTGAGAGGTGCGATTTATTATAAACTTGGCGACAACGAAAGCGCAGGTTACTATGCCTCACTTGAGTTGACAGATAATCCGGAGCACACCGGGGCGATTACCCTTAAAGAAAAAAGCCGGTACTTTTTCAAATGCTCTGTTTGCAGAAACAGGACAGGGGATTTTGTTCCGCTCGATGGATATTATTCATCAAGTATTAAAAAACATGGATTTCCTTATTCACTTGATGACTTTGAGACTTTAAATTATAACTACTATCTCTGCCCGGTATGCAGTGCATCTGACCGCGACAGGCTCTATGCCATATTTATTGACGAATATGTGCCGGATATTCCAATCAGGAATAAAATCAAAGTGCTTGACTTTTCACCTTCTCCCGCATTCTCTGAATTCATGAGGAATATTCTTCAATTTGAATACATAAGCGCAGATATCGAAAAGGGCTATGACATAGTGCTGGATATTACTGATATGAAGAGCATCCGTGATAAAAGCATTGACCTGCTGATAAGCTCACATATTCTTGAGCACGTTAATTCCGACTTCAGCGCACTGAATGAAATTTACAGGGTGCTAAAAACCGGGGGAAAAGCAATAATAATGAGCCCGGTTTGCACTGGGGCAGATAAAATTGATGAGGATTTTGAATTGAAAGACACTGCTGAAAGATGGAGGCGATTTGGTCAGGATGACCACATCCGGCTGTATAATAAGCCAGGGTTTACAAGCAGGATAAAGGCATCAGGGTTTGAACTCGAAGAGTTAGACAAAGAATATTTTGGGGAGGAAAAGTTGACTAAACTTGGCATAAATCATAAAAGTGTGCTTTATGTTGGTCTTAAGAAAGGATGAGCAAAAAATCAAAAATTATGGAATTGGCTCTCTTCGGAGGGGATAAACTGTTTGAAGAAACACTTCATGTAGGCAGGCCTAATATTCCTTCAAAAGACAGGCTCTTCAAGTATTTTAACGATATTTTTGAACGGCGCTGGCTTACTAATGCCGGGCCTTACGTGCTTGATTTCGAAAAGAGGCTTGCTGATTACCTCGGAGTAAAGCACTGCATAGCAATTTGTAACGGAACTATAGCACTCGAGATAGCAATCCGGGCAATGGATCTAAAAGGCGAAGTAATTCTTCCGTCATTTACATTCATTGCCTGTGCCCATGCTCTTCAATGGCAGGAAATCACCCCTGTATTTGCGGATATTGACCCGCAGACTCATAACCTTGATCCGGCATCTGTTGAAAAAATGATTACTCCCCGTACAAGCGCAATTATGGGAGTCCACCTCTGGGGCAGGCCGTGCAATACACAGGCGCTGGAAGAGTTAGCAGGTAAATTTAATCTAAAGCTGTTTTATGATGCAAGCCATGCTTTTGGATGCAGCCAATACGGTAAAATGATTGGAAGCTTTGGCAATGCCGAAGTATTCAGCTTTCACGCCACAAAGTTCTTCAATACATTCGAAGGTGGTGCAATTGCTACTAACGATGATGCGCTTGCAAGGAAAATCCGGCTGATGAAAAATTTCGGTTTTACGGGATATGATAAAGTTAATTTCATCGGGATGAACGGAAAAATGAATGAGCTTTCGGCAGCTATGGGCATTGCGTCAATTCAGGAAATCGACTCATTTATTGAAGTCAACAAAATTAACTATGATGCTTACAGGAAAGAGCTTGATGGCGTACCGGGTCTGAAAATGATTCAATTTAATGAGCGCGAAAAGAATAATTATCAATATATTGCATGTGAAACAGACAAACACACAACCGGAATAAGCAGGGACAATTTGATTGATATTTTATGGGCGGAAAATATCCGTGCACGCAGGTATTTTTACCCGGGAATCCACAGGATGGAGCCTTACATCTCGTATTTCCCACATAATTCACTACTGCTTCCAAATACGGAAAGACTTTGTGATCGGGTATTTACTTTGCCAACAGGTACATCAGTTACAAATAAATTCATTGCAGAAATCGGGGGGCTTATTAGGTTTGTCATCGAAAATTCCGGCGAAATCAATAAAAGATTAGATGTAAATGAAGCTTAGCGTAGCCATTGTAACATATAATCAGGAAGAATTTATTGCAAAAGCCCTCGAAAGCGCTTTAATGCAGGATGTTGATTTCGAGTATGAAATTCTCGTTGGCGAAGACTGCTCAACTGACAAAACAAGTGAAATTGTAAAAGTATATGCAGATAATAATCCCGGCAAAATCAAGGCATTCCTCCGTGAAAAAAACCTCGGCATGAACAGGAATTTCTTTAGCCTGCTAAAAGAATGCAAAGGTGAATATATAGCACTGTTGGACGGCGACGACTTATGGACTGATAGCGAAAAGCTGAAAAAGCAGGTCGCCCTGTTGGATTCCAGGTCCGATGCCGCAATTTCGTTCCACAACATGCTGGTGGAGTACACTGATGGAAGTTATCCGGAACATCCTTTCCACACAGCAAACCCTGTGCATGATGTTTACTCACCGCCGCCACCTTCAGAAAGCGGCATAGAAAAGATAATTGCCGGGAATTTTTTGCAGACCGCTTCAGTTGTTTTCCGCAATGGTTTGATAGACGAGGTGCCGGATTGGTTCTATGATTTGAAGATGGGTGACTGGCCGCTCCATATCCTTAATGCCTCAAAAGGAAAGATACTGTATTTGGATGAAGTAATGGGAAAATACCGGGTGCATCCAAAAAGCGTTTGGTCATCTCGGTCAAATCTTGCACGTTATCATGCTATAGTTCAGGTCTATGAGCGATTTAATGAATATTTTGATGGCAGGTATAGCGAAATTATTGAGAAAGAACTTGCCTGGTATTATAGCAATATTATAAATGAAAAATCTACAGCCGCATATAGATTGATTGAAGAGAAGTCTTTCTTTGATGCCCTGGATGAACTAAACGAGTGTGTCGAAATCAGCGAACGAAAAGGCTACAACATCAATAACCTCTATTTTGCCCGAGCAGTTTGCCATGTGCAGATGGAAGATTTTGACAACGCCCTTGCCGACCTCGAAATTGAAATTGAGCTAAATCCTGATAACCAGAACGCAATTGAGCTGAAGGGACAAATCAGCCGAGTCCGGCCTGATTCATCAGTCAAACCGGTGTCGCTTGATGAAACTAATGTTGAAACTGAAGAAAGCGAACTTGATTTTTCAATAATTATACCTGTTCATAATAATTTCTCATATACCGTAAAGTGTCTTGAAGGTGTGCTTAAAACTGCAGGGCCCAACAGGCTCGAGATAATAATTGTTGATAATGCCTCCGATGATGGCACAGCACAGCATCTTTCAGGCCTTCGCGGTTTGAAAATAATCCATAACGATGATAACAAGCCCTATGCTGTTGCCAATAACCAGGGGGCGGTTGAGGCAGTTGGAGAATACTTGATTTTCCTCAATAATGATACAAATCCCTTGCCTGGCTGGCTGGATGCAATCAAGCAGGAATTCGAAACAGACGAAAGGTGTGGAGTTCAGGGTGCAAAGCTGCTCTATGAAGATGGTAAAATACAGCATGCGGGCATGATTTTCGGCTCCCGCCCGGGCAGGAAGCCGGAGCCTTATCATGCCTATCTCCTCGTCAATGCCGACGAAGACTACGTCAGCAGGAAACGCAGGGTACAATTTGTGACCGGCGCCTGCCTTGCAATCAGGAAAAAGCTCTTTATTGATGTTGACGGATTCGACGAAGGCTATAATTTCGGCTGGGAAGACACAGACCTTTGTATGAAAGTAAAAAAAGCTGGTTACAAAATAATCTACAACCCGGAAGCTGTGCTTTACCACTACGAATCAGTTACAAAGAAGCAGCTCGACCTTTTGGATACAAGCTCCGAACGTGAACAGAAGAACAGGGAGCATTTTTTCAGCCGCTGGGAGAGCAACCTTGTTCGGGATGATAAGTCATTCTATGCTGAAGACGGATTTGAACTGCTCGGCGGCAAACTTGTGCAGGTAAGGAAAGAGAGCAAACCGGAAGAGCCAACTGTACCGAAAAAGAAAGTAATAAACAGGACTAGCTTTGGGCGTGAATTTTGGCGCAGGAATTATAAAAACTCATCTATTGTGCTGCTTAAAGTTTCTCATGCGATTGGCGACGCTCTTACAATGACCGCTATTGTTGCGGAAATGAAACGCCAGTATCCTCATCTGAGGATTCATGTTAGCGGGAATAATGTCACAGAAGTGATATTTTACAGGCATCCAGCCCTCGAAAGTTTTGTTGAGTCCGGTTCCGAAGAGGAATTTAACCTCGAAGCATTTGCTGATATTGTAATTGATTACCACAACCTGCTGGGCTCATTAGTTGAATACTACAACGGTCTTCCGTATATGGATATATTGGGCAATGTCACGGGTATTAAATTCAGGAACCGCGACATTGTGTATCACATCAGGCGGGAAGAACGAAAATGGGCAGCATCGGAGTTTGATACATTGTTCACCACGGGGCCGCTTGTGGGAGTGCAGTTTATGACTGAAAAGGATGCCAAGCGATGCTATCCTTATGGCGCAAAGCTTGTTGAGGAAATAATTGAGAAAATGCCCGACGTGCGAATACTAAACCTGGGAAAGGAAGAATTAAACATCAAAAACAGCACGCTGATTGATTGCGCTTCAAGGAGATTTACTCTTAGAGAACAAATCGCACTTGCCAGGCATTGCGACGCATTCCTGACTATTGACAGCGCTTTCTTCCACATAGGTCACAACCTGTTTAAGAAACCAACTTTGGTTATTGCGGGTTTGACAAACCCTGCGCTGATTGGAAATCCTGTGAATGGTTTTGAATTCATAAGAAATGAGTCTCTTGACTGCCTCGAATGTTACTGGCGGAAACCCTGCCATATTGAATGCATGAGGGAGTTGAGTCACAAAACAATTGCAAATAAATTTATAGAGTTATTAGCAAGTACTTATGCCGGAACAGGTGAGTAATAAAATAAACCTCGAGATTGTAAACTGTCCTTCATGCGGTTCCGACAGGTTTGAAAGAGTCAGAACGGTTGCTGAAATTGTTCTGTGCCTGAATTGCGAGCTGGTTTACCTGAGAAAGAGGCTGGACAGCGAATCCCAATATATGCTCTATCAGAAATATGCCGATGGTGTATCCCACATGAATCCGCCTTCGAATCCCGGGGAAAGGGCTTCGTCGCCACTGAGAAGGGATGAGTTTCTTAAAGAAATTCTCAGGTTTATTAAGCCACAGGGTAAATTGCTGGATATTGGATGCGGATGGGGAGCTTTCCTCGAGAATGCCCGAGATACAGGTTTTGAGACTTATGGAATCGAGGTAACAAGCAAGACAATTGAATTTGGCAAAAATGAATTAAATCTTGATATCAGGAAGAATATCAACGAATTCCGTGATTTTGAAGGCCAACTTGCTTGCATATCCCTTATTCATACACTTGAGCATCTACACTCTCCTTTGGAAACTCTCGAAAAATGTAATGACTTGCTCAATAACGATGGCATTCTCTGCGGTATAGTCCCCAACTTCGCTTCCTTTGCATCAGAGAAATTACAGGACAAGTGGGAATGGCTGGATCCTTACCATCACATTGTACAATTCACTCCGGAATCATTGAGGAAAATGCTGGAAAAATCAGGGTTCCGAATATTGAATATGTACACCGTTTCCGGCGACTTCGGAAGAGAAGCCCTGCTCGGGATAATTGAAGAGGAGAACACTAATGAAGTTGATGAATTTATCAGCAAGCTCGAAGAGAAGGGGCAGGGAGAAGAAATCCGGTTCTTTGCAGTTAAAAAACAGGCTGGCAACCTATATGGCAAGTCCGGCTGCAAAATAAATATTACAAATGAAACAAATATCGAAGATGTACTGAAGAAAGCATTTATTCCCTGGGTTTCAGGCAGAATTACTATTAACGATCCGGACGCTTTGTTGCCGGCATATTCGTTGAATTGGAACGGTGTTACGGTAAACAGGGGTAAAAAAGCATGTCAATCTCCGGACAAGCCCACTGAATACATGAACCGTGATGTTGTAGAGAACACCTTGTCAGGAGGATTCTCTGTAAAAGAAGCATCAGGCAAGCTCCCTGTACCACTGCCTTCGCCGCTCAACCTGAATCTCGGTTGCGGAAGGGACATAAAGCAGGGTTATGTAAATATCGATCTCTACAATGACGACCCCACTGTTGTCAGGATGGATGTGCGGAAGCTGGATTTGCCGGATGAATGTACCGATTTGATACTTGCATCCGACATTCTTGAGCATTTCTCCCACCGCCAGGTTGACAGTATTCTCAGCGAATGGACGCGTGTACTTAAACCGGGCGGAAAGCTTATTATCCGCTGCCCATCGCTGAAGCTTCAGGCAAGGGCATACCTGCAGGGAAATTGGGATGCCGACATAGCATCATATATGATCTTTGGCGGACAGACAAATCCCGGCGACTACCATTGCATTGGATTTGACGAAAAGTCAATCACAGGACATCTCGAAGATGCTGGATTGGAAGTTTACAGCATCCAGGAGCATGACCTCCTACAGGACAAGGGTTATATCAACCTTAATATGACTGTAAATGCCGGGAAACCACAAACAGAAGAGCTTCCTGAAGGTGAAGTTGATGAGACATATTTATCAGTCATCGCAGATGAATTATTAGAGACTGAGCCTGAACAAAAAGCAAAATCTATATCTGCTGCTAAAAGTAAACCTGTACTTAACATCCTCTGGGAGGGCAGCCAGTTTGTTTACCATTCTCTGGCGTTGATAAATCGCGAACATTGTTCAAATCTTTTAGACACCGGTAGTTTTGATATGCATATTGTCCCGTATGAACCCGATGAATTTGAAGCGGGGGATAATCCAAAGTATAAAAAACTACTCGAAAATGATATTCGCCACAAGCCTGAGCCCGACGTGGAAATCAGCAATCTGCCCTACTTGATGGTGCGCCACCAGTGGCCGCCTAAACCAGACAGTTTCGAGGGGACAAAATGGGTGATTATGCAGCCATGGGAAATATCCGTGCTGACGAAACCTATCGCTGAAATATTCAGGCGGGCAGATGAAATCTGGGCGCCTTCTACTTTTGCGAGGAATAGCTATATTAATTCCGGTATTGAACCGGACAAGGTACAGGTAATTCCCAATGGTATAGACCCGGACCTCTACAAACCTAATGGGAAGAAGTACTCACTTAATACAAGTAAGCGCTTTAAATTCCTGTTTGTAGGAGGTACAATTGGCAGGAAAGGTATTGACCTGCTTATGAATGCATATACCGGTGGTTTCACTGCTAAAGACGATGTGTGTCTTGTTGTTAAAGATATGGGCGGCGATAGCTTTTACAAAGGCCAGAATGTTGGTGAACGTATAAAAGAAGTAGCAAAAGATCCTGGTAAACCTGAGATTATTCATATCGAAGAAAAGCTTACAGAGCAGGAAATGGCTTCGCTTTACCGTAGCTGCGATGTATTTGTATGCCCTTACCGTGGCGAAGGATTCTCGCTGCCTACTCTTGAAGCTATGGCATCCGGAGTACCTGTAATCGTAACAAAGGGCGGTGCTACTGATGACTTCGTTGATGATTTCTGCGGGTGGAAGATCAATTCAAGACAAATAAGCATTGGTACAAGCTTTGGCGGCCAGGAGCTTATTAAGGAAGGGTTCATGCTCGACCCGGATATCGAGGAGCTTACAGCAACAATGCACTCAGTGTATGATAACCCGAATGATGTATTCAGCAAAGGCATAATCGCTTCTTCGATTGCACGCACTCAATGGACCTGGACACGCTCTACACTTAAAATCATCTCACGGATTGATTATCTCTACAATCTCGAGACAGGTAAAAACGCACAAAAAGTACTTGTTGATGAACAGGATGATGCAATCATCCTCGGCAGGGCGGAGAGCTTGTTTAATAAGCATGAGTTCAGCAAATCCGCTGCATTGTTCATGCAGGTTGTTCAGAATGATAAGCTAAATGATAAATTTATCTACCATGCGGTTGCCCGAATTGCAGAAATTGTTCTGCTCAATAATAACTCCGGAATTGACGGATACTTATTAAAACTGCCTGAAGGATGTCCTGACCGAATCTATCTCGAAGCAAGGAAAAAGTTTTTTGAAGAGAAATACACCGAATCACTTGAAATTCTGACTCCCCTGCTCGATGCATGGGTAAAGCACAAATACAGCAGCACGCTATCCATCACTCTCGACCATCTTCTTTCATTCACTGCTGACCTGCTCTTCAAAATCGAAGATTACCAGGGAGCGCTGGAGCTTTACAAAGCAGCAATCGGGCTGAATCCGCAAAATGCTGATGCACTCCACGGCGCCGGTTTATGCCTGCAAAAAGCCGGCTCGGACGAGGATGCTGAGGAACTGTTCAAAGCAGCAATAACAGTCAACAGAGAATAGAGTTGTTAAATGTCATGCCTGCGGAAACAGGCATCTGGTCTTATCCAACATCCGCATTACCTCGAACCAGTCATTTAGAACAAAGTATAGAATCCATCAAGTAATGCAGAGCATAGTCAAAGCATCCAGTGATTAAAAATCTATAATACTGTAATGCAGCAAGTCCCGCGGCTTTATTAATTTAAAATATTGCATCCCCTCTTGAAAGGGGGACAGGGGGGTGTGCAAGTAGTCATAAACTTCACATCTTGCTACTCCTACTTCGCAGTGACGACGAACTCGGTACGGCGGTTCTTTGAGCGGTTCTCCTCAGTATCGTTGCTGGCAACGGGACGGGACATGCCGAATCCCCTGGAACGTAAGCGGCGGGGCTCTATTCCCCGCTCAATCAATGCATCCATAACAGCCTTTGCCCTTCGCTCGGAAAGTTCCTGGTTGTATTCAATACCGCCAACATTATCAGTGTGTCCCTGAATCTCGAGGCGAACTTTTGGTACGCTTATCAGCTTGTCCGTTATTTCATCAAGTATCTGGTATGATTCAGGTTTGATAGCTGCGCTGTCAAAATCAAAGAGAATCGGACGTTTGAATGCATTGCCAATGTCCGACCAGTCGAAGAGTTCGCTTGTGTCGTAATCGCCCTCTGCAAAAAGTGTATCGCTTTTGCCGGGTACATTTAGTGAAGCAGTTACATGGTGCCAGCCCCAGTATTCAGGGGGTTTGTAGGTGATGAGGTAGTAATAGCGGAGGCTCATGTATATATCTCTAAAGATGGATATCAGCTCCTGCCGCGTACGCGCCTTGTAGAACTTGCCGCCGGTATATTCCGCAAGATAGCGAAGGTTATCGTCCTTCGAATAGCCGAAAGCAATTGTAAAGATGTTGATATCCATCTCCTTTGCCCGCTCTATTAGGCTGCCAATTTTCGTTTTTGAATAATTATCATCCCCGTCTGAAAATATCACCATCACTCTTGGGACTCCTTCTTCAGTAGGCTCGAATAAGTTTATTGCATTTCCTACCGCGTCGTAAACACCCGAAAAAAGGCCAAAACCTTCTTCCCGTTTTACACGGTAAAGGCTTAGGATTTTTCCAGTGTCGCTTGCAAGGGGGACTTTTACATCGAAGTCCTTATTGAAAGTCGTAAGTGCAATATTATCATAGGGGAGTTTCATCGAAACAAAAAGCTCCGTTCCTTCGAAAATTATTTCTTTGACAGATTCCATGCTTCCACTGTAATCAACCGAAAGCACAAGGTTGTATGGAATTGAATCACCCGCGCCATACTCCCTGACGGTAAACCGTTCAATATCCTCATACCTGATTTTGTAATGTTTGCCAAGTCTTTCGTTCAGAGCGGTAAAGTAGTTTTCTTCAGGGTGGAGTTTATAGGGATCTGCCATGTTTGTTACAAAATTCCCAAGCGAGTCAAACACCCTGGCATAGAGGTGAATCGAGTCGGAGTAATACTTTGTTTCGATACGGAATATATCATAGATGAGCTTGTCAACGTCAATAGAATCAATTGGTTTGGTACCCGTAAGGTATATCTCTTTAGTAATTTTGGAGGAATCGCCAAGCCCTTCATCCACCCATACCTCTTGCTGCAGATCATAGCCCTTCTTTCTGGGCGAACCACAGGAAATAAGCAAAGCAATAAGAACGAGGGTGAGTATTCGAACTGTCATTTTCATTTACAGCTTAACTCCCATTGCCATTCCATCGCCCACCGGAACGAGACAGCTTTCAAAACCCGGGTGCTCCGACAAGGCTTTGTTTAGCTGCTGAATTGCCTTCACTTCTTCAATATCATTATCGAGTGGAACTTCGCGGGCAATCTCGCCAAAACCGAGGGCATTGTCAGCGCTGAATATCCCGCCTTTTCTAAGCAATGGGGCAAGAGTCTCAAAGTAATAAGTGTATGCCAATTTATCCGCATCTACAAAAGCGAAGTCGAATTCAAAGTCCGGTTTATATCCGGCAAGAAAATCACGGGCGTCTGCATTTACAACTTCGATAATATTCTGCAATCCTGCTTCATAAGCTTTCATACGAATAAAATCGGAATAATCGGGATTTATCTCTACTGCAATTAATTTCCCGTCCTGAGGAAGGGCGCGTGCCATCATTATTGCTGAGTATCCTGCAAGCGAGCCGATTTCCAATACATACTTTGCATTGATTGATTTGAGCATGAATTGCAGGAAACGTCCCTGTTCGGGGGATATGCATATAGGCGGAATTTCGTATTTATCCGCATCTGCGAGTAACTGTTTCAGGAAATCGTCTTCGGCGGAGTAGTGACTTAGAATATAATCGAATATTTCTTCTGTAACTGCTGTTGGTGTTCTTGACATTCTACCTGTTTTTTCCTCAGATGACGTATTATCCTTGCAAAATGTTTCGTTAGGGCCTTGTCCCGATTCTCATATTGATATTTACACCATATTCACTAATCATAGAAACAAAATTTCCAAGGTCTTCCACAAGTTTATCAACCTGCTCCCTGAATTTTGCGTCGTATAATATGCTTGATAACAATCCTTCACCATCTTTAATATCTACAGCAATTTCATTTAAATTAAATATTAAGTTCGATGCTTGCACTGCAACACTGTCGGCTTTTGAAACCAGCTCTCGGGTATCATCAAGAGTATATTTCAGCTTGTCAATTATAATACCTATTTCAGGGTCGTATTTTTTGATTGCAGCTTTCAAGTCAGCAGTAAGGATCTCGATACTTTTTAATGATGAATTAATACTTGCATAGTTTTGAGCAAGCAACATGTCCGCATTGGACAAAAGTGAATTAGCATTTGATGCTGCCATTTTCACATTATTTATAAACTTATCATCACCCAAAAGTTCATTGGCTCCTGCTGCGAGAGTATCCATTCTTTTTATCAGTAGAATACCCTCGTCGCTTATATCTCCAATAATAGCAACTAAGTCGGCAATGTCGGCTGCTGTTTTACCGGGAATTTCTTTGTTAAGATCAAATTTATCAGTGGATTGTCCCGGATTAATTTCAATTTTTTTACCTCCGGTAATTTCAAGGATTTTTATCACGGCCTTTGCATCAGTTCTAATATCAGATGGATTTGACAATAATCCGGTCACAATAACCGATTGATTATCGTTTGTTACTCCGGTAACTTCGCCGCGAGCAACGCCATTAACTACAATCGGGGAAGAAATTGTGATTCCTCCTGAGGAAGGGAACCTGAATTTGACTACCTCTCGTGTAGAGGTAACTTCGAGCCCTTTGCCGACTGTAATGCCGAGAACCAGCAGAAGAATCCCGAGGAATGCCACAACGCCAACTTTGATTTCAACAGATCCGGCTTTTTCTATCATTTGTGTTGTTCTTTATAAAATCTAACCATAATACACAAAACTAATACAATTCGGTGATTCTAACACGAAGCATATCGAAATGGTGAAATTCAGGGTTTGTTTTGAATTTGAAAGACTAATTGAATAAGACATTTCAGAATGGCAAGTCAGTTTCTACTCCTGAAGAAAAACCATCTGATTCGTCATAATTATCTGATTTATAATCCAAATCAGAATCATCATGCCTTTTAGAATCGAGGAGCAGCATGTTGTCGGCAAGAACTTCAACTACATGACGCTTGTGTTGAAATTTGTCTTCAAAAGTGCGTGCCTGGAGCTTACCTTCAATATAAACCCTTGAGCCCTTTGAAACGAGTTTGTGAATTACTTCTGCAAGTCCCCGCCAGGCAACAATTGTATGCCAGTCTGTCTGTTCTTTTACATTTCCGTCGCGGTCTTTCCATGTTTCTGAAGTAGCTAGGCGAAATGAAATAACAGGAATACCGCTTGGTGTGAATTTAAGCTCGGGATCTTTACCAACATTACCTATCAGCATTACCTTGTTCAATGTCCTCGACATCCGAGACTCCCTTCTAAATCTTACTCTATCGCACTGCGTATTTGTTCCAGCCTGATGTAAAGGTAAGTTATTGAATAAATACTTAAAACCAAAAAAAAAATTATTTCCGTAAAAGGGGGGGGATAATCCCGGGAAATAAATCATTATTTCCTGTTAATATTTGGGTTATAAGAGGTCTTTTGAAATACGTTTTGCTAATTCACGGATTACTTCGGGTTTGTCGTAAAATCCTTCGTCGATACGTTTCTGAATCGGGTTGAATTTTAAAGCTTCCGGAGAGATGTCAAGCCTGTCTGTCTTAGAAGCGGACGAACCTTCACCGGCTGAAGCTTTTCCATATTTGTCATTCAGCTCTTCTTTTTGCTGCGGTTTGTATGCATTGCCGCTGCCGCCTACTGATTTAATGTTCATTTTGACTCTCCCTTCTTATAAACCAGAACAGATACTGATTTTCTCAAGTCTATAAGTTCTGATTTAACTGAATCTATCTTCTCTTTTAACAAACTTAACAATTTTTCGTCGTCCATAATTAGATTTTCGGCCTCTTCGTTCCATTCTTTAACGTTTTCATTTAATATTACCTCAGCAGCCGGTGAATTCTTCCAATCTAAAAGTTCAACGAGGAATTCGTTTCTTTTTGTATATAACTTCTCTATGTAAGAACGATTTTTCTCGTTTAAATTGCCTTCCGGTTCCAAAAGATTAAGCAGGGCGCTGTTAATCTTCCTGATTTTCTCAATTGTTTCTTCGGGGTAACCCGGCTTATACCTGTGCATTTGCGATATTTCCGTTACCCAGCGAGTTCATTACAATCCTGGCGATTTTAAGAGTAATTTCCGGCGGATACTGCTGAACGACCTCCTTTGTTTTGGCATCAATCAGCCTCATAATCATTTTTTGTGTATCCTCATCGACCGAAAATTTAATCGAAAGATTATCTTCTTCAAGCAATCCTTCGAGTGCATTGCCGATTTCATCATAATTAATCGAAAGGTTTTTTTCCTCTTTAGATTTATCAGATGAATCGCCGGTTTTTTTTTCTCCCGCGGCTTTGCTCGCCAGGTTCCGAAAAGTGCTTTCAGCATTTTCGACACCGAACCGCCCCAGGTTATCGCCCGAATCTTTGATTCTGGTTTCCAGTATTTGGGATTGTCCCTGAACCGGTGAAATCATTTCAGCCTCCAATTATATGGCTATAAAAGCAACCCGCTTGTATCTGTCGATTGTGGTAGCTGCAGGAACAAATTATATTGCCCCTGTGCGTTAAAATATAATTCTAAAAGTCTTTCGTATTCTTTTCTGACGGCATTTGTCTGGCTGTCAATCTGTGATTGTATCTGCTCTGTTCTGTCATCAACAAGTGTAATCTGTGATGTTAGCGACAATGTTCTGGATTTTACAAGGCCTTCATCGCCAATCAAACCTGCTATTGCGTTTTGCAATTTTCCCGTGAAACTGTTTTCGCCAACAAAGAGGTTCGCAACTTTTGAAGGATCGTCTTCGAGCAATTCCTGCAATTCCTCTTTGTCCTCTATAAATAAAGTTCCATCAGATTTTATGCCAATTCCTGCTTCTGTCAAAAAGCGCGGGTCGCCTTCGTTTTCGGGTGTCACTGCTTCCGAAATTATTCCCCTGAGTCTGAACTGCAGCGAATTTATCGCAGGATCGCTCCTGTTTATTTCTTTATTATTCTTGACAAAAGTATAAAGCGAGTTGAAAGAATCCAGCAACGGCTGAACAAGCGATTCAACTGATGATCCATCTACTTCAGTTTTCAGGCCGACTGCCTGTTCACCTTCGTCTTGTTCCTTAAGCAGGGTGATGCTTAATCCTGTCAGCGCATCTTCAATAGTGTTTGAGCTACGGGTTACATTTATTCCATTTATCTTAACGTTTGAGTCAAGATTATTTTTATCAGCTTTTGCAAATCCAGCATCAGAATCAGTGAATAATGTCCTGTTTGCAGCATCAGGGTTCAATGCTGCGCTAGTAAATCCAAATTCTGAAAGCAAAGCCGAGTCCTGAAAACTGATATTATTTTCGCTCCCTGTTTCTGAAGCAGTAAGAGATAATCTTCCGGTTGTGGATGTATCCTTGACAAGGCTGGCATTTATGCCTGATTCCTCGTCGCTGTTGATTGCTGCTACTACTTTATTAAGCACCTGCTGGTTGGTATCACCTTCTTCAACATCAATGCTGAAACCTTTTTGTTCATCGTTAACGGTAAGTGTAAATTCATATGTTCCCTGGCCGGGGGCGAATTCATCTGCAAGAGTGAGTTGTTTCGATACCAGGAGGTCATTGCTAGCAAGCCTGTTAACGAATATGCTGTTAGAGGCGGTTACAGCATTACTGTCGGCGCTAACTGATACTGCGCTGTCGTCAGAAACATTTACCTTGCGGGTTACAAACTCTTCATCGGCATCATTTAGAGAAAACTTATCAAGCTGGGTTATTACAGAATTGAGTCTTGTATTGAGATTGTTGAAGAACCTCTGTCGGGATTCGAGTGTGCTTTTCTTGGCATTGAGCGTATCCAGCCTGGGCTGTTGCGTACGGCGGTACGCTTCAACCAGCAAGTCAAGTTGACTATTTCCGGAACTACCTGTGCTAAATATCTCAGCCATAATTTTTAATTATTTTAACTCAAAAGCCTCTGCCCAGGAGTCTCTCAATTCCTGGATAATAAACAATGCCTCATCGTATTTCTTCTGGAAAATACATCTCTGGCAATACTCGTAAAGCCTGTAAAGCCTGGTAGATATTTCTTCGTACTCAAAGTTAAGCGAGCCCATCAGCTCAACAAGCACACGGCTCATTTTGGAAACATCCTTCCTCTTACACGATACGATGAAGAGGTCGTACATTTTCAGAATCAGCTTTTCCTTGCTCCAGGAGTAAACCTCCTGCTCGATATAAGCCGGAACTTTACCTTCCTTTCCTGTACCGTAGGCCTTGCTTGCTGCAAGTTGCTGCGCTGAATTAGCCATAATTACCCTGCGTTTAAGTTTAAGAAAGGCGAATAAAGAATCATATTCGCCTTTCTATTACAATTCGACTTAAGAGCAGTATTATTTTACGCAGTCTTTTAACTAAACAGCTGCAGGAAGTTCTGCGGAATCTGATTAGCCTGAGCTAACGAAATCAGCGATGATTGCTGCAGGAACTGCGATTTAATCAATTCCAACTGCTCACTGGCGACATCTGCATCCTCAATCCTGGAGATTGCAGAGGCGTAATTCGTAATCTGTGAGTTGAGCAACTCTTCCTGTGAATTAAGCCTTACCTGGATACCACCAAGATATGATGCCACTTTGTTTACATTATTAAGAGCTTCTGACAGCGATGTCAACGTGTTGGACACATTTGCTTCGCTGAAAATACCCAAACTTGTTTCTGAAACGGCGTCAAGGCTTGCAAGATTTAATCCTGTTACACCTGCAAATGATGTTGTTCCGCCGCTTGTTGTTGCATTCAGGTTGAAATTCTGGCTTGCGACGTTGAAATCGGCGTTACTTGTTGACAGGTCGATTTCAATTTCAAGCAGTGTATTATCAGCAAAATAGCCGATTGTCCAGTCACCTGTGAAGGTTCCCTGGAGAAGCTGCTTGCCGCCGAAAACCGTTGAATCAGTTACAAACTGAATCTGCTGTGCAAGCCTGTATGCTCCTTTTGCTAACGCTACTTTTTCATCAGTTCCAAGTGCGCCTGAAGAAGCAACGGCTGCTGCGTCTTTAACATCGGTCAGCAGAGTATTGATTGTATCAAGCGCATCCTGTGAAATAGCTGTAACGTTTTTAGCGTCGCCAACTGAGTTTCTTGCTGCTTTAAGAGCCTGATTCCTGGCTGTTAAAGCACGTGAAGTAATATACCCTGATACATCGTCTGCAGCCGAGTTAATCCTTTTTCCAGTGGCTAACCTCAACTGCCTGTTAGCAATGTCATTGCTCGCAGTTAAAAGTGAATTATAGGCATTCAGCGCCGGGATGTTGGTACGTATTCTCGAACCACCCGAAATTGCTGTTGGCATAATAACCTCCGTGTAAATTTTAAAATTTTCCGGGCTTCCTGCCTATGAAGTTTAATTTCCTACTAATCCACTTTTCGGCATTTTTGAGGATTACTTTAGATTTTTTTTTGTGGTTGCAATTAACAAAGAACTTAGTCCGGCTTGTAGATTTCGGGTAAAATTACATCGCCGAGGTCATCGAAAACATCATCAAATTCTATGCCGTAAACCAAAGCCTGTGTGTTTGGGAGTGTCTTAATAAGTATGAATTCTGTTTGGGGTAGTTCTGTTGTTCCGGTGTAGATGGTCTCGCAGTCGAGTGACATGGAGTAATATTTCCCTTGATTACGAATTCTCAGACGTTGGTCCTCACCGGGCAATAATTTTGCGCCGGGATTTTCAAAAATTATCTTGTTGTTCTCAAAAACAGTTGAGCCGGTTTCATTTATTAGCAGTTTAATGCCCGGTTCATTGTTTCTTTCATGTTGCGTGGTCCTGATTGTAAACATCATACCATCGCCGCCGTTGGTTTTGATTGATAAATCAGACACTCTCGACATCAGGCGATACTCCCTAAGGCTTATATATGCATTTGGGAACATAATAAAACCATTATCGGCATTATTTTCAACGCTTGTTATATCGCTCAGGATAAAGCCTTCTATAAGCGGCCGTTCAGAGCGCAGATTCATGTCGAATACATCAGGTGTATTTAACCGACGGCCGGGATAACAGGATACAATTAGCAACAATAATAATATTACTGATAGTTTTTTCATTCTAAACCATATCTGAGTTCTTCAGGAAAAAATATTCTGTCCAGGAAGTTGAACGAAACTCCGAAATAAGCATCCGAGAGATTGCCGGGGATACCAAACTGGGCTTCAAGGTTTCTTTCAACCCCGCTGTCAGTGCTTCCGCTTGCAAGCCCGACAATGAAACTAATGCTGTAATCTTCGCCTATTCTCATATTAACTCTTCCACCAATATGGAAGAAAGAGCTTGGGTAATAATTATACTCAATGAAGGGTTCGGCAGAAAGTTCATCTTTGACAAGCGTAGCCCAATAGCCTAAACGAATTGGCAGAATGCTCATTCCCCACTCGTCCTGTCCGAGTATCAGCAGGTTAAAAAGTGTTGTCCCCGCATAAAGTTTATAATCAAGAACAGGTAAGGCAATGTTGGCATTGGCAAGTTTCAGTACATAACCTTTCAGGAATCCCGTATCTGTTGTATCACCACCAAGAGCAGAAATGTCGGCACCAGAACCAATGATTCCAAACTGTGCAAGTCCGACCTCCCAGGATGAGTGTTCATGATCCTTCCATTCGCTCAATGTTTCCGGAACAAGGTTATGGAAATCCAGCACTGAAACACCCAGACCTCCATAGGGAATTATTGAGGACTGTCCGTCATCGGTAAATTCGCTGCTCCTTATTAAAGTGCTGTTATTGGCATTTACACCTGCTGCCATCCCCACATAAGCACGCACATTTAACCCACCTATAGAACCTACGTCAAGTGAAACAGAAGCGTTTACATAATTTGAGAAGTTAATCGGGAACCATCCAAACCCAACTGCCGGTGTTATGCATATATATGGAATATCCCTGTCCAGATAGAATCGCTTGCGTATATATAGAGGGAAGATAGTCATCAGGCTCTTTTCCATCCGCGCGTCAGGGATTATTGCTTCGAACATGTGAGTGCCTATGGTCCAGTCGGGGGCATCCCGGAACCATCTCAGCCGCCACTCGCCGATACCAAAGCGGTAGATTCCACCGGGAAAAATATAACTCTCGTCAGGATTCCCGCGATAGAATTCATCAACGTTCAAAAACTCGGGATAAGCACCGAATAGCCCTGTACCAATGGCATTCTCGCTATTACCGCCAAGTGTGCCGACAGATTCAAACAGGCCGATTCTGATAAAATCCGGATAGTGCTTTTCTACGATGCTATCCTCCTGCACAAGGTTCCTGGTTACACGAACAGCGCGTGAGGAGGGGTAAATCACACCGTTGTCTCTGTTCCCGGGATCGTTCTGCACATAGTTAACGATTGTCGTGTCGAGGTCAGAAACAGTGTATGTATCAGTCTCAGTGCGGGTTACGCGAAAGAACATACAGCTTTGTGCAAACAAAGCAAGCATCGCTGCTATTAATATTACTCTGATATTTATCATTTTAAATACCGCTTATGTTAGATTATTCAATTTCAACATCGAGTTCAACCAGGCCGCCAAGGCTTGCATGAAGCTTGTCTCCCGGATGTATCTGACCGACACCCTCGGGTGTCCCGGTAAAAATCAAATCGCCTTCCAAAAGGCCGAATATTTTTGATAGATATGAAACAAGATTGGGAACATCAAATATCATATCCAGGGTGTTTCCTTTTTGTCTCAGGATACCGTTGATTTCCAGGCTGATTTCAATACCATCACCCGGATTGACATCATCAGCCATAATAATTGCTGATACAGGCGCGGAATGTCTGAAACCCTTTGCAATAGCCCAGGGCTTGCCTTTTTCTTTTGCTTCTTTCTGTAAATCTCTTAATGTTATGTCAAGGCCGACGGCATATCCTGCAATGTAATCCATTGCCGCATCGGCGCTTATGTTGTCCGCTTCCTTTCCAATAACAACAACCAGTTCAACTTCGTGATGCACATTATTTGAAATGTCAGGTAGCTTAATCCTGCTACCGTTTGGGACATACGCATTTGATGGTTTTATAAAAACCATAGGCGCTGCTTCAGGGGAATTGCCCATTTCCTTTGCGTGCAAAGTATAGTTCCTGCCTATACCGTAAATATTACCGATACGGATCTTTCTTCCATCTCTGAAAATCAGTTCTTTCATTGTACAGAATTCCTTTTAAGAGAGTCCGGTCTTATTGGCATCATTCCCATATTGAGCGAATCAGGGAAAAAAGTCTCTTCGAACAGCTTAAGGGAGAATTTTTTCTGCCTGTAAGCCAGAGAATTATCGCTGTAAATCTTATTCATAAGTAATCCCCAGATTGGCCCGGCAGCTCTGCCTCCCTGGCCGTTCTTTCCGATACAGTCAAAGTTTATCCGCTGGTCATCGAAGCCTACCCATACACCTGCTACAAGTTCTGGTGTGTAACCAACGAACCAGGCATCTGCATTGTCGTTTGTAGTGCCGGTTTTTCCGGCAGCTTCAACATTCCTGAAAAAGCTTCTGATTCTTGCGGCGGTTCCATTATTAACAACAGCCTGCATCATGTATGTCATTGTTTCGGCAACTTCGCGAGACAAAGCATCATTAACGCGGCCTGCTTTGTTATGCTCAAAAAGCAAGTTGCCAAATCTGTCCTCTACGCGTGTAACAAAATGGGGATTGAAATGATACCCGCGGGCATTAAATATACAGAACGCAGAAGCAAGTTCAATAGGTTTGATTTCACCTCCTGCTCCCAGGGAAAGCGCTGGAACGGCATGCAGTTTTGATTCAATTCCGGCACGCATTAATAGTTTTTTTACTTCAAAAGGGTCTGTATATTCAGTAATTAGCCTTGCTGCAACAGAATTGATAGAACGCCTCAGCCCGTCATACAATGTTACTTTTTCGCCCTCTTTGCAATCTGCGCCTATACGGGGAGTCCACACCTCCCCGGTAATTGAGTCTTTGTAAATGAAAGGCCCGCATTCAACCATGTCGTATGGAGACATTCCGGTTTCAAGTGCTTTTGCATATACAAATGGCTTAAATGACGACCCCGGCTGACGCTGTATTTGAGTAACATGATTGAGTGAATACTTTGCATCGGCATTCTCATCCATGAATTTTTTTGAAGCTCCTACAAGAGCAAGTACTGCTCCAGTTTGTGGATCGAGCACTACTACACCAGCCTGAATTGTTGTGACGGCATTTTTTACAGAATCTACAAAGTGTTTATCGTTTCTAAGTTTTTTCTCAATTTCATTTCTTCTTGAGGCATCTGCTGCCCTGAAGTCAGGCCTTCTTGCAATCGCTTCTTTTATTATTTTGTTTAGCAGGCTCTTGTTATTGCTCCAGGACCAGTTTTTATCAAACAGATCCTGGTATTTGCCAATGTGTTCGGCGACTGCCTGATTTGCATATTTCTGAATTTCTGAATTAAGTGTAGTGTATATAACAAGGCCGTCGCGGTAAAGGTCGTAGCTGTAGAGTCTGTTGTCGTCTCCAAGTTCCTGGCGAATATGCTCAACAAAATGCGGGGCAAGGTACTTTGGTTCATTTTTTGAACGCTTTTGTTTTAAAGTAATAGGTTCGAGTAATGCTTCTGTATATTCATCGCTGCTGATAACATCATGTTCGAGCATTAATTCGAGGACGAGATTCCTCCTGCTTAATGCGATGTCGTAATTTTTGGCTGGGTCGTAGTAGTTAGGTGCTTTTAGCATTGCCACAAGCAAGGCGCACTCGGCGAGGGTTAGCTCTTTTGGTTCCTTGCCAAAATAAACCGTTGCCGCAACCTGCAACCCGTAGGCGCTTCTGCCGAAATGTACAGTGTTGCAATACATTTCAATTATTTCTTTCTTGGAATAATTCTTCTCGATTTGAATTGCAGTGTAAGCTTCCCTGATTTTACGTTCTAAGGTTGGCGACTGGTCGAGGTAGAGATTTCTTGCAAGCTGCTGAGTTATTGTTGAAGCGCCGTGCGGCCTTACCCTGCCGATATTTGTTATTGCCGCCCTGAATATGCGCCCGACATGAACACCCCAGTGATCATAAAACTCCTTGTCTTCAGTAGCTATCAGGGCATTTATAAAGTCCTGTGGGATGTTTTCCATAATCAGGCTTATGCGCTGATGTTCAAAGTACTGGTCAACAAGCCTGCCATCGCTTGAAAACAACTGGGTCGCAAGATTCTGTTTTGGATTTTCCAACTGCTCCAGCGACGGTACATTCTCTGATATTACATCGTTAACATATAAAGTAACTGCCGCTGATACTAGCAGCAGAGCAATTATTAGGAATATTAGCAATCTAAGTGGTGTCATGTTATTTATATACTTTTTGAATCACAACCCTACGCAGGCGTTTGTGATAAGCATCTTTTGATTCGCCATCCTTCCGGGATAATGGATCGTTTTCTCCCATAGCCCGTGTTTCCATAAAGGACTCGGGAATACCCCTCTTAATCAACTCACTCTCGACAAAGTTTGCTCTTCGTCTGCTGAGCCTGTCATTGTATTCGATTGTGCCAATAGGATCAGTATGCCCAATTAAAATCATCTTCTCGAGTTTAGCAATTTCGCTTTTGATATGTGCGGAAAGTAAATCCAGTTCGTTGTGCCATGTTCTGCTGGTCTGAATACCATTGCTGTCCAGCACAAATAAGTAAGGATGTTGGTAATCATCAAAAGGAAAATTAATTCGCAAGGTCAGCTTCTCAGGAAGGTGGAAATCCATCACAATTTCGCTTGTTGTATCATCTTCAGGAATGCTGACTTTGTATGAATCATAGAACAGGTTTTCTGCTTGTGCTGTAACTTCATACTGTGGCCCTTTTTCAAGAGTAATTTCGTAAGTCCCGTCAACATTTGTTTCGTAATCATATTTTATATCCGGGCTTGGCAGCTCTCTAATTACAATTTCCGAGTTTGGGACAGGCTGTTTTGTAGCAGCATCAACTACTTTTCCCTTAAGGTTAAAATATGGGTTAATTACTATATCCTTTTCTTGTTTAATATTAACCGGTATTTCCGGCGCTGTGTCTTTTCTAACAATATCGGAAGGTTTTAGCTTATCATACCCTATCCTGTGGAATACAAAAATGTCAAAACCGCCTCCTGACTGGAGCATACTGCCTGTGCTGGCTGTCTGATTTGATGAATAAAAGAGAATAGAATCACAATCACCCGGGCAAGATGGAAACAGCTCGTCATATTGTGTATTGACAGGCGCTTTGAAGTTGGAAGGCCTTGAAAAATAACTGTTGTTTTCTATATCAGCCCTGCCTGATTTTATATCGCTCCAAAGATTGCTTTCGATTTCAGATTTGAAAATATCGTAACCACCAACGGTTTCATGCCCGGCTGAAGCAAAGTAAAGTGCCCTTCCGTCGCTGTTTATATAGGGTGTTAGCTCATCACATTTTGTATTAACCGCACCACAGTTTTGTGGTTTCGACCAACCAGAAGCCGTTTTTGTTGAGATCCATAGGTCAGTTCCACCCTTTCCGCCTTCCCGGTCTGATGCAAAAACCATTGTGTTTCCGTCGGGAGAAAAAGCAGGTTGAGATTCCCAATTAAACACGTTAATGCCGTCCTCCAGACTCTCAAGCGGCTTGGCATCAAGTACTTCATCACGTATTATGCCGGAATAAAGGCGCGACATACCATGCATTGTCTCCAGTGAACCGAGTAGTGAGCCGTCATGCTCAGCGTAAAAAGCTTTAGAATAATCCTTGTCTGTAATCACAGCAAGTGCTATTTCGTTTCCGCTAAAAGTTGCCGCGCCAATATGCCCGTCTATATCTGATAACACCGGAGAGATCATCATGAATTCAGTCGGATTCACCATCCTTACTTTCAGTAATCGCTGGCGATCGGAATCTGTAAATGTCATTAGAGCTGTGTTTTTAGAATCGAAAGCAATCGCCCACTCATCATAAGGTGTATTTAATGAAGAAACCGGCTCAATAGCATAATAGTAGCCTCTGGTTTCGCGTAGTTCAATGGAAGTATCAATTGGAATACCGTCCCATTCATTTGGATTGCAATTCTGTGTAGGTATGGGGCAGACTAAGGGTTTTGGGCTAGTTATGGGTGTTTTACAGGACAGTGCAAACAGCAGTATCAAGATTAATAACACTACCGGAATTCTTGATTTCATTGCCATTAACTCCCGCAATTGATGAAGCAAGCCCGTAGGATTAACAATTCTTAATATAAGTCTATTTATCGAATTTACAAGGCAATTTTATCGCTTTTTTAAGTAGTTGCAGGTAATAGATTCGCGGCAATTCAATTGCTCCAAGCATTTTTGTGTGCGGATTAATATATTGGGAATCAAGAAGGACAAAGTTCCTTTCTTTAAGCCTCTCTATCAGGGCATAAAAAGCAGCTTTTGAAGCATCAGAAACAAGATTGAACATTGATTCTCCAAAAAATGCGCCTCCGATCGTTACACCGTAAAGCCCTCCAACAAGTTTGTGCCCGCCCCATGTTTCAATACTGTGCGCATAGCCGTAGTAATGTAATTCAGTATAGGTCTGGATAATTTCTTCGTTAATCCAGGTTTCTTCCCTGTCAGAACACAGCCTGATTACACGCTCGAAGCTGGTATTAAAATGGAAATCCCAGTTTTCGCGCTTGATTCTCTGTTTTACGGTTCTCGGAATTTTCACATCATTGAATGGAATTATAGCTCGTGGATCGGGTGAATGCCAGTAAATATCACCGTTGCAGGACTCTGCCATCGGGAAGTAACCCTCGGAGTATGCTTCAATCAATATTTCAGGGAATATTAGCTGCATTAGAATAAAAAAAACTACCAATGATAATGGTGGAATAACTAAATTATAATTTTAACCTGAATTTCACTCAAAATATCGTGAGTATTTATTAATCTTTTCATATTTTGAATGGATTTATCGCTAAGAATTGAATCAGACTTCAGGGAGTTAACATGAAAAAATTGGACTTTAAAAGCTTCATAATAGGAGCTTTGACAATCTGCCTGCTTTTTGCGCTAAGCGGGGCAACAGTCGGCACAACTTTCGAAAACCTGGTTGCACGCCAGATTACTCTTCTGGACAAAGAAGGTAAAGTAACCGGGATTTTTGCGGACGGCTATTTTCGTTCTTATAATGAAGAAGGAATGGAAACAGCCTTTGTAGGGACAGATCAAAACGGGAATGGTATTGTTATGACATTTAATTCTGCCGAAAGCCCGACATTCTTTGGCGGTACAGGCAGCGAAGGCTCAGGACTTGCTGTAACATTCAATAAAGACGGTATGCAAACCGGTTATTTCGGTACCGATATTGAAGGTTCGGGAATTTTCAGGACAAAAGACAGCAAGGGAGTCCCGACAACCGAAATCGGAAATATTCAGGGCACAAGCCGTGGTTATATCGATTTATTTGATGCTGAAACCAGAAAGTCGACCGGAATAATTGCAGATGGAGTAGTGGTGCTCTTCAACAAAAAGGGGGACAGCATTCTTACACTCGGTTCAGTTAGCGAGGACAAAGGCACCCTGTTAATCAACAGCATGGACGGCAAAAAAATGGTGTTCCTTGGATCAGACAATAAAGGGAACGGAGAGCTTTATACATATAACAATACCGGAAAAACTATTGGTAAATTAACTGCCCTCGACAAAGGTGGTATGCTTCGTATCTATAACTCTAACGGTGTGGAAGCATCCAACATTGGCACAACGCCCGACGGCGACGGCCTTATGCAGACATTCAACAGGAACGGAAATGAAACCGGAAACTTTGGTACGAGTACCGGGGGTAACGGACAGCTACAGACTTTCAATAAAGAGCAGAATATTACAGGATTCCTCGGGACTGTGGCGGATGGCAACGGACAGGTGAGGAGCTATAACTCGGAAGGTAAACTGACAGGATTCCTCGGAAATAGCGAATCCGGGAATGGCCAGCTCAGGCTTATGAGCAACCGTGGTGCAAAGACAGCCTTCCTTGGTAACTCAACTAACCAGAACGGCCAACTACAGCTTTATAACAATTCCGGCCAGGAGAGAGTATATCTCGGCCTTGACTCAATCCGCCTTGAAGGCCTAATCAGGCTGCACGATGCAGAAGGTGAAGTGATTTTTGTAGAACCGTAATAAGGAAACCCAGATAAAATGAAAAAGCTAATAATATTATTTTTAGTAATTGCATCCTTTGTCCAGGCACAGAACAGGGAGCAGCAAATTGGCATTCCCCGAGCAAAAAAATACTCTAATGTGCAGATCATCGGTACCGTTACCAGCCTGGAAACATCTCAGCCTGTCCCAAATGCTGAAATAAACATTCGTGAAATCCAGACTCAAAACCTGATTGCTGATACAAAGTCCGATGCTAATGGTAAATACTCTGTACTTGTCCCAAGAGGAATTGAACTTGACATGAAAGTGCAGGCACCGCAATACTTCTATGTAGCTGAAAGGCTTAACCTGCCCATTGACGGTATGGAAAAAACAATGACACAAGATTTCCAATTGCCTTCGGAGCTTTCGCTAAGGCTGAACTTCCCGACGAACAAGCATGACGATCCATACAAGTTCATTCTTGACGAAAACGGTGAGCAGACAATACAATCCTGGCAGGATGCCCTGGAGCAGGTCGCCGAAGATTTGATCAAGTATGAAGAATATATTAAAATGATTAACCTCGTTGGTCACACCGATGATGTTGGCGCTTCAGACTATAACCTAAAGCTTGGACAGCGACGAGTGGAGTTTGTGCGTGATGAGCTTATTAAGCGGGGTGTAAATGCTGAAATAATGGAAGTCAGCTCAGCAGGAAAGAACCAGTTACTCGAAAAGAGGGCCGGCGAGGATGATGATTCCTGGCGCAAGAGATGCCGCCGTGTTAGTTTAAATAAAGTGATGAAAAAATGACTAAACTTATTGTTGCTGCAGCCCTCGCGCTGCTTCTTGCATGCGTGGGGGCTAAATATAATAAATTCATCAACACCGATGGCGAATTGATTATTGATGGCGAAATCAGCTGGCAGGAGTGGCAGGAAAACGCAGGTTGGGACAGCTATGTTGATGAAAACTATTACCCTCATCCGGAGGTTATTGACATACTCAGGAAACTTGCCAATGAAGATGGCTACAGATACATGGTGTTTGCAGGAACATGGTGCAGCGATTCCGAGGAACAGATGCCCCGGATATTCCAATTATTTGTAGAGACAGGCATAAGCGATGAAAAGATCTCGCTTTACGGAGTAAATCGCGAAAAGAAGGATATTTCAGGAATGGCAGAAAAGCACGGTATCCAGTTCGTACCCACATTGATCATATTTTATGGAGAAAGGGAACTGGGCAGAATAATCGAAACCCCTGAGACAAACTGGGAAGAAGATTTGCTGAGGTTTTTTAATTAATCTTCCCTGTCAGTTTTATCACCTTCCCAATAAACCGCTCATTGCCGGATTTTACATTTATGAAATATACACCGGGCGCTGAACCGGTTATGTCAATTATCATATCCGTTTCAAGTTTGTTGCTTGTGTGTAACTTTCTGCCCATTGAATCATAAATTTCAACGGATTCTGGAATGTAATTATCAAATTGGACGTTAAATATTCCATTATTGGGATTCGGGTATATGGTGAACCTGTCCTCGAATTCTTCACGTATATTTGTCAATGGGCTTAGCGATGCAAATGCACCGGTGCTTTGATTGAAGTAGGACGTCGTTCGTGTTCGTGATAAATATACGGCCCTTACCTGGAACACTGTTGATTCTCTTGCTTCATCATCAAGAAATAAAAGCTCACCGTTGGCTTCTATCGTGGTTATTTTTTTAAACTCCCCATTCATCTCTTCCGCTTTGTAGATGTTGTAATAACGTGGGGATTCGCCGTTCAGGTTGTCGTCCGGTTTTGAAAATGTGATTTCTACACCAATGCTGTTTTTTTCAGCTTTTAAGTTATTTACTGGTTTCAGGTATTGCAATCTTACAGTAGGATCGCCCATAAGAGCGATATGGTTCAGCTGCCTTCCGAATTTTGCATTTGCCTGGTAGGTGGTCATATTGTTCTGGGTGAGCTTGAGTGCATGTCCAATAGTTTCGCCACGCGCCATGTGATGCAGAAACCAATATGGTCTGCCCATAAATGCGCAGTTTAAAATTGAGGGCTCCGAAGCAATAGAGGCACGCATCAGGTTGTCTTTAGAATCCCAGTCGCCAAGCCAGGAGCCAAAAAAGAAAGTAAAAAAAGCATAATGCTCCCTGCTTGCAAGTTCTTCAGTGCTCGTTAAATCACCCATACCTGTATAAGCCCCTGAAGAACCCGCCCATACCATGTTGTAACCTTCCTTAGTAACAATATCCCGAAAATATCCGGTGCGGATGTTCTCTTTGCCGAAAAATGGCGTAAAGTTGTTAAATGCATTTGCGCCCCATGCTTCAGAGGAATAAAGCTGCCATTTGTCATCAATCTGGGCACGGTTGGGATACTGAATTACGGCAGTTCTGACAGCATGGTTTTTTCTGAAGTAATCTCTAAGCAATTCTATTTCATTTCTTTTGCTACCAAATTCTTCGAACATCGGCATATTGTAAAAATCAATCCTGCCAACTTCAATATCAATTAGTGATGGTATCCTCAGTTGGTCGAATTTACCGTCATAAGGCAGGTTGAAATTCCGTTCATCTTCTGCAACAGCTGTATTTGAAGTAGTATCATCGGTCCAGGTGCCGTCAATTTCTCCATAATACAGGTCAGTCGGCCATGCTCCGAAATGCTCGGGTATATGCCCGTCCAGGGCATAAGTGCCTGAATATGGTACAGGAACTCTCCCGACAAGAATTATCGTTCTGAGATTTCCTTCTGATAATTCGTATTCATGGAGTATAAGGTCTTTTACTATTTGCACAGCTTTAGGGTTAAATTTTTCAGCTCTCGGGACTTCCCATTGTTTTACCTTCCAGCCATCAGCTATTAAATTAAGCCTGAATTGCTGCAATTCGTTTTTAAGTAACGGAGCAACTGTATAGTCAACAAGAATTAAGGCATCCCCACGATTTTCGATAAGCGGCAGGTTCAGCCCAAACAGCATATAGCCGAAGCCTTCATAATCAATTATTTTAGGCTCGCCGTTAATTGTATCAACTACATCAGCTTCTTTCTGGATGCCATATTCCGTAGCAACACCTTCTTCGTATGTCCCAACAAGAAAGGAAGAGTGCAGAATACCGTCACTTTCTACATCCTGCATAAGGATACCCAATGTATCAAGGAAGGCTTCTTCACCAGATTCTTTTCTGATAATGCTGTATTGAGTTGCATTTGAATCGGCATTCCACGTAAGTCGCAATCCATCCTTTGTGAGGTGTGTCTCAATCGGGACAGAGCGATGCCATGCAGTATTATTTTCTGCAAGTGTGCTGATAAATAATATTGGAAAAAATATGTAAACAAGAAGCTTTACCATATTGAGTTAGACACGTAAAAGGCAGAAAAATTACAGTAATTACCAGATTCCTCTGAAAAACAGGTAGATAAATACAGAGGGAAATACAAACAGGATGCTGTCAATGCGGTCTAATATGCCTCCGTGGCCGGGAAGGATGGATGAGCTATCCTTAACACCGGCATCGCGCTTAAGCTGGGATTCCGCGAGGTCGCCTACTTGAGCTGATATTCCTATAATCATACCTAATAATACCAGCTCGGGGATGTGACTTAATGTTGAGGTATCAAAGATTAAAATAATTGCCACAAAACAGATGACAGCTCCAAACAGTCCTGATATTGCACCAAACCAGGTTTTCTTTGGGCTGACCCGTGGAAATAATTTCTTTCTGCCGAATTGTTTGCCGAGGAAAAATGCTGCAGTGTCGCACGCCCAGATTGCGACCAAAATACTGACTATAAATTCAAAGCCTTCAACAGAGAGGTATTGGTTGCTAATCTGTTGGCTATTAAAGATGTCTGCCGAGAAAGGTTCAGGGTATTTATCGTTCATGATAAACAGGATAGTTGATAATGAGAGTGGTACGTAGAATACTCCTGCAAGAGTTGATGTAATAGCCGATATACTCTCTTTTTCAGCAAAAAAAATTGAAATAGTTAATGTCATAAGAATTATCAACATCAGCAGTGGCAGCATTGTGAACCAGGCTGATGATGACCAGTTCGTAGCAAACAAAATGAGAATTCCCGCTGTGATTCCCCATAACACTAATGGTTTATTGCCCTTTTGCTCAATCAGCTTATAAAACTCATATTGTGCCATAGCGCTGATAAGGGCAATCAGCAGGAAGAAAAAAACACCACCCGCCCAGATTAGCGCAAACACAAGCGGAATACCTATAACCGCTACAAGTAACCTGTTTCCGAGTTCACTCATTTAAAAAAAAATCATAGCTTAGTCTAAGAAATCATGCAATTATTTGAAATTTGATCCGCTTTTCTTGCGGCAGCTTGTAAACTTGCTAAGATAAAAAAATGAAGAATAAGATTTTCAACATTCTCGATTACATTGCCGATAATGAATAATAAAATGAAAAAAATACGAGTTTTTGTTGATTTTGACGGAACAATCACAAAAAAGGATATTGGGGATGAGTTGTTTATTGAGCATGGCAAGTTCGAGCCGTACCATACTCAACTCATTGAAAAACAAATAGATATATATGAATATTGGCATAAACTTTGTGGTAGCCTTGAAAGGGGAATAAGCCCCGGGTTCATTGAAAAGTACGCGCAGAATTTTGAAACCGATCCCTATTTCGGGAAGTTTGCAGCTTTCTGCAAAGAGAATGAGATTCCGCTGGCAGTGGTTAGCGACGGGTACCGGGAGTATATCAACCCTGTGCTTGCAAAAACAGGTGCTGATGTTCCGGTATTTTGCAACAAAATGAATTTCCGGGAAGAAGGTGTGGAACCTGAGTTCCCTTATTCGAGCGAATCATGCGATTGTTTTTGCGCTTCGTGCAAGCGAAATACGATAATCAGCCAAACACCGCCTGATGAAATAATTGTCTATATTGGTGACGGTTACTCAGACTATTGTGCCGCTGAACACTCGGACATCATTTTCGCAAAGCGCCACCTGGCAGCGTATTGCAACGAAAAAAGGCTGCCCCATTATCCGTGGGATACTTTTTTCGATGTGAAGCGCCTGCTGGAATCTTTACTGGTTAAGGGTTCACAGCGGATACGGCACCAGGCATGGCTAAAAAGAAAAAAAGCATTTGAATATGAATAAATGGCAGATACGAATGTCAGAATTAAAAAAATACTTTGTCATTATTATGATGATGCTCCCTTCTGCATGGGTATTCTCCCAGCAGCAGGAGACTCAGGCGACTGATAAGAGCCGTAAAGTCATTTTTGACGAAGTTAAAATCAATGGAAAGAAGGTTGACTTTAAGAATCCGGACAACCTAGTGTTGTCTTCAAGCGATTCTATTACGTTTGCTTACCACTGCGAGGTTGGGGAGAACGAAAAAACTCCTTTCTTGTTCAGGTTAATGCTCAAAAGCGAAACAGATTCTTCCGTGCGTTCTGTTGGTTCGCCTTTAACAATGTACCGCGATATGCCCGAAGGAGAATATGAATTTATCATTTCGGCTTTCGACCTTGAAAGGCAGTGGCGAACCGCTGAGAAATCCCTCGCTTATCGTGTGAACAACCGTGAACATAAACTTGTAAACGATCTGAAAACTCTGAAAAGGCAGGTTGCTGACAAAGACAGCCTGGTAGCAAAATTGCAGAAAGAAGAAACTGAGGCCCCGGGTGGCATAGGCATCACTTCTTATATTATTCCATTCCTTGCAGGGTTAATTCTGACTGCCGCCGTTTTCCTTTATATACTCTCAAATAAAAACAAAAAGCTCAAAGAATTTGGTAAAAGCATTGAAACTGAAAGGGAAGGCGACCCCGATGACATCAGCAAATTCAAAATTGATGCGCTTGAAAATGAAAACAGTGAACTTCGCGGGGAATTGGCTTCGCTAAGGGGCCAGATAGATGCACTCAATTCACGCTCAGAGGAGCTTGGTGTTCGCAACAAGGAGCTTGAAGAAAATGTATTGAAACTTTCAAAAAGCAAGGAAGAGCTTGAAGACCTGCAGAACCAAAAGGATGAGCTGTTCGCAATTATTATTCATGACATCAAAAATCCTGCATCGCTTATCAAGAGCCTTGTTGAATTGCTCCGCTCTTACGATCTGACAGCAACCGAACAGCAGGAAGTGATTAACGATATCATTGAAACGACATCCAAGATTGTATCGCTCTCGCAGGAAGTATCCCGTGTGCTGGCGCTCGAAGGCGGCAGGCTGGAACTTAATATGGAATCGACAGACCTGAGAATGCTCCTGAGCGATTTATTCCTTAAGAATAAGGTGGCAGCTGACAAAAAGTCGATTTCTATGCTTCTGGAGATTCCTGAAGAGTTACCGGAGGCGTATGTTGACTCGCAGAAGTACAGCGAGGTTATAGACAATCTTATCTCTAATGCTCTAAAATTCACTCACAGCGGCGGCACAGTCCGGTTGAAGGCATCTGCTACAGAAACGAATATAGTTGTTGAAATCAATGATAATGGGCTTGGTTTATCAGAGGATGATATCAAGAATGCCTTCCGGAGGGGCGCGCGGCTAAGTGCACAACCAACAGCAGGGGAAGCATCATCCGGCCTTGGCCTGTGGATAGTGAAGAAACTTGTAGAAGCACACAACGGGCGAGTCTGGGTGCGCAGCCAGGTAGGAAAAGGCTCAACATTTGCAGTCTCCGTACCACAGGAAAGCAACGGAAAATCCGAAGCTATCGTTGATATGTCAAAAGAGTAATTTTACCCCTTATCCCTTGTATAAACCTTCCGCTTGTGCGGTTCGAGTTCCATTTTCCGTAGGCGGATGTTCAACGGAGTTATCTCAATCAGCTCGTCCTCTGCAATGAACTCGATAGCCTGGTCAAGTGTGAGCAGGCGCGGTGGGCGGAGCACTATTGTAGCATCCGAGCCTGAAGCACGCATATTTGTCAGCTTCTTTTCCTTGGTGATGTTCACATCAAGGTCTGTTGTCTTGTTGCGCTCACCGATTATCATCCCGCAATACACCTGTGTGCCCACGTTAACAAAAAGCTCGCCGCGGTCTTCCATAGCAAAGCTGGCGTAGGATGTAACCCTGCCGGTGCGGTCGGCGACAAGAGCGCCGGAGTCGCGTTGTGGTATCAGACCGAACCATTGGTCGTAACCCTCGAAGAGAGTGTTCATCACACCTGTTCCCTTCGTATCGGTGAGGAATTGTGTCCTGTATCCTATGAGTCCACGCGAGGGAATTGCAAACTCAATGTTCACCCGCTTGTGGCTGCTCGGGTGCATATTCAGCATCCTGCCTTTTCGCTTGGAAAGTTTCTCGGTAACTATACCCGTGAAGTCCTCGGGTACGTCAATATATACATGCTCGACCGGTTCTTTGAGGACCCCGTCAATCTTCCTTGTGATTACCTGTGGCTTGGAAACCATAAACTCGTAGCCCTCGCGCCGCATTGACTCAATGAGCACCGCCATCTGCAGTTCACCCCTGCCGGAAACCTCAAAAGCATCAGCACGGTCGCCGACGGGCTGTACATTGAATGAAACGTTGGAGAGCATCTCCTTTTGAAGGCGCGCGCGTATGTGGCGCGATGTAAGGAATTTCCCTTCAGTGCCTGCGAAAGGGCTTGTGTTCACATAGAATATCATGGAGACTGTCGGCTCGTCAACCTTAATTCGTGGCAGCGCTTTTGGGTTCTCCAGGTCGGATATTGTATCTCCGATTTTCATGTTCTCCAGTCCGGCCACGGCGATGATATCCCCAGCTTCCACCCTATCCACCTGCTTTTTGCCCAGCCCGTGGAATGTATATAGTGCGGAAAACTTAGTTCCTTTTCTGAATCCGTCCTCGCCGCAGATAGTGTACTGCTTGTTCATCTCGAGCGTGCCGTTTGCAAGCCTGCCTATAAGAATCTGCCCGACGTAAGAATCGTAGTCCAGGCTTGTTACGAGGAATTGTGGTATTTCGCTGTCGCCAGCGTTCGGTCCGGGGATAAAATCCAGGATTTTATCCAGAAGAGGCCGCAAATCAGTAGAGCCATCGTTCAGTTCACTGTGGGCAACTCCGAGCTTTGCGTTAGTATATAGAACGGGGAATTCAATTTGCTCTTCATTGGCGTCCAGGTCTATGAAAAGATCATAAACATCGTTCAGGACCTCTTCTATGCGGGCGTCGGCACGGTCAATCTTGTTGATAACGAGTATAATAGGCAGCTGCTTTGCAAGTGCTTTCTTTACAACGAAGCGTGTCTGCGGCAGCGGCCCCTCGCTGGAATCCACGAGCAGGATAGCCCCGTCCACAAGGTTTAGACCGCGCTCCACTTCGCCGCCGAAATCAGCGTGACCAGGTGTATCCATTATATTTATCTTCACATCGCGGTACCAAATGGAAGTATTCTTGGCCATAATCGTGATACCACGCTCCTTTTCGAGGTCGAGCGAATCCATCACCCTGTCTTCTAAAGCCTGATGCTGGTGGAAAGTCCCGCTTTGGCGGAGCATACCGTCCACAAGCGTAGTTTTCCCATGATCCACATGGGCGATAATAGCTATATTCCTGAAGTTTTTCTTTTCCGGCACCGTAATCTCCATTAGCAAATAAATAGCACAAGCACACAAAAAGTCGCACGCAAAATTAAGCAATTAGTTATCGTAAGATGCTATGATTATAAACAAAATTACCGGACAAAAACTTCTACTCCTTCATCTCCTTCCATGTTTTATAAGATTTTGGCTGCTTGGGGGGGGC
>CAYVVD010000022.1:0-50392 GCA_964454975.1 uncultured Hyphomicrobiales bacterium | reverse complement strand
TTAAGCCTCTCGGCCACCTCTCCGATTACACGGATAGCAAATATACGATTTAGTATTATTCGAGAAAATATTTTTATGATAAGTATTCCTCAGGTATTAGCTTCCGCCCCATGAAACCGGAAACGTAGTCATGGTAGTATTTCAACATCGGTTCATCACTGCGCCAGCAAAGTAATACACGCACGCCGTTAAATTCCGATGGGAAATCCACCAGGCCATATTCGAAGTTGAAGTCCTTAAAATAACAACCGATTTCTTCCAATTCCTCAATGTAGTTTTGCAAAGATATTCTTAATTCATTCAATTCAGGAGATTCCGGGCTTATATCTTCGTTCAACATCCTCTTTATCTTCTGCCCGGTATTGAGAATATCTTCTACAATCTTGCGTACAAGAGGTAGTGTTTGTGTAGCCTCCTTTGGTGTAAAAATTTTCATATTACAGCTTTTTGTTTATAATGGTTGCCGTTGCCTGGTCGGTAGGTGTAATAATTATTTCCTGTATCATCACATGTTTTGGTCTGGTAGCTACAAATAACGCTGCATCTGCTACATCCTTTCCGGTTAGGGGTGTGTACCCGAAGTAAACCTTCTTAGCTTTGTCATTGTCCCAATGGAAACGAACAAGTGAAAATTCGGTTTCGACAAGCCCAGGTTCTATATTACACACTCGAACGCCCGTTCCGTTCAGGTCAATTGCCATTCCCTTGCTGATGGCTTTTACAGCTGATTTAGTGCCGCAATATACATTACCCGCAGGATAAACCTCCTCGCCGGCAATAGAGCCGATATTGATTACTATTCCATCGCCTCGCTCAACCATTTGTGGCAATATCAGCCTGGATAAATAGAGGAGTCCTTTGATATTGGTATCTATCATTTCCTCCCAGTTTTGTAGCACACCTTCTTGTATTTTCTCGAGGCCTCGGGCAAGCCCGGCGTTGTTAACAAGTATATCAATTTTCTGCCATTCTGCCGGAAGGGAGGAAACAGCAAACTCCATTTGCTTTTGGTCGCGTACATCCCCTGCGATTGGAAATACTTTAAAACCAAAGCGCTTTTCAATTCCTGCTGCAACAGCTTTTATTTTTTCCTCACGTCGGGCGACTAAAATCAAGTTTGCCCCTGCTTGGGCAAATACTTCAGCGCAAGCATTGCCAATACCTGCCGAGGCACCTGTGATTAATACTGTTTTTCCTTTCATATTCATTGAATTCAGATTAAACCAAAAGCCAAAAATATCCAATCCGGTATAAAATAAAAAACCCCGCATTTGCGGGGCTTATATGAAATTGAATAATTCTTTTTCATTTAAGATTGAACATCACCTTGAAGTTGATGCCGAGGCTGTTATACTCGTCAACCATATTTAATTGTAAATATGGCAACAATGCAATTGATGTTGTCATTGGAATAAGTAATCCCGCCGCAGGTGAGAAACCGAATTTTGTATTACTATTGCTTCCGGAACCATATATACCTAAATCAACGCTTGCTGAAACAAAATTCAGACCTACATTTGCAGCAAGGTATAAAAACAGCGCCTGGTTCAGAGCTATATAATAAGATATACCAAACAATAAGGGAATATTAGAAAATGATACATCATCTGAATCAGTGCTATATGAAATGTAAGCCAGGGTTGCCTGGAAAGCGAATAAATGTGCGAAGAAATACTGGAAACTGCCTCGCACGCCAAAACCGGTATTTGCAGCATCGCCAAAATTACCAATTGGCATTGATGCCACTACACCACCTCCAATGCTTTTGGATCCTTCGGAAAGCGGATTAGCGGCTTTTGTGTTGATTGCCGTACCTGCAATAATTGCACAGGCTACTAACATCAGAATCAATGTCTTCATAAAATCTCCCTTAATTATTCAAAAATTAATAGTTCAACCCTTCTGTTTTTAGCGCGTGATTCGTCAGTTTTTGCGGGGTCAATCGGTTCACGCTTACCAAATCCTTTTGTCTCTACCCTGTTGCTCCCAATCCCCTGTCCCGTAAGGTGCTCCTTAACTGCATTTGCCCTGTTAAGAGAGAGTTTGTTATTGTATTCATCAGAACCGACATCATCGGTATGCCCGTGGAGTTTTACTTTAATATTCGGATATTTATTCATGAAAGAAATTAGCCTGTTCAGCTCCGGGATGGATTCATTCTTGAGGCTTGCCTTGTCGAAGTCGAAGAAAACCAGCAATCTTGTTTTGCCGTTTGCAATTGGCGAAAGTTTAATATCTTTTTCGAGATTGTAGCCGGTTTTTGAATTGCCGATTTCAAAACTTTCGGAATAGAACAAATACCCTTCTTTCTCGGCAGTAACAGAATATTTGTGCCCCGGCTGTAGAATAACGCTGTAGCTGCCGTCCTGGTCGTCGCTGTAGAGGTTAGCAATTTCTTTGCCTGTATCAAGGTCTGTAAGGATTATGTCAGATCCAAGTGGCGCTTCGGTAACTATGTCGCTTACAGTACCAAACACATTTACTACCGGGCCTGATGGATGAGGATTAGGAATTGCCGTATAAATATCAAGCATCCCACTGCCACCCGGACGGTCAGAAGAGAAATATGCAATATCGGTGTTTGCTTCGATGAAATATGTGTATTCATTAAAATTGGAGTTAATGGGCGCTTTTGCATTGCGGACAGGTGAGAAACTGCCATTATTGAAATTAGTGAAGTAAATGTCAAAACCGCCAACAGAACCACCTCTGTTGGATGAGAAGGCAAATGTACTATTGTCGTATGCAATATGCGGGGACATATCATCCTCACGGCTGTTTACGAGCGATCCGGCGCTTGCTGCTTTAGACCAGCCCTCGCGAGTACGCTGGCTAAAATAAATATCCACGCCGCCGAATCCGCCCGGCCTGTCGCTTGCAAAGAATAGCAGGTTGCCATCGCTTGAAATTGATGGCATTGATTCCCAGTAATCGGTATTGATTGCAGGGCCGAGATTTGTGATTTCCCTCCAATCGCCATTGACTTTCCTTGCACTGTAAAGGTCGGTTCTGCCTTCGCTGTCAACATCATGCTCATAAGCGGCAAAAATCATATACTGCCCGTCGGGTGTCATGGCAACCATGCCTGACTGGGTAGCATCGTTTACGTCGCCGGCTTCGCGCTCGCGTATCCAGCGGCTGCCACCTCCTCGCTCTATAAAAAAGACCTCCTGACCGTCATCGTCGCGCTCGGTTGTGAAGTAAAGGAAGCGACCATTGTGAGTAATTACCGGCCCGAAATCATCAACTGTGCTGTTGAAATCAACCGGGTTTATTTCAATTTCCTGGCTGAATACCTGCATAAAGGGGATTAACATCAAAAGAATATATTTTTTCATGACTTGCCCTGAGTAAATTCCAAATTGATTATTGATTAAATATCGAACCAGAGGCCTACTGCAGCCCTGACGCTCATGATTTGTTTGTTAGCTGTTCCCATAAACGAAATGCCATTCAAATTGAAGAATTGACTGTCATCGGGGAAATCTGTGTCATCTTCATACGAGGCAAGGGGTATCTGAACAAACAACTGGGGTACTAAAGAAATGCTTTCACTAATAAAAAACTTGTAACCACCACCAAATTCAAAAGCAAAGACAACTTTCTCATTAACATTAAAGTCCCTGTCTCTTACTTTCATAAGGTTTTCGTTAAAAAAAACATCGTCTTCAGTTAAAAGAATCTCAGTAAGGTTTTCATTGAAGTCTCCAACAGGAATCAGCACAGAAGGCCCGGCAAATAAGGAGAGTCTATCAGTTGCATTGACCCTGAGCATTGCACCGATTCCGAGGTAATTACCATTAATATCCAGGTTGGTCCTATTGTCAACCTCCCCGTCGGCAACTATCCCGTCCTGGGAATATTCCATATCCCCGGTATTTGTTTCATTGATTTTTTTTGAATCATAAGCAATGTTGAACCTGAATCCAATCATCTCCGTTACATGCACATCGGCGAAGACATCAAAGTAAGGTGATATTGCAAACCCCGATTCATAAACTGCAAATGGTGAGTTAGTTATTTCAGGGTTCCAGCTAAGGTCTGCAGAATAGAAATTAAAATTCAGCCCGGCATTAAATCCGATTGTCCACATGGATTTATAACTTGTCCTGTCAGCCATTCCCATATCCTCTACAGGCCTGCCTTTGGGCCGCAAAACATCCTCTTGTGCCAGCGCGGGGAATACCGCAAGGATAATCAACAAGTAAAGTATTTGCTTTTTCATAATCACACCGTATTTCTTACAAAATGCGGGATATCAAATCCCAAAGCAAAGCCAATTTAATAATTTAGCTTATATTAAAAAAGGTTAATTATATATTCATATAAATTGAAAAAGCAGCTTAAATATTCGCTTAATAACGCATTATGCGATAATTACCTGTGTCGTGAAGTAGCCTGATAATACTATCCTCACCAACAAGATGCCCGGCACCTACAACTATAAAATAGGTGGCTTCTGTTTCTAAATACTCTTCGATTTTAACGGTCATTTTGATATTGCGCCCTGAAATCAACAGTTCGTAGATTTTGTCAGTACCTTCAAAGCTATTGTAAGGCTCGGATATAAACTCGTTCATTGCATTGACATCACCATTCTTCCATGCATCAACCATTGTGATGCTCATTGAATCTGATTGCTCAATCTCTTGCTTATAAACATTCAAAAGCGTGTTTGCATGAGAATCCAGCACATCAAACAATTTAAAATAGGAATCAAACTCTTCAAGCGAGAGGATTTGCTTTTCATCGCTGATACTGGAAAAATGACTTTCGATTCCTAATGTATCACTTAGCCCTGTTTTTTCATAAGAGCTTAATTCCAGCATAAACACTGCAATTGAAGGCCTGAACATGCCCAGCATGTTTGAAGGGATTCCAATTTCTTCAAATTTGTCTTTAAGATAGCTATAGTTCTCCGGCGTAAAATAGTCTTCAATGCTATTTTCTGGATTAAAATCCAAAAGTTCCATCATATTTTCGAGGTCAAGATTTTTGATATTTGTTTCCATGACAAGGAAATCAGATTGGTCAAAACTTTGCATTACAACTTGTGGTAGAGGGTACATGTCCTCAACACCCATATGTATAGATCCGAAAATGTACACCTTGGCGGTTTCGGAGTTGACTTCCCATAGAAATGTAGAACCCGGATATTCTTTGTAGCTTGCACAGGAGGCAAGAAGCAGTAATAGCAGAAATAAGTACTTTCTCAAAATTCAATCCTCCTGCCGTTTATCCATGTTTCCTCAACATGGTTGATGCCGAAATGGTAGAAAATATCAGAATATTCTGGAGTATTGCATACTATAAAGTTAGCCTTTTTGCCCGGTTCGAGGCTTCCCATTACTTTCCCCTGCTCGATTGCATGGGCGCCGTTAAGCGTAGCAGCCGTAATAGCTTCCTCTGCTGTCATGTGCATATTAATGACAGAAAGCGAAATTATCGTTTGCATGTTTTCAGTGAAAGAGGAACCAGGGTTTGTATCCGTAGAAATTGCAACTATTAGCCCGTTTTCAATCATCTTACGTGCATTAGCGTAGGGCATACGAATAAAGTATGCTGTTCCCGGGAGAAGGGTTGCAACCGTAGCTGCTTCTTTGAGCGCTCCAATACCATCATCTGAAATAAACAACAGGTGGTCAGCCGAGACAGCGCCAAGCCGGGCAGCAAGTTGTGATGAACCAAAATCAGCCAACTCGTCACAATGCACCTTTAGCTTTAATCCGTGGTCAAGGCCTGCCTGCAGAACTCGTTCACCTTCCCCGAGTGTATAGTAGCCCTTGTCTATAAAGGCATCGCAATACTCTGCGAGCCCTTCCTCCACAACTGCGGGGAGCATTTCATTGCGTATTATGTCAATGTATTTATCATGGTTGTTGCGATATTCAGGCGGGAAATCATGAGCACCGAGGAAAGTAGAACTGATATGCGCAGGGATTAATTCTTTCAACTCTCTGATTGCCCGGAGCTGTTTAAGTTCGCCTTCTGTATTAAGGGAATACCCGCTTTTTACTTCAAAGGCAGTAGTTCCGTGATTCATAGCACTGCGGGCGAGTTTTTTACCGGTTTCTACCAATTCATCTAAAGAAGCTTCTCTTGTCCCGCGAACAGTGGTCTGGATACCTCCGCCTTCAGCAGCAATCTGCTGGTATGTTTCTCCGCGAAGTCGCCGGGCAAATTCATTACTACGATTTCCACCGAAAACAATGTGGGTGTGAGAATCAACAAATCCCGGAAGAATAGTTTTACCTCCTGCGTCAATTATTTTATCAAGGTAAATCGCTTGCCAGGCTGCATATTTTTCCGCTTCTGCGCTTAAGCCCGTCCAGAGGATGTTTTTATCAAAGATGATTGCCCCATCACGGATTTCACCGACATCATTCATTTCGGCGCCCGCTTTGAAAGGCTTTCCATTAGCATTTACAGTTACTAAAGAGCTCACGTTTTTGATTAAAGTTGGCATGATAGATTCTACAGATATTTATCTTTCTTTTCTCTAATTTCACCGACAATCTTCTTTATTTCCTGGGTTTTGGAAGTAGGGAGAACAAGGAAAGCATCACCATTTGCAACAACGCATACATTATCCATTCCGTAAACAGCTACAAGTGTATCGTCGTTTCTGTTGAAAACGACAGAGTTGCCGGTAGCCAATACAATATTATTGCCAATACTTACATTGCCTTCTTTGTCAGTTTCATGAATACGCCTCAGGGAATCCCAGGCGCCAATGTCGTCCCAGTCAAACTTTGCTAAGGCAACAGAGACCTTTTTTGTACGTTCCATAAGGCCAAAGTCTATAGATATGTCAGGAAATGAGCTAAAGAGTTCCTTGATAGCATCATTACAAGTCTTTAAGGGTGAAGTAGTTTTTCCATAATAGGATTCAGATATTTCGCTAATCTTATTGCCCAATTCAGGCACATGGGCACTCATTTCGCTGTCGAATATATTGAGTTTCCAGAAGAACATGCCGCTATTCCAGAGATATTTTCCGGATTTTACGTATTCCTGTGCAGTTTCGATGTCAGGCTTTTCTTTGAAATTCTTTACATTGTGAACCGCTACACCGTTGTATTCATCCTCTTTATCGTTGATTTCGATATAGCCGTAGCCTGTTTCGGGCCTTGTCGGGAGGATACCGATTGTGGTAATTGATTCATGCTTCTCGGAGTGCTTCATTGCCGCATCGACTGTACCAAGGAATGCATCTTCCGGGCGTATAAGCTGGTCGGCAGTCAGCACTGCAACAGATAAGTCATCTGTAGATAGTCCGCTGTATTTAGCCCGGAGAAAACCGGAAGCAAGCGAAAGGCAAGGCGCCGTATTGCGTTTGACAGGTTCGGCTATAACATTCTCAGGCGGGAGAGAAGGTGCGGCTTTGCGAATTGGTTCAAGCAAAGCTTCACCGGTTATAATGTAAATGTCTTCCGGCGGGATTAGAGGCGAAATCCTGTCAATCGCTTCGCCGAGCATAGTTTTACCGGGGTGAATAAGTTTTAGTAACTGCTTTGGTTTACTTTTGCGGCTCAGTGGCCAAAATCGTTCACCGGAACCACCCGCCATGATGACTGCTACTCGTTTCATGCTTTCCCATCTATTATAATTGTTGCAATTTAAGCAATATTTAAGAGCTGCACTTTGTTGCGGTTAATATAAGAAATTATAATCAACTGTTTGTTATTCTTTCACTGCAAATGGGACATGTTAATTGAGTGTGACACTTAGTTTTATCGTCCGATGTGTTAAACTGAGCGTAGTCGAACTATGACTTCTTTTGCCATGCTCCGAATAAGTTCGGCATGACAATACTAATTTAATAATCCTTTTTGTGAAAAACATTAGAAAGGGCTTCAATGCATCAATAATTGATTTTGATTGATACCTTATCTTCGGTAGCACATTCACTTTCGCAGTGGCATTCCAGTGATGCTGAAGCAGCCTTTTCAAATGATTCCTTCCCTTCACGGAAAGCATACCATGCTATGCCGAGTGAACCGGCAATATCGAACCATGCTATGCCGAAAAGCTCGTAAAGCCCACTTGATGCGAGGAGGATTATTGAGAGGTAGAAACAGGTTTTAGTGCAGTTGGCATCGGCGATTATCGCATCAGAATTGAGCCTCCTCCCGACACTTAGCTTTGCTTTCATCAGGAAATACATCGTTGCAATGGAAATAAGTGAAATGATGATACCAACAAGTGTTGTTTCCGGCTTAGAGCCGCTAACAATATTGATTATTGCACCAAAAAGCAATCCTGCGGTGAGCAGGTAAAAAGCAGAACCTGTTATTCTCAAGGCAAGACGCTCAAAGCTGTCGCGTTGCTCAACATTTGCCTTTTTCATGCGGAATACGAGATGCGCAACACCAATACCGGAAATCACCTCTACAAAGCTGTCCACGCCAAATCCAAACAGGGCAAGGGTTTCGTCGCTCATTCCAAAATAAACCGAAATCAGACCTTCCACAACATTGTAGCCAATTGTGATAAGGCTCAGCACAATAGCAATTTTTATCAGCCTGTCTTTTTCCATCCTGTTTGTTGTGACTGTGAGTAGAGATAAATATTTCAAATTTGCTGTAATGCTTTCGTAAAATTCTGTATATTTGATTCATATTATCAAATTTAGGAGTTCCATTTGCATTTACCACTAAATATGCCGACAGAGTGTCCTGTATGCGGTTCTGAGAAATTAGCCTACGTAATTTACGGGTTGCCAAATTTTGATGCTGAACTCATGGAACTACATAGAAAGGGAGATGTTCTTTTTCATGGCTGCGTGATTATGGGGAAAAAAATACCATTTGTGTGCAAAAAATGCGGGCTCGGATGGGGTAGTTTCGAAGATTTAATTTTCGACATATAGAAGAATGAGTTTTAAATATATAAGGACTTCAATAATAGTCCTTTTTTATGTAACTTCCCGCAACTTTGCCAGTATATACTATTGTATTTAACCATTAATATGGGGTTGAAATGAAAAGGTTTACCATCTTAGTTTTTATTTTATCAGCGCTTAATATTTTCGCACAGCTTGAATGGGAATATATTGATGTTCCCAACGATATGCCTGTCAGGGATATCATTATGGACGATGAAGGGAGCCTCTATTCCTGCTTTTTGGGGATATCAAAATCTACTGATGGGGGTAGTACCTGGAAATCTAAAAACAGGTTCGAATTCCTGGGTGAACAAGCTGAATTCATTGATGTCCAGACCCTCTTCAGTTCAATTTTCAAAACCAGCAACGGTACACTCCTTGCTTCGCTTGGATATGGAGATTTATTTTTCAGGTCAACGAATGACGGGGAATTATGGCTTGCAGTTCTTGATGGGCCGCAAGGTGTAAATAATTTTGTTGAGGATAATGAAGGAATTCTTTACGCACTCACAGACTATGTTACATTTTCCTCTCAGGACATGGGATTAACATGGAATGAAATAACAGAATTGATTGATGTAGAGAGCCCTGACAATAGTAAAATTGCTTTAGGCCCGGATGGTTCTGTATTTGTGCCTGTAAGTGACGGCTACTTCAGGAAGAAGCCGGGGGGCATATTCGAAAAATACAATGTCGGATTTGAAGATGTACCTGTCACCTGCTTCTACTTTAATGAAGGTAAGATTTATTTATGTGCGGATGACAATTATGGGATGTATGTTTCCAATGACGATGGCGGGAACTGGGAGAAAATTGAAGCTTTTGACAATAAGAGCATAAATAATATGGTGATCACAGACGACGGCAGAGTTATCGCAATGTCTGATGATGGCATCATATATAGTGACGATGGAAAAACACAGGGTTTTTATGAAGAATTTGTGGATTCTGATTATTATATGCTGAAAAAAATAGGTTCCAGGATTTACATGTCGGGATTTGGCTTGTACTTCTCTGATGACAATGGAAGGACATGGGAAAGGAACTACTCTGATTATGCTCCTTCGATAGCGCTGTTTTGCCATGCTTTTAAGTCATTCCCTGCGATTACACTTACCCCGAAAGGTATGTATAAAAAAGCTGGAAACGATTGGATTGAATTTAATAAACAACTTCGGCCTGATGACCAGGGCTCATTTCATTTCGATTTTTTCGACAATTACTATGTTACAGATGATGAATTGCTTAAATCCACTAATGGCGGAGAAAGTTTTGAAAGTTTGGGGTATTTGAGCTGGACAGATTACTATGATATTGCTTTTGCCAATGATGGGAGCATTTATATGCGTACAGTTGATGACAGGATTACTTTTTCTGAAGATTTCGGTGAAAGCTTTAACATATTTGTGGATATGAATGAAATAGCGCCAGAAGATTACATTGAAACAGTTGTTACAGGATTAAACGGAGAATTGCTTGTAGGTGGATTCTTTAACTTTTACCTGACTCTTGACAAAGGTATTACCTGGGAAACAATATCATTGCCGGATGAGCTTGAATATTTCTACGGGATAGAAGGAATAATTAACAGTAAGACAATTTTGCTGAGCGCATCCAATGCAGGGCTTTTCAAAAGCAATGATGGAGGCCAGACATGGAACCCGGCTTACAGTGGCATTACGCCGCCAATTGAAGGTTTTTCGGATTACCCTGAAATCAATAAAATGATCTATGTAAACGGGACAGTATATATAGCTTCCGACTGGGGCTTCTTCTACTCGGAAGATTTCGGACAGAATTGGAACAAGATACAATTTGACGGCAAGAGCGCCTGGGGTATAACTATACTCCATTCCAACGACGGGCGAATTTATGCAATGACTTCCCGCGGAGTTTACAGGACTATCCGGCAATTCACAGATGTTGAGGAATCAGAAGAGAAGTCAACATTTAGCATCTACCCCAACCCTGCAGACGAGCAAATAACTGTTAAAATTAGTAACGCTCTACCGGGAACAATTATCAACCTGTATGATAATACCGGCAGGCTTTTGCGAACACAGGAGATAAACACACAAACAACTGAGATACCTGTTTCGGGGCTCACTCCCGGAATGTACTATGTTGGAATCAAGAACGGAGCAGAAACAAAGTTCAGGAAAGTAGCGATTGTGAGGTAAAATGTAACAGGTACATAGTAGTAGGTAAATCCAATAAATTATTAAGACTTAAATAAAAAAAGGTTGCTTTGAACTTTCCCTCCCACATATTGAAGGAGGGAAATGATATAAAAAAAGTATAATTGGTCTATGGAACTTCCACACTATTAAGTATCTCATTAACGATATCTTCAGATGTGATATTTTCAGCTTCAGCTTCGTATGTAACTCCAATCCTGTGTCGAAGAACATCGAGGCAAACAGCACGGATATCCTCAGGAACAACATAACCACGGCGTTTGATGAAAGCATAAGCTTTTGCGGCGAGGGCGAGGTTAATTGAGCCGCGCGGCGAAGCGCCGAATGAAATTAGCTGTTCGAGCTTACTTAAGTTATAATCTCCGGGGAAGCGAGTGGCAAAAACGATATCAAGTATATACTGTTCTATTTTTTCATCCATGTAAACCTCTTTCACTGCCTCGCGTGCACGGATGATGTCTTCAGGTTTTATCACTTTGGCAGCTTTCGGGAATTCCTTTGCAATATTCTGCCTGAGTATGGAACGTTCTTCATCTTTCTGTGGATAAGTGATAACAACTTTCATCAGGAAACGGTCAACCTGTGCTTCCGGAAGAGGATAAGTACCTTCCTGCTCAATTGGGTTCTGAGTAGCGAGCACAAGGAAAGGCTCCGGCAGTCTGAATGTTTCATTGCCAATCGTTACCTGGCGCTCCTGCATTGCCTCGAGCAGGGCGCTTTGCACTTTGGCAGGTGCACGGTTTATTTCGTCAGCGAGAACAAAATTCGCAAATACGGGACCTCTGCGAACATGAAATTCGTCATTCTTCTGTTTGTATATCATTGTACCTGTGAGGTCGGCAGGTAGAAGATCAGGTGTGAATTGGATTCGTGCGAACGTTGCATCAACAGCATCTGCAAGTGTGCGGATGGCAAGCGTTTTAGCGAGTCCGGGAACACCTTCGAGCAGAATATGCCCGTTAGATAGAAGACCCACAAGCAACCTGTCCACCATCGGTTTTTGCCCGACAATAACCTTGCTTATTTCGAGCGAAAGTACATCTACAAAAGCGCTTTCCAGTTGAATTTTTTCGTTTATTTCCCTGATGTCAGTCATAATCCACCTAATTAGCCATATAAATTATAATAGCAATAAAACGAATTTTTGTTTTAATTATTTAGGTTAATTGAATTACAAAATGTCTTTCTAAATTTATCCAAGGCCCAGCATCTTAATTTCAGACTCAAAATTGGAGGGTTTTAGTACTATGAGCCAACCGTCTCCGTAGGGGTCCTGAAGAGCTGAGTTTGGGTCACTTATAACACGCTGATTTACTTCTATTACTTCTCCCGAAAGAGGGCAAAGTAATGATTGGGTTCTCAGGTCCGAAGCAAATACCTGGAAATAAACGCTCCCCTGTCGAAGCTGGTCACTCTTGTCCGGGAGGTAAACTGATTGTATCCTTCCAATATTCAGTAAAAAAGAGCGTTCCACGCCTATAAGAACATCCCCGTCTTTCCTGCTCATCAACCAGGAATATTCACCAACGCCTTTCATTTGGCCACGCGGCATAGCCTTTTCCGGCAAACCTGATTTTTCGCTTGCCTGGGTTAATATTGCCGCCCGTTCAACAATTTTTCTCAACTCCAGCCTGGTAAACGGCTTTGCTATGTAGTCAAATGCGCCGAGCTGAGTAGCCTGTATCGCGGTATTGATTGTAGCATAACCCGTAATCATTATTGAAAGGGTTGTGGTTGACATTTCAGATAATATCTTAAGGAATTCAAGGCCGTTTATCTTGGGCATCATCAGGTCTGTGATAATAATATCGGCGCCTTTCAGGTTGAGTATTTTCAGTGCTTCATCTACAGAAGCACATGTTGTGACATTAAAATTCTCGTTGTAACGAAGGTGGCGCCGTATGCTTTCAAGCACAACAGGTTCATCATCCACTACAAGGATGTTAACAACCCGGTTATTTGAAGATTTATCAGCGGTAATCTGTGCTTCGATATCAGAAAACATGGCTGCACCTTAAAGGTTTCATAAGGTGGCTACATTATAAATAATAAATAATTGAATAAATTCCTATTAAATTCTTTTGTAAGCGTTGTGTTGTATTATGGCAAGAACTCCCGTGCTCTTTCAATTCCGGCTCCTTCGCGAATAAATTCGAAGTTATCGGTTGTCATATCAATAACAGTAGAGGGGCCAAGGAAGTGGTATTCGTCGGAATTTACAGATACATCTACAATTTTCCTGTATGCTTCAAGAAGGTCTTCAGGTGTCTCATAATAATCATCCTCACTCTTTGCAGAAATCGAAATTATTGGCTGCCCGAGTTCTTTCAGAAGCAACTGGGCAAGAGTGTGTTCGGGTACCCTGATACCTGCAGTTTTTCTCTTTGGATTTTGTGCAAATCGTGGTACCAGCTTCGAGGCCGGTAAAATAAATGTGTATGGCCCGGGTATCAATCCTCTTATAAGCCGGTAAGCAGGATTGCTAACCTGGGCAAACTCTGACAGGTTTGACAGCGAACCTGTAAGGAAAGTAAGGGATTGTTTATCAGGTAAGCGCCTGATTGACCTGACTCGTTGAATTGCATCTTTGTTCGACAGCTCGCATCCAAGAGTGAAACCGGTATCGGTTGGATAAAGAATTACAGCTCCATCCCTTAACGCATCTATCACCTTGTGGATTTTCCGCATTTCAGGTGTTTTCCAGTGTATGTTTAATTCCAATGCCGGCATCCTGTTACGCTCCTGCCTGTTGTCTCTTATTGCTCTGCCACCTGAAGTAAAGATAAAAGGGTATTCCAACTCCGACAAGCAAAAGGCCAAAAAGGGAATTAATAAGTTCAGTTTGCCCGTCATCATAAGCTTTTATGTCATTATACAAAGTAAGAATCACAAATACAGCAGCAAAAACCACAAAAATTGCCGGGACATAGGGATAGCCAATTACTTTGTAAGGACGCGGTGCATCAGGCATTTTTTTTCGAAGTACAAATACACCGATAGCACCGATGGTGTAAAATATCCAACTAACAAAAATAAGCATATCAGTCAGGATATCGAAGGTGCCGCTCAGTACCAGGACTCCGGACCATGCCGCCTGAAGCAGCAATGCATTGGCGGGTGTTTTATGCTTTTCATTAACTTCGCTAATTTTCCTGAAAAACATACCTTTACGTGCCATGGCAAAATACACACGGGCACTGACCATTATCGTGCCGTTTGATGTTCCGAAAGTAGAAATCATTACTGCTGCAGCAACGAATGAAGCGCCTATCTCGCCCATTGAATAAAGCGCAACATCGCGTGCCACTAAAGTGGATTTTGCCATTTCTTCAACTGGCAATACATATAAAAATGCAAAGTTTATTATAAGATAAACAGTTATGACTATGACGGTACCTATAAATAACGCTTTTGGAATATTGATCTGGGGCTTTTTTACTTCGCCTGCGATATATGTAATGTTATTCCAGCCATCATAGGACCAAAAGGCGCCCGAAAGGGCTGCAATTACTCCTGCAAAGACACCTGTTCCGGTATAGGTGGAGGCTTCCATCGAAAAATTTGCAGAACTGCCGCCACCCCAGGCAAATCCGAAAGCGACAAGGATAAGTATTGCCGCAACTTTCAATGCAGAAAAAAAGCCTGAAATGCTTCCTCCAAGTCGCACGCCAAGGTAGTTTACGAATGAGAGAATAAATATAGTAAATATAGTAATTGCCTTAACGCCAATATTTTCAATAGGATAGATATTCCCAATGAATGGAATGTGAAGTACAATGCTCTGCTCAACATCCGGTGGGAATCGCGGTACAAGAAAAGCATTAAAATGCTGTGAGTATTCAGCAAAAACGTATGTAATTGATGCAATAGAACCTGTTTGCATAACCGCGAATATTGCCCAGCCATACATGTAGGCTATAAAACCACCATACATTTTCTCGAAAAAAATGTACTGCCCGCCGGTTGCGGTAATCATTGAAGCTATCTCGGCGTTTGTTAAAGCGCCGAATAGTGTGATAACCCCGGCAATAACCCATATCCAAAGCAGCATCTCTGGTGAGCCGAGTTGAGATGCCATCAGGGCAGGTTTCTTGAATATCCCCGAGCCAATAACAGCCCCCACCACAATCGCAATTGTGATATAAATCCCAAGGCTTGGTATCAGCCCCTTATTTTCCTGTTCGTATGAATTGCCCATTGTGAGCTGATTAATTCAAAACTACAAATGTAAGCCTTTAAATGGAATTAGTATATAAGGCAGACTATTGGATTTAAATATTTTAATTTTTTCTTGGTGAATAAACCTGAATTATTTAAGTTGGCTGTGAAAATTATTACACACTTTGATAATATGGATGGATACCTTTCGTTAAGTGTGTTGCAATTTGGGGCGTGATGGAAACTAATAACGGGTTGATATGCTGATAGCTCTACTGGTTGGGACAATAGTCGGAATAGTACTGGCGTTGCCTCCGGGTCCGGTTGGCGTAGCTGCAATAAGGCTTTCATTATCTAACGGTTTCAAACCCGGAACGTACTTAGCTCTTGGGACAGGCTTATTAGACTTTGTTTACTGCGTTATTGCGATATTTGCAACTTCGGCTGCGGTAAACACTATTACTAATTTCACAGATGAATACCCTTATCTGATGCTGATTTTTCAGCTATCAGTTGTTGCTGTATTTGTTATCCTCGGCATAATTAATATCAAATCCCACAAAAATTATTCAGAAATCCAGTCCCCAAAAGAATCTAAATTTATCACTGACCTCAAATCCAAAGGCCCGTTTCTGCTTGGTATTGGCATCGCACTTACAAACATGGCTAACCCAACATTTCTTCCTTCCCTTGGTTATGTAACATTAAATGTACATGCTTGGAACTGGATCGAAAACACAGCTCTTAGCAGTCTGATGTTTGCTGTTGGTTTTGGCCTCGGGAATTTCATATGGCTTTACATCCTTGTCAGAATGATTGTAAAATTCAAGGACAGGATGTCTGGGAACATGCTTCTCAGAATCAGGCAATTTGCAGGTGTTACCTTTCTTGGATTTGGAACTTATCTCGGATTCAGGGTGTTCGCTGCAAAGGGCGCAGAGCTTTTCCGCTTTCTATTCGCATTTTAATTTACACTATTCCTAATGCTGTAAACAAAGGCAAGTATCCTGGCAACTGCTTTGAACAGGTTCTCGGGTATTTCGTCATTTACTTCGGTTGAATAATATAATGTCCGAGCGAGTGGTGGTTCTTCAAAGATAGGCACATTATTCTCTTCCGCTATTTCCCTGATCCGCAATGCAAGAAAATCGAGCCCCTTTGCAACAACCCGTGGTGCGGCCATATTCTCCCTGTCGTACTTAAGCGCTACAGCATAGTGCTCCGGATTAGTGATGACAACATCAGCCTCTGAAGCATTTTTGAACATTATACGTCGAATTCTCTGGCGCATAAGCTGCCTGAGGCGGCCTTTGATTTTTGGGTCACCCTCGGTTTGTTTGGTTTCTTCCTTAACTTCATGCTTGGTCATTTTTAAGTCTTCTTTGAACTTCCATTTCTGAAATATGGAATCAGCAATTGCAATAATAATATATGCAATTCCCATCTTCAGGACTATTTCGAAGCTGAGAGATGCCATAAATGATCCGATTTCCGAGAATGGCCTTTCCATGATAGTAATGACTTCTTCCCAGTGCGACCAGAGTACCCAGTAGATAATACCGCCCAGGATAATAATCTTGAATATATTTTTGATTAGCTCGAAAATTGAACGTGCGGAGAAGAATACTCTTTTCAAACCTGTAAGTGGGTTGAATATCTGCTTGAAGTTAAGGCCCTCGGTGAATTTTTTTGTTGCAATCTTTATTCCTACTTGTGAAGTCTCGGCAATAAGAACAACAAAAAATGCTACTATTACAATCGGTAATAAAAACTTAGAAAGAAATATGGCAAGGCTGTAGAAAAAGTGTATTGTGTTTTGTTGATTAATTTCAATCTTTGGGGCATTGTAGAAAATATGTCCCATCATCTGCATATAATTGTCAATCAGGGGCCCGCCAAACAGAAAAACTGACATGCCTCCGAAAAGCAGCACAGTAGCAGTAGTAACATCCATACTCTTTGATACCTGGCCGCGTAACCTTGCTTCCTGAAACCGTTTGGCACTTGCCGGTTCGGTTTTTTCCTGACCTTCCTTGTTCTCAGCCATTAGGGTACCCTCGATGGGTTAAGAGTCAGCAGCATCCTGTATAATTCCTCCTGGAAAGTACCCAATGCACCTTTGGTTACATAAACAAACAAAGGGACAGAGCCTACAAGTACAATAAGGCCAACAAACACTTTCAACTGGAAACTCAGAATAAATATATTGGTTTGCGGAGCCACACGTGCAAGAAGCGCCAAGGCCAGATTGGTCAGAAATAGTGCCACAAGTATTGGTGAGGAAATTTTGATTCCTAGTATCATTACGGCGGATGCCATTTTTATAAGAAGCTCAATTGTAGAATCCGTCACCGCAAATATAGTAATCGGTATTGCCTGCAAGCTTGCAAACATGCTTTCGATTAGATAATGATGCCCCCCAATAATAAGAAACAGCATTATTGCAACCATCTCCTTTAATTCGCCAATTAGCGTTGGAGTTGTTGAATCCTGAGTAAACAGGGTTGCTGTCTGGTAACCCATATCGAAGTCGATAAGGCCGCCTGCAAATCTTGCTGCAAAAAACACTGTATTGGCAACAAAGCCAATAGCGAGCCCAACGAAAAATTCCTTTAAAACGATAAATAACAGGCTCCATGGGTGAAAATCAATCGCGGGCTGCTCTGCAGAAAATGCAGTGGCTATCCAAGCTGTCAGCAAAAATGCGAGTATGATTTTCACATGGGGGATTATCGTCTGGCTGCGAAAAAACGGTGCAGATGCAATCATACCGCTTACGCGGACAAATATTAATATTCCGATAAGGAATTTATCGAGAAAAATAGAGATTATGCCGGAATCAGGGGTCATTACAATCCGGATATGAGATTAAATATCTCGATTGTAAATGTCTTTAGGTTACTTATCATAAACGGCAATATAATTACAGTTGTAAGAAACACTGCCAGCAGTTTTGGGACGAATGTAAGTGTTTGCTCGGAAATTGAAGTAGCAGCCTGGAATACAGAAATTATCAGGCCGATGATTAGAGATACAAGCAACAGAGGGCCGCAGACAATAAGCACATAGTAAAATGCATCCCGCACAACAGAAACCACCATTTCTTCAGTCATCCATGACTCCTTATATTATTTCATCAATTTCGGTTTAACTATTCAATATGCTGTTCATCAGCGATTCAATTATAAGATACCAGCCGTCCACCAATATAAACAGAAGCACCTTTATCGGCAGCGATATTAGCTGCGGCGGCAACAGGAACATACCCAGTGACATCAGCGTACTCGCGATTATCATATCAAGGACAAGGAATGGAACAAAAATGAGAAAACCGATTTGAAATGCCGTTTTTAACTCGCTGATTGAATATGCCGGAATTATCGCCCAGGTAGAAACTTCGCTAATATCCTGTGGCTTCTCTGCCCCCGATAGCTTAATGAACAAAGCCAGGTCTTCCTCACGAGTATGTTTAAGCATGAATTCCCTGAAAGGCTTTATCATATTGTCCACAGCTTGTTCCTGGCTTATCTCCTCACGCAGGTACGGCTGTAGTCCTTCGGAGTTTGCCTTGTCCATCACCGGTTGCATGACAAAAAACGTAAGAAAAAGCGCCAGACCGGTCAGCAGCTGATTTGGCGGCTGTGTATGTGTACCCATCGCCTGTTTTAGGAAATGAAAAACAACAACAATCCTTGTGAAACTTGTCATCATTACGAGAATGGACGGGGCAAGGGCAAGCACTGTGATGACACCCAGAATCTGAAGTGTCAGGACAAGGTCGTCCCCGCTGCTCTCGTCATCTACGTTAATAGATATTGAAGGCAAATTGATGTTACCTCCCTGCTGCTGTTGAGCGGGGAGTTCCAAAGCGAAAAGCAATAGTATCGCTACTACCGTGAAAAGTAAGCGCACTAAACCCCAACAAATTGTTCCCGCTTGATTATGTCAATCAATATGCCAAAGAAATAATTTGTTTTCCACATTTAGCGTGTCCCGTATAAACCTTGAAAATACAAGTACTTATAAAAATGTAATTATTTGGCTCCAATTAAATAGAATCCATGGAATTGGCGATTCTGAAGATTATTAATCATGTGGAGATAATCAGACAATTAATCCAATTAAGATTTTAGGATTAAAATATGAGAATATTATACCTGCTCAAACGTATGTACAAACTCTGACTACATAGCATTTCACACTGAAGGTCACATTTATCAGACCCATCATCAATTTTTCTCTTTGGTATTATCTGGAATTTAGTTTAATTTTGTAGCTCTGTAATCAGAAGGAATTAAAACTATGAATAAAATCGATATAGTTAATAACATGTCAGTTGAGATGGCAGTCTCGGGCAAAAAAGAGAAATACGGTGATAATTACCAGGAGATGCCTGAATTTAAAGCCGGTGATACTATTAATGTTGCCGTGCGCGTTGTTGAGGGTGACAAGGAAAGGATTCAGAATTTCAAGGGAATCGTACTTTCGAGGCGCGGTGCCGGAATCAACCAGACTTTCACTGTCAGGAAAATTTCGAATGGTGTAGGTGTTGAGCGTGTTTTTCCGCTTCATTCACCAATGATTCAAAGCATCGAAGTGATTCGCAGTGGCCGGGTCCGCAGGGCCAAGCTTTTCTATTTGCGTGGAATGTCCGAAAAGAAAATCCGCCAGAAACTCAGCTAATTGCATATTCACATACAAAGAAATTAAAGGGGCGGAATTTTTCCGCCTTTTTTATGAAACCAAGCCTTTCCATATCCATTATTTCTTTCAACGAAGAAGAAAACATCCGCAGGACGATTGATGCGATAAGGGATATCGCATCAGAGATAATCCTTGTTGATTGTCATTCCACTGACAAAACTGTGGAAATTGCCGAATCCTATGGAGTTAAAGCCATCCTGCATCCATGGGAGGGGCATATCGCGAATAAAAATTTTGCCTTGGAAATCTGTTCTTCGGATTGGATACTATGCCTCGACTGCGATGAAGTAGCAACACCTGAATTAAAAACTGAGATTTTGAAGGCTATAAACAATAATGATTTCATGGGATATGAAATTAACCGTAAAACGGTTTACCTCGGTAAGATGTTGAACTATGCCTGGCAGCCGGATTGGAATCTCCGCCTCGTCCATAAGAGCGCAAGGCCGGAGTGGGGAGGACTTGACCCTCACGATAAGTTATCTATAGACGGGAAATCTTCAAAACTTAAGGGTGATTTGCTGCATTATTCATACAGGGACCTGAAACATCACTTTGAAAAGACTATTGCATATGCCCGTAAATCAGCCGAATCTTACCATACAAAGGGCCGGAGATATTCTTTTTTGAATCAAGTATTAAATCCAATTGCAGCCTTCCTTCGACGGTATATATTCAACCTGGCATTCCTTGACGGCTACCGCGGATTTTTAGCCGGATTCAGCAGCTTTATATATACTTTCCTCAAATACGCCTTCTTGTGGGAGTTAGAAAGGAAAAAATAAAAACGGGCTGCTATTAAAAAATAGACAGCCCTTCTTCTATCACTACGGAGTACTTGATTAATATTTAAGCAACGGCCAGTCAACAAGGCCACTGTTTGTATTGATTTTCAACAGGTAAGCTCCTGTAGCCACATCACGTAAATCAAATTTGAATGTACTGTCTTCAATCCGGTTAAGAGATTTTATCAAGGTACCATCTACAGTGTAGAGATTAACCCAGTCAATAACCGCCCCGCCGGTGTCTATAGTTATATATTCATTTGCAGGATGAGGATATAAGAGAAGCGACTGATCACTGCTCTTATCCTCAACATTAGCAATGCTAATAGCCGGCAATTGAATTACTGTACCGTCAGCCAGCGCTGCATATAATCCAAATTCATATCCTTTGGGGATTTCCACATCCTGCCCGCCGGGTGAGAGAAAACCTGAGGCAAAAACTAATGCCACACCACCAAGTCCCCTCTGCCGAGGGGAGTTAGGGGTGTGTAGGAATACAGGGAAACACTTTAGAATTACTTATCATAAATTTTAGCATTAGGCAAAATTTTTTGAATTTTCTCCTTTTTTTCTCCGAAAAATTCATCCTCGCTCAATAAGAGCACTTGCAGGTTCTTAAGATTCCCAATGCTTTGCGGCAGGCTCGTTAAGTTATTAGCTCTCAAATCGAGAAATAGTAGATTCTGCAAAGATTCTAATTGTTTGAAAACTTTGTCGAAATCGTAATCAGGGTTTTGTACAGGCAATCAGATTCAATTTTCGAGATTGAGTATATCAACTCAATTTTTCGATTCGAATTGAAAAGCGAAGGGAAGTGCGGTACTGATTTGGCAATCATCTACAAGGGAGTTCCAGAAGAAGATTATTTGGAAATTCACGCAGGCTGGTTATCAGTATTAATTGGATTGAAGGGCACAATAGATTTTAATATTGACCTCCGCAATCACGATAGTAGCAGGATCTGGGACGAATGGTATGTTGATAATTGATTTGAATAAAAAACTCGCCATTGGCGAGTGAAGTGATCCAGGCAGGATTCGAACCTGCGACACCAAGTTTAGGAAACTTGTGCTCTATCCTACTGAGCTACTGGACCTAATTTATCGTATCATTGCCGCGTAACATCACGCGGTTGCTGTCCGCATTTGCGCTTGCGCTGAAAAGTATCCCTGCTACAAATGTTTTGAGAGTCTGCGTGTCCACTTCCATCAGGCCGGACATCAAAGCACGTTCAATCAGGCTCTCAATATGATCGTTGTTGAGCAAGCCGAGTGATTGAAACTGTATAAGCTCGCCGAGTGCATCACGAGTGAACAGCTCTTTTTCAGCATCGTGGAAGATGCGGAAAGAATCCGTACTGCGAATTGAAGACTCTGCAACAACCTGCTCGGAGAATTCAATCCTGTCAGCCAGCCAACTGAATGCAGTTGATATTTCCGAGTTTGTATAGCCCAGCTTCTGTAGTTCATCAACGTCAATATCCGAAATGTGCTTGTTTTGCTTCAATTCGGAAATAACAAAAACGATTATTTCTATAATTCTCTCAAACATAATGTCAGCTTCCCAACAGGAATACCTGCATACAAAATTGAATATTTTTTATTAAAAAGCAAGGCATTATTTGGTTAATTCTAAGTAATAATCTTCCACCCTGCTCATTTCAAGTCTTTTCAAGTCAGTATCATCGTCGTATCCGCACACATGAAGCGTACCGTGAATAGCAAGCCTTAGAGCTTCATTCCCGGTTGTAACGCCGTATTCACGAGCCTGTTCAATTGCTTTTTCGGCACAAATGTAAATTTCTGCAGGCATCTCACTATCGCCATCGAAAGAAATCACATCTGTAACGAAGTTATGAACCAGGTATTTTGAGTTCATTTCGAGCATAAATTCCGGATCGGTGAAAATAATATTCACCTTATTGACAGTGGGGGATTCACATTCAATAATATTCGAAACAATCCTTTTTATACGGCTTTTCGGAAGCCGCTTAACAGAACTTTGGTTAAATACGTTGACCGTAACATTCACGGTATTAGACGCATCCTTTTATTTAATATTCTATTCAGCCGTTGTTCTCAACGGCGAGGAAATTCTCAGCTATTGATAGTTGCATAGCTGAGAGTAATAAAGCGGGGTTGATGGTACTGAAATCGGCATTCAGCAGTTTTTTATCAATATTAGCATACAACGAGCAAGAGGCCCCCCTGCCGATGCTCATACTCGACAGCTTGTTTTCATCGTGCATATAAAAAATTACTTCATCAGGGTCAAAAAGGAAATAGCCGGCACATTCGTGGAGTTCAAAGTAGCCAAACTTAGTCTGAACAGAAATTAGGGAACCAGTTTGGTTCTCAGAAAATTCTACATTGTTGGAAATAGTCAGAACGAGTACCTGCCCTGCTTCCTTGTTTTCCAGCCTCCATTGCAAGCTTTCTCCGTGATTCACGGGTTTCGCGGAAAGCGTTTCTGTAATTTTATCTATATCCGAGTTATCAAAAATGAAACCCATTAAAGTCCATGCTTTAGTTAATCAAATATAAATTAAAGGATTTTGTGATAATATAAAAAAATAAATAATGAGGCTGTGTTAATAAATTAAATCAAAATTAATTGTCTCTGTTCTGCTATAAGTTTATTTTGCAAAATAAGAAATGAGCAGAGGAAAAAATGAAATGTGGAGTAATTATTCCAGCCGGTGGTTCAGGAAGGAGATTCGGGGCTAAAAAACCCAAGCAATTCAATGATTTCGCCGGCATCCCCCTCCTTATAAGGACAATCCTTCCTTTTGAAGAACACGAAAGCGTAGAATCAATTATAATCCCAATTAATAGCGACTGGTACAACTACACAAAAGAAATTGTATTAAGGTATAATCTTAAGAAAGTAAAGGGAATTGTTGTTGGTGGTACTACTCGTCAGGAGTCGGTAAATCACGGCCTCCGTTCAGAGCATTTGAAAGACTGCGATGTAGTAGTAATACATGATGCTGTTAGACCTTTTGTTACAAAAGAACTGATTGACCGTGTCCTTGATGCTGCAGAAGATTACGGAGCTGCAATACCGGCACTTCCACCAGTTGACACAATCAAAGAAATGAACGGGACGGGGATTGTAACAAAGACCCACGACCGCAACAAGCTTTGCAGCGTGCAAACCCCCCAGGCATTTTGGTATGATATAATAAAGGAGGCATTCGATCAGGCTGCTAAAGCCGGTTTTGAAGGTACTGATGACGCACAACTGGTCGAATTTATCGGATACAAAGTGAAAGTGGTGGAAGGTGAGACAAGCAATTTTAAAATTACCACACAGAATGACCTTCGAGTTGCCGAAATGTTCTTTGGTGAACGTAACGATGTGGATGAGAATTAAATAAGTACTCGGTACTTATTTCTTCTTACCGATGATTGCCAGTTCTACGCGCCTGTTGAGCGCCCTTCCTTCATCTGTTTCATTAGTAGCGATTGGGACTATTTCGCCGTAGCCCTTTGGAACGAGTCGTTCCGGGTCAACACCGTTGAAGACTAAGAATTTGACAACGGATGCAGCTCTTCGCTGCGAAAGGTTTTCATTATAAGCGTCTGAGCCACGGTTGTCAGTATGCCCCGAGATCTCTATCACTGATGCGGGAATATGCTCATTAAGCAATGTTATTACGCGTCGTAGCTCAGGGATTGATTCAGGCTTCAGATTGTCTTTGTCGTAATCGAAGAAGAGGTTGTTAAGCCTTAGTTTTCTCCGTTTGTCCATTCCTTCCAACATATCAACATTTTCTGAATCCTCGGTGGCACCGAGAAGGTCTGCAATAGAGTGAAGTGTGATATCCTGTGTCAGAGCCAAAAATTCGAATTTGCCACGCAGGTCAAGGCTAACCGATATCGGGAAATAGCCTTCCTTTTCAGCGTAAAACCCATAGTTCTCACCGAGTGGAAGGACGATAAAATACTGCCCGTTTTGAGGGTTGCTGCGCATTTGGCCCAGTCTTCTGCCTGTACCGAGGTTTTCCCAGATAATATCGGCTGCGATAAAGTTTCCGTTATTGTCTTTAACAGTACCTTGTATAGTAGCAACAGGCTCCGGTTTTGCCCAATCAGGCAGGTCAATAGTATAAATGTCTGACTGGCCGTATGTGTCATATCGCTCGCCTGAGGCGAAATAAGCAATCTCCCCTGCAGTAGAGATTATCGCTGCTCTCTCGTTGTATGGTGTATTTACTTCTTTTCCAAGGTTACGGGGGCGCGACCATTCTGTCCAGGAAGTGTCACTCAGGCGGGTTGCCTTGAATAAATCCTGCCTGCCAAGCCCGTAATGCCCGTCAGAGCTGAAATAAAGAGACCGTCCGTCGGGGTGGAGGAATGGCTTACGCTCTGCGAAGGGCGTGTTTATCACAGAACCGAGGTTTATTGGTTCCGACCAGCCTGTTTCAGTTTTCAGGCTTACATAAATGTCTGTATTACCATGGAAATCGCCGTGGAAAAGACTTTCCTGGTAAGGTACAAACTCTCCGATATTGCCGGGCCGGTCAGAGACAAATATAAGCGCCTTTCCGTCATTGCTCATTTTTGCGTCACAATCAAAGTATTCAGTATTGATTGGTGGAGGATATGCTTGAACTTCGCTCCATCCTGTTGCAGTTCTATCTGAGAAGTACAAATCACCTTTCCCGAGATTACCGGGATAATTTCCGAAGATAATAATGGTATTGCCATCAGTTGTAACACACTGGGGCGCTTCCTGGGAGGCGGTATTTATTATTCGTGTAAGTTTTTGAGCAGGCTGCCACTCGCCATTAATCATTTCGGCATAATAAATATCTTCGGAATTATTCTTTTCATTCCTATTTACACCTGTAAAGTACAGAGTATTGTCATCAGCGCCGGGTACGGGTGAGTATTCACTGCCGGCAGTGTTAATAGCAGGGCCTACGTTGCGCTCATTCAGGTTTTCAGTTGGTACTTTCAACAATGCAATAATTGAATCAATCCTGCCTTCAAGCTCGGGAAAATCGAGCTTGAACTCCTTATAGAGTTCTGTAGCGCGATCCCAGTCACGGTCAATAATGAAACGCTCGGCAAGACGGTGCACAGCTACAAATGCATCTTCAGCAGGGGCATACTCCATTATGTAGGATTGATAAGTCCATACTGTGGAATCTGTTGCAGCACTTGTCAGGAACACCTGTGAGTTTAGATTGAAAGCCGAAAAAATCAAAACGATAAATAGAAATATCTTCCTTGAATCCATTACATTAAATGCGCTTTTGTATAATCTGTCAATATATTAATTTCTGTTAATTAGTTTTGAATTTATTTCTTCAGATTTAAGCAGCAAAGATTTTTCTCAAGTTATAAATACTAAGTTCATATCTTTTTAATTATACCAGCTTTTTATTGATTTTAGATAAAAAACAATGCGGATTGTTTTGTTGCAAAAATAGTACCCGATGGTTCCGTACTTGAATTTTCCACTCATCTCGGCGCTGAGGAAAATGACCATCCCGAAGGTATTTACGTGGACAACGAAGGAAATGTTTGTCTCTGTGGCATTACACGCTCAACTTCTTTCCCTGTTACTGCTGATGCACTCCAGTCACTCCATGGTGGCGATGTCGATGGATTTGTTGCAATTCTTAACTGGGAATTTAGCGAATTGCTCTTTGCAAGCTATATTGGTGGCAGCGGCGAGGACCAGTCCCGATGTGTTTGGGGAGATAATAATGGGAATATTTGTTCATCAGGACAAACTAAATCTGTGGATTTCCCGATATTAAATGCCTTCCAAAGTGAACCCGCAGATAAAACAAACAGGGCGGATTCTTGTCTGCTTTCATTTATAAAAAAACTCCCTTATGGTATTGATGAAGGTAATTACGAATTTGATATCAAAGGCGATGAAATTATAATTCCAGGTAAATCCGGTAATTACAGCATATTTGATTATACAGGGAGAAAATTAAAGGAAGCAAATTTACTGACAGAATCAACATGCACAATTTAAATAAAGGACTATATTTCGTTCGAATTAAAAGCAGGGCAATTCCTTTTCTGAAAATATAATGCTATTTTCGTACCTTGATTAACATCCGGGTTATGAATGAATTACAAAGCAATACTTAATTTAGCTGTAGAAGCAGGCTATGCAACATTAGACATCTATAACAGCGGAGAATTTAATGTTGAATATAAAACTGACGATTCCCCTCTTACAAGAGCAGATATAGCCTCAAATACTGTTATAGCTGAAGGATTGAAAAGGCTCTATCCGGAATTACCTGTCATATCTGAAGAAGGAAAAGACATAAATTACGAAACCCGCTCGGGCTGGAAAGAGTTTTTCCTTGTTGATCCGCTCGACGGGACAAAAGAATTTATCAAGCGTAATGGGGAGTTTACAATCAACATTGCATTTATAAAAGACAATTATCCAGTCTTTGGGGTTGTTTATGCGCCTGTTCTTGATGTTCTCTTCTATGGCGTAGAAGGAAGTGGGGCGTTTAGAATAGAAAATGGAGAAGAGAGGGAAATTAAGTGTAATGCAGATTTTACGGATGGGATTGTTGCTATTATGAGCCGCTCACATGCAGGCGATAAAGAAAAGTATTTCTTTTCAAATTATAAAATAAAGAATTCAATCTCGCGCGGAAGCTCACTAAAATTTTGCATGGTGGCGGAGGGTAAAGCAGATATCTATTACCGATCAGGCCCAACAATGGAGTGGGACACCGGCGCCGGGCAGGCTGTTCTTGAATCTGCAGGCGGGGCAATGCTCAGGGAAGATGGAGAACGCTTCCATTATAATAAAAAAGAGCTGCTAAATCCGGGATTTGCCTGCTATGCTTCAAAAGAACTGATTCGTTAATCGGCTTTCATTATCAGTCCTTCAAATTTTTTGCCCCAGGTTGTACAGATTTCTACCTGGTATACACCGGAAGACATATTACTCAGTTCTATCCTCAACTCGCCGGAACCAGTAGCGACATTAAGCGATTTATCTTCAATTAATTTGCCGAGCATGTCACTGATTTTCAGAATCAACATCTGGGTGCCGTCAGAATCATAAGCAATATCAAGATGGTTTCCTATAACAGTGCTATGCGGGATTTGCAGGTTTATGTCCGGGAGCAATAAATATCCCTGCCTGCCAATTGGCTCGCAAAAACCGGTTACACGAAGTGAGCCATCTTGAGTTGTTAATTCAACCCCCTGATGCAAATCAGCAAAATCAACTTCGATGAAATTAATTTCGGTGAAGTTTGGAATAGCCACAAGCGTCTTTCCGGTTAGTGTAATAATATTGCCGGGGGCAGCAAATAGATTGTTGACGCGTTCTTCGCCAAAGCTTGTCGAAAGTATGTCGCTGTCATATGTAAATGGTACTTCGTCCGCTTTGCCTCTTGTTTTTAACGACATAGGCTCAAACAAGTCAGAATCAAACTCTAGTTTGAGATTCAGCTCATCCGGGAAGAAACGGGGGACAGGATTATTCAGTGTTATGATTATATCAACGATATTGCCAAATTCAACAACATAGTCATCAATCGTCAGGTCAACATTGAATATCTCGCTGGGTACATTAGCATTTACAGGAATCCTAAATGTATCAACACAGGAACTTTCACTAATAATTATAAGAGTATCACTATGGGCGCCGTTATCAATAGCTGTAAACATGACATCAAATTCAACCATATCACCCAGATCCATAGTTTTGGGGACTGCTGCATTATGAGTAAATACAGAAGGTTGCTTTGCGAATTTGATTTCAGTTATATTTATATTCCAGGCGCTGTTATTTTCGACAATTACAGATAAAGTATCGCTGTAGCCTTTCCACAAATTGGGAAAGTTCAATACTATCGGAGTTACATCAAGTTTTGGCAAATCTATCTGTATGAATGACTTTATGTCAAATTCTTTGCCACAAGTCTTGCCCCTGATTTTGAACTCAAGCTCCATTAGCCCTTCATACGGAAAGTCAGATGGTATTGCTGTGATAATGCACGTTGCAGTTTCGCCGGGTTCAATGGTAGTTTTGTCAAGTTGAGCATCCCATCCCGGTTCGGGAGAAATTATAATTTCAAGGGTATCCGCCCAGTCGCCGTTATTTACTATGTCAAATGAATCGAAAACAGGCTCATCACATTTGCGTAGTGCTTCGAAAGGTATTTCATCTCTTGTTATATTCAAATCAGTCCCGTGGTATGATCCTGTGAGCGGAATCCTCTCTGTCTGGCCAACATCATTTGCAACAATCACCAAATCAGCAGAATAATCTCCCCACTGTTGTGGTCTAAAGTGGATAATAATTTGTGCGTCAGCCTCGGGTTTAATTGCATCGCCCACATTCGGACCGCTGATAATCGCAAATTCCTTTTCGCTTTCGTTGGGGTCGATGAAATAATTATCAATTCTGATGTCTAAATTGGATTCATTATAGATGTAAATAGTATCAGGAATTACCGGTGGTGAACACAAGTATTTACCAAAATCTATCCGTGATGGATTAATTACAAGCTTATTAAGAGTTTGTATCCTTATTGGTAGGCACTTCTCAACCGGGCACTCGCTGTCAGCTTTTATGCATATTTGTGAGTTTAGAGTTTCGTCTTCGGTAAGTTCAATTGTAATTTCAACATCAACTGATTCACCGGGACGGAACGATGAAGGAGGCAACGTTGCATTGAATATAGCAAATGCCGGGAGCGGATTTAAGGTTACTTCGGCAATTGTAAGGTCAATATCGCCTGTGTTTTCAATAGTAACAATCTGAGTGAGGAATTCACCAAATTTCACTTGTTCATTAATTGAAGTGGGTGAAAATTCAAAATCACCAATAACAGCCCTTCCCTTAATATAAACAGTCACTTCTTCATTGCATGGGGCTGTTTTGAATGTAAGTGAATCAAGGAATTCGCCGCGCCTGGAAGGTATGTAGTTAACAGTAACTTTTAAAGAATCATCAGCAAAGATATTCGCCGGGAAACTGCCTGTTTCAGAGACTACTTCCATGTCGGAACCACTTACAAGCGGATTGTCTGCAAATGCATCAATACCATTAATGTTCCTTATAAAAAAGAAATCACTCCTTGATTTCCCAAGGCAAAACTCACCCAGATCAAGAGTGTCCCTGTCCACTTCAATGAATGTAGCATCCATTCTACCGTATAGAGGTATCTCAAACGGGTTTTTGTTCCCACGTATTGTAGTAACGTCATCATTACCGATTATTAACTTTGTGCTGTACATCCCTGATTTTATGGGTTCAAAGTAAATTATAATACCGATGGAATCTTTTGGCTGAACTTTTGGTGGGCTTGCTGTTGGCCTTGTCCATCCCAAAATGCTGAATCCGATATTTGGGTCTTCAAGTGAAACAGGGTCAAGAGCTAAATCATCATTTCCGGTGTTGAATATCCAGACTGTGTCTGTTTTGTTGTATTCGCACTTTGTATTCAGGCTGTCCGGGCCTCTGCTTGTGATAATCGGGCTTGTGCCGTAAATCCTTAGTCTAATAAATATCTCTTTGCCGCATGGCTCAACCAGAATATTATATAATCCTTCAAACCAACCGGTGTCAGGTGGTGTGAAAGTAAGGTAAGTCTCTGCTTTGCCGTTTTGGAAAGAAACAGGTAGCTTACTGTCAAAGTCAAATCCTGGATTCCCGGACATGTGAGTAATAAGTGTAATTATTTCTTCATCTGTATCTGCTGTCCACAAGACCGGAACAATAACTTTTTTTCCGGCTTCTGCAGGATTTATCACGTAAAGTGTATCTTCAGGAGCAGCAGAGCTAAGAAATGCCTCGCCAGTTAGTTCTACTTTGCCGGTAAATCCGTTATCAAATTCTACTTCCAGCGTTGCATTTTTTTGTCCGGAACTTGTGGGTTCGAAAGCAATTGTGAATTGAACAACTCCGCAACTTTGCATGTTTATATTAGTACCGGGAGAGACAATCCTGAATTCGTTTCTGTCCGGCCCGGTTATTCTTGCTTGTGCACTGTGACCTTCAATGTCTTTGTTAAAAAAAGAAACAAAATCGGTTTTAGTCCCCGGAACACATGCCCTGCCAAAATTAAGAGAATCCCTGTCTACTTCCTGGTAACCGGGAACATATTTGTAAACACCTTCACCAACAGCCCACCCGAGATTAGGATTAATAAACCAGATATCGTCGAGGTCGCCATCTTCAATACCACAATTTATTGTGCGCCAGGTTCTGCCTGCATCTTCTGTGAACATTACAGTCCGGGCATCGCCACAGACCCAGCCGGTAGTAGTATTAATCAGGAATGCGCCGAACATCCGTTGCCCTGTCCTGTATGTATTCCAGCTTGAGCCGCCGTCAGTTGAGAACACCATTCCACCATCACCGCCACCACCCGAACACATAGAGCCGGCATATGGAAACAGAAACGAGTTATTTATACGCGTAAATTCTTCATGCCAGACTGAAACAGGAGTGCTCTCGATTATACTCCAATTAAGCCCGCCGTCGGAAGTATGCCAGATGTTTCCACTGCTTACGGCGTAGCCTTCACCATTGGGCGAGTATAAGATTCCATCAGTCAACCCGGTATTTGGTTCGTTTCCAACAAAAACATTCCATGTTGAACCGCCGTCTGTAGTTTTCCAGAAATGCTGAATGTCGCGGGCACACCCCCCACCTATAACAATACCGATATCATTTGTAAGGAAGTAAGTCCCCCATGGAGTTAAAGTGTCACCACCCGGAAGATTTAATTCAAACCAGGACGCTCCCCCGTCGGTGGATTTAAAAATTCCCTCAACACCCGATGTATAACCCGTACCCTGGGATGGGAAATGAATGCTCTCGAGGTGGTCAGCGCCCTGCACACTTGCGCCAAGCCATGAGTTACCGCCATCTGTTGTCCTGATTACGCGCCCGTTGAAACCACATGCCCAGCCAAAGTTCGAATTACCGGGCAAAAAATAGACATCCAGCCAGTAATTCTGGTCATATGGAGATGGTATGTTGTTGATTTTCTCCCAATATTGGGAGTATGAAGGCAAAACTGCCATTAATTGCAATATAATTGCAATTGCAAATATCCGTGTTTTATTCAAAGCAAGCGCTCTTTTGTGTGGAAATCCGGCAAAAGATAAAGAAATTCCTATTCAAACTCAACAAAATTTCGAAGGCTTTGTTACAGATTTCTTAACTTTCGCTTTTATTAATAAACAGATTAACCCATGGGAAAATCACTTTTAATTATAATACTCTTTTCAATGACGGTTATTTCACTAAATGCCGGGAAAAATGCATTTCAAATCTTTGAAAAAGATGGAGATGATTCTGATTTTGAAGAACTAACGGAAAAAGCTCTTGAGGCGGACGTTATCCTTTTCGGTGAGCTTCATAACAATCCGATAAACCATTGGTTGCAGTTGGGCCTTGCAAAGGAATTACACAAGGAAGTCGGCAATAATCTTGTAATTGGAATGGAAATGTTCGAAGCTGATGACCAGCTAAAGATTGATGAGTATTTTAATGGGAAAATCTCAACGAGCTCATTTGAAAAAGAAGCGCGAACCTGGAATAATTACAAGACAGACTATAAACCTGTACTTGAGTTTGCCCGTGAGAATGAATTATTATTTGTTGCCACAAATATCCCGCGCAGGTATGCTTCGGCGATTGCAAGGAGTAGTTTTACTTTTCTCGACAGCCTCCCGAAAGAATCCCGGAGATACTTTCCTCCTACGCCAATTGAAGCTGACCTGGAACTCCCCGGCTACAAGAAAATGCTTGAAAGTATGGGGGGGAGCAGCCACGGTATGCCTCACATCGTAGAAGCCCAGGCAATCAAAGATGCCACGATGGCTTTTTTTATTCTTGAGAATTTTGAAAAAGGGAAGATATTTCTTCACTTGAACGGCGCCTATCATTCAAATAACTATGAAGGGATTTACTGGTTCCTGAAGCAGAGAAATCCTGAACTGAAAATCATAACAATTTCCTCTGCAGAGCAGGAGGATATTGAAGAACTTGAGGACGATAATAAAGATACCTCAGACTTCATTATTGTCACGCCGAAGGATATGATAAAAACATATTAACTCAAAGGCCGCTTTTTAGCGAGAATTGAAATGTTGCTTTTGCTAAGTGTAACTTTGTTTGAAAGCTTGCCTAGCCCTGTAATTTCAAGCTCTATAATATCTCCCGGTTCAATCCATACTGGTGTGTATTCTTCGCCCTTTTCTTTTGCAAGCCGTGCCCTTGTACCATTCAATTCAAGGTAGCAGCCTGTACCGACAGTACCGGAACCGATTACCTCGCCGGGAAAAATCTCAACACCATAGGAAACCCTCTCGATAATCTCAGCAAAAGTATAAGTCATGTCTTTGGCGTTGCCTTCTGAGATAAGTTCGTCATTGTGGTAAGCTTTCATTTGCAGGTCGTACTGATTGCCTGCATTGGTTTTTATTTTGTACTTTTCTAGTTCATCTTTTGTAACAAGCCATGGCCCGATGGAGGTTGAGAAGTCCTTACCTTTTGCCGGGCCGAGGTTCAATTTCATCTCTTCCATCTGGAGCTGACGTGCCGACCAGTCATTCATAATTGTAAAACCTGCAATATATTCATCAGCATCCCCGGCATCAATGTTTTTGCCGTATTTGCCAATAACAACAGCAAGCTCAAGCTCAAAGTCAAGTTTCAGCAGGTGGTCTTTTTCTACAATAATCTCACCCGGGCCCGAAATTGCATTGTGGTTTGTGAAGTAAAAAATAGGAAACTGGTCGAATTCAGGAATCATATCAACACCACGGTTTCTACGGGCAGCCGCTACATGCTGCCTGAATGCATAAGCATCCCTGCAGGACCTGGGGTGCGGGACAGGTGCAAGGATCTTAAATCCTTCAACGCCGGGGTTCTCTTTGTCTTTTCTGAACTCCTCTGCCACACGCCTGGCGAGTTTCATGAACTTTTCGCCGCCGGCTAAAAACGTATTCATATCGGCGGGAAGTTCTATTCCAAGCATCTGGGATTCATTTGCCAGGTTCATTACCCTTCCGTCATCATAGATTCCGAGTTTTTCGGTTTTAGTTGTGTCAAGAAATGTTACCAGTTTCATTTATTCCTCTATCGTTTTTACTTTTCCTATTAAGATTATTATAAATTTCTTCAAAAACACCAATCGCATATTTTGTTTCACTTTCTGTACCAGTGCTAATCCTGACCCCGTTGTCAAGTCCAAACTGCTCAAGTTGCCTGACCAAGATCCCATAATCATAGCAACTATTTACAAATTTACTTGCAAACTCTTCATCAGGAAACATTGCCATAACAAAGTTAGCCGCTGGTGCAGGATACTGTATTCCAAGCTTATCCAATGTACCACAAATCATATCAAGCGTTATTGTGTTTACTTCGAGTGTACGTTTTACAAATTCTTCATCCTGCAAAGCAGCAACAGCAGCTTTTTGCGCAAGCAGGCTGGGTTCAAATGGCAGCTTTACCTTGTACAGCGTTTCAATCAGGTTAACCGGGCCGACAGCGTATCCAACCCGAATTCCCGCAAGTGAGTGAGTTTTTGATAGTGTCCTGAGAACAATAAGGTTAGGTAATTCGTAATTCAATCCATTCGGATAGCCTTTGTGAAGCACTGCATACGTATAATACGCTTCATCGAGGACCACAACTACATAAGGCGGCACACGGTGGAGAAACTCTTCGAATTCGTCTTCGCTTACCATAGTCCCTGTTGGATTGTTAGGGTTTGCTATATAAACGACACCTGTTTTTTCGTTGATTAATTCAGCAATTGCATTCAGGTCGTAGCCATAATTTTTCATCGGCGCCTTTACAAGCCTTCTGCCGAGTTTATGTGTTTCAACATAAATGCCTACAAAAGTTGCGCTGGCAGTTACGACTTCATGCTCAGAATCCAGGAATGCATTTAGTATATGTGCAAGTAATGACTCAGAGCCATGGCCACAAATAATCTCGTCCCGGCTTCTCCCGGTTTCTTTGGAAAGAAATTCGGTTAACTCAGTTGAACCCGGATCCGGATACAGGTTCATTCTGAAAGCTGCTTCCATTACAGCGCTGATTGCTTTTGGCGGCCCGCCGAGGGGATTCTCATTTGAAGCAAGGTTTATGAACTGCCTGTGGGGGCTTTTTGTGCCCGAAGCAAGCTTCTGGTTTCCCGCCCTGTAAGGCTTCAGTGTTTCAATATATTCAGGTATCCGAATGCGTTGTTTCGTAGTCATCAATCCCTTTATTCTTCGATAATCTTAAATTCCACTCTGCGGTTTCTTGCCCTGCCTTCTTCGGTATCATTGTTATCAATCGGAGCAGATTCACCATAACCTTTGCCAACCAGCCGGGAAGTATTGATACCTTTTTCTTCTAAATATTCGAGAACTGAATTTACTCTTTTTTGAGATAATGTTTTATTATATGAATCCGAGCCCATGCTGTCTGTATGCCCGGCAATTTCAATCTTCATGCTTTTATAAGCATTCATCAGTTGTATAAGCCTTTCCAATTCGGGGAAAGATTCTTTTTTGATTTCGTATTTGTCGTAATTAAAAAATAGATTGTTAAGGCGGATATTCATTCCCTTTTCAATAGGAGCAAGATACAAATCGCGTTTTATTTCATTATAAAGCTCCAGCTTCTTGATGTCAATATTATCACTTATCGGGAAATAGTTTTCTTTCTGTGCCAGGAAACTGTACTGTCTGCCTTTTGGCAGAACAATTTTGTATGATCCGTCATTCGGGTTGCTGATTGCAATACCAAGCTCGCGATTGCTTTCCAGGTCAAAATACTTAATTTCAGCCTGAAGTGCAGAGCTGTCTTTGCTGCTCAGCACCCGACCTGATATAAGCACCACAGGTTCAGGTTTCGCTGATTCAGGAAGGTTTATACTAAAAATATCATCCTGGCCAAGGGAGTTTTCGGTGGATACAGTATATGCAATGTTTCCACTGGCGGGTAATGTCAGGTATGCATCCCAGGAAGATGAATTTACATAAGTGCCCATGTTTTCGGGTTCGGTCCAGTCTGTCCATCCTTCACCCAACCTCCTTGTTACAAATAGATCGCTTGAACCATAGCCGGGATGTCCCTTAGAAGCGAAGTACATGGTGCGATTGTCACCTGCAAGGAATGGGGCAAAATCCATGCTAAACGTATTGACTTTGGGACCTAAATTCAATGGTACTGACCAGCTGCCGTCCTCCTCGAGAAAACTGACATAAATGTCCATAAGACCGTAAGTATCTTCTCTTTCAACTGATGAAAGAAGAATCTTCCTGTCTGCAGACAAAAAATAATTGACGTAAATGTATTTATTCATAAAGTCCTTTATTACCACATCTTCGGGTATGCTCCAACCATCCCTCGTCCTGTATGAAGAAGATAAGCCTCTTGTGTCTGCGCTGCCATCTTTGTTATATGTGTTCCCAAGCAGAAGTGTGTTCCCGTCAGGGGATACGGAAATAACGAAGTTATGTCCGGCATTGTTTAACGGCCTGCCTATGTTTTTTGCTATACTCCAGGTACCGTCAGCATGTTTTTCACTAAACCAAATGTCTGACTTCTCGCTGTTGCCAACGTTGTCAGGATGCTGCCTGTCAAAAAACAACGTGTTTCCATCAGGCGAAATTACAGGTGCTTTTTCAATATGGGATGAATTAATAGAACTTCCCAGGTTCTTTTTTTCGACAACTTCTTTATAGCTTTTTGTCAGGTTGACAGGATAATGAGGGTGAATAATACTCAGGTATTCAACTTCGCATGTCATTTTGAGGTTTGTTTCAAATCCTATAAATGTCCCGTAGAACCTTTGGAAATCAAGATACTCAACTTGTGTTCCATTGATTATAAATTTGATTTTTTCACCTGTTTTCTGGATAGTCAGAGAGTTGTATTCTCCCATGGGATTAATTATTTCTCTGGCATTTGTCCACTGTACAATCGAAACCCATTCGTTAGCTTCGTGTTTGCTAATGCTGTACATCCCGTTGCTGGAAATGATAAACCGGAATGCATCGCGGTATCCGTCACGCCCCCATATCAATCCATAACCATGATTTTCAACACCGTTCAACTGGCGTATCATGGTTTCTATCCTAAAATTAGATTCGGGCTTTATTAAATGGTAATGGGAGAAGTGCCTGTAACTTGAGCTGGTGAAATGGGCAAATATATATTTCCCGTTTTGTACTTTTGCAGAGTATTCGCTGTTCGAACCTTCGTGCCAGCCTGCATCATTATTGTCGAAATCATAAGCAATAACTGTGTCTCTTTGAGCCAAGGCGCTTTGAAGCAAGCAGAAGAAAAGAAAGATTAATTTTACATTCATTCTTTATATTTCCAGCCATGAATATGGATAATTTTCGTCCATTGCATCTTTTACATTTGTTGTCGGGAAAAGTGGCCCGAACGTATCTACCATAACTGCATATTCTTCTGTTCCGGGCTTGCCGATTGATGCCTCTGTCTTTCCGGGCTGTGGCCCATGGGGTATCCCAAGCGGGTGAAGCGTTATTGACCCTGGCCCTACTCCCTTGCGGGACATAAAATCTCCATCCACATAATAAAGCACTTCCGCGCTGTCAATGTTTGCATGATAGTAAGGAGCGGGGATTGCCCGGGGATGAAAATCATAAGGCCTTGGGCAGAAATTGCACAACACGAAACTACCTGTTGTGAAAACAAGATGTACCGGCGGGGGCAGGTGCACGCGCCCTACTTTCGGGTCGAAATTTTTGATGTTGAAAGCAAATGGATAATAATGCCCGTCCCAGCCAACAACATCTAACGGATGATGTGCCATTAAATATTCATACATACGGCTCCCCGCCTTAAGCCAAAGCGGGTAATCACCCTTCTCATCATGAATCTCGAGTTTGTCTGGGACTTTGATGTCACGCTCACAGAACGGTGCGTCTTCAAGCAGTTGCCCGTATTCATTTCGGTAATGTGAAGGTATATCGTATGGTGTGTCCGACTCTACAATCAGCAGCTTAGTATTGCCGGGTGAATCAAACTGGATATTATAAATCGTACCCTGTGGTATTATAATTTGGTCGCCTACTTCTATGAGAAAATTACCGTAATCCGAGCGGAACTCTCCTGTGCCTTTGTGGAAGAATATGTACTCGTATGCCCAGGCATTCCGGAAAAAAATGCCGGAATTTTCTGTAATATGTGCTGTATAAAGGGTGCAATTAGCATTTGTCAGGTATGCCTTGCGTGCTGTAATAAAATTTCCTTCCGGTTTCTCTTTGTCAGTGAGAAAGTGGAAATGCTGGAGCGGCGCTTCCTTCCATTCTTCTGCTTTTATGCCTTCAATTTCCCTGATATTTTTTGTAGAAGTCGGCATATAAAGGTGGTATTTATTAGAATATATGCTTGAAAAGCCTTTTGCGCTCACGTGTTCTTCACGATATAATGATTTCCCGTCATCTTTGTACATTGTGATATGTCGCTTAGGCGGGATCTTGCCCATCTTGTGATAAAATGACATAGTTATTCCAGTTTCATAAATTACAAATTAAAATTCTGATTCAACAAGGTTGCCTCTGCGTTCCTGGTCGCGTTCAATTGCTTCGAAAAGTGCCAGAAAATTTCCCTGGCCGAATCCTGAAGCGCCTTTTCTGCGTTGAATAATCTCATAGAAGAAAGTCGGGCGGTCTCCAATTGGTTTTGTAAATAGTTGCAGTAAATAACCCTTTCCTTCAACATCACACAGGATTCCGAGCCTCTTCAGCTCGTTTATATCTTCTGTCAGGCCAAAATCCTTTTTTGCGATTTCTTCATAATAAGTATCCGGAGGCGCATCGAGGAATTCAACGCCGTTGTTTCGCAAAGCTTGTACTGTTTTGATAATGTCAGTTGTTGCAATTGCTATATGCTGGATTCCCGAGCCCCTGTATTGGTTAGTATATTCTTCAATCTGAGACTGCCTTTCTGCCGCCAGAGGCTCATTTATCGGGTTCCTGATAATGCTGTCCTTTGAGCGGACTACTTTTGAAATCAGAGCCGAATATTTTGTCGAAATATCACCCGGGCCGAAAGAAAGAAAAGTTTCAAAATCAAGGCATCGGTTTATATAGCTTGCCCAATAATCCATTTCATTCTTATGCACATTCCCGACAATATGGTCTATTATTTTGAGCCCTGTTTCTTCTTTTTTTACTTCGTATTTCTGAACGGGTTTTTCAAACCCCGGTTTAAAAAGCCCGTTGTAATTATCATAATTGATAAAGTTAATTTCGGCGTCTCCATAAAGCCTGATTGAAGCCTGCTCAACATAACCGTCCTTGTCTTCCAGCCTGTATGGTTTTCTGACCGGCATCCCGCCGTTTTCAATAACCTTTTTATATGTTTCATTTACATCTACAACCTCAACGCACCATCTTTTAACACCATCGCCGTGCATCGCCTGGAACATTGTTATATCAGATGCATCCGGTGTTAGAGCGGAAGTAATCATTACCTTCAAGTTTGTATCTGTTGCACATAAGTATGAACACCTGTCCCTTACGCTGGTCTCCGGCCCCTGGTAAGCAACGATATCCAGCCCCATGGCTTTAGCATGCCAGTATGCAACCATCTTAGCGGAGCCGACATAAAACTCTACGTAGTCATAACCCCTGATACCCATCGAATTGTTTGGAATTTTGCTGGGGATGCCGCCATAACATATATCCATTTCCATAATACAGCTCCCATTTATGATTATTCTTTAATATTCTTGTAAGTTTGCATTAACTTACAAAGATAAGAATTAGAGAAAAAAATTTAAGGCTTTCTTTAATTTAGTTTTTGTTAGATTTATTAACTGTTGTTTTCTATTTAGTTAAGAAAAATGCCCGAATATTCAATCAGGAATGCCAAAAAAAAGGATTTACCTCAGATTACCATGTTATTTCGCGAGACCATAATAGCCGTGAACAGCAATGATTACGACGCTCTCCAGGTTGCGAAATGGTCTTCCGGCTATAAAAATTCAGTAAAATGGGAGTCAAGAATTAAAAACCGTTACTTCCTGGTTGCAGTTAATTCTGACAAATTGCTCGGCTTTGCTGCTGCTACAAAAAAAGCCAAGCTCGACCTTTTGTATGTTCATAAGGATTTCCAGTCTCAGGGCATTGGCAGCTCACTCCTGGAGAAGTTAGAAAAAAAGGTGCTGGAAGAGGGCATTAAAAGGATGGAAGCGCGGGTAAGCACAACTGCACTAAGGTTTTTCAAGAACAAAGGTTATAGTATAATAGCTCCTGAAAACCGGGACTTAGGTGGTGTAGAGCTATTAAGATACAGAATGTACAAAATATTGAAATAGTGAAATGATTGGATTATTACCGGCTGAAATGACTATTCCCGAGATTAGCAGATATTTGCTTGGTGGTGTAACTCCGAGGCCGATAGCTTTTGTATCAACAATCTCTGAACATGGCGTTAACAATTTATCTCCCTTTTCTTTTTTCAATGCTTTTGGCAACAACCCTCCTGTCGTGGCATTTTCGCCTTCCCGCAGGGGTAGGGACGACACTACTAAGGATACATATAACAACATAATGGCGACCAGAGAATGTGTGATACACGTTGTTACATATTCCATTGTAGAGCAGATGAACCTTGCATCCTGCGAATACCCGGAGAATGTTGATGAAATTGAGCGCGCAGGATTCACTGCTATGGAATCAGATTTAGTAAAGCCTAAGAGAATTAAAGAGTCGCCTTACCACCTCGAATGTAAACTGATGGATATGGTTCACCTTGGTGGCAAGGCTGCATCCGGCAATTTGGCGATCTGCGAGGTCGTCAAATTCCACATTGCAGAAGATATTATGAAAGATGGGTTAATTGACCCGCATGCGTTAGATGCAGTCGGCAGAAACGGAGGTGCATATTACACAAGGGCCAGCGGTAAAGCGGTTTTTGAGCTGCAAAAACCGGGCAGAATTAAAGGAATCGGGTTAAACGCATTGCCCGATTTTATACGTAATTCTAATGTTTATAGCGGCAACAACCTCGGCAGGTTTGCTTTAGTTAATGATATTCCGAATGAACAAAGCGCAATTTCAATATTACAGGAAGTTGAACCGCTCGAGTCAACTGAACAGGCATTTTTCCGGTTTAAAAGGCTGGGAGACAAAGAAAATATGCTCAGGTCTGCAATCTACTTTTCAGAAAAAAAACATCCCAAAGCTAAACATTTTCTTGAACAAACAGCTAAACAAATACTCGAGTCCGGTGATCAGTCGCTGGCATGGTCTGTTGCAATCTTAGCGGGTATAGTGAAATGACAGAACTGATAAAAATATTATTACCAAACCTGTTAATCACTTTCCGGGAAACCGAGAATAATTATTACTCCAAGGTCCTGAAAAGAATGGAAAATTTCGGGAACCTTTTCTACCAGGAGAACACAGATTATCTTTTATATGTCCGAACTTGGCTGGGAATTAGGCTGTCCTATGATATGGTCGGTGATGTTTGCTATAGCGGTAGTATTCTTATATACTTCAAGTGTAAAGACTGGCACTGATTAATATACCCGCGTATTGAATCGAAAATCTACTACCTTAACCGGGTTCTCGATTTTTATTTCGTAATCGCCTTTTTCATTGATATACCCGAAGTTTCCCTCAGTGTCGGCGGCGAATGCAAGTCCGTCTTTAAAGTTATGTGCAAATCGATATTGCGGTTCTATTACGTATTTTGCATCACTGTTTATGTATCCCCACAGGTTCTTTTCCATCACAGCGGCTTTGCCTTCATTGAAATCGCGAGTGTGGATGTAATTGTAATTAGTCAACAAGTTACCTAATGGGTCTATCATTGCCCAGTGAGTGATTTTTTCGATGTCAATCATTCCAACAAATGCCCTGTCCTCATAAAAATTCTTCGCAACATGAAATTTGAATGGAATCACCCTGGTTCCGGTTTGGTCAATGTAGCCAAAATTGCCGAGTGTAGTTACCGGCGCCAGGTTTTCAGTAAATTCAGCAGGTTCATCGTATTGGAGCGGAATTACTATTTCACCTTTCCTGTCAATAAATCCTACTAAATATTCACTATTAGAAACAGGCGCTAATCCTTCGGTGAAATCATAACCTACAAGCGAATCCATCTCAAAGACAAATTTACCGGATGTGTCAATGTAGCCCCTTTTCTCATCATTTCTCAGGAATGCAAGGCCTTCTGAGAACTGGGTAGCATCTATATTTGTGCTGGGTATTACCTGTTCGCCGCGGCGATTTATAAACCCATAGCGCTGATCGCCTTTCTCATTTATTACTTTTACCGTGAATGCCATGCCATTCTTAAAATCCAGCACCATATCAGCATGGGGCAGGATTACAACCTCTCCGTTGTGGTTGAGAAAGCACCAGCGTATAGTATCGTGCACAACAGTTTGAACTCTGAAGACTTCTTCGCTGTAACCTGCAACTTCAATAATAAACACCGGGTCGAATATTTCTTTACCGGAATAGTCAATAAAATGCCAGATACTGTCCTGCGCCAAATAAGCTGCAAGAGGTTTTTCTTCGGCTTTAAGAGCGAATGTGAATGTTAAGAGCAGAATTAAGATTAATCGGTTCATGTTTTTTTTAAAATACCTGTCATAGGCATCCCCACTGGGACTAATCTCCTTCCAAGAGGGGAGGAATTATTTCTATTTTGAAAAATAAAATCTAAATTCACAAATAATAAGGGATAATAGCTTAAATCATTTTCCCCTCTTAAGAGTGGATAGGGTGGTGTGTTTAATATCTAAAACACCACTTGATTCATCAATAATTTACAACGAAATTAAAGCTGTCTTGTTTCGGGGCTTCAGCATGATTGTCAAGAAATTCCCTCACAACCGGTTTAAGATATACCCCATCAATATCCTGCTCCTTTAATGCAAGTGCGAGCTGTGAGTTTAAAATTTCGGGCGTTGTGGAAACGTTAACGATAAAATACCGTTTGTCCCCAACTTTGCAATAGCCGCTGCGGAAAGTCCCCCTTTCCCTTACAACTGTTATTCCAAGTTGTTTAGCTGCCTCGATAAGCTCATTCTGTATTTCGAACGGCTTCATTTTCTTCCTCTTTATTTAATAAAAATTCTGTCTCGTTAGTCCTGTCTAGTGGCTGCCACACCAGGTAGATAACACTTGTCATAACTGAAAGGAAAGACAAAGTGCCGAGAGCATTCAAAAGTATATTACGCTGCCTTGTTAAAAATATTTCCACTGCCTGTTTAGCATCCCTGCCGTATTCAGCAATTACAAGGTTAATTCTGATATCCTCACAGATAATCCATCCTTGCACCGGGATAGTAATAAAAAGCAGAATTAGTGCCATAAACAACCAACCCCTTTCTTTAATCCTGCCTTTGAAAAGAAACGCAATTATTACAGCAGAAACAATCGCTGCAATATAAGCCGTATCGGTATAAACGGCCAGCATTGAGAAAAGGTAAACCGTTTGAGAAATTTCAGCCGGAAGGCACCAATCTTTCAACACTAACTCTGTGCCTGAGATAAAAATATCAAAACCGATGGCTGTACGGGCTATCCAGCCGCCAATCCAAAAAATCAGCCCAAAGGCAAGAACCAGCCCAAAAAGCTTAACAGACTTTGGAAATTGATGCATAAACTTTATGAGTGTCCCCCTGTTGCACAGGATAAAATATTAAATTGCATGCTCGTCGGGAATTTAACTTCCGGGTAAATTCCCGTTTGAAGATTATCCTGTCAATATTTAATTTATCATTTTTTTTGGATTGAAGCAATCAAACTATGAAAAACAAAGCCCCGTTTTCCGGAAAAGACTTAAAAGCAATTTTCAATGATAAAGCAATTAACATCGAACCTGATCTGGAAACTGTCGGTGTCGCTATTGACACCCGACTTATAGAGCCGGGAAACATATTTGTAGCAATAAAAGGGGAAAGGGTAGATGCACATAACCTCATTGGCGAAGCATTTGGAAAAGGAATCTCAGCTGCGATTGTTAACAAAAACTGGTTCAATTCAAACAGGGAAGAGTTCGGCTCTCATCCTCTGATTTTGTCTGAAGATTGCCGAGAAGACCTTGGCAATCTCGGCGCATACCACAGGCGCAGGTTTGAGATACCTGTCATAGCAATTGGAGGCTCAAATGGAAAGACCACCACCAAAGAAATGACTGCGGCAGTATTTTCAAAAATATTCAAAACGCTGAAAACCCAGGGCAATTTCAACAACCGCTATGGAGTTCCCCTGATGTTGTTTCAGCTTGACGAAACTTATGAATGTGCGGTTCTGGAACTGGCGACTAACGAGCCGGGTGAGATTGCGATACTCTCAGAATTGGCTGCCCCAAATCATGGGCTTATAACGAATATCGGCAAAGAGCACCTGGAAGGGTTTTTTGATATAAACGGCGTTGAGATGGAAGAAACATTTCTGTTCGGATACCTACTGAAGCACAGGAACTTTGCATTTATCAACATTGAAGATGAGCGATTAAAAAAATACACCGGGCTTATGGATAAACGTTTGCTTTATGGTACAGATGATGAAGCAAACCTGAAATATTCATTTAGATTTGATAACGAGCTAAACGCTATTGTTACTATCAGTTATGATGATTTGCAGTTTTCATATACATTATCTGTCCCGGGCAGGGCTAATGCATTAAACTCCGTTGCAGCCTGTGCAGTCGGGATCAAATTTGAGGTGCCTATAAATGATATAATTTCGGCGCTCGAAAACTACAAACCTGATAGCAGCCACGGCTACAGCCGCATGTCTGTTGAGAAACTATACGAACTAACATTTCTTAATGACTGCTACAATGCAAATCCTTCCTCAATGGAAATTGCTTTAGAGACCCTGAAAGATTACCCGGCTGATAAAAAAATTGCTGTGCTTGGCGATATGCGCGAGCTTGGAGAATCAGCCAACGAAGAACATCTCCATGTGCTAAAGGTAGCTGTCGGGACTGCTGATATCATCTACCTTTTTGGTGATGAAATGGGAAAAGCAGCTAATGTATTGAGCAATGAAAAAATTCAATGTTTCGATTCAAAAGCTGAAATTGTTGAAGAATTAAAAAATAACTGCAATGAAAATGATATTATTCTCGTAAAGGGTTCTCGCGGACTAAAAATGGAAGAGATTTTTACACTTTTGAGCCACGAATAAAAGCAAGGTCGTGGAATGCCACGGCTGGCCGTTGAATATTTTTGTCTGTCTTAAAGTAGCTGCAAAAATAATATTCTAATAAGTATATTAAAATCAACTGGTTACAGGAAGCGTTAAGTTTGTAATATTCTTTGGCACGCTCATTGCAATAGATGTAATGTCATAACGCCTCAATAATCCCGTTGATTAGATAAGAGCCAATAAGGGACCCCGCCTCAGGGTCCCTTTTTTTTTTATAAATTTACCTCAATAATATGTATTTTATATTAAAAATAAAGTATTTAATGTTATTTCATATTAAGGGTATTATGATCCGGTCATTGATTTTATTAATCGTGACAGCTTCGAGTCTTCATGCTCAAATTTCAATTGATTCAGATGATTTTGCAGGTATAAATTCAGACACACTAAATTACATTAACTGCGAAACATTTGATGTGAATGTCCCGCCGGGTTTGACAGACTATTATTGGGATTACTCGAAAGAGCTTGTTTTGAGATATGTTTTCTTTCAATATCCGAAAAGAAACGAAGGTAGCCCGGAATTTCCCGAAAGTGATTTTTCTGAAAATGCTTATGAAGATTTAAGGTTGTACTTTGTCAGGGTAAAAAATCACTATAAATTGGATGAGGGAAGACTTGAGTTACTTGGTAAAAGTATGAACAAACAGACTTTCCCCTTTGATTTTCCTGAAGATGAATTTGTTGAAATTAACGAGCAAACAGTCGTAATCTCTCCACCATTGCCCGAGATGATATTCCCACTTGAATTCACGGGAGAACCGGTAGAATTCATTTCCAAATGGAAAATAGAAGGTGTTTTCCATTCTCCTTCCTTAGGTTATGACAGCTCTGAAGTAGCTATAGAAATCGAACAAATCAAGATAATAGAAGTAATCGGCTGGGGAGATTTGAAAATCCCTAATACTAAAGAATGGCCAGTATTGCTGGTTGAATATTCGGATACGCTTACATTCAAATACTATCTGGATGGCGAGCTTGCACCTGAATCTTTATTATTCTTGGTTGGACTTTCGCAAAGTGAGAAAATTGCAACCGGAAAATATGAATTCAGGACAAAAAACTTGTGGGGGCCTTTGCTTGCATTCGAAGTAGATGAATTAGGCCAGTTAAGCGATGTGTATTACTATCTTGAAAATCCGGCAACAGAAGTGGAAGATGAGCTTGAACCCCAAATCAGCATTTATCCGAATCCTTCAAATGATTATATCACTATTAGCGGGATGCAAGAATCAAATAATCTGCTGATTGAAATTAATGATTTAAGGGGAAGGAAACTTTGCTCCAAAGTGGTAACCGGAGTGGAAGCAACTATCAGTTTATCAGATATAGCTGCCGGAGTTTATATTGTGAAGGTTTTGGATGAAGGGAAAGTACAAACTTTACAATTAATGAAAACGGATTAGCAAATCAGCACATTAAAAAAGGCCATCTTCAATTTAAAGACAGCCTTTAGTATCAATTCAATAATTTCCTTAATTCACAGAATGGTTCACAATTGTCTTGAAGACTTCAGGTTTATTCATTGCAAAGTCAGCCAGAATCTTGCGGTTGATTTCAACGTTTCTCTGCTTTAATGCATGAATCAGCTTTGAATATGTTGTCCCGTTCAGCCTCGCTGCTGCGTTGATACGGACAATCCAGAGCCTGCGGTAATTGCGTTTTTTAAGTTTCCTGCCGGTATAGGCGTGTAAAAGTCCTTTTTCGATGTGATTTTTTGCTACCGTCCAGACATTTTTTCTTAACCCCCAGTAACCCTTGGCAAGCTTAAGAAAATCTCTCCTTCTGCGGTGCGAAGCTACTTTGTTTTTTGCGCGTGGCATATATTCCTCCTAAATGGCTTGGGGAGAGTTCGCATACCCCTTTCGCCAGTTAATAAAAATAATCAGGTGCCCGGAAGTAAAACTTTTAACTGGTTTACACTAGTCTGGTCAACAATTGCAGTTTTACCGAGTTCCCTTTTTCTTTTGCGTGTCTTTTTTGTAAGGATGTGGCTTTTGTACGCTTTTTTCCTTTTGTATTTACCTGTTCCGGTAACCTGGAAGCGCTTCTTTGCCGACGCATTAGATTTCATCTTAGGCATTTTATTACCCCGGATTTCCAAATTAAATAAAAAAGTTCCCGCTTAGCGGGAACTTCAAAGTTACAAATATTTCTAAATTTATAAAAACAATTTCTTGTTAATAGATTACTTGTTTTTCTTGCTTTTTTCCGGAGCCATTATAACAGTCATGTTTCTGCCTTCCATCCTGATTGCGGAATCTACTTTTGCAATATCCTCCAATGCAGCTACAAATTTTTCCAACAACTCCTTTCCTACTTCCTGGTGAGTGATTTCCCTGCCTCGGAACATAACGGATGCTTTTACTTTATTGCCTTCTTCAATAAAGTCCCTTGCATGCCGTGTTTTGAAATTGAAATCGTGGGTAGCAGTTCTCCATTTGAAGCGGATTTCTTTCATCTGCTGTTGTGACTGATTTCGCTTTTGCATCTTCTCTTTTTTCTGAATTTCATAAGAGAATTTGCCATAGTCAATAATCTTGCAAACTGGAGGATTGGCATTCGGCGCAATTTCAACCAGGTCTAATTCACTCTCATTTGCTTTTTTTTGAGCATCTTTCGCACTCATTATACCTAAAAATTCACCTTCACTGTCGATTAGTCTAACCTGGGGAGCTCTGATTTCGTGGTTTATTTTATGTTTTCTGGTTTGTTGTCTCTTAGGTTCAAACCTTCCCCTGAATGGTTGGGGAGAAAAATAAATATTCTTCAATTATTTCCTTCAAATTACTTAAACAAAAGACTGAAATTAGCGATTAACTATGCTATTCCATTAAAATATTAAATATATCTCAACTAACAAAGTTAACTAAAATATTATTAACTTTGAAGTTTCTTAATTAGCTTTATCGCAATTTTTTATTTCTTTACAATGACAGAAACAATAAACGACCAGATCCTGAGAAGAAGAGAAGAGCTTGAGATGCTTGAACAATCAGGCATTAATCCATATCCTTATACTTTTGAAAAGTCTCATGATTCAAAGTTTATCCTTGATAATTATAACGATGAGAATCCCGGGGAACTAAAAGAACTCAGCATAGCCGGAAGGGTGATGAGCATCCGCCGTATGGGTAAAGCATCATTTATGCATATCCAGGATAGCGCAGGTAAAATTCAGGTTTACCTTAAAAAGGATGAATTGCCTGAGTTTTACGAGAACCTGAAACTTATTGATATCGGTGATATACTTGGTATAAAGGGTTACGCCTTCAGAACCCGTACCGGTGAGATTTCCGTACATACCGAACATGTGCAGGTCCTGTGCAAATCTCTCCAACCGCTTCCTGTTGCAAAAGAGGAAACAGATGAACAGGGCAATAAGATTATTTACGATGCCTTTGCAGACAAAGAACTTCGTTATCGCAGGCGGTATATAGACCTGATTGTTAATTCAAACATCAGGGCTACGTTCATCAAACGCTCTGAAATTATCCGGGAAATGCGCAGCTACTTTGATGAGAGAGGTTGGCTCGAGGTGGAAACTCCTATTTTACAGCCGATTTATGGCGGTGCAACTGCAAGGCCTTTCGTAACTCATCACAACGCCCTTGATATTGACCTGTTTATGCGCATTGCAGATGAACTTTACCTGAAAAGGCTGATTGTTGGGGGCTATGAAGGTGTTTATGAAATAAGTAAAAACTTCCGCAACGAGGGAATGGATAAAAACCATAACCCCGAATTCACCGCAATGGAGATCTATGTTGCTTACAAGGATTACAACTGGATGATGGATATGACAGAAGAGCTTATCAATAATATTGCCTTGAAGGTATGTGGTTCTGAAGAGATTGAATACGACGGAAAAAAAATAAGCCTTGCGAGGCCTTTCAAAAGAATTCCCATGTCTGAGCTGTTTAAAAAATTTACGGGGGATAACCTGATTGGGCTTTCGAGGGATGAGCTTGAAGCAAAAGCAGCCGAAATTGGCGTAGAAGTGGAAAAAGGCGCCAGTTCAATGCGAATACTTGATGAAATACTGGGTGAAAAGGTAGAGCCTAACCTTATTCAGCCAACATATATTATTGACTACCCACTTGAAATGTCGCCACTTGCAAAGAAGCACCGTACAAAAGATGGGCTTGTAGAGCGGTTTGAATTGTTTGTAAATGGAAAAGAAATTGCAAACGCATTTACTGAGTTGAACGATCCCCGAGACCAGCGACGGCGACTTGAAGAACAGGCGCAGATAAGAGCTGCCGGTGATGATGAGGCCATGGTACTCGATGAAGACTTCCTCCGTGCGCTTGAGATAGGAATGCCGCCAACTGCCGGCCTTGGTATTGGTATTGACAGGCTGGTAATGCTCCTGACTGGTGAAACATCTATCCGGGATGTTGTTTTCTTTCCTCAAATGAAACCGGAGAAAAGCGGCTCCAAAGCAGAATGAGTGATTTTGTCGGCTACAGGGAACAGCCAAAAGTAAAGGACAATTACTGGCTTCATGGGGCGTTGTTTATTTTCTCCTTTATATCGTGCGTTATTGCAGGCACAGCCTGGTCATACCGTGGCGACCCATTCCTGATTGATAACTGGGGCTATGGCATTACCTATGCAATTCTTATACTTACTTTTCTCAGCGCTCATGAGTTCGGACATTACATAGCCGCGAGGATACATGGAATAAAGGTATCTCTTCCTTATTACATTCCACTGCCAATCATTCCTATGATTATTCCTTTGTCATTTGGTACAATGGGCGCCGTAATCCGTATGCGTTCTATGATACCTGACCGGAAAGCATTGTTTGATGTAGGTATTGCGGGCCCCTTGGCAGGATTTGTAGTTTGTGTGATATTTTTAATTTACGGCCTGTTGACTCTTCCGGGTATTGAATATATATATGAACTCCATCCAGAATATTTGACTGAACTGGATGGCAAAATGCTCGATTCTGGATTATTCTTTGGCGATACAATTCTTTATTCAGTATTCGTGAAATTATTTGCAAATGCTGATGGTTTTGTCCCTCCGATGAACGAAATTTATCATTACCCGTTTCTATGTGTTGGGTGGTTCGGGTTGTTTGTAACAACATTAAATATGTTGCCTATAGGCCAGTTGGATGGAGGGCATATTATCTATGCGATGTTTGGCAGGCTTCACAGGAAAGTAGCACGCTGGGCATGGTGGTTTATATTTGCCCTTGGAATAAGCGGATTGCTTAAAAACCTGTACGAAACATTTGCAGAATTAGAAGGCGGTTTTTTAAAAGATGTTATTTTCCCGCCAATTGATTTCATAAATGATAATGCTCCCTTTTTGCTTGGCGGATGGTTTGGATGGCTAGTCTGGGCAGGAATAACACGAATATTACGGATTGACCATCCTCCGGTTAAGGACGAAACTACGGAGCTCTCGCAAAACAAGATGCTACTCGGCTGGGTTTCTCTGGTCATGCTGTTCCTGAGTTTT